>CP134226.1:0-749166 GCA_031655335.1 Thalassospiraceae bacterium LMO-SO8 | reverse complement strand
GCGACTTGACGCAGGTCAACGAAAATCCTTCGCCAACACCTTACGATTGCCAAATGGGAAGGATCGTTCCCAAGGCAATGAAAGGGTGAAGAGATGAAGACGACAGGTATGAAGACGGCCTTGGCGCTGATCGGTGCTCTCGGCCTTCTTTCCGCTGGCGAGGCTTTGGCGCATGGCCCGGGTGTGTCCGGCGACCGGGACGACATGCCCATGATGGGGCGCGGCATGATGGGCCAGGGCTATCAGGGCCAGATGCCCATGATGGGCTATGGAATGGGCATGGGGTCCGGCATGATGATGGGGCCGGGAATGGGATACGGCTACGGCGGCCAGATGCCGATGATGGGTCCCGGGATGATGATGGGCCCCGGCATGGGCATGGGGTCCGGCATGGGCATGGGGCCCGGCATGATGATGGGACCCGGTATGATGATGGGACCCGGCTACGGCATGATGGGCGGCTGCGGCGGGGCGCAGGCGCTCGACCGCGACCTCAAGGCCGATGACGTCAAGAAGATGATGGAACAGCGCGTGGCCTGGACCCGCAATCCCAACCTGAAGGTCGGCAAGGTCACGGAAAAGGACGGCGACACCATCGAGGCCGAGGTCGTGACCAAGGATAATTCCCTGGTCCGCAAGTTCTCGGTCGATCGCCACACCGGGCGCATGCAGCCGGTGCAGTAAGGACGCTTATGCGCCGCCCTCGATTTCCTCGCGCTTGAGTTCGAGGGCGAGCCACTCTTCTTCCAGGGTGGCCAGCTTTGCCTCGGCCTTTGTCAAAGCCGCCGCCGTATCGGTGAACCGCCGGGCATCCTTGGCGAACAGGTTGGGGTCGGCCAGGACCTTCTTGTGGCCTGCGATCTCTTCCTCAAGCTTGGCCATGCGGTCGGGCAGGATTTTCAGCGCGTGGCTGTCCTTGAAGGACAGCTTGCGTTTTTCCTTCGGCGCAGCGGGTGAGGACGGCGCGGGAGCGTTCTTCGCCGATCCCTTGTCCTTTTTCGGCTTGTCGCGCAGCGGCGCCTCGCCGCGCTGGGCCAGCATGTCGGAATAGCCGCCGGGGTATTCGCGCCACTGGCCTTCGCCTTCCCAAGCGATGACCGAGGTCACGACCCGGTCGATGAAATCGCGGTCGTGGCTGACCAGCAGCACCGCGCCTTCGTAATCGGCCAGCATTTCCTGCAACAGGTCGAGGGTTTCCAGGTCCAGGTCGTTGGTCGGCTCGTCGAGCACCAGAAGGTTGGACGGGCGGGCCAATGCCCGGGCCAGCATCAGCCGCCCGCGCTCGCCGCCCGACAACTCGCCGATCGGCGTCGGCGCCTGTTCGGGCAGGAACAGAAAGTCCTTCATGTAGCTGATGACGTGGCGTGGCTCGCCGCCGACGGACACCGTATCGCCGCTGCCGTCGGTCAGGGCGTCGGACAGGCTGGTCCGGGGGTTCAGGCTTTCGCGTTTCTGGTCGAGCGTCACCATCTCGACCGATACGCCGACCTTGACTTTGCCCGTGTCGGGGGCGGCCTGGCCGGTCAGGATGTTCAGCAGGGTCGTCTTGCCGGCCCCGTTGGGCCCGATGATGCCGACCCGGTCGCCGCGCAGGATGCGGGTGGAAAAGCCGTCAATCAGGGTGCGCTCGCCGTAAGCCTTGGTGATGTCTTCGGCGTCGATCACCAGCTTGCCCGAGGTTTCGCCCTGGGCGGCGGCCAGCTTGACCTCGCCCGCCACCTGGCGCAACTCGCGCTTCTGCTGACGCATGTCCATCAGGTTGCCGAGCCTGCGCTGGTTGCGCTTGCGCCGGGCCGTGACACCGTGGATCAACCAGTGGGTTTCGGCGGCGATCTTGCGGTCGAGCTTGTGACGGGCCGTGCTTTCCTGTTCCAGCAGCGTGTCGCGCCATTCCTCGAACGCGGAAAATCCCTGTTCAAGGCGTTTGACCTCGCCCCGGTCGAGCCACAGGGTCGCGCGCGACAGGGTTTCCAGGAACCGGCGGTCGTGGCTGATCATGACGATCGCCGACGGCAGGGATTTGAGTTCCCTTTCCAGCCAGGCGATGGCGGGGAGGTCCAGGTGGTTGGTCGGCTCGTCCAGCAGCAGGATATCGGGCTTGGGCGCGAGCGCCCGGGCCAGGGCCGCGCGCCGGGCCTCGCCGCCGGACAGATGGCCGGGAGTTTCCTGCCCCGTCAGGCCAAGAAGGTCCAGCAGGTATTGCGCCCGATAGGGATCGTCGCCCGGCGCTAGGCCGTCCTCGACATAATCAAGCGTCGTGGCATGGCCGGACAGGTCCGGTTCCTGCGCCAGATAGCGCACCGTCGCCCCCGGCTGCACGAAGATCTCGCCCCGGTCGGGCTGGATCAGCCCGCCCGCGATCTTCAGCAGGGTCGACTTGCCGGACCCGTTGCGCCCGACCAGGCACAGGCGGTCGCCGCGCATGACGGCAAGCTCCGCCCCTTCCAGCAGGGGCGTGCCGCCGAAGGTCAGATCGATGTCGCGAAGATGGAGAATGGGAGGTGCCAAGGGAGGGGGAAACCTGATCTGTGGGATGGAAAGCGCGGCACCTTACTAGATTCGAATGGCGAACGGATCAACGATCTGCGCGGGTCTCCTATTCGGAACGGAGGGGGCCGTTAAGGCGCCGGCGGGAACGTGATCTCGACCGTCGTGCCCTGGCCCAGCGTGCTGGACAGGTGAAGGGCACCGCCGTGCAGTTCCACCAGGTATTTCGACAGGGAAAGACCCAGGCCGGTGCCCCCATAGGCCCGGTGCGAACTGGTGCGGACCTGCCCGAACGGGGCGAGAACCCTCGGGAAATCGTCCTTGGCGATACCGATCCCCGTATCCGTGACGGTGATCGATCGGCCGCCGTCGGGCAGAACGGAGGCGGCAAGCGTCACGCATCCGTGCTTGTTGTTGAACTTGATGGCGTTGGACAACAGGTTGACGATGATTTGCGTCACCACGCGCTTGTCCGCGAAAAGAGAGATCGGGTCGGCGGACGGCGCATAGTTCATGGTGATGCCGTCCAGTTCCGCCAAACTGTTCATCATCTGTTGTGCGGTCGTGAGAACGTCATTGATGTCGAACGCGGATCGGTCCAGTTCGAATTCCCCGGCTTCGATCTTCGATAAATCGAGAATATCGTTGATGATTCCCAGGAGAAGCCCGCCCGACGCAAAGATGTTCTTGGCGTATTCGATCCGGTTGGCGGGATTGATGCCGGTGGCGGACTCGGTGGACAGCATCTGGGAAAACCCGAGGATGCTGTTCAGCGGCGTGCGCAACTCGTGGCTGACATGGGCGAGGAAATCAGATTTCGCGTGACTGGCGTCCTCAGCCTCTTTTTTGGCCTGGAGAATTTGCGCTTCCGCGTTCTTGCGGTCTGAAATGTCGATGTGCCAGACAATGCCGGCCTTTCGGGATTCAAAGGTAATGGGCTGCGTGTTCATCAGCACCCACCACTTGGTTCCGTCGAAACGTCTGCGTTCCGATTCAACGTTCACCAACAGTTCGCCCTTGCTGAACTGCGTGTAGGAGGCGGTGAAAGCGTCGGGGTCGACCCAGGTGTCCCGAATGTCGTTGTTCAGGAGGTCGTCGGCCGACGCGGCGCCGAACATAGTGACGAGACGGCTGTTCACGAACAGGCGCTTGCCGCTTGCGACGTCGAGGATGGCCGCACCGATCGGGCTGCCTTCCAGAACAGATTTAAGGACGTCGTCGTCCGAGCGTTCAGACATTAAGAAGAGTTGCTTTCCGGCGGGTTCCTCAAGGCAGGGTCATTAATAAAAACCACCTGCCGGGAACGCAATGAATATAATAGAATGCACCATTAACGGGTGTCGGGCGGGGGAAAACAAGGTGGCCCAAGGGGGGCCAAGGGGGCTGCTATCTCCGAACGCGCTCGAGGAAAGGCCCCACGGCGGCCATGAAGCCGGCCGGATTGTCGATGTTCGACAGATGCGCCGCATTCGGAATGGCCTCGAGCGTCGATCCCTTGACCAGGGCCTGGACGCTTTCCGCCGCCGCCAGCGGGGTGCGCTGGTCCTGGTCGCCGGTGACGATGTGCATGGGCTTGTCGATGCCCTGCAATTGCGCGCGCACGTCTTCGGTGAACACGGAGCGCACGGCGTCCAGGTAATCGTCCTTGGTCATGCCGGTGATGGCGGCGACCAGGGCCTGGTGGTGGGCCGTGCCCGTCGTCGGCAGCAGGGTGCTGTCGGCATAGTCCTTGGCGAATTCGGTCATGGTCATGGTCGCCATCTTGGCTTCCATGCCCGCAATCCGCTCCGGCCCCGCCTCGCCCATGAAGGCGAAGCTGTCGGCGTAGACGATGGACAGCACGTCATTGGGGGCCAGGGCGTGCAGGCGCGCGCATTGCAGCCCGCCCATGGAAATTCCCATGACGTGCGCGGGCAGCAGGCCCAGTTCCGTCAACAGCGCATGGGCATCCTCGGCCACCGCCTGCATGGTCACGCCGCCCCGGTTGGACGAGCGGCCATGACCGCGGGCGTCGAGCGCCACACAGGTGAACTTGTCCTTCAATGCCGCGATCTGCCCTTCCCACAGATAGCCGTTGGTGCCCAGGCTGTGCAGCATCAGCAGCGTCGGGCCGCTGCCGGCCTGGCGGTAATGCAGGGTTTCACCGTTGACGGAAATCATGGGCATGGGCTGGTCCTGTTCTTAAGCTTTGTCCTGGGAGGTCATTTCGACCGCAATCAGGTTTGCCCCATAACGGGCCTGCCCGGCAAGGTCCATGGTCGGGGCCAGGCGCATGTATTCCTTGATGGCGACCAGGGCGTCGCGGTCGCGGTCGGCCAATTTGGCGATATAGGCGGCCGTCGCGGCCGTCAGGCCGCCCTTCGGGGCAACCCGGGAAATCAGCCCGAAATGAAAGGCCGTCTGGGCGTCGATTTCGTCGCGGGTCAGCACCATGTCGAGCACGGCCTTGGCGGGCATTTTCGGCAGGGCGGCGGAAATGGCCAGGGTCGGCGGCAGGTTGCCGTCCATTTCCGGCATGGAAAACCGGGCCTCGTCCTCGGCGATGGTCACGTCGGCCTGGGCGGCGAAGGCGCAGCCGAACCCCTTGGCCCGGCCCTGCACGGCGGCCAGCACAGGCACCGGGGTCATGCGCAGGTTTTCATAGACCCCTAGGATCGCGTCGGCGACCCGCTCGCGGAACGCCCGTGCGTTGGCGGGCGGCGTCACCCCCGGCACGATGCGCCGGCCCAGGCAGAAATCGGCGCCCTCGCCGGTGACGACGACCAGCTTCACGGATGAGTCCGAGCCCTCGGCCCGGATGGCCGCGCCGATGGCCTGCATGTCGGGCGGCGCCAGGGTGTTGCCTTCGGCTCCCTGGCACAGGGTCACGCGGGCGACGGGGCCGTCGCGGGAAACGCGGAAACGGTCGCTGGCGCTCATCAATGGTCCTCCTGGATGGTTTCTTGTGCCGTCTGGATCAGTTCGACGATGCGCTGCGGCGTGATGGGGCAATCGGTGATGCGCAGGCCGAAGGGCGTGAGCGCGCTTTCCACCGCCGCGACGATGGCGGCCGGGGCGGGGATGGTGCCGCCTTCGCCGGCGCCCTTGGCGCCCAGGGGGTTCAGGGGGGTGGGACTTTCCATATGCACGATGTCGCAGTCGGGCACGAGTTCCGCCGTCGGCATCAGGTAGTCGGCGAAGGTGGTGGTCAGCGGATTGGCGTCGGCGTCGAACACCATGCGCTCCAAAAGCGCGTTGCCGATGCCGTGGGCGACCCCGCCCTGGACCTGACCGTCGACCAGCATGGGATTGATGACCGTGCCGCAGTCGTGGACCACGGTGTACTTCAGGATTTTGACCTGGCCGGTTTCCGCATCGACCTCGACCTCGGCGACGTGGCTGCCGTTGGAATAGGTCGCCTGCGGCGGCGTGAAATAGCCCGACGCCTCCAGGTCCGGCTTCACCCCCTTGGGCAGGGCGTAGCCGGGCATGCCGCTGGTCATCTTGGCCAGTTCCTCGAAGGTGATGCTGTCGCCCTGCTCGCCCTTGATGCGCACGGCGCCATGGGTCAGTTCCACGTCTTCCGGCTTCACGTCGAACTTGGCGGCGGCGAGCGCCAGGGCCTTGCCGCGCAGTTCGATGGACGCCACCCGTACGGACGACCCGGCGTTGACGGTGATCCGGGACGCGTAGGTCCCCGCCCCCCGCGGCATGACGCCCGTGTCGCCGCCGACCACGTCGATGTCGGTGACGTCGACGTTCATTTCGTCGGCGCAGATCTGCGCCAGGGTCGTGCGGTGGGCCTGACCCGCCGCCGCGGCCCCCGTGTAGATCGCGACGCGTCCGTTGGTCAGGATGCGGATGGTCGCCCCCTCGAAGGGGCCGAGGCCCGTGCCCTCCACATAGTTGCCGATGCCGATGCCGATGTGGCGGCCTTGGGCCAGGGCCGCTTTCTGGCGGGCCGGGAAATCGTCGTAGCCGGCCTTGGCCAGGGCCAGCGCCTGGGCCTGCGGATAATCGCCCGTGTCGTACATCACGGGCGCGCCGTCGCGGTAGGTCAGGCCCATGTCGTAGGGCATCTCGTCGGCCTGGATGAAGTTGCGCCGCCGCACCTCCGCCGGGTCCAGGCCCAGCTTTTGCGCCACGGCGTCCATCAGCCGTTCCATGGCGAACACGGCCTGGGGCCGTCCGGCACCCCGCAGCGGCGTGGTCGGCACCAGGTTGGTGAAGGCGACGGTCACCGCCATGCGGTAGGCCGGCAGCTTGTAAGGGCCGGGCAGGGTGGTCGCCGAGATATAGGGCATGATGATGCCCCAGGGCAGATAGGCCCCGGCGTCGTGGATCAGCGTGCCCTTGACGCCGAGCAGCACGCCGTCCGCGTCCACGGCGGCGGCGACGTCCCACACCTGGTCCCGCTCCTGCGTCGTGGTCAGGAAGTGTTCGCGCCGGTCCTCGGCCCATTTCACCGGGCGGCCCAGCAGGCGGGCCGCCGCCGGGATCACCAGTTCCTCGGGATAGACCTGGTTCTTGGGGCCGAAGCCGCCGCCGACGTCGGGGGTGATGACGCGGACCTTGTCTTCCGACAGCCCGAACATGTCGATCACGGCGCGCTGCGTGTTGTGGGGCGTCTGGGTCGACGTCCAGATGCGGAAGGCGTCGCCGACCACGTCGTAGACCGCCGCCACGCCCCGGCACTCCATGGGATGGCCGGTGCCGCGATGGGGCGCGTAGCGTTCCTCGACCACATGCGCGGCGTTTCGGAAGGCCGCGTCCACGTCGCCGTATCCCAGGTTGAGGCGCCCGGCGATGTTGTCGGTCATGGATGAATGGGTCACGGGGGCGCCGGGCTTCAACGCCGCGTCGCAATGGCTTGCGGCGGGCAAGGGTTCCCAATCGACGATCACCCTCTCGGCCGCGTCCTCGGCCAGGTGGCGGTTGTCGGCGATGACCACGGCGACGGCCTCGCCGACGAAGCAGACTTCCCGGGACGCCAAGGGTTCCTGGGTCACGGCATTGGTGATCTGCGGATGGGGCACCTGCAACAGAATGCGCTGCCCCTGCATCTCGGCCGGCAGGTCCCTGGCCGTCAGCACGGCATGGACGCCGGGCATGGCGCGGGCTTCTTCCGCGTCGATCTCGGTGAAGGTGGCATGGGCGAAGGGGCTGCGCACGAAGGCGGCTTCCAGCAGGCCCGGCAGTTTCAGGTCATCCAGGAACTGTCCCTTGCCGGTCAAAAGGTCCGGGTCTTCCAGGCGCTTCACGCGCTGGCCGACGAAGGCGGTCGAACTCATGCCTTGGCTCCTTCGCGGATCGTCCGGGCGGCGGCCAGGGCCGCGCGCACGATGGTGTCGTAGCCGGTGCAGCGGCAGATGTTGCCGGACAGCGCCTCGCGGATTTCCGGCTCGTCCGCGTTCGGATGGTCGCGCAGATAGGCGGTCAGAGTGGTCAGGATGCCTGGGGTGCAGAACCCGCATTGCAGGCCGTGGTTGTCCATGAAGGCCTGTTGCAGGGGGCTTAGGGCTCCGTCGTCGTCGGCCAGGCCCTCGATGGTGGTGACCCGGCATCCTTCGGCCTGGACCGCCAGCATCAGGCAGCCGCGCACGGCCTCGCCGTTGACCAGCACGGTGCAGGCGCCGCAGACGCCATGCTCGCACCCCAGATGGGTGCCGGTCAGGCCCAGGCCGTGGCGCAGGAAATCGGCCAGGGAATAGCGGTCTTCCGTTTCGGCCGAATGTTCCTTGCCGTTGACGGTCAGGGTGATCCGGCGGCGGGGCAGGGCGTCAGGCATGGGCAGCCTCCGTGGCGCGGGCGCAGGCACGGGTGAGGGAACGGCGGACCAGAACGCGCGACAAGTGCTGCCGGTAGGCTTCCGTGACCAGGGCGTCGGCGGACATGGGGCGGGCTGCGGCCATCGCGGCGGCCGCCGCGAACAAGGCGCCGGACGGGGCTTCGTCCGTCAATATGTCCTCTACGTCGCGCAGGCGCAGCGGCCCGTCGCCGACGCCGATCAGGATCACCGCCGCGCGGCCGATGCGTCCGTCCGCATCCAGGGCGATCAGGCTGCCGACCCCGGCCATGGCGAAGTCGCCGTGACGCTGGGCGAATTCGCGGAAATCCCAGCCGTGGCCTTCGGGCCAGAGGTCGAAGGCGACGGACGTCAGAATTTCGCCGTCGACGATGTCGGGGGTCATGTAACCTTGCGGATAATCGGCCATGGCGACGGTGCGCGCGCCGCCCCGGGACGTCAGCGTGATCTCGGCGTCCAGCAGGGCCGCCATCCCCGGCAGTTCCGCCGCCGGGTCGAGGTGGGCCAGCGACCCGCCGACCGTGCCCCGGTTGCGGGTCTGGACATGACCGACGAAGCCCAGGGCCTCACGCAGGATCGGGCAGCAGGCGGCCAGGGCGTCCGATTCCAGCACGGCGCGCTGGCGGGTCATGGCGCCCAGGGTCACCCGCCCGCCGTCGATCGCGATCCCCGCGATTTCCGCCACCGGGTTGAGGTCGATCAGATGATCGACCGCGACATAGCGCAGGTTCATCATGGCCATCAGGGATTGCCCGCCCGACAGCAGGCGCGCGTTGTCCAGCGTTGCCGCCATCTCCGCCGCCTCGGCGAGCGACCCCGCCCGGTGATAGGTGAAGGGGGCGGGCTTCATGCGTCCGGCGTGTCCGGCTTGCCACCCTTGAAGCGCGCGGTCAGCCCCCGCCACAGAAGCGAGCCGACCTTGATCGCCTCCGGGTCGGGTTCTTCCCCGCTTTCGATGCGCTGGGTCAGGCGCTGGGCGAACTGGTCGACCAGCTGCTGCGCCGTCTTGGTGACCACTCCGGCCCCGCGTGCGTACTGGATGATGCTGCCGGCCAGGTTGAGGTCCGTCGCCACTTCGACGCGGGTGCCGTCGCCCGATGGATGCAACTGGAAGGTTACCGTGGCGTGGGCCGAGCCCCGGCCCCGGTCTTCCCGGCCCTTGGCGGATACACGGACCTTCATGGCGTCCGGGTCCACGTCCTCGATCACCGCCGTGCCGCGAAACGACAGGCTGACGGGGCCCAGCTTCAGCTCCACCATGCCTTCGTAGGTGCGCTCGTCCACCACCGCCGTCAGCTTGGTGCCGGGCAGGCAGGGCGCCACGTAAGGGATGTTCAGCAAGGTCCGCCAGGCATCATCGGGGGCGAGGCCGAGGTCCAGGGTGTTCTCGATAATCATGGCGCCGGGTCCTGCTTGCCGGGTTTCGGCGCCTCGAATTCGGCCAGCATCTTTTTCAGCAAGGCGGCCAGGGTCTCCTGTTCCGCCGGGGTCAGGGTGTCGATCAGGCGGGCCTGAGTTTCCACATGGGCGACAAGGGCCTGTTCGATCAGCTTGCGCCCCCGGTCGGTCAGGGCGATCAGCACGCTGCGCCCGTCGTCGCGATTGGCCCGGCGGACGACGAGGCCCGCGCGCTCCAACTGATCGATGCGATGGGTCATGGTGCCCGACGTGACCATGGTCGAGGCCAACAGTTCACCGGGTGACAGGCTGTAGGGCGCGCCGGCCCGGAGCAGCGTTGACAGCACGTCGAAACCGGCCACGTTCAGGCCGAACTTGGCCCAGGTTTCCTCCATCCCGCGCAAAAAGAAGGTGCTGAGCCGACGCACGCGGCCGACCACCCCCATGGGGGCGACGGCCAGGTTCGGAAATTCCTGCCGCCATTCGGCGAGAATGCGCGCGACGTGATCCTCGGGGCGGGTCGAAGAGTGATCCATGCCGGACAGTGTTTCCCGGCAACTATCTTGACGTCAAGATTAATTTCCAGACGGAAATGCCGAACGGGCGACCCCCGGTGGATGGCCGGGCCCGCAGCGCGCGGGCCCGGGGGGGATTACTTGTATTTCTGTTCGAAGTCGTAGACCCGGCCGAAGCCCATGAGCTGGCTGAACTCGGCGAACGGGTAGAAGTCGACCTTCGAGCCGGCGGTCGATCCGGTCTCCTTGAGGTCGGTGTACACGGCCTTCAAGGCCTGACCGGCGGCCAGGAACCCGCTGCCGGGGAACAGGGCGATCTTGTAGCCGAGGGATTGCAGGTCGTCGCGGCTGAGAACCGGGGTGCGGCCGCCTTCGACCATGTTCGCCAGCAGCGGCAGGTCGAAGCGATCGCAGATCGTGCGCATCTCTTCCTCGCTTTCCGGGGATTCGACGAACAGGACATCGGCGCCCGCTTCGGCGAAGGCGTCGGCCCGCCGCAGGGCTTCGTCCAGGCCCAGGGTGGTGCGCGAATCCGTGCGTGCGATGATCAGGAATTCCGCGCTGTCGCGGGTGTCGCGGGCGACGCGGATCTTGGCCAGCATGTCTTCCAGCGGCACCACGTTGCGGCCCAGCATGTGACCGCATTTCTTGGGAAATTCCTGATCTTCAAGCTGGATCGCCGTGGCGCCGGCCCGTTCATAGCCGCGCACCGTGTGTTCCAGGTTAAGCAGCCCGCCGTAGCCGGTGTCGCCGTCGGCGATCAGGGGCGTCTTGGTGCCCTCGGCGATCTGGCGCACGCGCCCGACCATGTCCGTGTAGGTTGCGATGCCGGCATCGGGCAGGCCCAAGTGCGAGGCCACGACGCCGTAACCGGTCATGTAAAGGACATCGAACCCCAGGGAATCGGCGACCTTCGCCGAAATCATGTCAAACACGCCGGGGGCGATAAGAATCTCATCCTGCTTCAGGCGTTGGGACAGGCTTTTCATTCGAACATTTCCTCTTCGTGGAATAATTGCATGCAATAAAGGCTATTTTTGCCATTTATGGGGCTGTTTTAACCTATATTGCATGCAATAAACAAGGCTATGCGGCGTATCGCGCGGGACAGCGTGGTTGCCGGCGTGATGCCCAGGGAGTGAGGCCATGGCGACGTCAAGCGATCGGGTCTATCGGCAAATCCGCGAAGGTATTCTTGCCGGCGAATATGCCGTGGGCGACCGCCTGCGCGAGGGCGAGTTGGCGGCGCAGTTCGGCGTCAGCCGCACGCCCGTGCGCATCGCCTTGCAGCGCCTGGTCAACGACCGGCTGATCGACTTCACCGCCCACGCCGGCGCCATCGTGCATGGCTACGCCGATGCGGAGATGGTCGAGATCCTGGAGGTCCGCGCGCTGCTGGAACCCCAGGGCGCGCGCCTGGCGGCCCTTAACCGCAAACAGGAACACCTGGACGAGTTGTTCGAGCTATGCGCGCGGATGGAAACGCTGGGCGACCGGAGCGAGCCCGACTTCGGCCGGATCGCGCCCCTCAACAACCGCTTTCATCAGGTGCTTCTGGAGGCGTCGGGGCAGCGCCAGCTTCTGGCCGTCACGACGTCCCTGATCGAACTGAACAACGTCGTTCAGTCCTACAAGAAATTCGCCCGCGCCGACGTGGACCGCAGTTTCGCCGAACACCGCCAACTGGCCGCGGCGGTCGAACACGGGCAAGCCGAGCTTGCCGCCGCCATCATGCTCGGCCATGTCCATGCCGCGCTTGCCAACTTCAAACTGCGGATCGGCGCGCCCGCCGCCCCCGTCAAGCTTCGGACAGTTCCGGGATCGGACTGACCAGGGGTTTGCCGGCCAGGAAGGCCTCGATATTGCGGCGCATGAGCTTCACCCCCAGGATTTGAACCTCGGGCGCCGCCCCGCCGACATGAGGGGTCAGGACGACGTTGGTCATGGCGCAGAGCGCTTCGGGGACAGTCGGCTCGTCCTCGAACACGTCGAGACCGGCCCCGGCGATGGCGCCGTCACGCAGGGCCGCGATCAGATCATCCGTGTGAACGACGCTGCCGCGCCCGACGTTGACCAGGAATCCGGCCGGGCCCAGGGCTTCCAGAACGGCGCGGTCGATCATGTGATGGGTCGCGGGCCCGCCGGGCACGGCGGAAATCAGGAAATCCACATGCCCGGCCATGTCGCGCAGATTGTCGAAATAACGCCAGGGCAGCTCGGCCTTGGCCGACCGGGCCATGTAGGAGACTTCCATGTCGAAGCCCTCGGCGCGCCTGGCGATGCCCTGGCCGATGCCGCCCATGCCGATGATGCCGATCTTCTTGCCGTTCGCCATGGGGCGCTGGGGCAGATCCTCGCGCCATTTTCCGGCCCGGGCCGAGGCATCGTAGACGGGAATGTTGCGCACGACGGAAAGCAGCAGGGCAAAGGCGTGGTCAGCGACCGAGGGGGCGTTCATGCCGGCGGCATGGGTGACGCGGATGCCGCGCTCCCGGGCCGCGTCCTGATCGACCTTCTCGTATCCCGTGCCGATGGTGCAGATCAGCTCCAGCGCCGGCAGGGCGTCCATTTCCGCGCGGGTCATGCCGATGAAGCCCGAGGTGACCATGATCCGGGCCGCTTTCCGGGCGGCGTCGTCGGGCGTTCCCGCCGCCAGATCGAAATCCAGCAGCGTGAAGTCGGGCGCGAAATCGACGCGGTGGCGGGGGGCTTCGTGTTTGAACAGGATGATGGGCTTCACGGTCGTTCCCTTGGACATGGAAAAGGACAGCGGACCTTGACGGTCCGGTTCCGGGTAGATGCCGACGGCAGGGTGGTGGAAGATGGCGGACGGCTACGCTGCGCCCACCTTGCGTTCAATAACGGATTCAAGCTGCGCCGTCGTCGACCGAAGCTGGGCCTTGATCTTGCCGGCGGGGATCGGTTCCGCCGCCGTCGAACCATAATCCTTGGGCAGGATGTCGTGGATGTCGAAGCCTTCGGGCACGCTTTCGATGTCGAAGTCGGCGTCGCTGAGATTCAGGTACTTGAGCGCCGCGTTGGTCCAGGCGAACAGCCAGAACTGGAAATAGCCGAACCAGTTGGGCACTTCCTTGCGCCGCGAGAACGCCATGCCGAAACCCTTGAGCGCGTAGTACACCCGCTTCGGGTTGAGGGAGAACCGGGTCAGGCGCTGGGTCAGTTGCAGCAGGGCCCGCCAGTTCTTGAACACCATCTTGAGGAACAGGCCCGTGTTGCCGAAGCCCTGGCCTTCGATGGGCACATGATGGCCCTCGGTCTGCAGGTCGAAGAACGCCTTGAGCCGTTCGTACTGATAGGCGCCGTCGGTGAACACGTCGACGAAGTGCTTGTAGCCGTCGATCATGGTCCGGCGCGGCAAAAGGTATTTGATGTTGGTCTGATACTTGTAGCCGCCGAGCCCGAAGCGCACGTCGCGCAGGCGCCCCGACAGCTTCATGCGGCGGTACAAGGGCGTGCCCGGCAGGGCCGTCAGCAGCGACGGATCGCCCGACAACAGCGCCGCGTCCGTCAGGCCCTTCAGCGTGATGTCGAAACAATCCTCGTCGTCGGAATCGAAGCCGAAGATCAGGCCGCCGACGATGATGAAGCCGCGCGCCTGGATTTCGCGTACCACCTGGGTCAGCTCGGTCGAGGAATTCTGCACCTTGGCCGTTTCCAGAAGCGAATTCTTGGAAAAGCTTTCGATGCCGATGAACAGCATGTCGAAGCCGGCGCGGCGCATCTTGGCCATCAGGTCCGGATGATTGTTCAGGTTGATGGTCAGCCAGGTATAGAGCGAGGGCGTGTGGCCGGTCCTGGCCTTCCACTCGAGAATTTTGTCGATCACCGTTTCGGCCCAGCGCGGTTCGCCGATGAAGTTGTCGCAGGCGAACAGGATTTGCGACACGCCGAGCGAGCACAGATGGTCCAGTTCCTCGACGATCAGGTCGGCCGACTTGTTATGGGGCCGGTTGTTGTCGTCCATGATGCGGATGTCGCAGAATTCGCAGAGGAACGGGCAGCCGCGCGAAACCTCGATCACCGCGCCGTAATAGCGCGAAATGGTCGCGTCCATGAGGCCCCGGTGCATGGGCTTGGCCTTGGCGATTTCGAACCGGCCGGGCGATTTGATCAGGTGCTCCATGGGCTGGCCGTCGCGCACGTCCCGGATCAGCTGGGCCACGCAGGCCTCGCCGTCGCCGATGAAGACATGGTCGAAATTCTCAAACCGGCCGAGGGTGCCGGCCTGATCGAACGACCAGGCCAGCGGGCCGCCGACGATGGAACGCGCCTTGGGGAACCGCGCCTTCAATTGGCCGCGGATACGCTCCATGAACGGGGCGTCCTGGTTGATGCCGCTGAACAGGTAGATATCGGCCTCGGGAATGTCCTCGACCCTCTGCACCCGCGTGTCGTGCAGCATCAGGTCCACCCCCAGGTCGTCGGGGATATGCGCGGCCAGGGTATAGGCCCAAACGGGCATGAAGATGGCGCCGTAGGTCTGGGTGTTGGAATAGACCGGGTCCGGCGCATGCACGAACATCACGCGGAACGGGCGCTCCTGCGTATGCGGCGACGGTGTTGCGTGGGCCTTATCGGTCATGATCTTCCCGGCGTTGGGCGGGCGATCCCCCCAATATGGGGACGGCGCGCGCATATGCCACCTTTTAGTAGGTTTTAAGGGAGGATGGCAAAGCCTTACTCGTCGTCGCGGGGACGCTTCGGCGCGGTCTGGATGTCGAAATTGATGGCCTGGACCAGGAATTGCACGCCGAGCAGCAGCGCCAGCACGGCAATCATCACCGTGCCCGTGGTCGCGGCCGTGCCGCCCTGCGCCGACAGCCACCATTTGTAACCGCCGAACACCAGGCCGAAGGCCGTCAGCAACGTGCCCGCCGTCAGGTAGAAGGACCCCAGCGAGAAATCGTAGAGGAAATACTTGAACAGGATGCGTTTGCCCATGCCGCGGATCAGCCGGTAGACGAACACGGGCATGATCGACGGGATATGCAGCGAGCTTTGCTCGTCGCCGTACCGCGCCGGGATGGCCACGTCCTCGGCCACGGCACCGGCGATGTTGAGGCGGATCAGCATGTCCGATTCGAAGAAATAGCCGTCGGACACCCGATCAAGCTCAAGGCGCTCAAGCGCCTCGCGGTTGATCGCGGTGTAGCCGTTGGTCGGATCCATCATCTGCCAGTATCCCGACGCCGCCTTGACCAGGAAGGTCAGCACGCTGTTGCCGAACAGGCGCACGCGGGGCATCTGGCGCAGAGCCTTGAGGTCGCGGAACCGATTGCCCTTGGTGTAGTCGGCGCGGCCCGCCAGGATCGGCTTCAACAGGGCCTTCAGATAGGCCGGGTCCATCTGATCGTCGGCATCCATCTTGACCACGATGTCGAAGCCGTCGGCCAGGGCCTGGCGGTAGCCGGTCTTCACCGCCGCCCCCACGCCGCCGTTCTGTTGCCGGCGCAGGACCATGACCCGGCCGTCGCCGGCCGCCTTGGCCGCATCGCCCGATTTTTCCGGGCAGGCGTCGTCGATCACGTAGATACGCTTGATCCAATCGGGCACGCCGCGAACCACCGTGGCGACCTGGCTGGCCGCCCGGTAGGCGGGAATGACGACGGCGATTTTACGGTCTTCCGGCACCTGAAATCCGATCTCTTGCCCTTGGTCACATCCACGGCCCGTTCCACGGGCCTTTCGGACAGGCGCAAGGTTGCGCTAAAACCATTAAAACTTCGTCGATCCAAGAATGCCACCCAGATCACCAGCCCAGGAACATCCATGACCGCTTTCACGCCCACGCACCCGGAAATCCGGGAATCCGTTGCCGCCCTATGCCGTGATTTTCCCGGCGAATACTGGCGCGAAAAGGACCGCGACGACGCCTATCCCGTTGAATTCGTCACGGCCCTGACCGAGGCCGGCTTCCTCGCCTGCCTGATTCCCGAGGAATACGGCGGGTCGGGCCTTGGCCTGTCCGAAGCCGCCGCGATCATGGAGGAAATCCATAAATCCGGCTGCAACGGCGGTGCCTGCCACGCGCAGATGTACATCATGGGGGCACTCTTGCGCCATGGCGACGAGGGCAAGAAGGCGCGCTACCTGCCGGAGATCGCCTCGGGCAAGCTGCGCCTTCAGGCCTTCGGCGTGACCGAGCCGACGTCGGGCACGGACACCACGCGCATCCGCACCACGGCGCGCAAGGACGGCAACGAATGGGTCATCAACGGCCAGAAGGTCTGGACGTCGCGGGCCGAGCATTCCGACCTGATGCTGCTGCTGGCCCGCACCACGTCGCGCGAAGAGGCCGCCAAGCCGCACCAGGGCATGTCCATCTTCCTGGTCGACATGCAGAAGGCCAAGGGCAACGGCCTCGAGATCAAGAAGCTGGAGGCGATGGTCAACCACGCGGCCACGGAAATCTTCTTCGACGACCTGCGCATTCCCGCCGACGCCCTGATCGGCGAAGAGGGCCGCGGGTTCTACTACATCCTCGACGGCATGAACGCGGAACGCATCCTGATCGCCTCGGAATGCGTGGGCGACGCCCGCTGGTTCATCCAGAAGGCCCGCGACTACGCCGTCGACCGCCGCGTGTTCGACCGCCCGATCGGCCAGAACCAGGGCATCCAGTTCCCCATCGCCCGCGCCTATGCGGAAACCGAGGCGGCGGCCCTGATGGTGCAGAAGGCGGCAGAGACCTTCGACGCCGGCGAGGACGTCGGCGCCATGGCCAATATGAGCAAGCTGCTTGCCTCGGAAGCCACCTGGCATGCCGCCGAGGCCTGTTTGCAGACCCACGGTGGCTTCGGTTTCGCCCGCGAATACGATGTGGAGCGCAAGTTCCGCGAAACCCGGCTCTATCAGGTCGCGCCGATCTCGACCAACCTGATCCTCTCCTACATCGCGGAACATGTCCTCGACATGCCGCGCTCCTTCTAAGCAGAAAGACCACACCTATGGACGACATCGACCCCAATGCTCCCTTGGACATGGACCACCTGCGGTCCTGGATCGGCAAGACCCAGGAACTGACCGACACCATCGGAAATTTTCCGGCACGCGCGCTCGCGGCGACCATCGACCGCGACGATCCCGTGCCCCAGGACGGCGACGCCCTGCCGCCGTCGGCCCATTGGCTGTATTTCCTGGAAACGCCGATCCATTCGCAACTGGCCGTTGACGGCCACGCCAAGAAGGGCGGGTTCCTGCCGCCGGTGCCGCTGCCGCGCCGCATGTGGGCGGGCGGGCGCATCTGGTTCAAGGGGGATCTCCGCATCGGCGACAAGGCGACGCGTCTGTCGACCGTCAAGGACGTGACCTTCAAGGAAGGCAAGTCCGGGCGGCTGGTGTTCGTGCTGGTCGAACACCGCATCCAGGCCGGCGGCCGGGACGTGATCGTCGAGGAACACGACATCGTCTACCGCGACGAGGCGGCGCCGGACGCCCCGGCCCCAGCGCCCAAGCCAGCCCCAGAGGGGGCGACCTGGACACGCAGCGTGCTGCCGGACGAGGCCATGCTGTTCCGCTATTCGGCGCTGATCTTCAACGCCCACCGTATTCATTTCGACCGCGAGTTCACGCAGAACGACGAAGGTTATCCCAATCTGATCGTCCACGGGCCGCTGATCGCGACCCTGCTGATGGACCTGGGGGCCCGGGAAATGGCCAAGCAGGGCAAGCGCATGACCCGTTTCGCCTACCGCGCGGTGCGGCCCAGTTTCACCGACGGCCGCGCCATGACCTTCCAGGGCAGGCCGTCTGGCGATGGCGCCAAGGCCGACCTCTGGGCGCTCGACCAGGACGGCTGGCTCGTCATGCAGGCTGACGCCGATTTCGAGGCCGCGTGACATGACCAACACGGAAAGCCCCGCCGCGCTGAGCGGCGTCCGCGTCATCGACATCGCCACCTTCATCGCCGGGCCCTATGCGGGCACGATCCTCAGCGAGTTCGGGGCCGAGGTCATAAAGGTGGAGCAGCCCCACAAGAATGGACAGGGCGGAGGAGACCCCTGGCGGCGCTACGGCACCAAGACGGCGCGTGAGGACTCCACCCTCGCCTGGCTGACCGAGGCCCGCAACAAGAAGGCGGTGACCCTCAACCTGCGCGAGGCCGAGGGCCAGGAGTTGCTGAAAAAGCTGGTCGAGGGCGCCGACGTGCTGATCGAAAACTTCCGCCCGGGCACCCTGGAACGCTGGGGCCTGGGGCCGGACGTGCTGTGGGCGATCAATCCCGGCCTGGTCATCCTGCGCGTCACCGGCTACGGCCAGACCGGACCCTACAAGGACCGGCCCGGGTTCGCCCGCATCGGCCATGCGGTGGGCGGGCTGACGTATCTGTCCGGCAAGCCCGGGGAAATTCCGGTCACCCCGGGGTCCACCAGCCTTGGCGACTACATGACCGGCATGTACGGCGCCATCGGCATCATGATGGCCCTGCGTCACCGCGACGCGACCGGCGAGGGCCAGGTCATCGACGCGGCGCTTTATGAAAGCGTGTTCCGCGTGCTCGACGAACTGGCCCCGGCCTATGCGGCCCAAGGCACCGTGCGCGAGCCCGAGGGCACCGGCACCCTGAACGCCTGCCCGCACGGGCATTTCCCCTGCGGTGATGGAAAATTTTTGTCCATCGCCTGCACCACCTCCAAGATGTTCGAACGCCTGACCCAGGCCATGGGCCGCCCGGACCTGTGGGACCTGTACGGCGATCAGGCAGAGCGCCTGAAACACCGCGACACGGTGATCGAGGAAGTCACCAACTGGTGCCTCGCCATGACCCGCGAACAGGTCATGGAAAAATGCATCGGCGCGGAAGTTCCCGCCGGGCCCATCAATTCCATCGCCGACATCTTCGAGGACCCGCACTTTCGCGCCCGCGAGCAACTGGTGACCCTGGACGATGCGGAGGTCGGCGAGGTGACGATCCCCGGCGTGATCCCGAAGCTGTCCAAGACGCCGGGGCGGATCAAATCCCTCGGTCAGGGGCTGGGGGCGTCCAACGCGGACGTCTACGGCAAACTGCTGGGCTTGTCCGAAGCCGACTTGGCGGACCTGACGGCGCGCGGGATCATCTGAGTTCCCCCTCACCCTGTCCCTCTCCCCCGCCGGGGGCGAGGGGACTCACGCCGCACAATTCTCCCTCTCCCCCTTGGGGGAGAGGGCCGGGGGGAGGGGGCGACGGGCTCCCGGCATTTTCCGACCGTCAGAAATCCAACGGCGCGTTGTCGATCACTTCCTTCATGACGAAGAAGGTGCGGGTCTGGCGCACGCCGGGCAGGGCGATCAACTGGTCGCCGTGCAGGCGGTTGAAGTCGGCGATGTCGCGGACCCGGATCTTCAGGAAATAGTCGAAGTCCCCGGCGACCAGATGGCAGTCGAGCACGAAGGGCAGTGTGGCGATGGCGGTCTCAAAGGTGGCGAAGCTTTCCGGCGTCGAGCGGTCGAGCACCACGCCGACCATGACCAACGTTCCCCGGTCCACCCGCTCGGGCGCCACCGCGGCCCGCACGGATGTGACGACGCCTTTGTCGAACAGGCGTTGGGTGCGGCGGTGGCAGGTCGCCGGGCTGACGTTGACCTTCTTCGCCAGGTCCGCGTTGGTCAGGCGGCCGTCTTCCTGCAACAGGCGCAGGATGCGGCGGTCGATGCGGTCAAGGTCTGTGGTCAATTCTTCCATTTTTAATGATCTTTCCGGTTAATTAGACGATAAATTAGAATTTGATGCATATATCAGAATAAATATTCCCCGTCATTAGAGAGCACATTTCTCATGGCCTGGACTAGGATTTCGCTCGGTCAACCGCCCTCAGGAGTCCTCCCATGCTGGAAAAATTCGAACGCTATCCTCTGACCTTCGGGCCGACGCCCATCGAGAAGCTGGACCGCCTGTCGGCGCATGTCGGCGGCGGGGTCGAAATCTACGCCAAGCGCGAGGATTGCAATTCGGGCCTCGCCTTCGGCGGCAACAAGGTGCGCAAGCTGGAATACATCGTACCCGACGCCATCAAGGCGAACGCGGATACGCTGGTCACCATCGGCGGGGTGCAGTCGAACCACACCCGCCAGGTCGCCGCCGTCGCCGCCAAGATCGGCATGAAGTGCCGCCTGGTGCAGGAAAGCTGGGTGCCGTTCGAGGATGCCGTCTATGACCGGGTCGGCAACATCCTGATGAGCCGAGTCATGGGGGCGGAGATCGAACTGGTCGACGAGGGCTTCGACATCGGCATCCGCGAAAGCTGGGAACGCGCCCTGGAGGACGTGAAGGCCAAGGGCGGCAACCCTTATCCCATCCCCGCCGGGGCCTCGGTCCACAAGTTCGGCGGCCTCGGCTTCGTCGGTTTTGCCGAGGAAGTGCGCGCCCAGGAAGCCGAGCTGGGCTTCAAATTCGATTACGTGGTCGTCTGCACGGTGACCGGATCGACCCATGCCGGGATGCTGGTCGGCTTCGCCAAGGACGGCCGCGCCAACCGGGTCATCGGCATCGACGCCTCGGGCACGCTCGAGCAGACGCGGGCCCAGGTGATGGAGATCGCCCAGGGCACGGCCGACCTGGTCGAACTGGGCCGCGACATCACCGACGACGACCTGGTGCTGATCGGCGATTACGCCTATCCGGCCTACGGCGTGCCGTCGGCCGAGACCAACGACGCCATCCGCCTGGCCGCGCGCACGGAAGGCATGATGACCGACCCGGTCTACGAAGGAAAATCCATGCAGGGCATGATCGACCTGATCCGCAAGGGCTATTTCCCGGCCGGCTCCAAGGTGCTGTATGCGCATCTGGGCGGCGTGCCGGCGATCAACGGGTACAGCTACATCTACCGCAACGGCTGATCCGCGCCGATCCCCCGTTGCCGCGGGCGTGAATTTCGGCGACAGTTTTCCCCGCCGCGTCCCGCGGTTTGTTGGGGGAATACGACCATGTTCACGATGTATTACGCGCCGGATACCTGTGCGCTGGCGACGCTGATCGCGTTCAAGGACGCGGGCCTTGCGGCGGGGGTGGATTACACGCTGCGCCGGGTCGATTTTTCGCGCCAGGAACAGCGCGCGCCCGAGTACCTGAAGGTCAATCCCAAGGGCCGGGTGCCCGCGCTGGTCACGCCGCGCGGTATCCTGACGGAAACCCCAGCCATGCTGGCCTTCGTGGCGCAGAGCTTTCCGGGGGCGGGCTTGGCGCCGCTCGACGATCCCTTCGCCTTCGCCGAGCTTCAGGCCTTCAACAGCTTCATCTGCTCCTCCCTGCACGTCGCCCATGCCCACCGCATGCGCGGCCACCGTTGGGTCGATGAAAACGATGCCGCCGCCATCAAGGCCATGCAGGACAAGGTCCCGGACTCCGTGGGCGCCTGTTACGACCTGATCGAGACCGGCATGTTCAAGGGCCCCTGGGTGATGGGCGCGGCTTATACCGTCGCCGATCCCTACCTGTTCACTCTGGCGCAATGGTTGGAACAGGACGGCGTCGATCCCGCGCGCATTCCCAAGGTCATGGATCACCGCGCCCGCATGGCGGCGCGGGCCAACGTGAAGGCCGCCATCGCGGAAGAATATACCTGATTCCACAGAGCGCCCGCCCGAAGATTGAGCGCAAGACCCGGGAAGACCGCCCGCGCCGGGGGGGGCTATCCCGGGTGCTGGATAAACCGCTCCGCGAGGAAAGCATGACACAAGGACAGTCCCCCCGGTCCATGAACGGCCCTGAATGGGGGCAGTTGGTTTTTCTGTCCGTTCTGTGGGGTGGGGCGTTCTTTTTCGTCGGCGCCGCCGTGCGCGAGGTCCCGCCGCTGACGGTCGTGTTCGCCCGCGTGTTCCTGGCGGTGCTGCTGCTGTTGCCGTTGTTTCTCCGCTACGGCCATCACCTGCCGCGCGAATGGGCGGCCTGGCGGCCGTTCTTCGTCATGGGGCTGCTGAACAACGTCCTGCCGTTCAGCCTGCTGTTCTTCGGACAGACGCAGGTGACCGTGGGCCTTGCCTCGATCATCAACGCGATGACGCCGCTGTTCACGGTTCTCGTCATGGCGGGCTTCGGGGGGGAGCGGCTGACGGCGCTCCGCGTCGCCGGGGTCGTTCTCGGGATTCTCGGCGTGGTGGTCCTGCGGGGCGGCGGGGCCGCCGACGCGGGCCAGACCTTCGGCATCGGTCTGTGCCTCGCGGCCACGGTCAGTTATGCCTTCGCGGGCCTGTGGGGCCGGCGCCACCTGGTCGGGGTGCCGCCGCTGAAATCGGCGACCTGTCAGTTGATCTGCTCCAGCCTCGTCATGGCCGTGGTCGCCGGCCTGTGGGACCGGCCGTGGGAACTGGCCCTGCCGGCCCCGGCGACGCTCGGCGCGATCGTCGGCCTGGCCGCGTTCGGCACGGCGCTTGCCTATATCGTGTTCTTCCGCCTGCTGGTCAGCGCCGGGGCCAGCAACGTCATGCTGGTCACCCTGCTGATTCCGGTGACGGCGGTGGCCCTGGGCATCCTGTTTCTGGGCGAAACGGTGCATCCCCGGGAACTGGCGGGGGCGGCGGTGATCGGCCTCGGCCTCGTGTTTATCGACGGTCGCCTGCCGCGCCGTCTGGGGTCTGCCGGTCGGCCAAGGCCGTGACCTTGGTCTCGATGCGGTCGATCTGGGCGGCCAGGCGGCGGATGACCGCGTCCTGTTCGGCCTGATGCTGCTGGGCGTCTTCGGCCGCCGCGTCGTGCATGGAATTGACGATGATGGCGATGAACAGGTTGAGGACGGCGAAGGTGACGATCAGGATGAAGGGCACGAAGAACGCCCAGGCGAAGGGATGGACCTCCATCACCGGGCGGACGATGCCCATGGACCAGGATTCCAGGGTCATGATCTGGAACAGGGAATAGGCTGATTCCCCGATGGTCCCGAACCAGGCGGGAAAATCGCCGCCGAACAGTTTGGTCGCCATGACGGCGGCGATATAGAACACCAGGCACAACAAGGCGAGGACCGAGCTCATGCCCGGCACGGCTTCGAGCAGGGCCTGGATCACCACCCGCATCTTGGGCACGGCCGACACCAGACGCAGGGCGCGCAGCACGCGAAGTGCGCGCAGCACGGTCATGCCTTCGGTCACCGGTATCAGCGAGATGCCGACGATCACGAAATCGAAGACGTTCCAGGCGTTGCGGAAGAAACCAAGGCGATAGACCAACAGCTTGATTGCGATTTCGGCGACGAAGACGGCGACCGCCATGTGGTCGAGCAGGCGCAGAACGTCGCCGGCCGCGGCCATCGCCGTGGGCGAGGTTTCCAGGCCGAGCACGATGGCGTTGAAGATGATGACGACGATGATCGCGCGCCGGGTCGCCTCGGCCTCGATGAAGGTCTGCAGGCGGCCCAGAACGCCCACCGGGCGCCGGTCCAGGGTATCGGTCGGTGCGTCGGACATAATACGGGCGTCGCCTCGGATTAATGTTGATGGGAGCCGGCGGCCCCCTCTGCGGCCGCCTTGCCCAAGATAGGATCGGCGCGTATTTCCTTCAAGCGGCCATGAAGGCGTGCCCGGCAGGCGGGGTGGAAAGGGCGGCTTCACCTTGCGGCAAAGCCGTGCCATTGTATACAAAACGTCCACCAGAAAACCGCCAATAAAGGGAGGCTTCCAAATGGAACCCAAAATCATCCGCGCCGGCGACCGTCAGACCAAGATCGCGCCGGCCCATAACTTCGTCGGCCATGTCCTGCATGAAAGCGTGTTCGCCGAGGAAGCACCGTCGCGGCTGCGCGTGTCGCGCGTCACCTTCACGCCCGGCGGGCGCACCAACTGGCACACCCATGCGGTGGGGCAGATTCTGTACGTGCTGTCGGGATCGGGCCGTTATCAGCTGGAAGGCCAGCCGGTCGAGGAAATCAACGCCGGGGACACGGTCGTCATTCCGCCCAACGCCCGTCATTGGCATGGCGCAGCACCCGACAGCATGATGTGCCATCTGGCCCTGTCGGAAGCGGACGATCAGGGTAACGGCGCGACCTGGCTGGAGCCGGTCGACGACAAGGACTTCACGCAGGAACCCGCGTAACCGCCTGCACTGCATTCAAAGAGTTGAGTTCCGGACGGGCCCCTTGCGGGCCCGTTCGTGTCAGCGTTCGACCGTTATCTGCGGCGTATCGCCGACCAGGTTGCCGGTCCGCCGCCAGCGGTCAAGCTGGTCGCGGCGCTTTTCGGCGAAGGTGAAGTCGCGGGTCGCGCGGTCCAGGTCGCGCATCTTTTCCTCGCGCCGCACCTCCATCTCGGCGATGCGCTGGGCGACCACGGCTTCCAGGTGCACGCCGCGGCGTTTCTGATAACGCCACTCGTCGAGATGACTGCGCCGCCGGTCGGTGTCGCCCAATGCCTGCATGTCCTGGCGTTCGTTCCGGCGTTTTTCCTTGAGCAGACCATTGAGGCGCGCCGTGCGGCCGGTGTCGACGGCGACCAGGGTGGTCTCGCGGGAGTCGTCCGCGTCCGTCCCGGCGTCCTTCTTGGCCTGCCGGGTCTCGTCGTCGCCCCGGTTCAGCCGATTCCAATAGCTCAGCACCTTGATGCGGTAGGGGCGGAAATTCTCCGGCGTCTGGGAATGGTACTGGCCCGCGGCGGTCAGCCAGTTGCGGGTCTCGTCATATTTGGCCTTCAGGAACTTCGCCGCATAGGCCGCGTTGGCGGCCGGATCGAAGGCGTGGTCCAGGGTTTCGAAGGCGTTCCAGTGGTAATGCATGTTGATCTGCATGCAGCCGACGTCGATGTTGCGCACGCCCTGGCTCAACAGGATCTCGACCTCGGCGCGGGCTTCCGCCTCGGTCGCGAAGTACCGGCCCTTGCCCTGGGACGTCACGGTCCAGGGCCAGGCAAAATTTTCCCCGCTTTCCTTATCGAAGCGGCCCGACTCGGTCAGCGCGATGGCGGCCAGCAGGTTGGCCGGAATGCCCTCGCGCCGTTCCACGGCGCGCGCCGCCTCCAGGCAGATTTCATCTGTGTTTTCAAGTGCTTGTCCGCGCGCGGCCAGAGCATCCGGGGCCCATCCAAGAGCCCCGGCCAGAAGCCAGCAAAGGAACAAGCGCGTTTGCCACGCCATGGTTATTCTCCCGTTCTAAGCCAAGGCGTTGCAAGGGCTGCGCCAGGAACGGGCAAAAAATTATCCTGTAAAAACAGGATGTTGTTGGGTCGGGGTATGTCCGCCCGGGCGGCGGCATTTGCCGGGGCGAAAAAAATGCCGGGAGCGGTATTTTTTTGTTTGCACCTGCGAACAAAGCCACGTATATATTGCAACGCAGCATGCGGGAGACGGATCCTCCCAGACGGTCTTCCGCACCTGCCTTTACTTGGATGTTTCCTCCCAACGACTCGGGCCGTGTCTCTGACACGGCCCTTTTTTTTGTTCGCCGCGATTGCCCTTTAATGAGAAAATGGCAACAAAATCAGTTGGTTAATTTTCGGGCAGAGAGTCCCCGCCCTCGCCGAGAGCCAACTGCATGGTCACCGAGTCGAGCCAGCGCCCGAACTTGAATCCGACGTTACGGATGATCCCGACCTCGCGGAAGCCCATTTTGCGGTGCAAACTAATGGACCCGGCATTTCCGGAATCGCCGATCACCGCGATCATCTGCCGGTAGCCGTCGGCGGTGCAGCGCCGAATCAGTTCCGCCAGCAGTTTCCGGCCGACGCCGCGGCGATGGGCGTCCTGGGCGACATAGACCGAATCCTCCACCGTATAACGATAGGCCCGGCGCGGCCGGTAGGCCCCGGCATAGGCGTATCCCAGGATGCGGCCCGCATCTTCGGCCAGGATATAGGGGTATCCGGCGTCGACCACGGCGGCGCGGCGGCGGACCATCTCGGCGACATCGGGCGGATCGTATTCGAAGCTGCCGCCGCCGGTCGCCACGTGATGGGCATAGATGTCGCGGATCGCCGCCATGTCGGCCTCGGCGGCGTCGCGGATCTGGATGGTGTCGGATGCGGTCATGGCGGGATGTGCTCTGGGGGCGGGGTTATTCGGCCGCTTCCGGCAGGACCAGCCGCCGCGCCCCGGCGCACAGCTGGGCCATGAAATCGTCGAGCCGGGCCGTGATTTCGGCCATTTCCGGCAGGGGGGCGATCGCCGCCTCGTCCAGGTAGAGGGCGCGGTTGATCTCGATCTGCAGGACATGGATGCCCGCCCGGGGACGGCCGTAGTGGCGTGTGGTGTAGCCGCCGGCGTAGGGCCGGTTGCGGGTCACGGAAAAGCCCAGTTCCTTGAGCAGCCGTTCCGCCAGGGCCGTCATGGCCGGGGCGGCGGCGGTGCCGTGGCAATCGCCCAGGATGATGTCGCCCAGGGGATGGTCGCTGCGCGTGCCGGTCACGTTGGACGGCATGGAATGGCAATCGACCAAAAGGCAGCCGCCGAAGGCCTGGCGGGTGTCGTCGATCAGGCCCATGAGCGCCCTGTGATAGGGCCGGTGGGTGGCCTCGATGCGTCGGCGGGCCTCGGCGAAGGTCAGGGGGTGGCCGTAGATTTCCTCGCCGTTGGCGACCACGCGGGCGATGGTGCCGAGCCCCGCCGCGATGCGCGGCGAGCGGGTCACCACATAATCGGGCAGGGCCCCTGAGAACATGCGGGGGTCCAATTCGTAAGCCTCGCGGTTGGCGTCCACATAGGCGCGCGGGAAATTGGCGCGAATCAAGGGGGCGCCGAAATCGGGGGCGCGGCGGAACAATTGGTCGACGAAGGCATCTTCCGAGCGGCGCAGCGCCGTCGCGTCCAAACAGGATTGTTCGACGAACGCGGGCGAATAGTCGCGGCCCGAATGGGGCGAGGCGAAGACCACGGGGGCGGTCTGCGCGTCGGGGCGGAAAATGTCGACGGCCCGGGCCGGGGTCTGGGACCCGGCCGTGGCGGCGGACGGCGTATCGTCCGTGCCGTCTTCGTTTTGGCCTGAGCCTCGGCCCTTATCCATGTAATCGCGCCCCGTCGGCTGCTTCGACACACCCCATAATTTGTTAGCCTCCCGGCGCGGGGGGCGCAACGGTTTCTTGCGTTTTCAAGGGCGGGGGCAGGCGCCGTTAAGGGATCGCCGCAAAGCCCGACCGCGGGCCTTGCCAAGCGGGGTCGAAGGCATTAAAACCCCCTTCTCTTGGCCGCCCCGATACGGGGGCCGGGCCGGGACGGGCGCGTAGCTCAGCGGGAGAGCACCTCGGTGACATCGAGGGGGTCGTAGGTTCAATCCCTACCGCGCCCACCATCCAACACTCAAAAACGCCCCCTTCGGGGCGTTTTTTGTGTCCGAACCGGCCTCGTTCCTTGCCTAAAAACCTGTCCCTCTCCCCGCCCTTTGGGGTAGAAGTTCGCCCATGATCATCCTCTCCCTCCACACCGGCTATCACGACGGAACGGCGGCGCTGCTCGACGGCTATAATCTGGTCGCGGCGGTCCAACTGGAGCGCCTGACCCGCAAGAAGGGTGACGGCGGCGGGATTCCCGAGGCGGCCATGGACGAGGTTCTGGCCATCGCCGGGCTGACGCGCATGGATGTCGACGTGGTGGTGCTGTCGCGGGCCTCGTTCCCGGCGCGCTATTTCAAGTCGAACGCCCTGAAAACGGCGGAATACGCGTTCCACAAGATCATCGGCCACGAAAAGCTGAAGGACATGTGCACGCAGATGCAGCAGCGCGGCGAGGGCGAGCCCGCCAAGCTGTTCCGTGAGGAGATGTTCCGCGCCGACTTCGGCTTCAAGGAAGGGGTGAAGATCGCCTATTCCAACCACCACATGTCCCATGCCCTGTCGGCCCTGTTCTATACGGACTGGGACGATGCGCTGCTCTATACCGCCGACGGCTGCGGCGACAACGTGCATTATTCCCACCGCATCCTGAAAGACGGCCGGCTCGACTGCCTGTTCGGCGGCGAGAACATGACCCTGCAACCCCGGCGGGTCGATAGCCTGGGCCTGGCCTACGGCTTCACGACCCAGGCGCTCGGCTACCGCATGAACCGCCACGAGGGCAAGCTGACGGGCCTCGCCGCCTTCGGCGAGCCGGCGCAGGCGGCGGCCCTGGGCCGCCATTTCAACGTCGATGCCGCCGGCGTCATCTGGTCCGATTTCGATTCCGACGCCGCCATGCGCGACGCGATCCATAAGCTCGCCAAGGGGGCCGAGCCCGCCGACATGGCGGCCTCGGTCCAGAAGGTGCTGGAGGACACGGTGCTGGCCTCCGTCCGCGCGATCCTCAAGCGTCATCCCGTGCGCCGTCTCGGCCTGGCCGGCGGTGTGTTCGCCAACGTGCGTCTCAACCGGCTTCTGTGCGAGGAAACGGACACGGACGAAACCTTCGTGTTCCCCGGCATGGGCGACGAAGGCATCACCGTGGGTGGCGCGTTGCAGTACTTGTTGGAACAGGACGGTCTCGACGCTTGGCTGAAGCAGCGGCGGCGGCTGTCTTCGGTCTATCTCGGCCGCGATTACAACGCCGACGCCGATCGGGTGCTGGCCGCCAACGGCGCGCTCAAGCGGATCGACGGCGACCCGGCGGAAACGGCGGCGGCGTTGATCGCGTCGGGCAAGGCGGGGGCGATCTACGACGGCCGCATGGAATTCGGGCCGCGGGCCCTGGGTGCGCGCTCGATCCTCGCCAATCCGGCGGACGCGGAGATCAATGCGTCGCTCAACGCCCGGCTTCAGAGGACCGAATTCATGCCCTTCGCCCCCTATGTGGCGGAAGAGGACGCGGCGGATGTGTTCGACATCACAAAGGCCAACCGCTACGCCGCCAGTTTCATGACCATCACCACCGCCGTGAAGCCGGAATGGCATAAGCGCATTCCCGCCGTCGTCCATGTCGACGGCACGGCGCGGCCCCAGGTCGTCCGCCGCGACGAAAACCCGCTTTATGCCGATATCCTGTCGTCGTTCAAGGCCAAGACGGGCCTGCCGGTGCTGATCAACACGTCGTTCAACGCCCATGAAGAGCCGATCATCAATACCCCGGCCGAATGCCGGCGGGCCCTGGTCGACGACCGGGTCGATTTCGTGGTGACGGGGCAGGCGGTGTACACCCGCAACTCTTCTTGACGGCGATTGTATACAATCCTAAAAAGCCCGCCATGAAGGGGTTACCGGAAAAAGTAGACGTGATTGTCGTCGGCGGCGGCGGGGCCGCCATGGCCGCCGCATTGACCGCGCGCGAACGCGGCGCCAGCGTGCTGGTGCTTGAGGCCGCGCCCAAGGATTTCCGCGGCGGCAACACCCGCCACGTGCGCAACATCCGCTATGCCCACGACGCGGCGACGGATTTCGTCACCGGCCCCTATCCGGTCGATGAATATTACGACGACCTTTTGCGCGTCACCCAGGGCAACACGGACAAGGAACTGTCCCGTTTCCTGATCGAAAAATCCCTCGACGCCGCCGACTGGATGGCGGCCCGGGGCGTGAAGTTTCAGCCGCCGCTGTCCGGCACCATCGGCCTGGACCGCACCAACGCCTTCTTCAAGGGCGGCGGCAAGGCGGTTCTGAACGCCTATTACGCGACGGCGGAAAAGCGCGGTATCGACTGCCGCTACGAGGCCGAGGTCACGGACCTGAAGATCGAGGACGGCGCCTTCACCGCCGCCCGCGTGAAATACCAGGGCCGGGAACAGACGGTCGAGGCGCGGGCCATCGTGCTCGCCTCGGGCGGGTTCCAGGCCGATATCGACTGGCTGAAGGAAGGCTGGGGCGAGGCGGCCGAGGGCTTCCTCATCCGCGGCACCGGCTACAACAAGGGCCGCATGCTGCGCGTCCTCATGGACCACGGCGCCGAAACGGCCGCCGACGCCGACCAGTGCCACGCCATCGCCATCGACGCCCGCAGCCCGAAATGCGACGGCGGCATCGCCACGCGGGTCGACTGCGTGATCTATTCCATCATGGTCAACCGTCGGGCCCAGCGGTTTTATGACGAGGGCGAGGACATCTGGCCCAAGCGCTACGCCATCTGGGGTCGTCTCCTGGCCAAGCAGGAAGACCAGATCGCCTTCGGCATCGTCGACGCCAAGGCCAACGACCTGTTCATGCCGTCGCTCTATCCGCCGCTCAAGGCCGACACCATCCGCGGTCTGGCCGAGGCGCTGGAACTGGACCCCGACGCCCTGGAAAAGACCGTGGCGGACTACAACGCCGCCTGCCGCCGGGGGGAAAACAAGGACAGGGAATTCAAGCCGGGCGTGCTTGACGGCCTGTCGACCGAGGGCCTGACTCCGGCCAAGTCGAACTGGGCCCAGCCCATCGACACCCCGCCCTATTACGGCTATCCGCTGCGCACGGGCATCACCTTCACCTATCTGGGGGTCAAGGTGAACAAGGAGGCCCGCGTTCAGTTCAAGGGCAAGGACGGCCGTGCCGTGTCCGCCGCCAACATCTTCGCCGCCGGCGAGATCGTGTCCGGCAACATCCTGGGCCAGGGCTATGCCGGCGGCATCGGCATGGCCATCGGCCTGGTGTTCGGCCGCATCGCCGGAGAGGGAGCCGCCCGCAATGCCTCAAACTGAGACACCGTTGACCCGGATGGCCGCCGCCTCCGACGAAGCGTTGCAGGGCGACCAGATGGCGGACCTGCACGACGAAGCCCGCCGCCTGATGACCATCTGCAATGCCTGCCGCTATTGCGAGGGCTTCTGCGGCGTGTTCCCGGCGATGATGCGTCAGAACACCTTCGCCGACGGGGATCTGGATTACCTGGCCAACCTGTGCCACGGCTGCAACGGCTGCTATTACGCCTGCCAGTACGCGCCGCCCCATGAATTCGCCGTCAACATTCCGCAGGCCTTCGCACGGCTCCGCGCCGATACCTACCGCCGCTACACCTGGCCCGGTTTTCTCGCGGGCCTGTTCCAGAACAACGGCACCCTGGTCTCGGTCCTGATGGCGGCGGGTATCGGCCTGGTGCTGCTGCTGGTCCATCTGTTCAACCCGCCCGAGGTCATCCACGGCCAGCACGCGGGGAATTTCTACGCCGTGATCCCCCATAACGTCATGGCCTGGTCCTTCGGCGGGGTGTTCCTTTATGCCGTGGGGGTGCTGTTGGCCGGGTTCTGGCGGTTCCGCCGCGACACGGCGCCGTCCCAGGCCGACGAGACGGCGCTGTCCGTCGCGGGCGCGACCCACGACGCCCTGGTCATGAAGTACATGGGCGGCGGCGGCGTGCGCGGAAAGATGGACGGCTGCAACTACCCGTCCGAAAGCTTTTCCCAGGTCCGCCGCGTGTTCCACCAGATGACCTTCTGGGGCTTCCTGTTGTGCTTCGCCGCGACCTCCGTCGCCACGCTTTACCACTACGCCTTCGGCTGGGAAGCGCCCTACGGCTATACCTCGCTGCCGGTGTTGCTGGGCACGGTCGGCGGCGTCGGGCTTTTGATCGGCCCCCTTGGCCTGATCTATCTGAAGCGCATCGCCGATCCCAACATTCTGGTCAACGCCCAGCGCGGCATGGACACGGGCTTTCTGGCCCTCCTGTTCCTGGTCAGCCTGACCGGCCTGGCGCTGCTGGGCTGGCGCGAGACGGGCGCCATGGGCACGCTTCTGGCGATTCACCTGGGCACGGTGCTGGCCTTGTTCCTGACCATGCCCTACGGCAAGTTCGTGCATGCGGTCTACCGTTACGCCGCGTTGCTGCGTAACCGCCGCGAACAAAAGCGCTGATTTCTCCCTCCGCTTAAGCCCAACGAAAAACCGGCGTCCGTTTCCGGACGCCGGTTTCGTTTGCCGGGTCTGCCGCGCGCCGCCGTGATGCGGCCGGCGCGGCGCCCGTCACCCGTTAGTCGTCGGAGCCGGGCGCCGTCGGCGTGACGATGGTCACGACGTTCAGCGTGCCCTCGAAGGCGGCGAATTCCTCGGCCGACTGGGTGGCGGCGGCGCTGGCAAGCTGGGTGTTGTCAACCGCCTTCGGCTGAACGATCTGGCCTTCCTGCTGACCGAGCTGCTGGGACTGATGATCGGCGATTTCCTCGGACGACATCGTGTCATAAGGGCTGGCGGCCACAACGGACTGGGCGGTCATCAGGGTCAAGCCGAGAACGAGCGCGGGAACGACATGGGTGCGGGACAGGGTAAACACGTCAATGGCTCCTTGAGCTGCCGCGTCCAACCAGGAGGCGGGGGAGGGACAGCTCCTTAAATTCGCCGGATACAGTCGGCGGCTGCGCCGGACCAAACCGGCGAGTAGGAGATTAGGCGAAAATTTAATCGCCTCATATCGAATATAAATAATAGATGATATCGAAAAATCAGAAGTCAAAGAGGCTGCCCGGACAAAAGAAAGCCGGCGCTCCCGGGGGTAAGGGGAGCGCCGGCATTGGGGCCGGAGGGGGGTTCGACCGGCCCGCGGCTGTGGCGGGATCAGTCGCCCCAGCGATGGGCGTCTTCGATCTGCGTGCCGACCGACTGATGTTCGGCGCCGGTGTTCATGGCCGTTTCACCGGCCTGGGCCGGGGCCTGGAACAGGGCGACGCCAAGAGCGAACAGAAGGGCCGGCAGGACGGCGGCGGAAGTACGGTAGGTCATGGGGGTATCTCCATTTGGTCTGGTGGTTTGGGATCGCGGTTGCGTCCCGGTGATGGAGGAAAGATGTGGCGGGCCCGCCGCTTTCGCCAAACACAGATGATCAACGAGACGTGATCTAGTAACTTATTGAAAAATAAATATATATTAGAAAAATCGGCACGCGCGGAAGCCCCCCTTGCTCACGCCCCTATCGCGAGCAGGGTTTTCCGGCGGGCTATTTTTCGCCGATTTTACCGGGGAGAGGGTTAGTCGAAGCCCATGAACCGGGTGAAGCCGTCGACGGGTTCGCGCACCGGGCGGAAGGTATTGGCGACCGCGTCCGGGTCCGCATGGCCGAGCGCCATGCCGCAGACCACGATCTCGTCCTCGGGGATGTCCAGGACCTGCTTTACCGTGGTGTGGAAGGAACACCAGGCCGCCTGTGGGCAGGTATGCAGACCGAGACCCCGCGCCATCACCATGATGTTCTGCAGGAAGGTGCCGTAATCGAGCCAGCTGCCCATCTCCAGCGTGTTGTCGATGGTGAAGACCAGCCCCACGGGGGCGTCGAACAGCAGGAAGTTGCGCCCGTGCTGGCGGTGCATGGCCTCCTTGTCGCCCTTTGCGATGCCGAGGGTGCCGTACAGCCCCCAGCCCGTGGCCCGGCGGCGCGTGAGATAGGGTTCGGGGAAGGGGTCGGGGTAATACTTGAAATCCCGTTCCTGGGCACGCCCGGCGTCGTGTTCCGCGCTCACGGCCTCGATCAGCCGGTCCCGCACGTCACCGGCGACCACGCGCACCTTCCAGGGCTGCATGTTGGAGCCCGAGGGCGCGTAGGAGGCGGCGGTGAGGATGCGCTCGATGGTTTCCCGGGGCACGGGCGTCGGCAGAAAGGCGCGGATCGACGCGCGCGAGGTGATGGCGGTTTCAACGATTTCCGCCTGGATATCCTGCGGAACGGCGGGGGAAACGGCGGCGCCGTCGTGGTTGGGCATGGTCATATTCCTTTGTTCGGTCGGTATGTTCTGACCTACCATCGAAATCCGGCAAGGCCAAGTGCAGGACATCCAACGGCGGATGAAGGAGGACGACAATGGCGGACGGCGACGGCAAGGCAGGCAAACACGCTTCCAAGGATACCTTCGACCGGCGGGCGACCGCCGAGATGGAGGCGAACCTCGTCAAGACGGACCAATGGACCCTGCGCCAGAAACTGGCGTTGACCGCGCGCATGCTGGCGCGCGAAGGCCACGGCAACGCCCTGGCGGGGCAGATCACCGCCCGGGGGCCCGAGGCCGGCACCATGTGGACCGCGCGGTTCGGCCTGGGCCTGGACGAAATCCGCGCCGGCGATTTCCTGCTGGTCGACGGCGATCTGAAGGTTCTTCAAGGGGAGGGCATGGCCAATCCGTCGAACCGCTTTCATCTTTGGATCTACAAGGCGCGGGCCGACGTCCATTGCGTCGTGCACACCCATCCGCCCTATGTCTCGGCGCTGTCCATGATCGGGGTGCCGCTGAAGGCGGCCCATATGGACACGGCCATGTTCTACGAGGATTGCGCGTTTCTCGACTACTGGCCCGGCCCGCCCATCGGCGATGAGGAAGGGGATCTGATCTCGACTGCGCTCGGCGGCAAGCATTCGATCCTGCTGGCCAATCACGGGCAATTGGCGGCGACGGCGACGGTCGAGGAAGCGGCCATGCGCTCGCTCTACATCGAATACGCGGCGCGCCTGCAACTGATGGCCCAGGCCGCCGGCACGATCCAGGAAATCGATCCCAAACGCGGCCAGGAAGCCCACGATTACCGCCTGAAACCGCAACCCCTGAACGCCAGCTTCCACTACTACGCGCGGAAGGTTCTGCGCGAAGACCCGGACTGCCTGGAAGAATAGGGCTGTCCGCCGGGGGACAGACGAAGGTCGCGAATGTTCGAAGCCGCAGAGCTTAACCGCAAGGTCACGAAGGCAGAATTCGAGGCCATCGAGCCGGAGCTGCGGGCCGAGATGGTCCGATTGCAGCAGGAGCTGCGCCAGGCCGATTTCCCCGTCATCGTGCTGTTCGCCGGCGTCGACGGGGCGGGCAAAAGCGAGAGCGTCAACCTTCTCAACGAATGGATGGACCCGCGCTGGCTGGTCACCTGCGCCTATGACAAGCCGTCGGACGAGGAGCGCGAGCGCCCGGCGTTCTGGCGCTATTGGCGCGATCTGCCGTCCGACGGCAAGATCGGGCTGTTCCTGTCCGCCTGGTATTCCCAGCCGTTGTTGGACCGGGTGCACGGGCGCATCGGCAAGGCCAGGCTGGATACCCGGCTGCAACGCATCGTGCAGTTCGAACGCACCCTGGCCGACGACGGGGCGGTGATCCTGAAATTCTGGATGCATCTCGACAAGAAGGCCCAGAAGGCGCGCCTTAAAAAGCTGGAGAAAAATCCGGATCACCACTGGAAGATCACCGACAGCGACTGGAAGCATTACAAGCTCTACGACACGTTCATCGCCGCGGCGGAACGCATCATCACGCAGACCAGCGCCGGACGGTTCCAATGGAAGATCGTCGAAGGCGTGGATAGGCGGTATCGGGAACTGACCGTGCTGACCACGATCCGCGACCGGCTGCGCGAGGAATTGGACCGCCGCAGGGCCGAGGCCAAGGCCGCGGCCGCCGCCGGCAAGCGCCGGTCCCGCGCGGCCGCGAAGGCCGGCAACGGCGCCGGGGCGAACGAAACCATCCTCGACAGCCTGGACCTGACCCAGAGCGTCAGCCGCAAGAAATACGCGGACGAACTCAAGAAACTGCGTCCCCGCCTGCATGCGGCCTTCCTCAAGGCGCAGGCGAAAGGGGTGTCGAGCGTCCTGGTGTTCGAAGGATGGGACGCCGCCGGCAAGGGCGGGGCGATCCGCCGCCTGACCCCGGCGCTGGACGCGCGGGCCGTTCGGGTGATCCCCGTCGCGGCGCCGACGGACGAGGAACTGGCCCACCATTATCTGTGGCGGTTCTGGCGCCACGTCTCGCGGGCCGGGCGGTTCACCATCTATGACCGCAGCTGGTACGGCCGCGTTTTGGTCGAGCGGGTGGAAAACATGATACCGCCGGCCGACTGGCGCCGCGCCTACCGCGAGATCAACGAGTTCGAGGCCGAACTGACCGGCCACGGCACCAACCTGGTGAAGTTCTGGCTGCACATCGACAAGGACGAACAGGAACGCCGTTTCCTGGCCCGCCAGGCGACGCCGTGGAAGGCCTGGAAGCTGACGGACGAGGACTGGCGCAACCGCGAGAAATGGGACGATTACGAGGCGGCGGTGAATGACATGGTCGAACGTACCAGTACGGCCGCCGCCCCCTGGACCCTGGTCGAAGCCAACAACAAACGCTTTGCCCGCCTCAAGATCATCCGCACGGTCTGCGAGAGTTTGGAAGCCAGGCTCAGATAAGGCTTAGTGCGCCTTGGCCTCGCCCGGGTCCGCGCGCAGTCCCTGGCCTTCGATCCCCGCCACGGCGCATTCCTCGTCGCGCTCGCCGGTGTCGCCGGAGATGCCGCAGGCGCCGATGATGCGCCCCGTGTCGGGATCGCGGATCAGCACGCCGCCGGGGGCGGGGACCATGCCGTTGGGCGCCGTCGAGATCACGCCAGCCATGAACTTGGGGTTCTTTTCCCGCAGTTCCCGCCCGCCGACGCCGAAGCCGAGCGCGCCATAGGCTTTTCCGACCGCGATCTCGACCCTGAGGATGCCACTGTCGTCCTGTCGCTTGAGCGCGACGATATGTCCGCCCGCGTCGAGCACGGCCACGGTGAGCGGCGCGCAGGCGATGTCGCGCCCCTTCGCGAGCGCCCCGTCGACGATGGCGACGGCCAGGTCCAGGGTCATTTGCGGCATGTCTCGGTTCTCCTCCCGTTGGCGGGCGCACGGCCCGTATTGGCGGCGATGATAAACGCCTCTATTCTCGACCGCCATGACCGATACCCCCCTCGACCTCACCCTGGCCTGCTGGGACTACGACCGCGCCGCCGCCGTGCTGGACGGCCGGGTCGCCGTTGCCGGCTGCCGCCTCGACGCCCAGGTCCATCCGACTTCGGCCCTGTTTCCCCTCGCCGTGGGGGAAGCCCGGTTCGATGTGACGGAAATGTCCATGTCGTCCTACATCCTTCAGGTCGCCAAGGGCGAAGGCGCCTATGTCGCCATCCCCGTGTTCCTGTCCCGCGCGTTCCGCCACAACGGTTTCGTCGTGCGCGCCGACGCGGGCATCGAAACGCCGAAGGATCTGGAGGGCAAGCGCGTTGGCGTGCCCGAATATCAGATGACGGCGGCGCTGTGGATGCGGGGTATCCTGGCCGACGAATACGGCGTCGATACGGACAGCTTCCAATGGCGCACGGGCGCGCTGGAGGAAGGCACGCGCAAGGACCGCCTGACCCTCGACCTGCCGCCGCACATGTCGGTGACGCCGATCGAGGCGGGGGAGACCTTGCAGGACCTGCTGCTGGCGGGGGAATTGGACGCCGTGTTCGCGCCCAAGCCGCTGAACGCCCTGGTCGCGGGCGATCCCCGCGTCCGGCGCCTGTTCCCCGATTTCGCCGATGTCGAGCGCGCCTATCACGCCAAGACCGGATTCTTTCCCATCATGCATGCCATCGGGGTGCGCAAGACCCTTGCCGATGCCAATCCCTGGCTGCCTCGGGCCCTGTTCGACGCCTTCACCCAGGCCCGAGACCTCGCGATGGCCAAGCTGGAAGGCATATGGCGGGGGTCCGCCAACCGCCTGACCCTGCCGTTCTTCCATGCCGACATGGAGGAAACCCGCGCCCTCATGGGCCCCGATTTCTGGTCCTACGGGTTCCGCGCCAACCGGGCGGAACTGGACGCCATGTGCCGCTGGTCCCAGGTTCAGCACCTGGCCCCCCGCCGCGTCGAACCCGAAGAACTTTTCCATCCGTCACTGCTATGATAATCGGCTGACGGAAATCGAGGAGCCCATGTCCCAGCCCGCCAACAATGTCATTGCCTGCCGCGGCGGCGACCGCACCCAGTTGGAGCCGCGCGCGGTGCCCACCGTGGGGCCGGGCGAAATGCTGCTCAAACTGCGCGTCGTCGGCTTCTGCGGCACGGATTTGTTCAAGCTGGACACGGGGGCGGCGCAGCCGGGCACGGTGCTGGGCCATGAACTGGTGGGCGAGGTGATGGCGCTCGGCGACGGCGTGACGGATTTCAAGCCCGGCGACCGCATTGCCGTGCCGCATCATGTGCCCTGCGGCACCTGCCTGATGTGCCGGCGCGGCAACGAGACCATGTGCGACACCTTCCGCGAAAACCTGATGGCCCCCGGCGGCTTTTCCGACACGGTGCTGATCAAGGCCCGGGCCACGGCCCAGGCGGCGCATCGCGTGCCCGACGGCGTGTCGGACGCGGCCGCCGTGTTCATGGAACCGGCCGCCTGCGTGCTGCGCGGGGTGGAGCGGGCGGAGATCGCCGCCGACGGCGCCGCCGTGATCCAGGGCGCGGGCAGCATGGGTCTGCTGCATCTGTTGGTGCTCAAGGCGGCCCTGCCCGGCGTGCGCGTCGCCGTCGTCGATCCCCAGGACGACCGCCGCGACCTGGCGGTGAAACTGGGCGCGGACGCCGCCGCCGCCCCGGGCGACGCGGCCAAGGCCGCCGTGGGCGACCTGACCAATGGTGCGGGCGCCGACGCCGTGTTCGACACGGTCGGGGGTGCGGGGCCGCTCAAGGCGGCCCTCGGCCTGACCCGCCAGGGCGGCAGCGTCGTCCTGTTCGCCCATGCGCCGGCCAATGAAAAAGGGGAGGGCCAGGCCGCCGATTTCGACCTCAACGACCTGTTCAAATACGAACGGCGCATCCTCGGCACCTATTCCGGCGCCGTCGCCGAACAGGGCCGGGTGTTCGACCTGATCGCCTCGGGGGCGCTGGACCCGACGCCGCTGGTCACCCACAGGATGCCCTTGGACGATTTTCAGGCGGGCCTTGATCTGGTGCGCGCGCGCAAGGCGCTCAAGGTTCTGTTCACGCCGTCCCGCGCGGCGGAAGGAAGCTGACGCCATGACCTGCATGATGAAGGGGGCCATGCTGCTCGGCCCCGAAACCATCGAGGTCCGCGACCTGCCCGTGCCGGTCCCCGACGACGGCGAGATCATCCTGAGCATCGAGGCCGCGACCACCTGCGGCACGGATGTGAAGGTGTTCAAGCGCGGCGGCCATCCCCGCATGCTCAAGGTGCCGACCCTGTTCGGCCATGAAATGGCGGGCCGGGTGGCGGCCATGGGCAAGGGCGTCACGAAATTCCGCGAAGGCGACGCCGTGGTGGTCGCCAATTCCGCCCCCTGCGGCGACTGTGACTACTGCGCGCGCGGGCGGGAAAACCTCTGCGCCGACCTGCAATACATCAACGGCGCCTTCGCCGAATTCATCCGCATCCCCGCCCGTTTCGTCGACCGCAACACCTATAAAATTCCCAAGGGTCTGGCCTTCGCCAAGGCGGCGCTGACGGAACCGCTGGCCTGCGTGCTGCACGGCATGGACGCCTGCGAACTGGACAAATACGGCCCGGGGACGGAGGTCGTCCTGTTCGGCGCCGGGCCCATCGGGCTGTTGTTCGTGGGGGCGCTGGCACGGGCCGGGCACCGGGTCATCCTGGCCGACCCTAACCCGCCGCGCCTCGCGGTCGGCAAACAGTTGGGCGCGGCCCAAGTCGTGCGGATCGACCGCGGCGGCGGCCAGGCCGAGAAAGTGAAGGCCCTGACCGAGGGCGGTCAGGGGGCCTGGGTCGCCGTCGATGCCTCCGGCGTGCCGGAAGTCTGGGTCGACGCCATCAACTCCGTGCGCCCCGGCGGCCTGATCAATCTGTTCGGCGGCTGCGCCCCCGGCACCTCGATCCCCTTGGACACCCACGCGGTTCACTACAGCGAGCTGACCGTGAAGGGCGTCTACCACCACCGCCCCGACACGGTCCGCCGGGCGCTGGACATGCTGGCCGACCCCGCGTTCAAGGCCGACCTTATGCTCACCGCCGAAATGCCCATCGAGCAGACCGAGGCCGCGCTGCGCGCCATGATCGCCAAGGAGGCGTTGAAGGTGGTCATCCGCGGGGCATAAAAGCCGGCGGTGACGGTCAGTCGAGGCCCCAGCGACGTGCCTTGATGACAAGGCCAGCGAAGTAGCTTGCCCCGAAGATGCAGATCAAGCCCATCCCCAGCAAGGGAATGATGTGGAAGAGATGGAAGGTTTCAGCTCTGCCGGTGAACAGGAAAGTTGCGAGCACGCCTGCCGCGCGAGGGACTGCGATCACCAGGACAAACACGCCGCAGATGGCCACTGCCGTGGCAAGCAGTTCCTTACGGGAGAGAGACGCTTCCCCGCTGGAGTCTTCCTGGCCGCCGCTTACGCCTGCTGCAATGCGCCCGGCTGCGAACCACAGAAGTATAAACAGTGCGATATCAATGATTAACGCGAGGATCGTCGGTTCAGCCAAGTTCAGGCCGAGGTCGGTTTTAATCGCCTTATCAAGGTAGAGCGCCGAAAACCCAATCCTATGGATTGCTTGGTACAAGACGTACAACGCAAACAGTCGGCACCCTATAAATGCCATGTCCTTCGCGCTCGCCATCGCATCTTCTCCCCCAATTTAGATGTGCAGTGTGTTTGCTGAATTCCCGAATCGCAAGGCCCAGAATTCATGACCGGATGCCACGGCAGACCCGGTTTCCCCAACCGCGCCCCGCCGACCCCAGACACACGATCCGATGGACTGGCGCAACGCCGGTGATAGAGTGATGCCGTCGCACCGATCCGGGGAACACCATGCAACGCTTCACCACCTTCGCGCTTTTCGTGCTCGCCACGCCTGTGCTTATCGCGCTGGCGTTCTTTCATTTCTGGGTCATTCCCATCGCCATCATCGCCGCCGCGTTGACGGCATTGGGCGTGTGGGACCTGTGCCAGACGCGCCACGCGATCATGCGCAACTATCCGGTGATCGGGCACATGCGCTGGTTGTTCGAGGGCATCCGCCCGGAAATCCGCCAGTACCTGATCGAAAGCGACCAGGACGAACAGCCGTTCTCGCGCGAGCAGCGCTCCCTCGTCTATCAGCGGGCCAAGGGGGTCGAGGACAAGCGCCCGTTCGGCACGCGGGAAGACGTCTACGCCCCCGGCTTCGCCTGGCTGACCCATTCGGTCAACGCCAAGCATATCGACGACCATGACTTCCGCGTGCGGATCGGCGGGCCCGACTGCAAGCAGCCCTATGACGCCTCGCTCTACAACATCTCGGCCATGAGCTTCGGCGCGCTCAGCGCCAACGCGATCCAGGCGCTCAACACGGGGGCCAGGCTGGGCGGCTTCGCCCATGACACGGGCGAGGGCGGCATTTCGCGCTATCACCGCCAGGGCGGCGGCGACCTGATCTACGAAATCGGCTCGGGCTATTTCGGCTGCCGCGCCGACGACGGCTCGTTCAGCCCGGAACGCTTCAAGGAACAGGCGGCGTCGGAACAGATCAAGATGATCGAGGTGAAACTGTCTCAGGGGGCCAAGCCCGGCCACGGCGGCGTGCTGCCGGCGGCCAAGATCACCCCGGAAATCGCCGAGGCCCGGGGCGTGCCCATGGGCGTGGACTGCGTGTCGCCGGCCGGCCATTCGGCCTTCACCACGCCCATCGAGTTCATGGAATTCCTGGGCACCCTGCGCGACCTGTCGGGCGGCAAGCCGGTGGGGTTCAAATTATGTATCGGCCATCGGCGCGAATTCATGTGCATGGTCAAGGCCATGCTGGAAACCGGCATCGTGCCCGACTTCATCGTCGTCGACGGGACCGAGGGCGGCACCGGGGCGGCGCCGCTCGAATTCACCAACCACATCGGCACGCCGATGATCGAGGGCCTGACCTTCGTCCACAACACCCTGCGCGGCGCGGGCCTTCGCGACCGTGTGCGCATCGGGGCGGCGAGTAAGCTGGTCACGGCCTTCGACATTTCCCGCGCCCTGGCGCTGGGCGCCGACTGGTGCAATTCGGCGCGGGGCTTCATGTTCGCCATCGGCTGCATCCAGGCCCAGGCCTGCCACACCAACGCCTGCCCGACCGGCGTGGCGACGCAGGATCCGCTGCGCCAGCGCGCGCTGAACGTCGACGACAAGGCCCATCGCGTGGCCCGCTTCCACGACAACACGCTGCGCGCCGTCGCCGACATGGTGGGGGCGGCGGGGCTCGACAGTCCGGCCGAACTGCATCCCAAGCACTTCAACGTGCGCCAGAACAGCGGCGAGACCGTCGCCGGCGACGTCGCTTATCCGGAATGGCCCGTGGGCGGGCTGCTTGACGGCACCTGCGATCCCGAACAGATGGTGCGCTGGTCGAAGGCCCGGGCCGACACCTTCCGCGAAGTCGGCGGCGAGCGGCGCGGCAAGGCGCGCCGTCAGGCCGGCGCCGGCGCGGCTTAGGACGCCAGCCGTTCGGGAATGAACCGTTCCTTGGCCGGGGCGGGCATGCCCAGGTCGGCGGCCTGACGGGTTTCGAAGGCCAGGCGTTCGTCGTCGTATTCATGGCCGCGGATGCCGCCCCGCACCGTGCCCGGTTCGATGGAGCGGAAATAGCCGCCCCAGCTTTCCGGCAGGCGCAGGGAATTGGGCGTCGCCAGCCACAGGCGGTAGAGCAGGCGCTGGCGGCCCTCTTCCTCGAAATCCTCGAACGGGGTGCGCGAATGCAGCATGACGTGGTTGTTCATGATTTGCAGGTCGCCGGGCTCCAGCCACATGGTGAACATCACGTCCGGGCGGCGCAGGATGTCGTCCAACAGGTCCGTGCATTCCTTCTGCGCGTCGGTCAGTTGCGGCACGCCCGGGATGTCCTGGGCCGTGCGCACGCGGTTGCGGTTCCATTTGCCGAACATGTGGCCCTCGGCCATGTCGAACAGCGGCTGGCCGTAATAGGGGCCCTCGTCGGGGGCCTGTTCCGTGTTGCGCGAGAAATAGAACGGCTGGCAGGCGATCTCGGCCAAATCCGGGCGTTCGGCCAGCAGGATGTTCCAGGCGGTGATGCTGGACGACACCATGCTCTGGCCGCCCGACTTCGCCTTGTTGAAACAGGCGAGGGTGACCAGATCGCAGCCGTCCGTGTGGAAATCCAGCCCGGCGTTGGAATTGTAGCCGCGCCCGTTGGCGGCGCGGTAGGTATGGCCCACGGCGCGCACTTCGGAAATGTACTGCGACTTGATGCCCTGGGGCCGGGCGACGCCGAAATGCAGGCCGATGGCCCAGTTCATGAAACGGAATTCCTGTTCCGTGACCTCGTCGCGGGGCAGGCCCTTGACCAGGGCGATGCCGCGCCCCGCATGGGCCTCCATCATGGCGGCGGCGATGACGTCGCGCGCTGTGCCCAGGTCGATGTCGCCGCGCCGGTAATCGAACAGGGGCCGGTCCGCGTCGAACGCCGCCTTTACGGCCTGGACAAGCTGCCCCCGCGCCGCGTCGTCCAGGCGGAAGATCCAGGTCTTGTCCTGTTCGATTTCGGAAACGCGCCAGGCGGCGGGGCTGTCAACACGGGGGAAGGTCATCGGTCGGGCTCCTGATTCGGGCGGGGCCGTTCGCGCCCCGGTGAGAACGCGGCCAATCTATCGGCAATCTCATTGAAAGAAAAATACGATGATTATATAAACTGATAGATAATTATGATTAATCTATCACCCGCCGATCTCGACGCCTTCGTCGCCGTGGCCGAAACCGGAAGCTTCCGGCAGGCGGCGCAGACGCTGGGCGTGTCGCAGCCGACGATCTCCGCCCGCATCCGACATTTGGAGGCTGTTCTGGGCGTGCGCCTGTTCGACCGCACGACCCGGCGCGTCGCCATCACCGAGGCGGGCGAGCGTCTGCGCGGCCGGGTCGAGCGCATGGTGCTGGAAACCCGCGCCCTGCTGCGCGAATTCCGCGAGGAAGCGCATCTGGGGCGCGGCCGGGTCACGGTCGGGGCCTCGCCTTCGGCGGCGGCGGCCTTCCTGCCGCGCGTGATCGGCGATTTCCGGCGCCGCCATCCGGGGATCGAGGTGATTCTCCACGACGATTTTTTCGGCCAGGTCATGGACCGGGTCAGCCGCGGCGACGTGGACCTCGCGGTCTCGCCCTTCGTCGGCGACGAAACGCCGTTCATCGTCGAACCGCTGCTGACCGACACGGTCATGCTGGCGGTGCGCGAGGACCATCCCCTGGCCGAACGGGGTTCCGTGACCTTGGCCGAGATCGGTGCCGAACGGCTGATTTCCATGCCGCCGGAATCGGCCGCCTGGGCCTATACGCGGCGCGCCTTCGAGAATGCGGGCGTCGACTACGCGCCTGTGTTCATGACCCGCTACGCCCTGACCCTGGTCAATCTGGTCAAGGAAGGGGTCGGGGTCGGCCTGGTCGCCGGGCTGGTCGCCCGGGTGCTCGACATGCGGGGGTTGACGCTTCTGCCCGTGGCCGACGTGGACCTGACGCGGCGGATCTCCGTCATCCAGGCCCGCGACCGCGCCCTCAGCCCCGCCGCCCTGGCGTTTCGCGACCTGCTGCGTCAGTCGGCCAAGGGGCTTTAGCCCCCTCACCCTGCCCCTCTCCCCCGTGCCGGGGGCGAGGGGACTCCCGCCGAGCGACCGCGACAACCTTCCCCTCTCCCCCTTGGGGGAGAGGTCGGGTGAGGGGGTGTCGCAGGCCTAAACCGGCACCGGCCCCCGGATGGTGGTGCGCCATAACAGGCGGCGCTGCGGCTGGTCGTAATCCAGGATCGCCTTGTGCTGTACCGTGCAGTTGTCCCACACCACCAATTGGTCGACCTGCCATTGATGGCGGTAGACGAATTCCGGCCGCACCACGTGTTCGGATAGCGCGTTGATCAGGTTGCGCGCCTCGTGATCGTCCATGCCGACGATGCCGGTGCAGTCGTCGTGGTTGACGTAAAGGCTTTCCCGGCCCGTGCGCGGATGGCGGCGCACGATGGGATGGTCCACGGGCGGGTATTGGGCGATGGCTTCGGCGCTGGGTTTTACCGGGCGCTTGCGGCCCGTGAAATCGAAGATGGCCCGCTTGCCCCGCAGGAAGGCCTGCATTTCATCCGGCAACGCGTCGAAGGCGGCGGCGGCGTTGGCGAAACCCGTGTCGCCCAGGGTCAGGCCGTGCAGCACCGGCACCTCGCGGGCATAGAGCATGGTCGCCAATGCCGGGTTCCGGGCATAGCACATGTCCGAATGCCATTCCTCGCCGGCCCGGGCGGAGCCGACGGGCTTGCCGTCCACGGTGACGTTGGAGATGACGTAAAGCTCCGGGCTGCCGCCCAGGCCGTAACGGGCGGCGTTGTGGTTGATTTCCACGGGGCCGAAGATGCGGCTGAAGGTGACCTGTTGTTCCGGCGTCAGGTGCTGGTCGGGGAAGACCAGGACGCCGTGGATGCCGAGCGCCTCGGTGATCGCCGCCGCCGTTTCCGCGTCCGGCGGCTGCGACAGATCGACGCCGGTGACTTGGGCCCCCACGGCGGCGTCCAGGGGCTGCACGGACAGTTGTGCGCGATCGAGCATGGCGGGGGCCTCCCAAGACCGATGTGGGCGCGGTTTTCCGCGTTTCTGCACGGAATGATAGGGCGCTTGCGCCGCCGCCGCCATTGACGAAACCTCATGGCGGGGTGGAGCTTTTCTAAGTGCCCGGAAGATTTCGGTATGGACTTTGGACCTATTGCCGGGACAAGTGAAACAACGTTAACTGGACGCAGATTTTTTCGTCGACCTTTCAATTAGCCGTTTCGAAACCCTGCATGTCCGGTCTGTTCCCCGACCCAGATCCCCGTCGGTACGACGTTGTCCCCGAGACGACGGCCCCCAACCTGATGCCCATGGCCGGCCGGACGTCCCGCGCGCTCCATGCCTATTGGCGTGGACTGGCCGAAGGCGCGGGAATGCCCCGCGCAGACGATTTTTCGCCCATGGACATCTACAGACTGGCGCCCAGCCTGCTGCTGCTCGACGTGATGCGCGATGCCAGCGGGCGGCTCCGCCACAGGTACCGCTATGTCGGCACCCGGATCGTCGAATACCGGCGCCTGCGCGGCCTCGGCGACCACACGGGCACGTTCGCCGACGCGGCGCCCCGCTATTATTCCGGCGACCAGCTTATCGAATCCTACGTGATGTGCACGGAACAGGCCGTGCCCATGCTGACCATGGGGATCTGGCAGGGATCGGGCGTTTCCGGGCGCTTTGAGCGTCTGGTCCTGCCGCTGTTCGACGACGGCGCCGTCAGCCGTCTGGCGGCCTGCGTCGATCGGTTCGGGGACGAATAGCCCGCATCAGCGGGCGGAGCATTTCTGGAAGAACCCGATGATACGGGCGTTGGCCAGATCGGGGCTTTCCCAGGCGACGAAATGCCCGGCCCCGGGGGCCTGTTCCAATCGGATTTCCGTGAACACGCCGGTCAGGGTGTCCTGCCATTCGGCGCGCAGGATGGGGTCGGCCGACCCCCACAAGGAATAGGCGGGGGTCTCGATCATCGACGCGTCCTCGCCGCCGGCCTCCATGGCCTTCAGCCGCCGGTCGTTGGCGCAGGCGTACCAGCGGAACCCGCCGGCCAGGTTGCCGGGCTTGAGGAAATTATCGACCCACTCCTCCAGCGCCGCCCCGTCGAAGGCATCGGGCGATCCCGCCCAATGGCGCAGAAAATGCCGGAAATAGGCGCGGCAACTGTCGCGCGACGCCCCCACCAGCTCAAGCGCCAGCGGCAGCTGATGGAACGACTGATACCAGATTTCCCGCAGTTGCCCGCCCTGGGTCCAGCGCGGGCCGATGCCGAAATGGGGGCAGTCGAAAAAGAACAGGCCCGCCAGACGGTCCGGATGCCTGCGCGCATAGTCCTGAGCCAGGAAGCCGCCGATGTCGTGGCTGACGATGCCGAAGCGCTCCAGCCCCAGGCCGTCGGCCAGGGCCTCGATGTCGGAAACGTAATGGGCGACGTCCCGCGCCTCATCCCCGCGGCTGTCGCCGAAATTGCGCAGGTCCGGGGCGATGACGTCAAATTGTTCGGCGAGAACCGGCAGGACCTTGCGCCACACCCCCGACCATTCCGGCCAGCCGTGCAGGAGCACGAGCGGCGGGCCGCTGCCCTGGCGCAGGTAGTGAAGGCGCAGATCGGGAAGGTCGAGGAAATTCATGGCTATACGTCTGCTTTACCAGTCAGAGGGTGAGGGCCCGCCGGTCAGCGCGAGCGCACGGTGATGGCGATGTTGTCCTGGTAGGTGCCGGGCGCCGCGCCCGCAAGGTTGCCGATGGTGGCGGTAAGGGTATAGCGGTCGCCGTCCATGGTGGTGGGCGACCCGCCCAGTGCCACGGTGACGTGCCCGGAGGTCAGGTCCACCGCGGCGCCGTTGAAGGCGAAGGCATACGGCACTTCGCCATGGCCGCTGGTCCGCGCCATGACGCCTTTGTTGTCGGATCGGAACATCACCTCGTAATCCACGTTGCCGCGGACCAGCAGGTCGACCTCGCGCATGTCGCCCGCGTGCAGGGCGCCGAAGGCCATGGTGCGCGACTTGGCGAAGGGGTCGAACGGCGCGCCGCAGCCGACGACGCACATCTGCAGCGCGTTCTTGACCACGCCCTCGACCGAGAACGAGGACTGGTCGCGCTGGGTATAGGAAGACAGCGTGCCTTCGTACAGGCGCACGGTAATGTTGTCCCAATAGTCGCCCGCCTTCACCATCTGGCCGGGCGGCAGGACGAAGTAATAGGAATGCTCCTGCGTTTCCGCATCGGTGGTGGTGAAGGTGCCGGCCAGAACCTCGGACGACGTCGCCTCGGGAATCTGCTTCAGCACATTCGACTTCGACGGCGTATCGTACAGTTGATAATGAAGGTCCGCCGTTCCCGGCCCGCTGAGGGCACGGTCGTAGGAACCCGACTGACCCTGGGAGAAAGTCAGAAAATAGGAACAGGCGTCGCTTTTGCTGTGACGCACGCGCACGAAGACGGTCTGTCCCGTCTCTCCCGTTGCGAACACGTCGTAGCCGTTGCTGCCGCGGAAGGTGATGTTGCTCAGGTTGCGCAGATGCATGTCGCAGAATGCCTGGGCCGACAGGGGCAGCAGGCAGAGGATCAGGACGGCGGCGGCAAGGAAGCGAAGGCGCATGTGGACCTCGATGTCGTTAGCGGCCCGCGCCGCCGGGGGCGGCGGGCCGTTGCAGGTTGCCCAGATCGAACCGGCCGATGGTGTCTTCCGGCACCTCGAACGCGATCGGCAGGTCCGGCGTTGCGTAAAGGCGCAGCAGGTACTTGCCGGGGCGAAGGCCCTCGGCCGCGAAACGTCCGGACCGATTGGTGAAGGTCAGGATGGGTTCGGCCTCGGGCCGGTCGCGCGAAACGATCTCCGCCGCGGCAAGGGTGACCGGCTTGCCGTCGATGTCGGTCACGTTGCCCAGCACGAAGACGGTGGCGCCGGTGCCGACCGAAATCAGTATACCGCTCTTGTAGGCAGGCAGCAGCCGGTATCGATGCGGTCCGATCTCCAGGCCTTGCGGCACGTCGGGGGCATCGATTTCCGCCACCGCCTGGCGGTAGGCACCCAGTTCCGGCAGCACCGCATTGCCCCAGGGATCGATGCTGGCGGCGTGCGTGCCGCCTGACGGGTTGACGCCGATTTTTTGGCCCCGCAGCGTCGGGTGCGGCGCCAACAGGGCGAAGGCCTCCGATACCGGCCGGCCCAGTCCGAACCGCCCGCCGGCGTATACCAGGCCGGTTTCCAGGCGCAGATTGGAACGCCGGTCGCGCAGGGGGCCGTTGCCCTCGGTGCGCGGCGTGGTGATATCGTGGCTCAGCGTTGCCCGTCCGCGCTCGCCCGTATAGGCCAGTTCGCCCGAAAGGTCGTAAGTGTCGATGTTGCGTTCCACCGCCACGTCGGCATCGACGCCGCCGACCGCCTGGGATGAATTGCGCTCCCATTGCAGGCGGCTGGTGCGTCCGTCGCTGTCGTGGCTCAGGGTCAGTTTCTGGCGGTTGTCGAAAAGCGGAATGTTGAGCGATACGAATACCGTCGCCTCGGCATCGCCGTCGGTCTTGCGTTCGCGGTCCAGGTGCAGGTTGGCGGTGACGCCGCTGTCCCAGGACTTGGAGATGACGATGTTCTGGTTATCCGTGTTGCGCCGGCTTTCGCGCCCGATCTGGTAGGTTCCGCCGATGCCGACGCTGATGCCGTGGGGAAACTGCTGGCTGACCCGCGCGGTGAAATCCCAGGCGATATTGTTGGCCGGCGCCGTGGTGCCCAGGGGGGCGAAGTCCTCGCCCTTGAATTCCATCGACAGGCTCCATACGCGCTGCCAGGCGTGCGTCCGGGTATGGTCCTCGCGGCGAAAGCCGAGACGCGCAGCCGGGGCGCCGGCGTAGCCGTCGGCCCGCGACCAGCCCACGTCGACGTCGACGACGCCCAGGAACATCGCCCACACCGCCTCCGCCCCCGCCATCTGCTGCAGGTGATTGCCCTGAAAATTGGCGCCCAAGGTCAGGTTGTCGCTGAGACCGAGGCGGTGGAACAGGGACAGGGCGCCCAGGGCGCCGTCATAGCGCCGGAAGCCGTTTCGTGTCGCCGATGGGAAACCGAGGGAATAGGAAAACTCGTGCTCGCCCGGGGCCAACAAGGTGCTGTCGACCACGGTGGGATAGTCGATGACCTGCACCTGCCCCGCGGCGTCGGTGATGCGCAGCTTGGCGTCGTTGATGCCGGACCGCATGGGGAAATCGCGGATATCGTAAGGGCCCGGCTGCAGGCGGAGCGTACGGATCACGACGTTGTTGACCAGGACCTCGACCTTCGATTCCTGCTTCAGTAGGAAGCTGCCGCGCACGGTCGGCTGGGTTACGCGATAGGGCTGCAGGTCGAAGTTCTTGGCGAAGGTGATGCCGCCTGCGGCGACGAAGCTTTGAAATCCGGTGGTTGGGTAGGACAGATCGCCGATCCGCGTGCGCCAGGCGTTTTCCGGTTGGTCGAACACGGCGCTGATGTCGTTGCGCTGCCAGCGATAGTCGCGATCCTGATCATAGGTCGCGGCCCATTCCACGACGAAGGGGCCGGGGTTGAAGGCGCCGTCGAAATTGACGAACAGCGGCTGGCCGCCCGGCCCCGTGTCGGTGGATTGGATTTCGTGGATGTATTCCAACGTGCCGCGGGCGTTGACGAAGGCGCTGAAGCCGTCCGGCTGAATCAGGGGGTCGGCGTTCGGCGACGGCGCGCGCCGCTGCAATTCGATGAGCTGCGGGCGTAACAGGTCGAACGGCACCTGTACCGCCAGGCGCAACTGCGCCACATCGAAGGTGGCTTCCAGGCCGATCGCCCGCAGGTCGTCGATCGACAGGAAACCCTGGGCGTTGGTGCGATAGGTCAGATCGGCGATCAGGTCTTCGCGCAGGCCGCGTTCGGCGACGGCGATGAAAACCTTGGCCTCGAACCGCAGGGCCTCCCCTTTCCCCGGGATCAGCGCGCGCAATTCCCGTTGGAATCGGCCGTTGACGAACAGCGGGATAATCAGGCTTTGCGCCGCCGGTACGGTGGGAGATTCCGAGGAGGGCTGGGCCCGCACAGCCGGAACCGCGAACGCTCCTCCCCCGGCGAGGGCTAGAATGATCGCGGCAGCGCGCGCAACAGGACCCATCAATCAATCAGCAATGGCTTCTGGCGGAGACGGGGCGGACCGGGGGTTATCGTTCGACCTTGGCTTCCAGAGTGCCTTTGACTTCGCCCGCTTTCAGCCCGGCCGGCCACGGCAGCACCACGTTGCGCGTGCCGCCGGCCAGGACGTTGATGTTTTCCAGCGCCTTGGCCGCCGCGCCGGAAAGGGTGACCTTGCCCCCCGCGGAATCGGTCAGTGCCAGCTTCGCTTCGCGGACGATGCCGTGGGCGAGGCCCTTGTTGACCAGCGTCACTTGCAGGCCCGGCTTGCCGTCGGTGCCCTTGGCCGGGCGCAGGCCGGTCATGGAAACGTCGGCCTTGGCGCCCTTGGGCAGAATATAAACGGAGCCTTCGTACTTGATCAGCAGCCGGATGGAAGCGATGTCCTGGCGCGCCTTGTCCAACTCGACGGGCAGTTGTTCGGCGATGATACGGTAGGCCAGTTCGGTCTTGGGCTCCGGGTCGCCGACCCAGCGCACCTGCACGGCCTGGGACTTGCCGGGCTCCAGCGCCACCTGGGTGGGGAACACGACGAAATCCTTGTCTTCCGGAGTCAGGATTTCCTGGCCGTCCGGCCGGATTGCCCGTTTCATCATCCTGATTTCGACGGCGATACGTTCCGGCGTGGTGTTGGTGACCGTGAAGTTCTTGACCGCCTCGCGCCCGGTGGGCTGGAAGTCCTCGACGATCGGGGTCAGGCGGAAGGCGCTTGCAGGGGTCGCCGCGACCAGGGCCAGCAGCAGTACGAACGCCGCGAAACCGCGATGCGCCCCCCGCCGGCGTGACAGTGCACCGTCGTGCGCCACTGTTTCGAAAATTGGCTGAAACCGCATCATTCCGTCCTTATACCGAGGTGATGGTGAACGTGTAGGTTTCGGTATAGGTGCCCGCCGGATAGGCCTGACCGATGGTGTAACTGACGGCCACGCTTTCCGGCGTGGTGCCGGTCAGGGCGATGGCGCCGGTCTTGTACTGCTTCGGGTTGGTGTCAAAGGTGATGGTGCTGCCGGCGATCTTCAGCGTCAGGTCGATGGCATTGGTGCCCGACAGCAGGCAGGACGTGTTCGGCGTCGTGCAGGACGCCAGGTTGGCCGACTGCACGCTGACCGTATAGGCGACGTTGGCGGTTTCCGACACGGTCGCCACGGACTCATCGGTCACGCTTTGCAGCGTCGTAATGTCCAGGTTGTTGTAGTTGCCCGTGGGCGTGACGGTGATCGACACATTTTCGGCGATCGTGCCGGTTAAGGTAAGGGTGCCGCTGTCAGTGGCGGCATAAACGTTCAAGCCGACATAACTCACCCCTGCGGCAACGACCAGCGCGCCAAGGGCGGCACGGGCCGGGAGGCCCCTTTTGCTTAATTTCAGCATTCCTCACTCCTTCTTAAAGGTTCCGCCGGTTGCTTTGTCCGCGGAGGAAGCTCAACCCTTCACCCCAAACATAACAGCCGGAAACGCCACTTTGGAAATAGTAAACTGCGTTCGGCGGTTTTTCACATTGATCCCGGTCAATTCGGGCGCGGGGAACGGGTTCATCAGGCAAGGCGCGAATCCGGTGGCTGCGGACAAGACCCCGTCGATTCTCAGAACGGGATGATGAACCGCACGCGGGGCCGAACTCAGGCCTCGCGGGCCGTGGGAATGGGCCTGCGCCCGCCTACCTTGCCGGCAGAGCTTTCTAAGTCGCGCTGATGGTGAAGGTATAGGTTTCCGTGTAGGTGCCCGCCGGCAGCTGAGAGCCGATCGTATAGCTGACGGTTACGTTCTCCGCCGTCGTCCAGTTGAGCGAGGCCGCGGCGGCGGTCTTGTACGTTATCGTCGCGCCGGTGAAGGTGACGGTGGTGCCGTCAATCTTCAGCGTCAGAGGAACGATGGTGGCGCCGGACAGCAGACAGGACGTGGCCGCGCCACAACTGGCATAGTTGGTCGACTGGATGCTGACGTCGTAGGACACGTTGGCCCGTTCCCGGACAGTCGCCACGAGAACGTCGGTTTGCGAAGACCCAAGGCCCAGGCTGTTGTAGCTGCCCGCAGGCGTCACTTCGATATCCAACGCCGTGCCGACCGTCCCCATCAGGGTGATATTACCGGTCGTCGCCGCATCGACGTTGTCGCCGACGTAACCCACCCCGGTGGCAACGACCAACGCGGCAAGGGCGGCACGGGCCGAAAAGGCTTTCCTGCGTGATTTGAACATTTTTCGTTCCTTATCCATGGCTCCATCGGCTGTCTTGTTTGCGGAAAGGTCACACCCTTACCACCACATGTAACTGCCGGAATCAACAACTTGGAAACAGTAAACAGCGCGGCGCGGATGTTTGCATTGATCCCGGTCAATTCAGGGGCAGCGGGCGGGGGACTGCGCCGGGGGCGCGACAGCCGTGTCCGACGGTTGTGGAGACAGCCGATTTGATTCTCAGGGGATGCTGACGACCAGGACGTAAGGCCGGGTATCGGCCGCCGACGGCGCGCCGCGCAACGCCAGGGCGCGGGTCCGTCGCGTCGTCCGGCCATCCTGGCCGAGACCCTGAGCCTCCAGCAGGCCGCGGCCGCGGTCAAAGGCGACAGGCCGGCCATCGAAAACCGCACGCACGCCGCCGCCTTCCAGATACATGCGGTAGGGGCTTGCGAAATTGGTTTCCTCACTGATGCGCAGGGTCCGCATCGGGCCGGCGAATTGCCCGTCGACGCCGTCCGGCGCCAGGGCGACGGTCACGGATTTGTGGATCACCCCGCGCAGCTTGAGAACCGCCCGGTCCTCCGCCGCATGGGCCGTTGCGCCGCAGACGATCATCATCCCGGCCATCGCCATCGCACGTGGCGCCGCGCCGCGCGAAACGAACGGCATGGCAGGTAATCGGGAGGGCTTCCGCATCGCTACCTCAATTTTACAGTGAACCACAGTATAATTGAGCTTCCGCATCCTGCCAACCCGTCGCGAACGGGAGGCACCGGGAACGCCTAGACCGCCGCCGCCTTGGCTTCCGCGATGTACAGCTCGCGCAGTTTCTGGGTCACCGGGCCGGGCACGCCGTTGCCCAGGATGTGGTCGTCGATCTTGATCACCGGCATGACGAAGGCCGAGGCGCTGGTCGAAAAGGCTTCCCGCGCCTCATAGGCTTCTTCCGGGGTGAACGGGCGCTCGATCAGGGTCAGGCCCGCCGCCGCGGCGCATTTCAGCACCGCCTTGCGGGTGATGCCGTGCAGGATGTCGTTCGACAGCTGGCGGGTGATGATCTGGCCGTCGTCGGTGACGATGAAGGCGTTGTTGGACGTGCCCTCGGTGACGAAGCCGTCCTCGACCAGCCAGGCGTCGTCGGCGCCCATGTCCTTGGCCGTCTGCTTGGCTAGGGACGAGGCCAGCAATTGCACGGTCTTGATGTCGCGCCGGTGCCAGCGGATATCGGGCAGGGTGACGACGGACAGGCCCTTGGCCGCCGTCGGGCTGTTCAGGATGTTCTTTTCCTGGGTGAACATGACCAGCGACGGCGTGGCCTCCTTGGGGAAGTTGAAGTCCCGGTCGGCGGCACCGCGCGTGATCTGCATGTAGACCACGCCTTCGGCCAGATTGTTGCGCGCAATCAGTTCCTTCTGAATGGTCTGCAGCTCGTCATCCGAACAGGGCCGCGCCATCTTCAGTTCCGCCAAGGAGCGGGCGAGCCGCGCCATGTGCCCGGCATTGTCGATCAGCTTGCCGTCCAGAACCGACGATACCTCGTAGATGCCGTCGGCGAACAGAAAGCCGCGGTCGAAGATCGAGACCTTGGCCTCTTCCTCGGGAACGTAGTCGCCGTTGACGTAGACGGTGCGGGACATGATTGGCCTCCGGGCTCGAATTGCGATGGACCCGGTTATACCACCGGGCCCGTCGGGTCAGATAGGGTCAGACGGCGCCAAACGGGCGATCCACCCCTTCGGGGAAGGGCGGGCGGAACACGTTCAGGTTGGCCGAGACCATGCAGTAGCAGCCGGCCAGCAGCACCAGTTCGACCATGCCCTGGTCGCCCAGGATGGCGTGGGCGGCGGCGTAGGTGGCGTCGGACACCTTGCGCTCGGCCAGCATCTCCCAGACGAAGCCGGCGATGGCGGCGTGCTTGGGGTCGGCGGGCGGCTTGCCCTGGCGCAGGGCCTCGATGGTCGCCTCGTCGACGCCTTCGTTCCGCGCCACCTTGGCATGGGCGTAGAACTCGTAATCGGCCTGCCAGTGCTGGCCCACGGCGCAAATGGCGATTTCGCGCAAGTCGCCGGGGAGGATGGAGTCAAAGCGCAGCAGCCCGGCCAGGGTCTGCGCCGCGTCGCCGATCTTGGGTGAGTAGAGATAGGCGTTGAACGGGCCGATCAGGCCGCCGTCCCGGTCCATGAAATCCATGGCGTTGCGGCCCTTGGACCGGGGGCCGGAGGTGATCTTGCCGAACAGGTCTAGCTGTTCCGGTTTCATGGAGTCCTTGGTGACGGCGGGCAGGCGGCGCATGACGGATGTTCCTTGTGGTTGGTTGTCTAGGCTTGTTCGGTTTTTTCCTCGGGCCGGCGGCGGCGGGCGCCGACCCGGCAATCGTCGGCGGCCTGCATGGCGGGCTGGGCGAACATGTCCGGGTGGTCGAGCCAGTCGAGCATCCAGTCGCCGGCGTCGAAGCCCCAGAACAGGCGCCAGCCGCCCTCGGCGGTGGCGTCCTCGACGGCGAAGGTCGGCACCCCGTACACGCCCTTGGCCACGGCGGCGTCGGTGTTCTGCTTGAGCGCCTGCTTGGCGGCCTGATCGTCCAGTTCCCCGCCGGGGGCGGGACCGAGAGACGCCTTCAGGTCCGCGAACACGTCGGGGTCGGCGACGTCCAGGCCGCGGCCCCAGATGGCGTCGAAGATCTTGTCCACGTCGGGCGCGGCGGCCCCCCGCGCCAGGGTCAGGCGCAAGGTCGCCAGGGGATTGTAGGGATGGGTCGGCGGCGTGCGGAACGGCAGGCCCATGCGGTGCGCCTGCCAGGTGCAGAATTTGTAGGTCGCGATGCGTTTCTGGGGAATTTCCGCCGGCCCCAATTGGCCCCAGGCGTTGAGAAGTCCCGCGAACAGCACCGGCTCCAACCGGATGTCCAGGCGGTCGCGGAAGCGGTCCATCTGATGGAACTGCAAATAGGCATAGGGTGAGATGTAGTCGAAATACCAATGGGCCTTCGGCTTCGCGGGCGTGTTCATCGGCGGTCTATCCCTGTTTCTGGACCTTGGCCCAGGTGTCGCGCAGCGTCATGGTGCGGTTGAACACGGGCGCCTCCGTCGTGCCGTCCCGGTCGGCGCAGAAATAGCCCAGGCGTTCGAACTGCAACGTCTTGCCGACCGGCCAGCCGGCCAATGACGGCTCCAGCATGGCGTCCCGGATCACTTCCAGGGAGGCGGGATTGAGGTCGTCCAGATAGTCGCGGCCGCCGGAACCGGGGGCTTCTTCCCGGAACAGATGGTCGTAGAGCCGGACCTGGGCCTTCACCGCATGGGTGGCCGACACCCAATGCAGCGTGCCCTTGACCTTGCGCCCGTCCGGCGCGTCGCCGCCCCGGGTTTCGGGGTCGTAGGTCGCGCGGATTTCGATCACGTTGCCCTGGGCGTCCTTGACGACGTCCGTGCAGGTGATGAAATAGGCGTAGCGCAGGCGCACCTCGCGGCCGGGACCCAGGCGGAAGAACTTCTTGGGCGGGTCCTCCATGAAGTCTTCCTGCTCGATATAGATCTCGCGGCTGAACGGTACGGTGTGGCCGCCGCCGTCCGGGTCTTCCGGGTTGTTGATTGCGTCCAGGTTGTCGACCTCGCCCTCGGGGAAGTTCTCGATCACCACCTTGAGAGGCCGCAGGACGGCCATGCGACGTTCGGCCGTCTTGTTCAGATGCTCGCGCACGCAATGTTCCAGCAGCGAGAATTCGACCTGGCTGTCCTGCTTGGTGATGCCCAGGCGGGACACGAAATCGCGGATGGTTTCCGGCGGAATGCCGCGCCGGCGCAGGCCGGTGAGGGTCGGCATGCGCGGATCGTCCCACCCCGATACGTGGCCGTCCGCGACCAGTTGCGTCAGGCGCCGCTTGGACAGCACGGTGTAACCCAGGTTCAGGCGCGCGAATTCATACTGACGCGGGCGCGACGGCACCGGCAGGTGTTCGATCAGCCAGTCATAGAGCGGGCGATGGTCCTCGAACTCCAGCGTGCAGAGCGAATGGGTCACCTGTTCCAGGGCGTCCGACTGGCCGTGGGCGTAGTCGTAGGTCGGGTAGATGCACCAGGTGTCGCCCGTGCGCGGATGCGGTTTTTTGACGATGCGGTAGATCACCGGATCGCGCATGTTCATGTTGCCGTGGCCCATGTCGATCTTGGCGCGCAGCACCTTGGCGCCGTCGGCGAATTCACCCGCCCGCATGCGGCGGAACTGGTCCAGGCTTTCATCCGTGGGCCGGTCGCGCCAGGGGCTCGGCTTGCCCGGCTGGGTCAGGGTGCCGCGGTATTCGCGGATGTCGTCGGCGGACAGTTCGTCCACGTAAGCCAGGCCGTTTTCGATCAGATGCTCTGCCCATTGATAGAGCTGTTCAAAATAGTCCGAGGCATGGAACAGGTTGTCGCCCCAATCGAAGCCCAGCCAGCGCACGTCGGCCATGATGGCGTCGATGAATTCCTGTTCTTCCTTGGCCGGGTTGGTGTCGTCGAAGCGCAGATTGCACACGCCGCCGAATTCCTGGGCGACGCCGAAATTCAGGCAGATCGACTTGGCATGGCCGATGTGCAGATAACCGTTGGGTTCCGGCGGAAACCGCGTCACCACGCCCTTGGCCCGCCCCGCCGCTAGGTCGTCCCGGATGATGTCACGGATGAAGTCGCGGGGGCCGTCCGCGTCCGGTTCGGCGGAAGGTGCGCCGTCAACGGCCGCGGGGGGCGTGGGGTCGGTCATGGGTGGAAATGCTCCGGTTCAGAAAAATGGGCAGCCCCGTGTTCTGCCAAAAAAACGCCGCCGCGCCAAGGAGTATGAGTCCGTGGCCTAAGCCCGGTCCGGGATGAAAAAGGAAACCTCGGTGCCTTTGCCGACCTCGCTCTCGATGGTCAACTCGCCCCCGTGCAGTTCGACCAGGGATCGCGCGATGGCCAGGCCCAGGCCGGTGCCGTCGGCCGTGGCATAGGCGCTTGACTGTCCCCGTTCGAAGGCCTGGGTGATGTCCTTCAGGTTTTCCTTGGGGATACCCTTGCCCGTGTCGGCGACGCTGAAGGTGGTCCGGTCCTTGGCCCGGCGGGCGGTCAGGACGATCTGCCCTTCCGATGGCGTGAACTTCAGGGAATTCGACAGCAGGTTCAAGATTACCTGCTTCAGGGCCCGGCGGTCGGCCTTGAGGGCCGGCATATCCGGGTCCATGGCCACGCCGACGATCGCGCCGTTGGCGACCCGCGCGGTCGCCGCCTTGGTGCATTCGGAGAAGAAGGGGGCCAGGCGGATCGATTCGCGGCGGATCGCGCGTTGGCCGGCCTCGATGGTGGAAATGTCCAGAAGGTCGTTGACCAGGTCCAGGAGATAGGCGCCGCTATCGCGGATGTCCTTGGCATATTCGACGTATTTTGGGTGGCCGACGGGACCCAGAAGCTGCTGTTTGATGATTTCGGCGAAACCCAGGACCGCGTTCAGGGGCGTGCGCAGGTCGTGGCTGACGTTGGCGAGAAAGGCGGATTTGGCCCGATTGGCGTCCTCGGCCAGTTCCAGGGCTTCCAGGCGTTCGGCTTCCGCCTTGATGCGGGCGCCGACGTCGCGGATGACGGCGATGAATCCGATGATGTCGCCGTTCTTGGCGCGCAGTGACGAGGCCACGGTCTCGCCGGGAAAGACCTCGCCGCTTTTGTGCCTGTAGGGGATGATGCAGGGGTCCAGGATGGTGTCCCCCGCCGCGACAATGCGGGCGCAGCCGTCCCGTTGGTACACCTCGTCATTTTCGTACAGGAATTCCGCCGTGCGGCCGATGACGTCATCGGCCTCGAAACCGAATACCCGGGTGAACGCCGGATTGCACATGCGGATGCGGCGGTCTGTGTCGACCAGAACCATGGCGTCGGGGACGTCGCGGAACACGGTTTCCAGCATGGTCTTTTGTGAATGCAGTTCCTCGGCCGTGCGGATCTGGTCGGTTGCGTCGCGGAAACTGATGACGCGGCCGACGATGGCGTCGCTCAGGTATTGCGGGCGCGTATAGCGTTCGATGACCCGGCCGTCCTTCATCCTCAGGGAGGTGCGAAACTCCTTGTCCGGTTCAGCGAAGATTCGCTCCACATCGGCGAAAAACGTTTCCGGGTCCAACGCGTGGTCGGCGATCCAGTCGCGCACCTTCCAGCCGTCGCCTGTCGCGATCAGGTCTTCGGGCACGGCGAACATTTCGATGAAACGCTGATTGAATGCCTGAATTCGGCGCTCCAGATCCGACACAAGGATTCCGTCGGCGGTCGCCTCCAGGGTCGCTTGCAGCAGTGAAACGTTCGCCCTCAACGCCGTCTCGGCGGCGTTTTCGCGGGTCACGTCGCGCCCGACCCCGCGGTAGCCGAGGAAATCCCCATCCGGCCCGAACACCGGCTTGCCGCTGATCGAGATGTGGCGAATGTCGGCGCCAGGGGGGCGGATGTCATAGCGGAAGTCCTGAAACGGGCGGTGCGCCTCCAGGTCGCCCAAGTGGTCGCGCCACTTCTGGGCATCGATGTTCTCGGGCGTGATGTCGGTGCGCCGCTTGCCGATGATGGAGGCCATGTCGAACCCCAGCATGTCGCGGTTGCGGTCCGAGAAGTAGGAAAACCGCAGGTCCGCATCCATTTCCCAGAACCAGTCCGAGGCGATTTCGGCGATGTCGCGGAACCGCTGTTCGCTTTGGCGGAGCGCTTCCGCCGCGTCGTGACGGTCGGTCACGTCGGTGGTGACGGCGATCATGCCGCCGTCAGGCAGGGGCGAGCGGCGGATTTCGACGAACCGTCCGGTGCTGAGGTGGATTTCGGTGTTGAACCGCCTGCCCTTGCGGATCAGGTCCAGCATGTTTTCGGTGATCGCGTCCGGATCCCCGGGGCCGTAGTCGCCGCGTTGGGCAAGGAAGCGGAACACATCGGCCATGGGCATGCCGATCTGGATGAAGCCCTCTGGGAATTCGTAGATATCGTAAAGGATGCGGTTTCCGGCGCGGACCATCAGATCGGCGCCAATGACGATCACTCCCTGGTCCAGATGGTCCAGACCGGAGAGCAGGGCCGTGTCGGGTGCATCCGCGGGATGCGCCGGTTTTTTATCCCTTCCCGTCATCCGAATTCTTCTCCGTCCGGAATTATGTAACAGTACTACGCCAACAGTGGGAAATCACCTAAGCCATCGGTAATATAACGGTGACTTCGCGTCACCGCGAAGATGAACCGCCGCCGCTTAACGGGCGCAAAGGAAATCCGCGTGACCAGGGCTGCCAGGAACGCCGTGCTGATCGTTCTCGGCTGGGGCTTCGTCGCTCTGGGGGTGGTCGGCGTCATTCTTCCGGTGTTGCCGACGACGCCGTTCATGCTGATCGCGCTATGGTGTTTCGCGCGGTCCAGCAAACGGTTTCACGACTGGCTCTACCATCACCGCCTGTTCGGCCCGCCGCTGCGCAAGTGGGACCGCTATGGGGTCATTCCGGTATCGGCCAAGATTTTCGCCTGCACGGCGATGTCGGCAAGCCTCGTCTACATCATCTTTTTCCGCGATCTGCCGGGATACATGGTGGCCCTCACCGCCGCCGTCATGGCCTATGGCGCCTGGTTCATCCTGACCAAACCGTCGCGCGTGCCAAGGGACGGAGAGACCGGCTAGGCGACAGCCGCCGGGTCGACGATGGTCGGGATCGGGCCTTCGGCGCGGCTGTTGACGAACTGATCGACGTAGGGGTTGCCGCTGTCGCGCATGTCGGACGTCGGGCCATGCCAGATGATGCGCCCGTCATAGATCATGGCGGCGCGCTGGGCCGTGCGGCCAGCACCCCGCATGTCCGAATTGACGGAGATTACCGTCGCCCCGGTCTTGTCCATGACCTCCAGGATCAGGTCGTTGATGATGTTGGACATGATGGGGTCGAGGCCCGCCGTGGGCTCGTCCAGCAACAACACGTCAGGGTTCGCCGCCATGGCCCGCGCGATGCCCACGCGCTTCTGCATGCCGCCGGACAATTCGGATGGAAATAAATCCGCTTCGCCCGGGGCCAGACCGACCAGGCCCAGCTTGTCGATGGCGCGGTCGCGGGCCTCGGGGCGGGTCATGCCGTCCTGCTGCAACAGGCGGAAGGCGACGTTTTCCCAGACCGGCAGGCTGTCGAACAGGCCCGATTTCTGGAACAGCATGCCGAACCGGCCGTACAGCGCGCGCTTTTCGCCGGTGTCGAGGGCGGTCACGTCCGTGCCGTCGATGGTGATGCGCCCGCCGTCCGGGGCATGGACGCCGATCAGGGTTTTCAGCAACACCGTCTTGCCCGTGCCCGACGGCCCGATGACGACCAGAGACCCGCCCGCCGGCACGTCCAGATCGATGCCCCGCAGCACCTTATTGGTGCCGAAGCTTTTGCTGACGTTTTCCAGGTTGATGGCCGGACCGGCCATGGCATGTTCCTCTTCCCTATGGATGCGCGATACTATCAATCCCGAACCTGGACTGGAAACCGAAATGGTCAGCGACCGCATCTCATCCGACGTATGGATCATGGCTCATGTGCGCCGCTGCAACGCCGACGGCGTGCCGGCCATGGTGGTGCGCCGGGGCGACGACCGGGCGGGGACGCTGATCCTGAAATTGAACCGTCTCGACGGGACCTGCCGCCTGCTGACCCAGGCCACGGACATGGACGGCAAGCTCGGCTGGCTCGAAGCCTTCAAGGGCGAAACGGTGCCGGAGGCCGAGGCCGACGACTACATCCAGCGCGCGATCAAGCGCGACCCGGATTTGTGGGTGGTCGAGATCGAACACAAGGACGCCTGGCATCCGTTCGAGGGGAAAGTTCTCTAGCTGTCCGCCGGACAAAAGAATACCGCCGCATCCAGGGACAAATGCGGCGGTCAGTGGGTTGGATGTTCCGCGGGCGATTTCGCGCCTTCCGATAGCAAGGCTTTGATCAACCTGGGAGGTGGTGATCCCGGGGCCCGTCATTTTGGATTTTCAATTGGCATGCCAGTAAATATATTATAGATATTGAATCCGAGTTCAACCATTGAGTCGCCCGCTGATGACGTTCATTCGGCGCGGCCGCCAAACACCACCGATTGGATCGATCGATGCTGGCCGTTCTTGAAAAACCAGATGCCGAAGCGCCGGCCCTGCTCAGCAGCGATGCGGCCTATGAATGGATCAAGCGCCGGATCATCACCAACGGCTTCCACCCCGGCACGCCGCTGGACGAACGATCGATCGCGCAGGAACTCGACATCAGCCGCACGCCCGTGCGCGAGGCGTTGCAGCGGCTTAAGTCCGAAGGATTTGTCGACATCCTTCCGCGCAAGGGGATCTTCGTGAAGCTTCTGTCGCGGGACAATCTGCGCGACCTCTATCAGGTCGTCACCTCGGTCGAGGTGATGGCAGTCGGCCTGATCGCCGAGCGGGGGCCGTCCCGCGCCGAGACCGACGGCCTGAACGCGATCTGCGACGACATGGCGGACGCCATCAAGGCCGGGGACATGCATCGCTGGACCGAAGTGGACGAGGCCTTTCACCGCCGTTTGCTGGACCTGTCCGGCAACCCGGCGCTGATCAAGGTTGGTTACGCCTATCGGGATCTGTCACAGCGCGCCCATTTCGTGGCCGACCGGGCGCGGCCGGAAGGCACGCAGGCGGCGTCGCTCAAGGCCCATCGAAAATTGGTCAAAACGCTGGCGTCGGGCGATCCGGAACGGGCCCGTCAGGAACATTTCGAACAGCGTGAAACCGGGGCGCGCAAACTGCTGGCCGCGATCGACGGGCTCGGCATTTCCGTTCTTTAGGCAGAGGAAGAAATGGGTAACACCGACGGAGGGGCAAGGACCCTCTACGACAAGCTTTGCGACAGCCATATGGTGCGGGACTTCGGCGACGGGCTGGTCCTGTTGTACGTCGATCTGCATGTGATGAACGAATACACCAGCCCCCAGGCGTTTTCCGGGCTGCACGACCGGGGGCGGCCCGTGTGGCGGCCGGATACCCATCTTGCCGTCGTCGACCACGTCAATCCGACCCGCCGTCTGGGCAGCCTCGACGAAATCGCCGACGCGGACGCGCGCTTGCAGGTCGAAAACCTGGTCCGCAACTGTGCCCGCCACGGGATCGAGATATTCGACCTGTTCGACGACCGTCAGGGGATCGAACACGTCGTCGTGCCCGAAACGGGCCGCGTGCAGCCGGGCATGGTCGTCGCCTGCGGCGACAGCCACACCACGACATACGGCGCTTTCGGCGCGCTCGGTTTCGGCATCGGGACGTCGGAGATCGAACACGTTCTGGCGACGCAGACCCTGGTTTACCGCCGCATGAAGAACATGCGCGTGACCTTCCGGGGCGATGCGGCCCAGGGGATCACGGCAAAGGACCTCGTCATGGCCGTGATCCGGGATCTGGGGGCGTCGGGCGGCGTCGGTTACGCCATCGAATATGCAGGGGCGGCGGTCCGGGATCTGACCCTGGAAGGACGCATGACCCTGTGCAACATGACCGTCGAATGCGGGGCCCGCGCCGCATTGATCGCATCCGACGAAAAGGTTTTTGATTATCTTCGGCGGCGCTGCCGGCCGGGCGACGACGCGGCATGGCGGGCGGGGGTCGCATCATGGCGGAACTTCGCCAGCGACCCGGACGCGCGGTTCGATCGCGAGGTCGAGGTCGACGCCGCCGCGATCAGCCCCCTGGTGACATGGGGCACCAGCCCCGACCAATGCATGGCCATCGCGGACCGGGTGCCCGATCCGCGTGCGGGCGGCGACGCCATGGCGCGCGCGGCGGCCGAACAGGCGCTCCGGTACATGGGGCTTTCACCGGGAATGCGGGCGGCCGACATCGCCATCAACGCCGCCTTCATCGGTTCCTGCACCAACAGCCGGATCGAGGATCTGCGGGCGGCGGCGGCTGTGCTGCGGGGGCGGCGGGTGTCTCCGTCCGTGCGGGCGATCGTGGTGCCCGGCTCCCGCGAGGTGCGTCGCCAGGCGGAGGCCGAGGGCTTGGCCAAGGTGTTCCGCGACGCGGGCTTCGAATGGCGGGATTCGGGCTGTTCCATGTGCCTTGCCATGAACGACGACGTGCTGGACGCCGGCGACCGCTGCGCCTCGTCGACCAACCGCAACTTCGAAGGACGCCAGGGACGCGGCGCGCGGACGCATCTGATGTCGCCCGCCATGGTCGCGGCCGCGGCGGTCGCGGGACACCTGATCGACTACCGCGATCTGCTTGACGGAGACATCTGATGGAGCCCTTCACCCGGGTGACCGGCATCGCGGCGCCCCTGACGCTGCCGAACATCGATACCGACGTGATCATGCCCAAACAGTTCCTGAAACGGATCGACCGCGAAGGACTGGCCGAGGGCGTGTTTCATGATCTGCGGGGCCGGGACGGGGGCCTGAATCCCGATTTCATCCTGAACAAACCCGCCTACCGCGACGCCTGTTTCCTGGTCGCGGGAGAGAATTTCGGATGCGGGTCCAGCCGGGAGCACGCCGTTTGGGGATTGATGCAGGCCGGTGTCCGCGCGGTCCTGGCCCCCAGCTTCGCCAGCATCTTTTTCGGCAACTGTGAAAAGAACGGCCTGTTGGCCATCGTTCTGCCGGGCCCGGTGTTCGGCCGCATTGCGGCGCTGGTCGAAGATCCCGCGACCAACCGCATGACGATCGACCTGACGGAGCAGACGATCGCGCTTGCCGACGGGGAACGGATCGCCTTCGCCATCGAACCCGAACGGCGGGAAAACCTGCTGTCCGGCCGCGATCATGTGGCCCATACGCTCGAATTCACGGATGACATCCGTGCGTTCGAGGCCGATCACCGCCGCCGGAATACCTGGTTTGTCGGAGAGCGCCGCAAACGGGCCTGAGGGCCCGCGCCGCCCGCCTACTGATCGACGATGAAGCCGTCCGCATGGGGGCGCATGCGGACCTTGCGCGGGAACGGCGGGAAGTTCTCCGCCGCCCCGGGGGCGAGCTTCACGCCCAGGCCCGGCGCGGTCGGGATGTCGACGAAGCCGTCCTTGAACGTCGGCACGTTGGTCACCACGGCCTTGTCGGCCAATTCGGTGCCCGGCTCGTTGGACGTGCCCTTGTCCTCGAACCCGACGCCGACCGTGGGATATTCCTGAATGGCGAAGTTGGGGATCGCGGCGTCCAGCTGCAGTTCGGCGAACAGGCACACGGGCGACAGAGGGTTGTGCGGGATGACCTGCACGTCATGGGCCTCGGCCAGGGCGGCGATCTTGCGCGCCCCGGTGATGCCGCCGCACAGGCAGGCGGAAATGCGCACGTAATCGACGCCTTCGCGGGTCAACAGCGCCTGGAAATCGTAGATTGAATTGAACCGTTCGCCGGTCGCCAGCGGAATGCTGATGCGGTCCTTGACCCGCGCCATGGCGTCGTGGCTGTCGGGGCGGATGGGGTCTTCGTAGAACATGGGGCGCAGGGGCTCCAGTTCCTGGGCGAACACCACGGCCTCGGCCGGGGTCAGGCGGCGGTGGATCTCGATGCACAGGTCGAGGTCCGGGCCGCAGGCGTCGCGCACGGCGGCGACCACGGCGACGGCGTCGTCGATCTTGCGCGCGTGGCTTTTGTAATAGGGCTTGTCGCGGTCTTCATCCAGGAACGGATTGAAATGGCCGACCGCGGTGAAACCCAGATCCTGCATCTTCTTGCAGTTGGCGACCATCTCGTCCTTGGTTTCCGCCTTTACATGGCCGTAGACGCGGGCCTTGGTGCGGGTCGGCCCGCCCAGCAACGCGTGGATGGGCTGGCCCAGGGCCTGGCCCTTGATGTCCCAAAGGGCGATGTCGATGGCCGAAATCGCGCCGCAGATGGCCGCGCCCCGGAAATGGCTGAACCGATGCATGACGTTCCAATGGTGCTCGATCGGTCCCGGGTCCTTGCCGATCAGGTAGTCGGCGAACTTCTCGACCGCCGTCTGGGCCGCTTCCAACTGGCCCCAGCTGCCGCATTCGCCCAGGCCGGTGATCCCGGCGTCGGTTTCGATCTCGACGAACAGGTACTTGCTGATCAGCTTGGGTGTGATTTTCGTGATCTTCATGGTCGGTCTTTCAACAACTGAGATGGCCACAGATGAAGCGGGCCGCCCCGTAGGGCGGCCCGGGTATCGGATCGGAAAGCGGGATCAGGCGGCGTCGCCGAGCAGTCCCTTGGGATCGAAGGCGCCCTTGGCCTGGATCGCCTTCCACACCTTCTGCGGCGTCAGCGGCATGTCGATATGGGTGACGCCGTAATCCTTCAGTGCGTCGAGCACCGCGTTGACCGCCGCCGGGCAGGCGCCGACGCAGCCGGCTTCGCCCGCGCCCTTGACGCCGAGCGGGTTCTTCTTAGTCGGAGCACCCTCGTAATAGCCGATCTCCATGTTGGGGATCTCGTCGGCATGGGGCAGGCCGTAATCCATGAGCGAGCCGGTCACCAACTGGCCATTATCCGGGTCATAGACGATGTTTTCCAGGAAGGCCTGGCCGATGCCCTGGGCGACGCCGCCCATGACCTGGCCGTCGGCCAGCATGGGGTTGATGATGGTGCCGAAGTCGTCCATCACCCAGTAACCCAGGAATTCGACCGTGCCCGTTTCCGGGTCGACCGCGACGGCCGCCGCATGAACGCCGTTGGGGATCGAGATGACGCCCCGTTCGAACACCGACGAATGGTCCAGGCAGCCCTCGTCCATGCCCTCGGGCAGCTTGTCCTTGTCCATGGAGGCGTCGATCACGTCGTTCATGGACACCGTCGAGGCCCCGGCCCTGAAGGTGCCGTCCTCGAACTCGACCTGGTCCGTTTCCGACTGCAACAGGCGGGCGGCGACGGGCTTGGCCAGTTCGATGATTTCCTGCGCGGCCTGCTGGACGGCGTTGCCGCCGACCTCCATCCCGCGCGAGCCGCCATGGCCGCCGCCCAAGGGCGTGGCCGTCGTATCGGACTGGCGGAATTTGATGCGCTCCATATCGACGCCCAGGTTGGCGGCGAGAATCTGGGCCAGGGAGGTTTCGTGCCCCATGCCCGTGGAGGACGTGCCGACGGCAAGGTCGATCGAGCCGTCCTTGTTGAAGGTCACGCCCGCGTGCTCCTTCGGCCCGCCGCCCGTGCATTCCAGATAGGGGGCTATGGCGAAGCCGTATTTCTTGCCGGCGGCCTCGGCCTTGGCCTTCAGCGCGTTCAGGTCGGCCTTTTCCGCCATTTTGAGGGTTTCTTCGAACAACAGCGGGAAGTCGCCGGAGTCCACGTCGAGGCCCATGGGCGTCTTGTGCGGCAGCATTTCCTTGGGCATCAGGTTCTTGCGCCGCAGCTCGATGGGATCGAACCCCAGCTTGCGCGCGGCGTATTCGACGATGCGTTCGGTCTGGAACGTCGCCTCCGGCCGGCCGGCCCCCCGGTAGGGGTCCATGGGGGCCGTGTTGGTCAGCACCGCGCGGCCCCAATAGTGCATGGCCGGAAAATGGTACGGGCCGCCCTGGGTGCGGGCGGAGCCCCCCGTGGGCGTGAACGGCCCGACGGTCCAGGCATAGGCGCCGATGCCGCCGACGGTCGTCGTGCGCAGGGCGAGGAACTTGCCGTCCTTGGTCAGCGCCAGTTCCACGCGGGACGACTGGCCGCGGCCGTGGGTGTCCGAGAGGAAACTTTCCGAGCGCGAATTGATCCACTTCACCGGGCGGCCCAGGCGCTTCGCCGCATAGAGGCAGAGGGACGGTTCCGGATAGCCCGAGTTCTTGGCCCCGAAGCCGCCGCCCACGTCGGGGGCGATGTGGTCGAGCTGGCTTTTGTCGATGTTCAGGACCTCGGCGAAGGTGTCGCGGTTGGCGTGCACGTTCTGTGAGGCGTTCCACAGGGTGTACTTGTCTGCCGCTGCGTCATAGGCGGCGACGCAGCCGCGTGTTTCGATCGGCACGGCGGTGACCCGGTTGTTCAGCACGTCGAGGGAGACCACGTGGTCGGCCTCGGCGAAGGCCTTGTCCGTGCCGGCCTTGTCGCCCAGCTCGAAATTCAGGCACAGGTTGTTCGGGATGTCGTCCCACAATTGGGGGGCGCCGGGCTTCAGCGCCTCGACCGGATCGGTCACGGCGGGCAGTTCGTCGTAATCGACATCGACCGCTTCCGCCGCCGCCTGGGCCTGTTGAAGGGTTTCGGCGACGACCAGGGCCACCGGCTCACCCACGTAGCGCACCCGGTCGATGGCCAGGGCATGACGCGGCGGTTCCTTCAGCGGCGTGCCGTCGGCGTTGTTCTTCACGCCGGACTTGGTCGGCATGGGCTTGAAGCCCTCGCGCAGCCAGTCGTCGCGGGTGACGACCAGAAGCACGCCGTCCATGGCCAGGGCCGCCGAGGTGTCGATGGCGTTGATGGTGGCGTGGGCATAGGCCGCGCGCACCACGACGGCGCGGGTCTGGCCGTCCAGATTGATGTCGTCGATGTAGCGGCCGTGGCCGGTCAGAAAACGATGGTCCTCGAACCGCTTGAGGGATTCGCCGATTTTTACGTTGCTCATTGTTCCGTACTCCCCCTTCAGCCTTGCCCGTTGGCCTGATTGACGGCCCGTTTGGCCATGACGCCGATCAGATTGGCGCGGTAGGCCGCGTCGGCATGCATGTCGGTCATCAGGTCGTCGGCGGGCACGGTGACGCCGGTCAGGGCGTCGGCTGAAAAACTGTTGTTCAAGGCGTCTTCGATTTCCGTTGCACGGAACACGCCGTCCTGGCCCGCCCCGGTAACCGCGACGCGGACACCCGATGCGGTCTTGGCGACGAACACGCCGACCAGGGCATAGCGCGACGCCGGGTTGGGGAACTTGGCGTAGCCGGCCTTTTCGGGGACCGGGAACTTGACCGCCTTGATGATCTCGCCGGGCTCCAGGTTGGTCGCGAACATGCCGTCGAAATAGTCCTCGGCGGCGATCTCGCGCCGGTCGGTGACGATGGCCGCGCCCAGGCCCATGACCGCCGAGGGATAGTCGGCGGAGGGGTCGTTGTTGGCGAGCGAACCGCCGATGGTGCCCCGGTTGCGCACCTGGGCGTCGCCGATGCCGCCGGCCAGGATCGTCAGCGCCGGGATCGCGGCCTTGACCTCGGCCGAGGCGGCGACGACCGCGTGGCGGGTCATGGCGCCGATGGTCACGAAGCCGCCCGCGACCTCGATCCCCGCAAGGCCGTCGACGGCGTTGAGGTCGACCACGTCCGTGGGCATGGCCAGGCCCTGCTTGAGGACCGGGATCAGCGTCTGACCGCCGGCCATGTACATGGCGTCGTCGGCGTTGGAATGGGCGGCGGTGGCATCGGTCAAAGACGCGGGCCGCATGTAATTGAAATCTTCCATGTCGTTCTCCTCAGCCCCGAAGCGCCTTGGCGCCGTCGAGGACGGCGGCGACGATGTTCTGATACCCCGTGCAGCGGCAGATGTTGCCTTCCAGCCCGTGGCGGACGTCGGCCTCGGTCGGGTTCGGGTTGTCCTTCACCAGGGTCATGGCGCGCATCACCATGCCGGGGGTACAGAACCCGCATTGCAGGCCGTGATGGTCGTTGAAGGCCTTCTGCATGGGGTTCAACTGACCTTCCGGGGCCAGGCCTTCGATGGTCGTGATCTCGGCGCCGTCGGCCTGGGCCGCCAGCATGGTGCAGCTTTTCACGGCCTGGCCGTTCAGGTGCACGGTGCAGGCGCCGCATTGGCTGGTGTCGCAGCCGATGTGCGTGCCCGTCAGTTTCAGGGTCTCGCGGATGAACTCGACAAGCAACGTACGGCCCTCGACGGACTTGGTGATCTGCTCGCCGTTTACGGTTAGGGATATTTCTGGCATGGCCCCTTCAAACCCTTGTTCAGGGCTTGTCCTGGATGTTTTTTGGATGAATGGCGTCTGCGCGCCTGGAATAATTGTATACAAATCATATAACAGGACTCCACCAGCAGGAAAACCCGCTAACAGGCCGAGATGCAAGTTACAGATCAAAATAACGGTGCCGATCCGGCCCCTTCGGGGGTGGCCGCCGTCATCCTGGCGGCGGGGCGCTCGACCCGCATGGCGCCCGTGAACAAGCTGACTGCCGACTACCAGGGGGCCGCCCTGGTGCGGCACGCGGCCGAGGCGGCCCTGGCGTCCCGCGCGGCGGAGGTCGTGGTCGTCACCGGCCACGACGCCGATGCCGTGCGCGCGGCGCTTGTCGGATTGGAGGTGCGGTTCGTCGCCAACCCGGACTATGCGACGGGCCTGGCGTCCTCGGTCAAGGCCGGGGTCGCCGCCGTGGGGCCGCACGCCACGGGTGCGGTCATTCTGCTCGGCGACATGCCGGGGGTCACGTCGGCGGTGATCGATGCCTTGATCCGGGCTTTTGAAGGCGCGGGCGGGGCAAAAATCTGTCAGCCCAGCTACGATGGCAAGCCGGGCAATCCCGTGCTTTGGCCCGCTACCCTGTTCGGCGAGTTCGATGAGCTTTCCGGCGACGTCGGGGCCAAGCCGCTGTTGGCCCGCCATAAGGCGGATGTGTTGGGGGTGGACGTGGGCACCGACGCTATCCATATGGATATCGACACCCCCACCGATCTCGGTGCCTGATTATTCCCGACATGACTTTTCAAACATATCGAGGCATAAAGAGCCCACGATATTCCGCAGACAACCCAAGAAGGACGTGAAAGACCCATGGATCTGAAGGACCAACGCCGCATCGCCGCCCCGAGGGAGGCCGTGTTCGCCGCCCTCAACGACCCGGACATCCTGGCCAAGGCCATTCCCGGCTGTGAAAGCCTGGACAAGGTTTCGGACACGGAATTCGCCGCCGTCGTGACCGCCAAGGTCGGGCCCGTGCGCGCCAAGTTCAACGGTCAGGTCACCCTGTCGGACCTCAACCCGCCGGAAAGCTATACCATCACCGGCGAGGGCAAGGGCGGCGCCGCCGGTTTCGCCAAGGGCGGGGCCGTCATCACCCTGGTCGAGGACGGCGACGGCACCCTGTTGAATTACGAGGTCAAGGCCGACGTCGGCGGTAAATTGGCGCAACTCGGCGGCCGCCTGATCGAGGGGACGTCCAAGAAACTGGCGGGCGAATTCTTTTCGACCTTCGAGCAACTGGTCGTCGAGCGCGCCGGGGGTGTCGCCGACGACGCGGCGCCGGCGCAGCCGGCCCCCCCCGCGGGCGAACCCATGGCGCCCCCGTCCGAGTCCGGTCTGGGCGGCAAGCTTTGGATTCCCGTGGCCATCGCCGCCGCAGTCGCCGTGGCCTATGTGCTGTCGACCATGAAGCTGTTCGGCTAGGACGGGGCCCGGCCATGTCCCTGCCCACGGATCAGATGCTGCCCGCCGACGACGTGTTCGATACCGCCTTTGCCTGGCGGGACGCCGGCAAGCCCGTGGCGTTGGCGACCGTGGTCTCGACCTGGGGGTCGTCGCCGCGTCCGCCGGGAAGCCACCTGGGGGTTTCCGCCGACGGCGAGATGACGGGGTCCGTCTCCGGCGGCTGCATTGAAGGCGCGGTGGTCAAGGAAGCCCTCGACATTCTCAAGGGTGCTCCGGCCCAGGTCCTTGATTTCGGCGTCACCGATCAGCAGGCCTGGGACGTGGGTCTGGCGTGCGGCGGGGCGGTCAAGGTGCTGGTCCGCGATTTCGTGCCCCTGATCCCGTTGTACACTCAGGCCCGCGCGGCTCTGGCCTCGGGCGAACCGTCGGCCTTGGTCACCCGTCTGGACAGCGGTGAAACGGTGGCGCTGGGCGCGGGCGATCTTCCCGACACGGTCGCCGAGGCCGCGCGCAAGGCGCTCAAGGACGACAAATCCCGCGCCTATTCCGGCGACGACGGCGACTGGTTCATCGAGATCGTGGCCCCGCCGCGCCGGTTGATCGTGGTCGGCGCGGTGCATATCGCCCAGGCCCTGGTGCCCATGGCGGCCATGGCCGGGTTCCGGGTCACGGTCGTCGATCCGCGCCGGGCCTATGCCTCCGACACGCGGTTTCCCGGCGTCGACGTGCGCACGGACTGGCCGGACGAGGCCTTGGACGACCTGAAGCCCGACAGCCGCACGGCCATCGTCACCCTGACCCATGACCCCAAGCTGGACGACCCGGCCCTGGATCGGGCGCTGCGCTCACCGGCGTTCTATATCGGCTCTCTCGGCAGTTCGCGGACCCAGGCCAAACGGGTCGAGCGTCTGGCCGAAGTCGGGTTCGATGAGGCCGCCATCCGGCGCATCCACGGGCCCATCGGGCTGCGCATCGGGGCGCAGTCGCCTGCGGAAATCGCCGTCAGCATCCTGGCCGAGATCATCGCCCGGATGCGCGGCGCCGCGGACTAGGGCGGACCGTGCCCGTGTTGTCCCTGCGCGATCAGTTTCCCTCTCTGGCCTCGGGTCTGGCCGGCACCTATCTGGACAACGCGGCGATGACCCAGATCGCGGGCCCCGTGCTGGCGCGCATGGCGGCCTTCGAAACCGGCGGCCGGGCCAACGTGAAGCGGGGCATCTATCCCCTGGCGACGCAGGCGACGGCGGCCTTCGAGGGCGCGCGGGCGGCCCTGGCGCGCTATCTGGGGGCAGGGAACCCGAACGAGGTGGTGTTCACATCCGGGGCCACGGCGGCGATCAATCTTGTCGCCCAGGGCTTCGGCGCCGGCTTGGCGGCGGGTGACGAAATCATCATCGGTGAGGCCGAACATCACGCCAACATCGTGCCCTGGCAGATGCTGCGCGACCGCGCGGGCGTGGTTCTCAAGGTGCTGCCGGTCGACGACGCGGGCCATCCCCGGTTGGATGCCCTGGACGATCTGATGACGGCGCGCACCCGACTGATCACGGTGACCCATGCGTCGAACGTCACGGGGGCGGTGACCGACGTCGCGGCGATCTGCGACAAGGCGCGGGGCAAGGGCGTGCGCGTGCTGGTCGACGGCGCGCAGATGGCCGCCCATGGGCCTGTCGATGTGGTGGCCCTGGGCTGCGATTTCTATGTCGTCACCGGGCACAAGATGTTCGGGCCGACGGGCGTCGGCGTGCTGTGGGCGCGGGCGGAGGTTCTGGACGGCATGACGCCGTTCATGGGCGGCGGCGAAATGATCCGCCGCGTCACCTTCGCGGAAACCACTTATGCCCCGCCGCCCCACCGCTTTGAGGCCGGCACCCCGCCGGTGACCCAGGCCGTCGGCCTGGGCGCGGCGGCGGATATGTTGTTGGGCCTGGACTGGCCGGAAATCCGCGCTCAGGAACAGGTCCTTTTCGGCATCCTGATGGAACGGCTCGCGGCCCTGGGGCGGGTCACGGTCATCGGCCCGGGGGGCAATGCCAGGCGGTTGCCGATCCTGTCCTTCACCGTGACCGACGCCCATCCCCACGATATTTGCGAACTGATGGGGGCCCGGGGGATCGCCCTGCGCGGCGGCCATCATTGCGCCCAGCCGTTGATGGACCGTTTCGGGATCGAGGCGACGACCCGGGCCAGTCTGGCGCTCTACAACGTGCAGGGCGACATTGACGCCTTCACGGACGCCCTGGATGAAACATTGAAGGTGCTGGCATGAACGGTGCCGACGACATTTACGACGCGCGCATCAAGGAACTGGCGGCCAAGGCCCGCGACCTGGGGCCGGTCGAACACGCCGATTGCCGGCACGAGGCCGACAATTTCCTCTGCGGTGACCGGGTCACGGTCGAGGTTGAGCGGGACGGCGACCGCATCAAGGCGCTGGGCGGCAAGGTGCGTGGCTGTCTTTTGACCCAGGCCGCCGCCGCCCTGGCCGCCCAGGCGGCGCCGGGTTTGGATGTGGCGGGCCTCATGAACGGCATCGAACAGGCCAAGGCCCTGATGGCCGACGGCACGCCGGCCACGGGTGCTTGGGAAGGGCTCAACGCCTTCACGCCGGTCCATGATGCCAGGCACCGCCACGACTGCGTGCTGCTGCCGTTCCAGGCGCTCGCCGCCTGTCTTGACCAGACCGAACCTCGGGACGGCTGATCCCCCATGGACCCGCTCAGCCAGGGCGCCCTCGGCGCGGTTCTTCCGCTTGCCACGCGCCGGCGCACCCAGGCCGCCGTGGCCGGTGGCCTCGGCTTCATCGCCGGGATGATGGCGGACCTGGATGTCCTGATCCGGTCACAGACCGATACCCTGCTGTTCCTGGAATATCACCGCCAGTTCACCCACTCCCTGATCTTCATTCCCGTGGGCGGGCTGATCGCCGCTCTGCTTCTGCATCGGCCGTTTCGGCGATGGCACGGCCTGACGTTCCTTCGGACATGGATGTTCTGCGCCCTGGGATACGGCACCCATGGGCTGCTCGACACGGCGACGTCCTACGGGACCGTGCTGCTGTGGCCGTTCAGCGATGAACGGTTTTCCTGGAGCATCATCTCCATCGTCGACCCCTTGTTCACGCTGCCGGTCCTGACGTTCGCCGCCGTCGGCATGGTCCGGCGCAGCGGCGCCTGGGGCCGGGCGGCCCTCGTCTGGGCGCTGGTTTATCTGGGGTTGGGCGCGGTGCAGCACCGCAATGCCCTGGCCATGGGCCATGCCCTTGCGGCCGACCGGGGACACGCGCCGCTGCGGCTCGAGGTCAAACCCAGCTTCGCCAACATCCTGGTGTGGAAGGTGATCTACGAGACCGCCGACCGCTTCCACGTGGATGCCGTGCGCGCGGGCATCGGCGCCATGGTCATGCCGGGGATGTCGGTTCCGCGGCTCGACCCGGCGCGGGATTTCCCGTGGCTGCGGGCGGAGTCACGGCAGGCGCGCGATATCGCGCGGTTCGCCCGATACAGCGACGGTTACGTGGCCCGTGATCCGGTCCGCCCCGACCGCGTGATCGACGTGCGCTATTCCTTCGTGCCGAACGAGATCGCGCCCCTGTGGTCGATCGGTCTCAGGCCCGGTGCCGCGCCGGAGGCACATGTCACCTTCGAAACGCACCGCGAGTCGGTGCGCGCGCGTCTGCCTGATTTGTGGCGGATGATCGTCACGACGATGCCCTGGGGCTGATCCGCCTGTTTCCGAAGTCTCTTTTTCGCACTTGCGGATAATGTCATTGCGCCGGCTTGGGAGTAATGGTCTCATTTTGAGTCATGGCCGTTCCAGATTCCGGAAGGCGCGCGATTTATGCCCTATGAAATCACCGAAGAGCCGATTGGTGTATATGTTCGCCATTTCGGCTTTGCGGCCCCCTTCGAGGTCATGGAGATTACCGCCTGGGAGGCGGCGAATATCCGTGACCATCACACCTACATGATCGTCGATCTGTCGGAAGTCGATTCCGATACGGTGGCGTCCTGGACCAATGCGATCCTGCGCGCCGTCGCCGACGACGAGGCGGCCAGACCGCCGCAGGATTATCTCGCCCGACCGTTCAAGCTGGCTTTCGTGTGTGACAACGAATTGCTGAAATCTCTTTTGCAGTCGTTCGTGGAAAGTGGCTCGCGCCCCAATCACGACCTGATGATCTTCAGGACGCTCAGGCAGGCGCGGGCCTGGGTGGCGGTCCGGTAACTCGTTACATCAGCGCCCGCTGTTCCAGGCGGCCCCGGTCGGGGATCGCCAGACCCTTGTCCGTGCGCTGAACGATGTCGTCGTCGCGCAGGCGGCCCAGGATGCGCGACACGGTTTCGCGCGATGCGCCGATCATGTTGGCGAAGTTGGTCTGGGTCGGCACCGGGAACACCACATAACGGCCGGGGTCCTCGGGGTCCGGTTCGGCCATGCGGATCAACTCCATGCACACCCGCTGTTCGGCGCCCAGCAGGCTGACGTCGGCCAGCCGTTCGTCGCCCAGGCGGATCACGGCGGCCAACCGCTTGAGCAGCGCCATCGCCATGTCCCGGTTGCTGGTGACGAGATCGAGGAACGCCGGGCCGGGCACGGCGCCGACGATGCAGCGCGTGATGGTGCAGACCCAGGCCGAGCGCGGCAGGCCGTCGATGGCGGCTAGTTCGCCGAACACGTCGCCGTCCTTCAGCGCGGCATAGGATACGGCGCGCCCGGATTCCGAATAGTTCAGGACATGGGCGGTGCCGGTGATCAGGAAATAGACGCTGGAATATTCCTCGCCCCGCTCGATGATTTTTTCACCGGGGCCGAAGTCCATCCAACGGCATTGGCGTTCCAGCCCGGCCAGTTCAGCCACGCTTAGACAGTCCAGCAGCGACACGGTGTTCAGGTTTTGCGCCGTCTTGGCAAGATTGCCCGATTTGGTTGGATCACTGCGCCCCATGCGTCCATTCCCCTTTGGTGGGCTGCACGCGGTGACGGTGCCGCCTGACCTAGGATACGGTGCAAAAGCAAACGGGTTCAACGCAGAAATGGCGGGAACGGGCCGGGCCCGGCGGGACGTCTCGTCAGTGGCAGGGTGGATGGATGCCGAACCAGGTCCCGGGTTTGTCCTCGTCATCCATCAGGATGCGCTCCGCCGCGCCGTCCAGGTCCTCGAACTGACCCGATTTGAGCGCCCAGAAGAACGCCCCCAGGCCGATCAGGCCAAGGAACAGGGCGGCGGGAATCAGGTAGATCAGGACATCCATGGCGTGGTTCCTACTTCACGAGTTTCAGGCGGAGCGCATTGAGCGTCACCAGGATCGACGACGACGACATGGCGACAGCGGCGACCAGCGGCGTCGCCAGCCCGGCCACGGCGACGGGCACGGCGATGACGTTGTAGAGCAGGGCCAAGGCGAAATTCTGTTTCACATGCCGGGTCGCGGCGCGGGCAACGGCGACGGCTTCGGCCACGGGGGCGAGGGAGCGGCCCTGGAACACCATGTCGGCGGCGGTCTGGCTGATGTCGGCGGCGGTCGCGGGCGACAGCGAGGCATGGCCCGCCGCCAGGGCGGGGGCGTCGTTCAGCCCGTCGCCGACCATCACTACCGTGCGGCCCTGGGCGGCTAGGTCCTTCAGGCGCTGGACCTTGGCGGCGGGCGGGCATTGGGCCCGCCAGTCGCCGATGCCGAGTTCGTCCGCGACGGCGCGCACGACGTCTTCCCGGTCGCCGGAAAGCAATTCAATGCCGAGCCCCATGGCCCGCAGCCGCGCGATGGTGTCGCGGGCATCGTCGCGCAGCCGGTCGGCGAAGACGAAGCGCACGGGGGCGTCGTCGCCGTCGGCCAGCCAGAATTCGGGACCGGCGGGAGCACCTGTGTCGGTTGCCGTTGCCTCGGCATGGCACCAAGCCGCGCTGCCGAGGCGCAGCGGGCGGCCGCCGTGACGGGCGGACAGGCCGCAGCCGGGCGTTTCCGTGACGTCGGCAAGGTCGATCCGGACGGCATCGTCTTGGGCGGCGGCCTTGACCAGGGCGCGGGCGAGCGGATGGCGGCTGTGGGCGGCCAGGGCGGCGGCCAGACGCAGGGTATCGGGCGGAATCTCGCCGGCGTTGACCAGGGACGCCTCACCCAGGGTCAGGGTGCCGGTCTTGTCGAACACCACATGGTCCGCCTGGGCCAGGCGTTCCAGCCCGTCGGCGGCCTTGAGCAGCACGCCGCGCTGCAACAGCCGGCCCGAGGCGACGACCTGCACCGCCGGTACGGCGAGGCCGAGCGCGCAGGGGCAGGTGATGATGAGCACGGCCACGGCGGTCAGCAGCGACCGTTCCCAATCGCCGGTCGCCCACCACCATCCGGCCAGCGTCCCGGCGGCCAGGATATGTACGGCCGGGGCGTAGATGCGGGCGGCCCTGTCGGCGAGCCGCACGTACTTGGCGCGGCCCTGTTCGGCGGCCTCCATCAGGCGCACGATCTCGGCCAGCAGGGTGTCCTCGCCGGCGGCCGTGATGCGCACCTCGACCGGGGCGGTCAGGTTGAGCGTCCCCGCGTAGACGGCGTCGCCGGGGGCGGCGTCATGCGGCAGACTTTCGCCGGTGACCAGGGAAGTGTCCATGTCCGTGCGGCCGGTGACGATCTCACCGTCGGCGGCCAGACGCTCCCCGGCCGCCACGGCCAACACCATGCCGGGGACGAGGCTCGTGGTCGCGACGGCGCGCTGTTTGCCGTCCGCGCCCACGACCATGGCGGTCGCGGCGCGCAGGCCGAGCAGACGGGTCGCGGCGGACCGCGCCTTGGTCCGCGCCCGGCGGTCCAGGTAGCGGCCGATCAACAGGAAGAACAGCAGTGTCACCGAGGCGTCGAAATAGGCGTGCTCCGCGCCCTTCATGGTCTGTTGCAGGCTCATGCCCGCGGCCAGGATCACGGCCAGCGAGATCGGCACATCCATGTTGAGGGCACGGTTGACGAGTGCCCGCGCGGCGGAGGCGAAGAACGGCATCCCCGCATAGACCACGGCGGGCAGGGCGATCAGCGCCGACACCCAATGGAACAGATCACGGGTCGCCCCGCCCATGCCCGAGAAATGTCCGGACCACACGGACACGGACAGCAGCATCACGTTGGCGGCGGCGAACCCGGCCACGGCCATGGCCTTCAAAAGGCGTTTGTCCTCGGCCTCGCCGCCGTCTTCCAAGGCCGCGGGGTCGAAGGCGCGGGCGGGAAAGCCCAGGTCCGTGACCGTCTCGGCGATGGCGTCGGGGGTGGTCTGGCCGGGCAGCCAGTCGACCCGCAGGCGCTTGGTCGACAGATTGACGCGCGACGCGGCGACGCCCGGCATCTTCGCCAGCGTGCCCTCGATCCGCTTGATGCAGCCCGCGCAATGAACGTTCTCGACCATCAGGTGGAGGGTCTCGGGCGACGCGGTCGTGGCCTCGGCGGCGGGGGCCGGGGTGGCGGCGGTGACCTGGTTCATTTCGCGTCCCCGGCCTGGATCTCGTGGACCATGCGGAAACTGCGGCCGTCGGGGGCCCGGGCGGTGACCTCGACCTGCCAACGGCCCAGGGCCGGAAGCCGCAACAGGGCGGCGTAGAGGCCCGGGCGGTCCTCGGCCAGCCTGACCTCCACGGTCAGACCCTCGCCCAGCGGACGGGTGAGGCGGGCTTGGGCGGCCAGACCGGCAAGGACGCCGTCGGGGCCGGTCATGGTCAGGGTCAGCATGCGGGTTCCCTTGGGCGTCGACGGGCCCAGGACAACGTGGGATCGCCAGCCCATGGCATCCTGGCGGGCGGCGCTTTCCAGGGTCTTGTTGTAGGCGATGCCTTCTTCATAGGCCTTCTGGGTGGTCAGGCCCGGCCAGCTGTCGAGCGCGAAATAGACGAAGGTCAGGTTGACCGCGATGATTACGGCGAAGAAGGCGACGATCCAGATCAGCACCATCTTGCCGGTGATCGGCCGGGGGGCGGACGGCAGGGCGCGGCTCATCACTGCGGCCCCCGGAACAGGCTGTTGTAGGACGCGGTCTGGCCCGTGTTGATTTCCTTCAGCACGAACCGCAGGTCGGCGGCGTCGCTCTTCAGGGTGCCCGGCGGCACGGTGACCAGCAGGCGGAACGATTGCAGGCGGTCGGGCTTCACGGTGAAGTAGGGATCGGGGCTGTCGCCCATGTCCTCGGAGCCCACGACCTTCAGCTTCGCCCCGTGCAGGCCCGAGGCATGCAGGGTCAACGTGCGCTGCTCGCGCGCCTTGTTGAGAATCTTGAAGGTGTAGCCGTTGCGGATGCTGCCGTCGCTGAGCGTCGTGTACAGCGGGTTGCGGTCATGGATCACGTTGATGTCGAGGTCGGAGCGGGTCAGCAGCACATAGACCATGCCGAGCCCGATCAATGCCCAGAGCGCGAAATAGAACAAGGTGCGCGGGCGGAACAGGCGCAGCTTGGTTTCCTTGCCCTCGCGGCGGCGTTCGTCATTGGCGATGGAATCATAGTCGATCAGCCCGCGCGGGCGGCCGATCTTGCCCATGACGTCGTCGCAGGCGTCGATGCACAGCGCGCAGGTGATGCATTCCAGCTGCTGGCCGTCACGGATGTCGATGCCCATGGGGCAGACCACGACGCAGGCCTTGCAGTCGATGCAGTCGCCGCGGGTGTCCCAGTCGGCGTTCTTTTCGAACGGGCGGCGCGGTTCGCCCCGGTCCGTGCGGTAGGTGACGGTCAGGCTTTCCTCGTCCATCATCGCCGCCTGGATGCGCGGCCAGGGGCACATGTAGGTGCAGACCTGTTCGCGCATGAAGCCGCCCAGGGTGAAGGTGGTGAAGGTCAGTACGCCGACGGTGGCATAGGCGACCGTGGCGGCCTGGCCGGTGACCAGATCGGTCAGCAGCGTCGGCGCGTCGGCGAAATAGAACACCCACGCACCTCCGGTGCCCATGGCGATGATCAGCCAGATCACGTATTTGGTGATCCGCTTGGACAGTTTGGACGCCGACATCGGCTCCTTGTCCAGGCGGATGCGCGCCGACCGGTCGCCTTCGACCATGCGTTCAACCCAGATGAACAGGTCCGTCCATACGGTTTGCGGGCAGGTATAGCCGCACCACGCCCGGCCGACCACGGAGGTGATCAGGAACAGGCCGAGGCCCGCCATGATCAGTAGGCCCGCGATGTAATAGAATTCCTGGGGCCAGATCTCGATGAAGAAGAAATAGAAGCGCCGGCCCGGAATATCGACCAGCACGGCCTGATCGGGCGCCCCCGGCCCGCGGTCCCAGCGCAGCCAGGGCGTCACGTAATAGATGCCCAGGGTGACGGCCATGACCCACCATTTGAAGGTGCGGAAAAAGCCGTGGGTGCGGCGCGGGTGAATCTTCTTGCGCGGCACGTAAAGCGGCGGCCGCGTTTCCTTGCGGTTGACGGCTTCGACGTCGTATTCCCGGATTTCCGGGGCGTCGATGGCCGCGTCCAACAGACTTCCCATGCTGCGCATTCGTTTTACCCCAAGGTGTTCCTGTTCCCGGAACGATCGGCTCCCTCCCCGAGCCGGTGGTGTTTCCTGAAACGTGGGCTACTTGCCGCCCCCTAGCGAGTGGACATAGATGGCCAGTTGCTTGACCGTGGCTTCGTCCAGGTGACGCCCCCAGGCCGGCATGACGCCGCGGCGGCTGTTGGTGATCGTCTCGACAATGGTCGCCTTGTCGCCGCCATAGAGCCAGATGTCGTTGTTCAACGCGGGGGCGCCGAACTCGGCGCTGCCCTGGCCGTTGTCACCGTGACAGGCGGCGCAGTTGTCCGTGAACAGGGGCTTGCCGCGGGCGGCCGCGGCGCTGTCCGCCGCCTGCCCGGACAGGGACAGCACGAACTCGGCCACGTCGGAGACCTGCGCCTTGGTCAGGATGCCGTCGCGTCCGAAGGCGGGCATCTCCGACTGATGGGCCTGTTCGTCCTCGGTGTTGCGGATGCCGTGGGTGATGGTCCGGAAGATGGCGTCGATGGTGCCGCCCCAGATCCATTCGTCGTCGTTCAGGTTGGGGAAGCCCTTGAAGCCCTGGGCGCCCGAACCATGGCACTGCGAACAGTTGACGGCGAAGGCCGACCGACCGCCGGCCAGCGCGAATTCACGCAGGCCCGCGTCGGTGCGGATCTGTTCGAGCGGCGCCTTGCGGATGCGCTCCAGCTGCCCCGCCATGCCCGCCGTCGCCGTCTTGATCTCCTGGGCGACTTCGGCCCGCGAGGAATAGCCGATCATGCCCTTGGTGTGCGAGGAGACCAGCGGCCAGGCGGGATAGACGACCCAGTAACCGATCGACCATACCACGCAGGCCCAGAACACCCATTGCCACCAGCGCGGCAGGGGGTTGTCCAGTTCGCGGATGCCGTTCCATTCGTGGCCGGTCGTCTCGATGCCGGTGAATTCATCAACATGACGGTGATCAGACATGATCAGTCCTCCTTGAACGGAATCTGGGCGGCGTCCTGGAATTTCTTCTTGGCGCTGGGCCGCAGGGCATAGATCAGGACCCCGGCGAACAGGACCGCGAGGTACACGAGGCCCCAGGTCTGGGCGAACATGGCGACCTGTTCGAAGGTCGTGCCGGTGGTTTGCATGGCGCGTCCTCCTAGCGGTAGTTGTCTTCGGCCTTGTAGGCCTTGAAGTCGACCATGGTGCCGAGCACCTGGAGATAGGCGATCAGGGCGTCCATTTCCGTCGGCACGCCCGGCTGGGCGTCGAAGTTGCGGGCCTGGGCGCCGGGATAGCGCTTCTGCATCGCCTCGACGCCGTCACTGTCGGGATTGACCTGGGCTTCCAGGTCCGCCTTGGCGGCTTCGATCATGGCCGCGTCATAGGGCACGCCGACCATCTTGTTGGCGGTCAGGTGGTCCTGGATGTCCTTGTACTTGAGCTGCGTCGTGGCCAGGAACGGATAGCCCGGCATGACCGATTCCGGGACCAGGGAGCGCGGGTCGATCAGATGCGTCTTGTGCCATTCGTCGGAATACTTGCCGCCGACCCGCGCCAGGTCCGGGCCCGTGCGCTTGGAGCCCCACTGGAACGGATGGTCGTACATGCTTTCCGCGGCCAGGGAATAATGGCCGTAGCGTTCCACCTCGTCGCGGAACGGACGGACCATCTGGCTGTGGCAGTTGTAGCAGCCTTCGCGGATGTAGATGTTGCGGCCGGCCAGCTCAAGCGGGGTGTAGGGGCGCATGCCCTTGACCTTCTCGATGGTGCTTTCCAGGTAGAACAGGGGGGCGATTTCCACCAGGCCGCCGATGGACACGACGATCAGGATCCCGATCAGCATCAGGATCGAGTTCTTTTCGAGCTTCGAATGATCGAACATGAGGGTCTCCTTGCCGGGCGGCGTTATTCGGCGGGTGCCGTCAGGGGGGCGGACGGTGTCGTTTCATAGGGGCGTTCGTCGCGGATGCGTCCCTGCGCGGTCTGGTAGACGTTCCACGCCATGACCAGTCCGCCGACCACGTAGAGCAACCCGCCCAGGGCCCGGATGAAGTAGAAGGGATGCATGGCCTCGACCGTTTCCGCGAAGGAGTATTCGAGGAAGCCGAGCGAGTCGTAGGCCCGCCACATCAGCCCCTGCATGATCCCGGAAACCCACATGGCGGAGGCGTAGAGCACGATGCCCACGGTCGCCAGCCAGAAGTGGACGGACACCAGACGCAGGGAATAGAGCTTTTCCGCCGCGAACATGCGCGGCGCCAGATAGTAGATGGCGCCGAAGCTGACCATGCCGACCCAGCCCAAGGCCCCCGAATGAACGTGGCCGATGGTCCAGTCCGTGTAGTGGCTGAGGCCGTTCACCGCCTTGATCGACATCAGCGGCCCTTCGAAGGTCGACATGCCGTAGAACGCGATGGAGATCGCCAGCAGACGCAGGACCGGGTCCGTGCGCAGCTTGTCCCAGGCGCCGGACAGGGTCATCAGGCCGTTGATCATGCCGCCCCAGGACGGCATCCACAGCATGATCGAGAACGTCATGCCCAGGGTCTGCGCCCAGTCGGGCAGGGCCGTGTAATGCAGGTGGTGCGGACCGGCCCAGATATAGAGGAAGATCAGCGACCAGAAGTGGACGATCGACAGGCGGTAGGAATAGACCGGCCGTTCGGCCTGCTTCGGCACATAGTAGTACATGATGCCGAGGAAGCCGGCGGTCAGGAAGAAGCCGACCGCGTTGTGGCCGTACCACCACTGGGTCAGGGCGTCCTGCACGCCGGAGAACAGCGCGTAGCTTTTGGTCGACGTCAGGCTGATCGGCACCGCCAGGTTGTTGATGATGTGCAGCATGGCGATGGTCACGATGAACGCCAGATAGAACCAGTTGGCGACGTAGATATGCGGCTCCTTGCGGCGCCACAGGGTGCCCATGAAGACCAGCAGGTAGGCCACCCAGACGATGGTCAGCCACAGATCGACGTACCATTCCGGTTCGGCGTATTCCTTGGACTGGGTGACGCCCAGGACATAGCCCGAGGCGGCCATCAGCAGGAACAGCTGATATCCCCAGAACACGAACCACGGCGCCCAGCCGCCGGCCAGGCGGGCCTGGCAGGTGCGTTGCACCACATGGAACGAGGTCATCATCAGGACGTTGCCGCCGAAGGCGAAGATCACCGCCGAGGTATGCAGCGGGCGCAGACGGCCGAAATTGGTCCAGGGCAGGTCGAAGTTGAGCACCGGAAAGGCGAGTTGCAACGCGATCACGAGGCCGACCGAGAACCCGACGACGCCCCAGAAGGTCGAGGCGACGACGCCGGCGCGGATGACGCCGTCGTTGTAGTTGATCCCGCCGGGGACGGCCTTGGCCGGGCCGCCCATGTCGCCGTCGCGGGCGATGACCCAGAAGATGCCGAGAAACCCGAACGCGGCCATCAGCAGGCCGTGACCGTACATGACGGCGTCGTCGGCACCGGCCGCGAGGGACAGCCCGAGCAGGCCGATCAGGCCCAATGGCAGGAATACGAGGAATGTCATGGCTCTGCCTCTATCGATTGCACACAACCTGCGCGCCGGCCTGACTGGCGGCACTGAAATCGTCCTCCTACCTACAAAATTCACCCGACGGGCTTCTTGATCTAGGTCAACCCGGGCCCTTTGGCGGGGCAAAATTTGTTGCGGTGCATATAAATTGAACAAACCGCCGCGCGGCACTCCCCACGGGCAACGTATCAGGAAAACCGTAACTAACAAATGTCGGCAATCGCGGGGGCGCGGACAAAAAAAGGGCCCCGCGTTTCCGCGGGGCCAATTTTCAGCAAGTGGATTTGGGCGAACTCAGCTTAGACGGGCTTGAACTTGGAAGCCGCTTCGAAGGCCTTGGTCATCTGCGCCTGGATCGGCGCGAACAGGTCCTTGGCGACGCCCTGGTAAAGCGCGACCGTTTCCTTGGCCATGGCCTGGGCCTTCTTCTGCTCGGCGGCGATCAGGTCGGCCTGCAGCTTCATCAGCTCGGACGGGTCGGTGATCGACATCGCCTTGAAGATCACGGCGACGCGGTCTTCGGCGAGCTCGGTCGCCTGGGAACGGGTCAGCTCTTCGATCTTGCTCAGGTTGCCGGCCGCGGCCTTGGTGGCGGCGACGGCGGCTTCGAAATTCTCGCGATAGGCCGTGACGGCCTGCTCGAACCCTTCGGTGGCCGCGGCGCGGGCCTTGTCGGTTTCGGCCTGGGCGGCGGAAGCGATCTTTTCCTGCTGCGTCTTGGCGGTGTTCACCGCTTCCAGGATGGTTTCCCGAACGGGGGCGAAGGGGTCGGTGGAAGTCGTTTTCTTGGTAGCCATATCAATTCTCCTGTTTCCCAATGTGGCGAAAAGGGGTTTGTCGGGCGGCCCGATCATCGGCACCGCCACAATTGCTGCGATGCAACATTGCTAATATGCCCAACTGATCCGCCACCGTCAAGGATATTTTTGTGCACTGCACAATAAATGTAGGAAGGCCGCCGCCCGCCGGTTTTCGCCGCCTGCGGTGAAAGACCCGCTTGATTCTCGCCCGCCGCTGACTCCTAAATGGCGGCAGATGGGGGCATCACAAGAAACGACAATCCTTTGGGAGGAAGCACCCGCCATGTCCATGAAAGCCGTTCTTTGGCGCCCGATGTACGACCCGGGCGGCCACGACCTTCTGCGCGCCGCCGGGATCGAGCCCGTCGTCGTCGACAGCCCCGACGCCGAGCAGGTCAAGGCAGCCCTCGGCAACGCCAACGCCCTTTGGGTGCGCACGCCCGAACGGGTGACCGCCGAGATCATGGACGCCGCCCCGGGCCTGACCGTGATCTCGACCTCCGGCTTCGGCACCGACAACATCGACATTCCCGCCGCCACGGCGCGCGGCATCCTGGTGGTCAACCACCTGGGCTTCGGGCGCACGCCCGTGGCCGAACATACGGTGATGCTGCTGCTGGCCTGCCTGAAACAACTGACCTGGGGCGACCGCGCGGCCCGCGACGGCACCGCCTGGTCGCAGCGCCAGGGCCTCCAGGTGTATGAACTCGAGGGCCGCACGGTCGGCATCGTCGGGCTCGGCTATATCGGCTCGGAACTGGCGAAGAAGCTGCGCCTCGCCTTCAATTGCCGGGTCCTGGCCTATGACCCCTACGTCAACGCGCGCCTGGCCCTGGTGACGGGGGTGGAAATGTGTACAGACCTCCACGCCATGCTGGCCCAGTGCGACGCGCTGGCCATGGCGGCGGAACTGACCGACGAAACCCGCAACATGATCGGCGCGGCCGAATTGGCGGCGCTTCCCGAAGGCGCCGTGGTCGTCAACGCGGCGCGGGGACAATTGATCGATCTGAACGCGCTCGACGCGGCGCTCGCCGCCGGCCACATCCGGGCGGCCGGGCTCGACGTCGTGTTCCCGGAACCGCTGCCGGCCGACCATGCACTGCTCAAGAACCCCAAGGTCATCTTCACGCCGCATACGGCGGGGGTGACTCAGGAGGCGTCGAAGGCGCTCGCCATCTCGGCGGCCCAGCAGATCACCACGGCCTTACAAGGTGAGATGCCGCCGTTTCCCTTAAACCCTGAGGTCTGGGACAGCCCGCAGTCGCGCCGCCCGCGTTAGGCGCGCAAGGGCCGACGGCCTTACGTGAAGTTACATATGTTTATTTAAATAACATATGTTATTATCCCGATAAACCAACTCGGGAGGCAGGCATGACAACACGCAGCGCCTTGCAGGGAATCACCGTGCTCGACATGAGCCGCGTCCTTGCCGGCCCTTCATCGACCCAACTGCTCGGCGATCTCGGCGCCGAGGTCATCAAGGTGGAACGCCGCGGCGTCGGTGATGAAACCCGCACCTGGGGGCCGCCCTATATGAAGGATGCCCACGGCAACGACAGCAGCGAAAGCGCCTACTACCTGTCGGCCAACCGCAACAAGCGGTCCGTCACGGTCGACATCGCCAAGCCGGAGGGCGTCGCCCTGGTCCGCCGCATGCTGGCCAAGTCGGACGTGCTGATCGAAAACCTGAAGGTCGGCGGCATGGCGAAATACGGCCTGGGGTACGATGATCTGAAGGCCGATTTCCCCGGTCTCGTCTATTGCTCGATCACCGGCTATGGCCAGACCGGCCCCTACGCACCGCGCCCCGGATACGACATGATGGCGCAGGGATTGGGGGGGCTGATCAGCATGACCGGCGAACCCGGCAGGCTTCCGGTCAAGGTGCCGATCGCCGTCAACGACGTGATGACCGGTATGTACGCGGCGGTCGCCATCCTGGCGGCGCTGCGTCATCGGGACGCCACCGGCGAGGGCCAGCACATCGACCTGGGCCTGCTCGATGTTCAGGTCGGCTGGCTCTACAACCAGGGCATGAACTATTTGATCGGCGGCACGATCCCGGAACGCCTGGGCACCGCCCATCCCAACACGGTGCCTTATCAGGCGTTCGAGACGCAGGACGGTTTCGTCATCATGGGCGCCAACAACGACGATCAGTTCCGGCGCTTTTGCGACATGGCCGGCGAACCGGAACTGGCCACTGACCCGCGCTTCGCAACCAACCCGGACCGGCTCAAGAACCGCGACGTCCTTATCGCCAAGGTGCAGGAAATCATGCATCGGCGGACCAGCGCTGAATGGATCGAGGACCTGAGCGAGGCGAGTCTGCCCGTCTGTCCGATCAACGATCTGAATCAGGTGTTCGCCGATCCCCACGTGCAGGCCCGTGGCATGAAGATATCCATGCCCCATGGCGCCGCCGGCGGCCGGCCGGTGGACATGATCGGCAATCCCATCAAGATGTCGGGAACGCCCGTATCCTACCGCCGCCCGCCGCCGGCCCTGGGCGAGCACACCGACGAAGTCCTGAACGACGTGTTCGGCCTGTCGCATGACGAGATTTCCCGTCTGCGCGCCGACGAAATCATCTAGGAGGAACATTCCATGAGCGTGACAGTCACTTTTGTCGGGTCGGGCGATGCCTTCGGCGCCGGCGGCAGGTTCCAGACCTGTTACATGGTCGATGCGCCGGGCTTTCGCTACGTCATCGATTTCGGCGCCACCAGCATGACCGCCTTGAACCAACTGGGCATCGACCACACCACCATCGATGCCGTGGTGCTGACCCATATCCACGGCGACCATTGCGGCGGCCTGCCCTTTTTCCTGATGGATTCCATGTTGGGCGCCAAGCGGACGAAACCCCTGGTGATCGCCGGGCCGCGCGACACCCAGGTCCGCATCGCGGGAATCTGCGAGGCTTTGATGCCGGGCATGCACGCCATGTCACCAAAGTTTCAACTTAGTTATGTAGAAATGCCGGTCATGCAGGAATCACAGATCGGCCCGTTGACGGTCACCCCCTATCCGGCGGCGCATACGGGGGAGACCAATCCCACCAGCCTGCGCACGGAGATCGCCGGGAAAGTCGTGTCTTATACGGGCGACAGCGCCTGGACCAAGCACATGCCGGCGCTGGCCCGGGATGCCGACCTGTTCATCTGCGAATGCTATTTTTACGGCAAGCCCATCAAGTTCCACATGAACTACCCCGATATTGTCGAGCATCGGGACGATCTGACGCCCAAACGCATGATCCTGACCCATTTCAGCCGCGAGATGATGCCGCACAAGGACGAGGTGCCCGAGGAAACGGCTTATGACGGGCTGGTCGTGAACCTTTAGGAGAAGACAGAAGACATGACCGTACGCGTTGCAATCAACGGCTTCGGCCGCATGGGCCGTCTGGCCCTGCGCGCGGCCTGGGGGTTCGATCCGGCCCGGCCGGCCAGCCTGCAAGGCCCCGGCGGGGCCTGGGGCAAGGGCGACATCGACATCGTCCACATCAACGAGCCCGGCGGCACGGCGGAGATGGCGGCACACCTGATGGCGTTCGACAGCGTGCATGGCCGCTGGCCGGTCGCGGCGCGGGCGGACGGCGCGGATGCCGTCGTCCTCGGCAACCGGCGGATCGGATATTCCAGCGCCTCGAAACCGGCTGAAATCGACTGGGCCGCCCTGGGCGTGGATCTGGTGCTGGAATGTTCCGGCAAGTTCAAGACCCGCGACGCCGTGAAGCCCTATTACGCCGCCGGGGTCAGGAAGGTCGTCGTCTCCGCGCCGGTGAAGGGCGACGCGCTCAACATCGTCATGGGCGTCAACGACGATCTCTACGATCCCAAGGTCCACGATCTGGTGACCGCGGCGTCCTGCACCACCAACTGTCTGGCGCCTGTGGTCAAGGTGATCCATGAAGGCATCGGCATCGACCACGGCATGATCACCACCATCCACGACGTCACCAACACGCAGACGGTGATCGACAAGCCCATGAAGGACATGCGCCGGGCGCGCTCGGCGCTCGCCAACCTGATCCCCACCTCGACCGGGTCGGCCACGGCGATCACCATGATCTTCCCGGAACTGAAAGGGAAACTGGACGGCATCGCCGTGCGCGTTCCTCTGCTCAACGCCTCCATCACGGATTGTGTGTTCGAAGTGTCGCGCAAGACGACGGTGGAAGAGATCAATGGCCTGTTGCGCCGGGCGGCCGACGGGCCGCTTGCGGGCATTCTCGATGTCGAGGACCGGCCCCTGGTGTCCAGCGACTTCAAGAGCGACACCCATTCGTCCATCATCGACGCGCCGTCGACCATGGTCACGGACGGCACCCAGGTGAAGATCATCGCCTGGTACGACAACGAGATGGGCTATGCCCACCGCCTGTACGAACTGACGGAGAAGGTGGCGCGGTCGATCAACTGATCCGGCCCGCCTTGGAGCATCAAGCGATGTTGGATGTTCGAAAATACGCCGTCGTCACCGCCGCCTATTGGGGCTTCATGCTCACGGACGGCGCCTTGCGCATGCTCGTGCTGCTGCACTTCCACCGGCTGGGCTACACCCCGTTCGAACTGGCGGTGCTGTTCCTTGCCTATGAACTCATGGGCATCGTCACCAACGCCGGTGGCGGCTGGGTGGCGTCGCGGTTCGGGTTGAAACTGACGTTAACCGGCGGCCTGTTGCTTCAGGTTGTTGCCCTGCTCTCCCTCTCCGCGCTCGACCCCGCCTGGCCCAAGGAGGCGTCCGTGCTGTTCGTTCTCGTGGTTCAGGGCCTGTCCGGCGTCGCCAAGGACCTGACGAAGATGAGCTCGAAAAGCGCGCTCAAATTCGTCGTGCCGGAGAACGAAACCGGCGGACTTTACCGCTGGGTCGCCTTGTTGACGGGCTCCAAGAACGCCATCAAGGGGCTGGGTTTCTTCATCGGCGCGCTGCTGCTGTCCGTCGCCGGGTTCAAGGGCGGCCTGTGGCTGATGGCCGGTTTTCTTACGGTCATCCTGATGGGCGCCGTCCTGTCGGTCGAAAAGGGCATGGGCAAGGCCAAGAAGAAGGCCAAGTTCACCGAGATTTTCTCCAAGTCGCGGGAGATCAACCTGCTGTCGGCGGCGCGGGTGTTCCTGTTCGGCGCCCGCGACGTGTGGTTCGTCGTCGGCGTACCCGTGTTCCTGTACGACCAATTGGGTTGGACCTTCAATCAGGTCGGCGCCTTCATGGCCGCCTGGGTGATCGGCTATGGTTTCGTGCAGGCAATCGCGCCGAAACTGACGTCGCGGTCGCCCGACGGGTTGAGCACCGAAGTCCGCGCCGCAAGGGTCTGGCTGGTCATGCTCGCCCTGACCGTCGTGGTGATCATTGCGGCGTTGCGCATCGGCGTCGATCCGGCGATCGCCTTGATCGCCGGTCTGGCCGTGTTCGGAATCGTGTTCGCCGTGAATTCCGCCGTGCATTCCTATCTGATTCTGGCGCTCTCGGAGAACGAGGGCGTGACCATGAACGTGGGGTTCTACTACGGCGCCAACGCCACCGGGCGCCTGCTGGGAACCCTGTTGTCCGGCATTTCCTATCAATGGGCGGGGATCGACGGATGCCTGATGGCCGCGTTCGCGTTCCTTGCCGCCGCCACGGTCTTTACGTCGCTCCTCAGCGACAAGCGCGCGTTGCACACGGCGTAAAGAAGCAGCCCCTAATCGCGCAGCAGCACCGCCGCGCACTTCTCGTCCGTGATCAACGTATTGGCCAGACCGGCGGCCAGGGCGGCGCGCACGATCTCGGCCTTGAACGTGCCGCCGGCCGCAAGGATGACATTGGGAATGCGGCGCAACGTGTCGAAAGGCACCGACAGGGTGCGGGCATTGATCTCGTGATCGATCATCCGTCCGTCCGCGTCGATGAAATAGTCGCAGATATTGCCGACCGACCCTGCATCTTTCAGGTCCGCTACCTGATCGTGTGTCAGGACGCCGTATTCCACCATCTTCGTCTTGGCGGACAGATCGACCGCCGAAATCAGCGCGACCCCGCAACGTTCGGCGATGGCATAGACCTGACGCACAGGCGCGCTGTCCGCAAAGGCGGCGCGGGCGGCCGCGGTCTCGGCGATCATCGGCGCCGTCATGTAGTAGCACCGGGCATCCAGCACCCGGGCGAAGGCGGCCGCGTTGTCATAGGGATTGATGGCGCCGCTTTGCGACAGGCCGCCTGATAGGGAAACGACGGTGTTTGTCGCGCCCTCGCGCGGGATCAGGGTTTGGCCGGCGGCGTGGATGGTCGCCCCCCAGCCGAGACCCAGAAGCGCATCGGGCGCCAAGACACCGGATACGTATTGTCCTGCCGCCAAGCCGACGACGCGGCGCACGTCATCCTCGTCGATGGGGGCGGGGACGACCACGGCATCCTTTAGGCCAAAACGGTTGCGCAGCGCATTCTCCGCCTCGAGGCAGGGCGCCAAAGGCAGGTTTAGGGTCACGCGGACATGGCCCTCCCGCCGCGCTTCGTTGATGATTCGGTTCACAGTGGCGCGATTGAGCCTCACGCGGTCGGCCACTTCCTGCTGTGTCTGTCCCTCGCGGAAGTGGTACCAGCAGATGCGTGCGACGAGCGCCGGATCGACGGCGGCGTAGCGGGCGCCGGAGGTGCTGTTTTTGGGCCTTCTTGCCATGCCGTATCCTAGCCTTCTGGATGGCGCCAGGCGAGCTACAATGGCTTGAAAATGCTGCCTTCCGGCCATCGGGGCATTGGGCGTCCCTGGTATGGATTACATGGCTAATCCCAGCAGGCGCAGCGCCGCCTGGTGGACCGGGCTTTCCGGCCGGCCCAGTTCACGGCTCATGGTGAAATGGTGGATGCCGGGCAAGTCCGTTTCGCGGACCGTCAGCCCGGCGTCCCGCATCGCCTGGGCGAAATCCCGGCCCTGGCGACGGAATTCGGCCAGCTCGCCGTCGCCGTAGAACAGATCGACGGGCGGCAGGCCCGGGCGCAGGTGGCGGATCGGGCTGTTCCGCGCGACCGCGTCGTCGTCCAGGTTAAGATAGCCGTTGCGATAGCTCAGGCGCGGCGGCGTCAGTTCGTAAATGCCGCTGGTGATGACCGTGCCCTTGACCGTGTCGGCGGGCAGGCCGCCCCAGGCTTCGCCCGGGGAGGTCCAATTCGTCACCGCCATCATTGCCGCCTGATGGGCGCCCGAGGAATGCCCGGCGGCGATCAGGCGGTTTGCGTCGGCATTCATGTCCGCCGCATGGGCGTGGACCCAGGCCAGGGCTCGGCGGCTCTGGTCGACGATTTGGTCGAGCGAGGCCTTGGGCGCCAGGGTGAAGTTGATGAAGGCCACCGCCGCCCCCGCCGCGACCAGGGCCGGGGCGAGGTGGCTTTCGTTGGCCTTGTCGCCGCGCGTCCAGGCGCCGCCGTGATAGAACACCGCGACCGGCGCGCCGGGGGTAGCGGCGGGGAAGATATCCAGGGTTTCGTCCGGGCCGTCGCCGTAGGCGATGTCGAGGCGGCAATCCAGATCGGCCCGCGCGCGGACGCTGGCGGTGGCGTTCTCGGCGACATAGGCGTCGCCGTCGGGCACCAGGGAGCGTTGGTCGTATTGGCGGTCCAGTTCGGCCTGGTCGTAGTCGAGCCAGATTTTCGGCGCGGCGGTGCTGTCCATGGTGGCGGGTGTCCCGGGTCGGTTGATCCTCAATCCCTACATAACCAGCGCCGCGTCCGGATGCCACAAAAGAAAGGCCGCCGGTCCATATGACCGGCGGCCAGGGCTCACTTGGGTATTGGCGGAGAGTTAGAAGTCCATGCCGCCCATGTCCGGCATGCCGGCACCCGCGCCGGCGTCCTTCTTGGGTTCGGGCTTTTCGGCGATCATGGCTTCCGTGGTGATCAGCAGGCCGGCGACGGAGGACGCGTCCTGCAACGCCGTGCGCACCACCTTGGTCGGGTCGACGATGCCGTTCTTGACCAGGTTCTGGTATTCCCCGGTCTGGGCATTGAAGCCCCAGTTGGTGTCCTTCTGATCGCTCAGCTTGCCGGCGACCACGGCACCGTCGAAGCCGGCGTTCTCGGCGATCTGCCGCACCGGGGCCTGCAAGGCGCGGCGCACGATGTCGATGCCGACCTGCTGGTCGTGGTTTTCCGGCTTCAGGCCGTTCAGGGCGCGCACGGCGTAAAGCAGGGCCGTGCCGCCGCCGGCGATGATGCCTTCCTCGACGGCCGCGCGGGTCGCGTGCAGGGCGTCGTCGACGCGGTCCTTCTTCTCCTTGACCTCGACCTCGGTGGCGCCGCCGACCTTGATCACCGCGACGCCGCCGGCCAGCTTGGCCAGGCGCTCCTGCAACTTCTCGCGGTCGTAGTCCGAGGTGGTTTCCTCGATCTGCGCCCGGATCTGGTTGCAGCGCGCCTCGATGTCCTTCTTCGACCCGGCGCCGTCGACGACGGTGGTGTCGTCCTTGGTGATCGACACCTTCTTGGCCGTGCCCAGCATGTCGAGGGTCACGTTCTCCAACTTGATGCCCAGGTCTTCGGAGATCACCTGGCCCTTGGTCAGGATCGCGATGTCTTCCAGCATGGCCTTGCGGCGGTCGCCGAAGCCCGGCGCCTTCACGGCGGCGACCTTCAGACCACCGCGCAGCTTGTTGACGACCAGGGTCGCCAGCGCTTCGCCCTCGATGTCCTCGGCGATGATCAGAAGCGGCTTGCCCGACTGCACGACGGCTTCCAGCACCGGCAGCATGGCCTGCAGGTTCGACAGCTTCTTCTCGTGGATCAGGATGTAGGGGTTATCCAGTTCGCAGGCCATCTTGTCGGCATTGGTCACGAAATAGGGCGACGAATAGCCGCGGTCGAACTGCATGCCTTCGACCACGTCCAGTTCCGTTTCCAGGCTCTTGGCCTCTTCCACGGTGATGACGCCTTCATTGCCGACCCGCTGCATGGCCTCGGCGATGATGTCGCCGATGGAGCGGTCGCCGTTGGCGGAAATGGTGCCGACCTGGGCCACTTCCTCGTTGGTCTTGACCGGGTGGGAACGCTTCTTGACGTCGGCCACGACGGCTTCGACGGCCATGTCGACGCCGCGTTTCAGGTCCATCGGGTTCATGCCGGCGGCCACGGCCTTGGCGCCCTCGCGGACGATGGCCTGGGCCAGCACGGTGGCGGTGGTGGTGCCGTCACCGGCCAGGTCATTGGTCTTGGACGCCACTTCCTTGATCATCTGGGCGCCCATGTTCTCGAACTTGTCGGTCAGCTCGATCTCCTTGGCGACGGTGACGCCGTCCTTGGTGATGCGCGGCGCGCCGAACGCCTTGTCGATCACGACGTTGCGGCCCTTGGGGCCGAGGGTCACCTTGACGGCGTTGGCCAGGGTGTCCACGCCCTTGAGAAGGCGCGCCCGTGCGTCGCCATGAAACTTCACTTCTTTCGCAGCCATGTTCGATCACTCCTTTTAAGAGAGGCAGCTTTCAAATTGCTGATGGGTTGATGTGGGATCGGACGCCTTAGGCGGCCTTCTTGGTTTTCGCGGCCTGGGTGGCCTCGATGACGCCGAGGATGTCGGACTCCTTCATGATCAGAAGTTCCTCGCCGTCGATGGTCACTTCCGTGCCCGACCATTTGCCGAACAGGACCCGGTCGCCGGCCTTGACGTCCAGCGGCGTGACCGTGCCGTCCTCGGCCTTATGGCCCGAACCGACGGCGATGACCTCGCCCTCCATGGGCTTTTCCTTGGCCGTGTCGGGGATGATGATCCCGCCCTTGGTCTTTTCGTCCTGTTCGATGCGGCGGACGAGAACCCGGTCGTGAAGAGGTTTGAACATGCGATGGCTCCTCTTGAACATTCCTTGGTTGAGCAAGCAAATGACGGGAGAAAACCCTTGGGAATCCGGCATTTCCCCCCGTTTCCGCGAAAAAATTTAGTCGCCGATCCCGCGCCTTCAAGCCCCTTCGGGCAGAAAAATTCACCGGCCGGCGCGCGATTGGCAGCACTCTCCGCCGGAGGCTGCTAATCCATTGTTTTTACGCAATAATTATTGACGCATTGGAAAATTTCGGGCGACAATTCAGGCGTCCAGGGAGGACATGCAAGACGCGCGCTCAAGACGGAGGGTCTCACATGTCATTGGAAGTACAGCTTTCAGGCTATCGCCTGACCACCGCCGAAATCACCTACCGGCGCCCGGACCACCTTCACCTCCTTCAGGATTACATTTGGCAGGATATGGACATCGCCCCGGACTTTCCCGTGCTGCGCCGGTTCCTGGACTTCTGGGAAAACAATCTGGAGGGCCCCCTGCATTCCGTGCGCGTCGCCTCGGCGGCGCTGGTCAAGCCGGCGGAATTCCGTCTGGTCGGCGGGATGATGCGCCTGCACTGAGGCGTTAATCAGCCCGCCATGCGGGCGAGCGCCAGGGCGACGCCGATCAGGCTTTCTCCGGCGACCAGACCGGCGGCGACGGCCGTGCCGTTGCGTTCCGTCCATTCGGGATTGAGGCGCGCGGCCCCGGCCGCGATGACCGCGCCCAGGCACAGCGAGATCGAATTCCACGCGGGAATGACGAAGGCGACTCCGGCGGCGGGGGCGCTGGGCAGAAAGCGGGAGACGCGCTCGGGTGCCAAGCGGTCGGCCGCGCCCAGGATCACGCCCAGCACCGCCGCCACGGCCATGGCGGGCGCCGCCCCCTCGGGAATAGCACTCAGGCCCGCCGACATCACCTCGGCCACGGCCTTCCAGGTCGCCACGGCGGGGGCCGGCCAGTCGGGCGTCATCAGCATGGCGGCGGGGTCGGGGATCAGGGCGAGATAGACCGCCGCCCCGGCCAGCGATCCGGTCAGCACGCCCAGCGCCTGCGCATAGATCTGCAACCGCGGCGTCGCGCCGACCAGGGATCCGGTCTTCAGATCGTGCATCATGTCGGCGCATTGCCCGGCGGCGCCGCCGGTGATGTTGGCGGTCATCAGGTTGGCCGCCATGTCGCCGGGCGTGACGGCGCCGTAGGTCAATTGCGTCACCTTGCCCAAGGCACCCACAGGCGTGACCCCCGTTTCCCCCGACACCCGGGCGGCGATCACGGCGAGGACATAGCTGAGCGCCACGGCCAGCACCGACACCCAGACCGGCAGGCCGAACAGGGCCCATCCGGCGATGCAGATCAACGCCGTCACCCCGGCCAGCGCCAGGGCGTAGCCGCGTCCCATCCGCCGATCCGCGCCGATCAGCCGCCGGCGGATGCGCAGGACCGAAATCGCGAAGGACGTCAGGGCCGCCGTGACCGTCAGGGTCACCCCCGGCCACAACAACCAGGCGACCAGTTCGGAAAACCAGACCGTGCCGGGTGCGCCCGCCTGGGCCCACCCCCGGTCCAGCACCCAGGGGGCGAGCACGCCCCAGGATGCGCCCGCGCCGAGCAGCAACGACAGCCCCGCGCGCGGGCCGATCAGCGCCCCGAAGCCGATCATCAGCAGCGACGGGTCGAAGGACATGCCCAGGTTCTTGAAGGTCACGCCCCCGGCAAGTGATCCCGGCAGGGCCAGACGTGGCACCGCCGCCGCCAGATCGACGGCCAGTTTGACCGCCGCCGAGACCCCGGCCGCCGCCAGCAGGGCGTGCAGGCGGGCCGTCTGTTCGCGGCCCTTGCCGTGAATACGTTTCAGGGTTTCCGCCGTCGCCAGACCGGCGGGAAAGGCGAGGTTCTCGTGCTCGATCATCTGGCGGCGCAGGCCGGCGGCGACAACCACGCCCAGGATCGACACACAGAACACCCAGAACGCCAGCACGGGCCATTGCAGGGTCTGCCCGGTCAGCAGCGTCAGGGCCGGAATCGGCGCGACCAGCCCGCCCGACACGATGGAGGCCGAGGCCGAGGCCGCCGTCTGGTTGATGTTGTTTTCCCTGAGGCCCAAAGGCGCCGTGCCGAGGCCGCGTTCGGCCAGGCGCCAGGCCCCCACGGCCAGCAGCCCGGCGGCGATCGACATGTTGAAGGACCAGCCGATCTTGAGCCCTGAATAGACGTTGCAGGGGGTCAGGGCCGCGCCCAGAAGCATGCCGGTCAGAACCGCGCGGCGGGTGAACTCGACGGGACTTTCCTGTTTCATGCCGTCCAGGCTTTGCAGACGGGGTTCCGTCTGTCAAACCGGGGCGTCAAACCAGGCTTGGCCGGGATGGTGTCAGAAATCTTGCGGCGGCGGCGGATCTACGGAGTATAATCGGGCAAAAGCCGGTGACGGCACGCGTGCGCGGATCACGCGCCGAAAATAATGGGAGACGTTCATGGATCACTCCGTTCTGGTGGTCGAAGACGACGACAACATTGTCCTGTCGCTGAAATTCCTGCTCGAAAAGTCGGGGTTCGCGACGCGCGTCGTCGGCGACGGGAATGCGGCGCTCGGCGAAATGCGCGCGGCCAAACCGGACGTCGTGCTGTTGGACGTCATGCTGCCGGAGCGGGACGGCTTTTCCGTGTGCGAGGAAATACGCGGCAACAGCGCCTGGTCCGACGTTCACATCATCATGCTGACGGCCAAGGGGCGCGAGGCGGACCGCGAAAAGGGCCTGTCCGCCGGGGCAGACGACTTCATCACCAAACCGTTTTCCACCCGCGACCTGGTCACCAGGGTCAAGGCCGCCGTTGGGTTGGCCGTGGACTGATGGCGGGCGGCCCGGCACGCGATCCCGAGCCACGCCGGGCGGGTGCCCCGGAGCGGGGAACAAGCCGGGTCGGCGCTTTTTCCGTGTCGCTGTTTTTGGTCGCCACGCTGCTGTTTCTGCCGCCGCTGGTGACCCTCGGCGAAGGGGCGGCCGACCTGTTCGGGCTGCCGCGGATTTTTGTGGTTCTGTTCGCCGTTTGGATCGGCGTCGTCGCCGCGATCTACCTGATTGCCGAACGCGTCGACCGCTCGGCCCCACGGGACGACTGAGGTGCTCGAAGGCTGGGTCATCTTCATCGCGTCGGTGGCCTATCTCGGCCTGCTGTTCGCCATCGCCTTCTGGGGCGACAAGCGGGCGGATGCCGGGCGCTCGATCCTCAACAATCCCTATATCTACGCGCTGTCCATGGCGGTCTATTGCACGAGCTGGACCTTCTACGGCAGTGTCGGCCGGGCCGCGACCTCGGGCCTGGATTTCCTGCCGATCTATCTGGGGCCGACCCTGGTGCTGGTGCTGTGGCCCTTCGTGCTGGAAAAGATGGTCCGCATCTCGGCGGAAAACCGCATCACCTCGATCGCCGATTTCATCGCCTCGCGATACGGCAAAAGCATCTATCTCGGCGGCCTCGTCACGGTGATCGTGGTGTTCGGCATCCTGCCCTACATCGCGCTACAGCTTAAGGCCGTGTCGACCAGTTTCACCGTGCTGATTCAGTATCCGGAAATCGTCATGCCGCGCCATCTGGGCCGCGTGCCGCTGTTCCAGGACACGGCCTTTTTCGTGGCCCTGATCATGGCCCTGTTCGCGATCCTGTTCGGCACCCGCCACATCGACGCCTCGGAACATCACGAAGGCATGGTGATCGCCGTCGCCTTCGAATCGATCATCAAGCTGCTGGCGTTCCTTGCCGTCGGGTTTTACGTCACCTACGGCGTGTTCGACGGGTTCGGCGACCTGTTCGCCAAAGGCAACGCGGTGCCCGAGATCTCCCAACTGTTCCACCAGGTCGGGGCCGGGGGCTATGCGCAATGGTCGACCCTGCTGGTGCTGTCCATGTTCGCCATCGTCTGCCTGCCGCGCCAATTCCAAGTCGGCGTGGTCGAGAACGTCAACCCGGACCATGTGCGCAAGGCGGCCTGGCTGTTCCCGCTCTATCTGATCCTGATCAACGTGTTCGTGCTGCCCATCGCCATCGGCGGCCTGTTGCAGTTTCCCGACGGCGGCGTCGACGCGGATACCTTCGTCTTGACCGTGGCCATGGCCAATCAGAACGAGGGCATGGCTCTGTTCGCCTATATCGGCGGTCTGTCGGCGGCCACGGGCATGCTGATCGTCGCGACCATCGCGCTGTCGACCATGGTGTGCAACGATCTTGTGGTGCCGGTGCTGCTGCGCATGCGGTGGTTCCAGGCCCGGTTCACGGGCGACCTGTCGGCCTTCCTTTTGTTCGTCCGGCGCAGCGCGATCCTGTTCGTGCTGCTGCTCGCCTATACCTACATGCGGCTGATCGGGGAATCCTACGCCCTGGTCACCATCGGCCTGGTGTCCTTCGCCGCGGCGGCGCAGTTCGCGCCGTCGCTGCTGGGCGGGATATTCTGGAAGGGCGGCACGCGGGCCGGCGCCATGACCGGCCTATTGTTGGGCACCGCCATGTGGTTCTACACCCTGGTGTTGCCGTCCTTCGCGCGGTCGGGCTGGGTCGACATGAGCCTGATCGAATTGGGCCCCTACGGCATCGAGTTCCTGAAGCCCTATGCCCTGTTCGGGCTCGACGGGATCGACCATCTGTCCCATTCCCTGTTCTGGTCGATGCTGGTCAATATCGGCGGCTTCGTCTGGGTGTCGCTGCTCAGCCGGGCCAGCGATTTGGAGCAGTTGCAGGCCGGCGAGTTCGTGCAGAAGTTGGACAGCCCGGGGGCGAAGCCGGTCACCGTGTGGCGTGGTTCCGCCCCGGTCGGCGAACTGAAGGCCGTGCTGCGGCGCTTTCTGGGTAACGATCGGGCGGGGGCGGCGCTCGCCGGCTTCGCCGAACGCCAGGGCCTTAACCTCGATCCCCGGGCGGAGGCGGCGCCGGCGCTGGTGTCTTTCGCCGAACGGCAGTTGGCGGGGGTCATCGGCGCGGCCTCGGCCCAGGCCGTGGTGGCCAGCGTGACCAAGGGTGAGGTCGTCAGCACCGAGGACCTGATGCGCATTCTCGACGAAACGTCGCAGGTCATCGAGTACTCCCACGAGCTCGAGGAAAAATCCAAGGCGCTTGAGGAAACCACGGCCGAGCTGCGGGCGGCCAACGAGCGGCTTAAGGAACTGGACCGCATGAAGGACAACTTCATCACCACCGTGGGCCATGAGTTCCGCACGCCGTTGACATCGATTCGCGCGGCGGGAGAAATCCTGTCCGACAACCCGGCTCTGCGCGGGGCGGAGCGCGACCGTTTCTACAGCGTCGTCGTCGCCGAAACCCAGCGCCTGACGCGCCTGATCGACCAGCTTCTCGATCTTTCGAAGATGGAGGCGGGGAATTTGGAATGGCGGATGGCGCCGCTCGACCTGGCGGCGACCATCGAGGCGGCCGCGGCCGCGGCGTCGCCTCTGGTCCAGGCCGAGGGCGTGCGCCTGGACCTGGACCTTCCCGGTGGTCTGCCCCGGGTTCATGCCGACCGTGACCGGCTGATCCAGGTTCTGGTCAACCTGATTTCCAATGCCGTGAAATTCTGCGATCCGAACGAGGGGCATATCCGCATTACCGCCACGGCGGACGCCGGCCACGCCACCGTCGACGTGATCGACAACGGTCCCGGCGTGGCGCCCGGCGAACGGGACCGCATTTTCGAACGTTTCCAGCAGGGCGGATCGGGCGAAACCCTGACCAACAAGCCCAAGGGCACGGGATTGGGACTCGCCATTTGCCGCGAGATTGTCGAGCGTTTCGGCGGCAAGATATGGGTCGAGCCGGCGCCGGGGCGGGGCTCCGTATTCCGTTTCACGCTGCCGGCATCGGCCGTGGACGCGGCATGCTGAGCGGCGTCCATGCCGCCATGATTTATCGAGGGCATCGATGACAGAAACGCCACCACCGGATAACGAAGACAGTCGGCTTGCCGCGCCTGCGCCGTCCCGTCGCCTGCCCGATACCCTGCCGGGGATCGATATGGGCGCGTTCCGTGAGATGGTTCGCGGCAACGACGACATGATCCACAAGCTGCTGGGCAAGTTTCTCGACGCCTATGGGGGCAAGGCGGCGGAGATCGGGGCCGACGTGGCGGCGGGCAATTTTCAACGCGCCATCGGCGACGCCCATGCGTTGAAGGGCGTCAGCGGCAACATCCGTGCGACGGAGGTGTTCGAGGCGGCGAAAGCCCTCGAAGCGGCCTTGAAGGCCGCCCCCGAAGGCCCGGACATCGGGCCGCTGCTGACCGATCTCGCCGGCGCGTTGGACAAGGTCATGGCCGGACTGAGCGACGCGCTCGGACATCCGCCGAATCCGCCGGCCTAACGGGACCGGCGGGTCTCTTCCCCCTTGTGGAACGCGCCGTTCAGGGTGCGTGAACAATTCACCAAAATATCGCAGTTCTTCTTATTATTACTTGATTTTGGCGGCTGAAATCCCGAAGACAGACAGGTGAACATCGGTTAATATGCCCCAAACCTACACCCGGGCGGAACGTTAGACCCGGGACAGGGCAACTATTTCGTGGATTTCCACGAGGGGGAATATTATGCCGCGATCGCCAATGTTGGGCGCGCGCCTTCGGCGGCTCCGCAAGGACCGTGGACTGACGCAGGTTAAGCTCGCCGAAATTCTCGGCATCTCGCCCAGTTACCTGAACATGATCGAGCACAACGACCGGCCCTTGACCGTGTCGCTGCTGCTCAAGCTTTCGGAAGCCCTCGGCGTCGATCTGCGGGACTTTTCCGCGGGCGACGAGGTGCGCATCAAAAGCGACCTGGAAGAGGCCCTGTCCGATCCCATGTTCGGCGGCACCCGTCCCTCGGCGGCGGAGCTGGACGAGTTCGTGACCTCCGTACCCGACATCTGCCGTTCGTTCCTGCGGCTCTATCGATCCTACCGCAACAGCCGCGAGGATGTGGAGGCGCTGACGGACAAGCTGGCCTCCAGCCCCTATCTGGTGGCCTCCAGCCATTCCGTGCGGACCCTGCTGACCTCGGTCCGCAGCTTCTCGGAAATCCTGCTCGACAACATCGATCTGGCCGCGGCCGAGCGTCAACAGTTCCTCGGCATCGTCGTCGACGGCACGGAAAAACTCACTTTGCAGGTCGACGAATTGCTCCGCTTCATTACCGGCGAGAACCTCGACAACCTTCTTGAAAGCCGCACGCCGACGGAAGAGGTCGGCGACTTCACCGAACGTAACGACAATTTCTTCGACGATCTGGACCGCCGGGCGGAGGCGCTGCGCGCCGAAATCGGGATGGAGACCGTGGGGTTGTTTTCGCGCCTGTCCGAGGTGTTGCGGGACCGTTTCGGGATCGAGGTCGAAACCACGGGCATCGGGGATGCGGGCCGGGGGGGCGCCGTGGTCCCGGCGGTGCGCCTGGAGTCCGGGGCGGGGGGCGGCGGCGGGCGGTTGGTCGTGCGCGACGATTTGGCCCTGCCCAGTCTGCGCTTCCATCTGGCCCGCGAGACGGGCCGCCGCGCGGCCGCCGACCTGATCGACGCCTGGGTCGAGGAAGCGGGATTGTCCCCCGCGTCCGAGGATTTATGCCGCGACTATCTGGCGGGGTATTTCGCCGCCGCGGTGCTGATGCCCTATGGCGCCTTTCTCGACCGCGCGCGCGCCTATCGCTACGACGTGGAGCGCCTGAGTCAGGCCTTCGGCGTCAGCCTGGAACAGGCCTGCCGGCGTCTCGCGACCCTGCGTCGCCCGGGCGAGGAAGGCGTGCGCTTCCACTTCCTGCGCATCGACAGTGCGGGCAACGTGTTCCGGCGGGTGCCCGGTTCGGGCCTGCCGATTCCCCGGTTCGCGGGAATCTGCCCGCGCTGGAACGTGCATGCGGCCAGTGGGCGGCCGGGCACCGTCGATGCTCAGGTTCTGCAATTGGCCGACGGCAGCGCCTATCTTTCCGTCGCCTTCGGTCAGCGCCGGCCCGGGTCCGGGTACAATGCGCCCGACGGCAGCTATGCGCTGGCGCTGGGCTGCCGGCTGGAGGACGCGGGCGAGCTGGTCTATTCGGGCGGCCTGGACCTGACGCGGTCGGAGACCTTCCTGCCCGTCGGCGTGACTTGCCGGCTGTGCGAACGGACAGATTGCGCTCAGCGGGCCCACCCGACCCTCATCCATGCCGTCGAGCGCGGGGCGCCGGCGCCGGATAAATCGGCCCTTAAGGCGGCCCGCAAGCAGGCCGCGTCGCTTTCCGACTGACGGACGTCCCAAGGGGCAGGGACGCGGACAAAAAAAGCGCGGGTCCGTAAGACCCGCGCTCGATCACCAGTCTTTGGGACGATTAAGACCTAGCTGGTCAGAATGCCGACCGCGATCAGAATCGCGAAGACAACCGGCAGGATCAGGAACGCTTTATTGATTTTGCCCATGACTGCTCTCCCATTATGAAATCCGTAAATCAACGCCTTGCGTGAAGGCCGGCGGGCCGATCTTCGACAGGCGACCGGCGGGTGCCGGATTGCGTATTGTTAATATTACACTTTTCTTTTTACGCGGCAACTTAAATGCTGATTTCATTATAAAAATAGCGTTAATGAGTGTGTATAAAATTATGTGTTTAAGTGAATCATGTAAAATTAAGGAAGGCTGGGGGCTGCTCTGCGGGCGGTTTCCGCCGACTGCGGCTGTCCCGCGTGCTATCATCGGTCCGTTGCCGTGGGCGTGGGGTGCGCGGGGGCAGGGGAGTTGGCGAGACGATGATCATCCACGTGGAAAAACTGCTCGATGACGGCGGGCTCGGCGAAATCGACGCCATTCTCGACGATGTCCCCTGGATCGACGGGGCGGACGGAATGCGCGGCGACATCAAGGCCGTGAAGCGAAACCGCCAGGCCGACCGCGCCGCCGCCGGCGATGCCCTGGCGCCGGCCGACCGCCTGGTCATGGGCGCGGTCGGGCAGTCTGCGCCGATCCGCAACGGGACCTTCCCGCACCGGGTCATGCGCCCGCTTTACGCCCGTTACGGCGTGGGCGCGGGGTATGGCCTGCACACGGACAACCCCTTCATCGGCAACCCGGAATCGATCCGCGCCGACGTATCCTGCACGCTGTTCCTGAATGCGCCCGAGGATTACGACGGCGGCGAGCTGGTCATCCTGGCCCCCGGCGGCGAGGTCAAGGTCAAGCTGCCTCGGGGCGCCGCCGTGGTCTATCCGACCGGCTGGCATCACCGGGTCGAGGTCGTGACAAGGGGCGAGCGGCGGGTCGCCGTGACCTGGATCCAAAGCCGGGTCGCCTCCGCCGAGCGGCGCGAGATTCTGGCCGAAGCCAACGGCGTCGCCCATCACCTGCACCAGACAGCGGCCAACAGCCCGGCCGCCCTGACCGCGCAACGGGTGTTCAACAGCCTGATGCGGCGCTGGGCCGAGGGCGGCTAAGCGCCGCCAACCCCTTCTTGAGACAACGGCTGAACCGGCCCCGCCCACGGCCTTTCCGGGCCGCCGGGGATGCTTGCACCTCCCCGGAATTTGTGCAAAATTACGACAAATACGAATAATTATGCATAATTTACGGAATCGCGGAGGAACACGTCCTCCGCGTCCTGGGAATGGGAGCGGGCGGACAGCCAGACGATGCAGGATTTCGGCCAGGCCTTCCTCACGGCCTTCTCATTGCTGTTCAGCTTCGACGCGGACCTGATGGAAGTCATCGGGCTGTCGCTGCGGGTCAGCCTGACGGCCCTGCTGGCGGCGGGGGTGATCGGCCTCAGCATCGGGGCCTTGCTGGCCGTGACGCGGTTCCCCGGCCGCGGCGTGGCGCTGGTCGTCGTCAATTCCATGATGGGCCTGCCGCCGGTGGTGGTCGGCCTGATCATCTACATGCTGCTGTCCAACGCCGGGCCGCTCGGTTTCATGGGGCTGCTCTATACCCCCACGGCGATGATCATCGCCCAGGCGGTCCTGATCCTGCCGATCATCGCCGCCCTGTCGCGCCAGGTGATCGAGGACCTGCACAATGAATACGCCGACCAGTTCCGCTCGTTCTGCGTGCCCACGGGCCGCATGATGACGGAGTTGCTGTGGGACGCGCGCTATTCCCTGCTCACGGTCATGCTGGCCGGGCTCGGCCGCGCCATGGCCGAGGTCGGCGCGGTCATCATCGTCGGCGGCAACATCAACCATCTGACCCGCGTCATGACGACGACCATCGCGCTGGAGACGTCAAAGGGCGACCTGCCCCTGGCGCTCGGCCTCGGCGTCGTGCTGCTGACCATCGCACTCGCCATCAACGCGGGCGTCATGGGCTTGAACGCCACGGCGAAAAGGCAGGCCTATGCGTGAGTTGCGCCCCGCGAACGTTATCGATCTCCGCAATCCACGGGACGGCGGCACCGGGGCCGACCTGTTTCCCGTCGCCATCGAGGACCTGACCTATCAGGCCGGCGGCGCGGTGCTGATCAAGGGTATCGACCTGACCCTGGACGCCCATGGCGTGACCGTCATCATGGGCCCCAACGGGGCCGGGAAAAGCCTGCTGCTGCGGCTCATGCACGGGCTGCTGGAGCCCTCGGGCGGCGGCGTCACCTGGGGCGGCCATCCGCTCGACGAGGCCGTCCGCCGCCGTCAGGCCATGGTGTTCCAGCGCGCGGTGATGCTGCGCCGCTCCGTCGCCGCCAACATCGATTTCGTGCTGCGCCTGCGCGGCCGTGCCGACCCGGCCCGGCGGCGGGAAATCCTGGAACACGCGGGCCTCGCGGCCCAGGCCGACCAGCCGGCGCGGCTGTTGTCCGGCGGCGAACAGCAGCGCCTGGCCCTCGCCCGGGCCCTGGCCACGGAGCCGGACGTGCTGTTCATGGACGAGCCGACGTCGAACCTGGACCCGGCCTCGACCCTGGTGATCGAGGACATCACCAAGGCGGCCCGCGACCGCGGCACCAAGATCGTCTTCATCACCCACGACATGGGCCAGGCCCGCCGCCTGGCCGACGACGTGGTGTTCATGCACCGGGGCAAGGTGCTGGAGCACAGCCCGGCGGCGGCGTTTTTCAATCAACCGTCCTCGGCCGAGGCCGGCGACTACATGGCGGGCAAGATCATCCTGTGATCCGGCCGCCCAACGAGACCGATCAACCCAGCAACCATCAAACGGAACCAGCAATCAGGGAGATATCCATGAAAACAGTTAAACGGATCACTTTCGGCGCGGCGGCCCTCGCCCTTGCCGTGGCGGCGGTCGCCGCCGCCCCGGCCCAGGCCGACGGCAAGTCGATCATCGTGCAGTCGACGACCTCGACCCAGAATTCGGGCCTGTACGGCTACATGCTGCCGATCTTCGAAAAGAAGACGGGCATCAAGGTCAACGTGGTCGCCGTCGGCACCGGCCAGGCGATCAAGAACGCCCAGAACTGCGACGGCGACGTGCTGCTGGTCCACGCCAAGCCGGCGGAGGAAAAGTTCGTCAAGGAAGGCTACGGCGTGACGCGTTCCGACGTCATGTACAACGACTTCATCGTCGTCGGCCCGCCCAAGGACCCGGCCAAGGTCGGCGGCATGAAGGACGCGCCCAAGGCGTTCAAGATGATCGCCGACGCCAAGGCGACCTTTGCCTCGCGCGGCGACAATTCCGGCACGCATAAGAAGGAAGTCCGCCTGTGGAAGGCCGCCGCCGTCGACATCAAGAAGGCGTCGGGCGGCTGGTACCGGGAAACCGGCAGCGGCATGGGCGCCACCCTCAACGCCGCCGTCGGCATGGGCGCCTATGCCCTGACCGACCGCGCCACCTGGATCAGCTTCAAGAACAAGGGCGACTACAAGATCCAGGTCGAGGGCGACAAGCAGCTGTTCAACCAGTACGGCATCATCCTGGTCAACCCGAAGAAGTGCCCCAAGGTGAAGCAGGCCGAAGGCCAGGTCTTCATCGACTGGATTTTGTCCAAGGACGGCCAGGACACCATCGCGTCCTACAAGCTGAACGGCTTGCAGCTGTTCTTCCCGAACGGCAAGTCGTCGTAACGGCAGGGACGTTCATGCGATCGGGAAAGGGCGGGCCTTCGGGTCCGCCCTTTTTCTTATTCGGTGGGCCGCTCACGCCCCCACGAAATGCACCTTGCCCAGGCCGGTGATGTCGTAGCCGCCCATGGTCAAGGCCTTGAAGCGGAAGGCTTCGGAGCGGCAGAAATCCAGGAACGCCTGCATCGGCGGCTCGAACCAGGCCTTGCGGTCGACCAGCAGGTCGAAGCGTTCGCGCAGCAGCGGCACGAATTCCAGCTTCAGCGGCGCGGCCGTGGCGCGCAGGCCCAGCGTGACCTCGCCCATGTGGTCGGCGACGACCTGGGCCGCGTCCGTTTCCGTGCGCGCGGGCTCGGTCATCACGCAGTCCTCGGGGCCGATCCCGGCCTCGGCCAGAAGATGTTCCAAAAGCGCCTGGGTGCCGGCCTCGGCCTGGCGCGGCACGATCAGGCGGCCGCGCAGGTCGGCGATGGTTTTGAACTGATCGGCGGATATGGGATCGACGATCAATCCCCGCTCGCGCCAGGCGAATTCGACCAGCACGCAGGGCGCCGCCGCCGCGTAACGGCGGACCCAGCCGATGTTCCAGGCCGCGTCGTCGCCGCTGTTTCCGGCCTCGGGATCGAACATGTGCAGGCCGGCGGCGATGCCTTCGCAATCGGCGAACCGCGCCAGCCCGTCGGCGGAGCCGTCGAAAAAGGTCGCGAGCCCGCAGCGCGACTGGCGCAGCGCCCAATCCAGCAGCGGATCGTGGGAGCCCAGGAACACGCCCGGAAGCACCCTGGCCGGTTTCGTGGATGCGGTCTCCATGGCGGCCGCCGCCCCGTCGCCGGCCATGCCGCGGGCGACCCAGGCCTCGATCTCGGCGCGGGGAAACAACAGCTTGCCCATGGCGCGGGAACACGGAATCCGCCCCGTGGCGGCCAGGTCATAGACCTTACGCTGCTTGATGCGCAGAAAGTCCGCCAGTTCCTTGGTGGTCATGTATTCGGTCATGGGGCCGCAGTTTTGCGGAAAGGTCCGTTATTTACAAGTGGACATAACGGGGCGGCATGGCAGCGGAATTCTCAAGCGCGATGGGGATGGCCGGGTTGGCCATCGCGCGTGTTGGGCTTTTAGTTTCACACGTTTTGGAATTATAGAAGTTCCGGGACTGATTTGATTCGTCTACAAAGAAATCGTGATAATGCATGTTGATGTGGGGAGCGCACATGGCGGGCGACAAGGCAATCTCGGCTTACCTTTCCGCAATCAACAGTGCCTTGAAGGCTGGCACGGCAACGGAACACACACACCGCCCCGCCTTAAAAACTCTGATTGAAGCAGTTGCATCTTCGAACAAGATGACGGTGGTTGCCACCAATGAGCCCAAGCAGGAGGCTTGTGGCGCCCCGGATTATGTAGTCACGGCGAATTCCATCCCACTTGGCCATATCGAGGCTAAGGATGTGGGCAAGGATTTGGACGTTGTCGAAAAAACGGATCAGTTAAAGCGTTACTTAGAAGGTCTGCCCAACCTAATCCTCACGGACTACCTGGAATTCCGCTGGTACGTTTTCGGCGAACACCGAATGACGGCAACCCTTGACAGAAATAGCGGCGACGGGGGCGATGAAGTTCACAACCTTATCTCTGAATTCCTCAAGACAAAAATCAAAACGATTTCATCGGCTTCGAACCTTGCCGAACGAATGGGAGGACTGGCCCGCCTGATGCGCGACAGCATTCGCTTGGCGTTCAAGGCTGAGGATAAAGGCGGTGAATTACACAACCAGTTGAAAGGTTTTCGCGCAGTACTAATTGACGATTTGAGCGAAGACGACTTCGCCGATATGTATGCGCAGACGATCTGTTATGGGCTTTTTGCCGCGCGGTGTAACCATAAAGGAAAAGAGCCTTTTTCCCGCTACAAGGCGGCGCATGAACTGCCCAAGACCAATCCTTTTCTGCGCAAGATTTTTGATCATATCGCCGGACCGGGCCTCGACGAGCGTGTCACCTGGATTGTCGATGATTTGGTCGAGCTCCTGGAACGAACCGATATCAAAAGTATTTTGAAGGATTTCGGGCGCCGGACACGGCGCGAAGATCCCGTGGTCCATTTTTACGAAACCTTCCTGGCGGAATACGATCCGGCAATGCGAGAAAGGCGCGGCGTCTATTACACGCCGGAGCCTGTCGTCAGCTATATCGTGAAAAGCGTTGATGAGATTTTGAAGCGCGACTTCAAAATCGCCGATGGTTTAGCTGACTACAGCAAGGTCAAAGTCCCAAAAACGCTGACCGGCGGAAAGAAAGAGGCGCACAAGGTCACGATCTTGGACCCGGCCACTGGTACCGGCACCTTCCTGCATGAAGTCATCCGAATGATACGTGCGCATATTGAGTCGACCGGGCAAACCGGAAGTTGGAGCAGTTACGTCTCTCAACATCTACTCCCGCGCATTTTTGGGTTTGAACTGCTGATGGCGCCCTATGCCGTATGCCACATGAAGCTCGGCCTACAGTTGGCAGACATGGGGTATGACTTCAAAGCTAATGAGCGTTTGCGGGTTTATCTGACCAATTCGTTGCAGGAAGCGCACGAAATGACAGGTTTGCCGTTGTTTGCTGGGGAAATTGCTCGGGAGGCGTTTGAAGCTGGCGAAGCCAAGCAGGACCACCCCGTGATGGTGGTATTGGGTAATCCACCTTATTCCGGTCATTCGGCCAATAATGGGCCGTGGATTCACAAATTGGTGCGTGGCGAGGACATCATCACGGGATCAAAGACCGAAAATTACTTTGAGGTTGACGGGCAAAAACTTAGGGAGCGGAACCCGAAATACCTAAACGACGACTATGTGAAATTCATTCGATTTTCTCAATGGCGCATCGAACAAACCGGCCACGGTATACTGGCGTTCATCACGAATCACGGTTACCTCGACAATCCAACATTCCGAGGTATGCGTCAGAGCTTGATGTCCACGTTTGACGACATTTACGTCCTCGACCTGCACGGAAATACAAAGAAAAAAGAGAAAGCGCCCGACGGCTCGGCAGATAAAAATGTGTTTGATATCCAGCAAGGTGTCAGCATTGGAATATTTGTAAAAAAGAAGAACGGAAAATCTGACAAAACTACTTCTGTAAAGCATGCCGAGCTTTGGGGGTCACGCGATGGTGTCTCTTGGATCGGTGAAAAGCAAATCCCCATGGGAGGTAAGTACGATTGGCTATACAAACACAATGTATCAAATACAAAATGGAATAAAGTAAATCCTGAGAGTGAATGGTACCTTTTTAAACCAATGGATGGTACGCTTTATCCAGAATACATGGGGCTTGATAGTGTTTTAGACATTTACGAGGTCAGCACGAACGGCTTCAAGACGCACCGAGATCATTTTGCTGTCGCTTTCACGGAGCAGGAAATTCATGACCGTATAAATTCTCTTCGGACTGCCAACGTTTCTTTGAGAGATTTGAGGGAAATATACAAACTCCCAGATACTAGGGATTGGAATTTTTCTGATGCATTGCAAAAATTAAGAAATAAGAAAAGTATCCAAGATCGTATAGTTCCTTGCCTATACCAGCCACTTGATCAACGCTACACATATTACGATTCAGTAATGATGGATTGGCCTCGATTTGAAACCGGCCGTCATGCTTTGCATGAAAATTATTGTATTGCGGTGGGCCGGCAAGGGCTGGCCGTTGGGGATGACACATGGAATCTTGTCACCGTTGGCCAGCATGTTGCGAATACCAATCTTTTTCGGCGTGGTGGCATCCAATATTTCCCTACGTATCTCTATCCGAAGGACGAAAAGGAGGATCTTTTTGATCTTCCGGATGGTGATTCAGATAGTCCTGGCGGAAGAAAACCTAATTTCACTGTGCGGTTTATTTCGAAAATTATTAGCAAAACAGGTCTTGATTGGATCGTCGATGGTCGTACTGATCTGAAAAAAACTTTTGGACCTGAAAATGTCGCCGCATACGTGTACGCGGTTCTTCACAGTCCTGAATACAGACGGCGATATGCTGATTTTCTGGAGATTGATTTTCCTCGCTTGCCGTTGACCCGTGACGTCAAGTTATTCCGCGCGCTTTGTAATTTCGGAGAAGAACTGATCGATCTCCATTTGATGGGGAACAAAATTAAGTCGGTTACATCATATCCTGCTGAAGGCGATCATGTGGTAGATCAGGTTCAGTTTACTACGGCTAAGGGCAGGCAACCGGCACGGGTTTGGATCAACAAGGCCCAGTATTTTGAAGGTATTCCACAGGCTGTTTGGGATTTCCATGTTGGCGGATACCAAGTCTGTCATAAATGGCTGAAGGATCGCATGGGGCGTGAATTGTCATTTGATGATCAGCAGCATTACCAAAGTATCGTTTCTGCATTGGCTCGCACAATTAAGTTGATGGCGGATATTGACGCCGTTATTGACGATCATGGTGGCTGGCCGCTGAAGTAATCAGCCGTCGCCGGCGGCGTAAACAAACCACTTCTGACGGGTGTCGTCAGTGCCTCAAGCCCGATCAGGGATTAACCCTCCGTCACGCTCCGGGAAAGGCCTGCCCCGTGGCGCCCAGGGTGTCGACTCGCCGCCGGTGGAAGCCGTCGGCGAAGGCCGCGAGGAACGGGTCGCTGAACGCGGGGCCGACGAAGGTCATGCCCATGGGCAGGCCCGACGGCAGGAAGCCGTTGGGCACGGCGATGGCGGCGAGGTCGGCCATGGAGGCAAAGTTCAGGTAATAGCCGTTGCTGGCGTTGGTCGGGATCGGGTCGGCCATGACCTGGGCCACCGTGTAGACGGTGCCGACCGTGGGCACGGCGATCAGGTCGGCGTCGTCGAAGGTGCGGCGGATTTCGCGGGCGTTGCGGTGCAGGCGGTACATGGCCTGGAACGCCTCGGCCGCCGTATAGCGCCCGGCCGCGGTGATGACCTGGCGGACGACGGGGTCGGCGGCGTCCGGATTGGCGCGGATGAAGTCGCCGACCATGGCGTCCCGTTCGGCGATCCAGGGGCCTTCGAACATCATGCGGCTGGTCTCGAAGAACACGTCGAAATCGATCTCGGTCAGGGCGTGGCCCATGGCGGTGAGTTCGGCCAGGCCCCGGTCGAACAGGGCTTCGGCCTCGGCATTGCCGAAGAAGGTGCGGCTGGCCTTGCCCGGCACCGCGATGCGGAGCGGCACGCCCGCGTCCTGCACGGGGGGCTGGGCAGGGGCCGCGCGGCCGTAGACGTCGTCCGGGTCGACGGCCTGGCAGGTTTCCAGCACGCGGAGCGCGTCGGCCGCCGTCAGGGCATAGACCGAGACCGTGTCGAACGACGGGCTGGCGTTGACCATGGCGGTGCGCGGAAACAGGCCCAATGTCGGCTTGAGCCCGACCACGTTGTTGTAGCTGGCGGGCACGCGGCCCGAGCCGCCGGTGTCGGAGCCGAAGGCGAAGCCGCACAGCCCGGACGACACGGAGACGGCGGCGCCGGAGCTGGAGCCGCCCGGGATGTAGTCGGCGTCGAACGGATTGCGGGCGACGCCGTAGGGCGTGCGCACGCCGACCACGCCGGTCGCGAACTGGTCCATGTTGGTCTTGCCGATCAGGACGGCGCCGGCGTCCAGCGCGCGCTGCACGGCCAGATTGGTGCGCTCTGCCGTATAGGCATAGGCCGGGCAGGCCGAGGTCGTCGGCAGGCCGGCGATGTCGATGCAGTCCTTGACGCTGAACGGGATGCCGTAAAGCGGCAGGGCCGCCCGGTCGGCCGGCGGCAGGGCGGCCAGCGCGCTGGCGCGGGCCAGGACGGTTTCGCCGGGCACCTTGTAAATCCACACGCCGTCATCGCCGCGTGCCTCAATCGTGCCGAGGACATGGGCCGCGACGTCGACGGGCGTGACGTCGCCCGCGGCGTAGGCCGCCCGGAGGGCCGTGAACTCTAGGGTGATGGTCAGTGGGGTCATGGCTGTCTCGAACGGGCTGTCTCGAACATGGGCGATCCGTCATGCCGGCGGCGAAGATCAGGCACCGGCGTCTGATCCGACTCATGGCCGATCGCCGCGCAGGTCGGCGAGCAAATATTTGCGGTGGAGGGAAGAGAGGGAGCTTGGCGTCAGTCGCAGAGGGCGCGCAGGCCCTGGACGTCGATGATGCGGATGGCGTCGCCGCGGCGGTCGATCAGGCGTTTCTTCTCGAACTTGTCGAGGGAGGTCGAAATCGACTGCCGGGTCGAGCCGATCAGGTTGGCCAGTTCCTCCTGCGTGAAATGCTGATGCAGGTGGGCGCCGTTGCCGCCGTCCACCGCGGGGGCGGCCAGGGTCAACAGCAGGTGACCGAGGCGGCTGGTCTTCGACTGCGTGCCCATGATCTGCAACAGGGCCGTGTAGCACATGCTTTTGTAGGTCAGGCCTTCGATCAGGGCGATCGCCAGGTTGGGGGTGTCGCGGATCAGGCCGCGCAGCACCATGCCCGGCAGCCACAGGCCGACCGATGCCTCGACCGCGACCGACGACCACATGTGTTCGCCGCCGCCCAGTATCTGGGGGGCGCCGACGAAATGGCCCTTGGGCCAGTAGGCCAGGGTGATCTCGCGGCCGCTGGGCGAGGTGTAATAGGAGCGCACCCGCCCGGCGCGGATGAAATGGATGCCGTCGTGGGCGTCGCCCTGCTGAAAAAAATAGTCGCCCGCCTTGTATGCGGTCTCGCGGCCGGCGCCGACCAGGCGGTCCAGTTCCGCCGGCGTCAGCAGTTCGAGAATGTTCGGGCCGCTGTCGACGGGCAGGCCGTCCTCGGTCAGGCGCAGGACGGCGCTCAACGACGCTTCCGGGGCGCGGTCGGCAAGATCGTATGTCGGCGGCGTTTCGTCGGGGGTCATGAAAAGGGGCGGGCCTGACTACGGGGTAATTCTTGCTGCACTGCAAAAACGCTATCATACTGACTGAATTATGCGCAACATATTGGCTGTGGTGAATTTTTGGGCAGATATGACGGTGTTCGCCCGGGAAGACGCAAATATTTGCGTTACGGCATGCCATTCAGCCGCTTCTATCCCATGCGACGATGTCAGCGCGCAGAGCGGACCGCCCGATGCACAATCGCGGCAAAAAAGTCCGCCGGCATCTTCAAGGAAGCATCAAAGGCAACCTTTTTCGAAGATGTGGAGGCACCAATGCGCAGCTTTATCACCACCCTGAACAAGGGAATCCTGGCTCTGGCCATCGTCGCGGGCACGGTCGGCGCGGCCCGGGCCGACGTTCTCACGATTTTTTCCGCCGTCAGCACGACCAACGCCATGAAGGAAATCATCGCCGCCTACAAGAAAAGCGGCGGCGAGATCCGGGTATCGTTCGGCGCCACCTCGACCCTGGCCAAGCAGATCGAGAACGGCGCGCCGGCGGATATCTTTCTTTCGGCCGACAACAAGTGGATGGACAGGCTCGAGAAGGCCGGATTCATCAAAAGCGAGACCCGCGTCCCCGTGGTCGCCAATTCGCTGTCCCTGGTCAAACCCAAGGGCTCGGATTTCCCGATGATCAAGATCGAGAAAGGCATGAAGCTGAAGGACGCGCTGAAGGGCAAGCGCATGGCCGTGGGCGACACGGACCACACGGCGGTCGGGCTCTACTTCAAGGACGCCGCCAAGTACCTGGGCATCTGGGAAGAGGTCGAGCCGACCCTGGCCATGGCGCCCAGCGTGCGCGCGGGCCTGACCATGGTCGAACGCGGCGAAGTCGGCGCGGGGATCGTTTTCAAGACCTCGGGCCTGGTCAGCGACAAGGTCGAGATCGTCGGCGATTTCCCCCAGGAATCCCATGGTCCGATCACCTATCCGATTGCTCAGGTCAAAACCTCAAGCAACCCGGACGTTGCGAAGTTCTATGCGTTCCTCAAGACCGCGCCGGCCAAGGCCGCCTTTTCGAAGTACGGCTTCAAGCCGATCATGGAATAGGCACGGGCCCCGTCCAATGGCGGCCATGAACGATGACCAAAGAAACGGGAAAGGGCCTGCGGTATGGAACTGACAGACGTTGAAAGCGAAGCCATCTATCTGAGCTTGAAGGTCTCGTTATGGGCGGTTCTCGTCTGCCTGCCGCTGGCCCTTCCCGTGTCCTGGCTACTGGCGCGCAAGGAATTCATCGGCAAGAACGTTCTGAACGGCATCATCCACCTGCCGTTGGTCCTGCCGCCGGTGGTCATGGGCTATCTTCTGCTTGTGTCCTTCGGCTCCAACGGTTTCCTGGGCGCCCCGCTCAAGGAATGGTTCGGGATCACCTTCGTGTTCTCCTGGCGCGGCGCGGCGTTGGCGGCGGCGGTGGTGTCCTTTCCGTTGATGGTGCGGACCATCCGGCTCAGCTACGAAGCCATGGACCGCAAGCTGGAGGCCGCCGCCTATACCCTGGGGGCCCGGCCGTTTCGCGTGTTCTTCACGATCACCCTGCCGTTGATTCTGCCCGGTGTCCTCGCCGGCTGCATCCTGGCCTACGCCCGCTGTCTGGGTGAATTCGGGGCGACCGTCACCTTCGTCTCCAACATCCCAGGTGAAACCCGGACCATCCCCATCGCCATCTACAACCTGGTCCAGCAACCGGACGGCGACGCCATGGCCGGGCGGCTGGTCGCGATTTCCCTGGTCCTGGCCATGGTGGCGCTGGTCGGCGCGGAATTCCTCAACAAGCGGCTTGCCAAAATCCTCAACGGGTAGCGGACACGACATGATTTCCATCATCCTCGACAAGGTTCTCGGCGGCATTCATCTCAAGGTCGACGTCGAGCTTCCCAACAGCGGGGTGACCGTGTTCTTCGGTCCCTCCGGCTCCGGAAAAACAAGCGTCATCAATCTGTTGTCCGGAATGATGCGGCCCGACAAGGGCTTCATCAAGATCCATGACCGCGTCCTGTTCGATTCCGAAAAAAGAATCTCCGTGCCGCCCTATGAGCGGCGGATGGGCTACATCTTCCAGGAAAGCCGCCTGTTTCCCCACCTGACCGTGACGGGCAACCTGCGCTACGGGTACCGCGAGGGCGGCCAGATCGTCTTTGACGAGGTGGTCGAGCTTCTCGGCGTGGGGCATCTCCTCAAGCGCCGGCCCCACCACCTGTCCGGCGGCGAAAAACAGCGCGTGGCGATCGGCCGGGCGCTGTTGACCAATCCGGACCTTCTGTTGATGGATGAGCCGCTCTCGGCCCTCGACGAATTGCGCAAGGAGGAGATCATCCCCTTCATCAAGCGCATCCGGGACGAATTCTACACGCCGATCGTCTACGTCACGCACTCGACCCAGGAGGTGGAGCGCCTGGCCAACAACGTGGTCGTGATGAAGAACGGCGTCGTCACCGCATTCGGTCACGTCGATGAAATTCTTCCGGTCCTCAAGACGGCGACCATGAAAGAAGCCGTATAGATGAAGGAGACGCGCCGTGGAGCATGATCATTCCCACCACCGGGCCATGCACGACCTGGGTGGCCAGGATCATGGCGAGTTCTTCGTCTCCGAACATGCGCCGTCGGATTTCGACAAGGATGTCGACGCCCTGGTCAATCTGCTCGCCCTCAAGGAAACCGGCCTTGTCCGTCCCGACGAGCGGCGGCGGGGCATCGAGGAACTGCCGCCGGAGATTTACTTCGACGCAACCTATTATGAACGCTGGCTGTTCGGCGTAACCAACATCCTTATCGAAAAGGGGATGTTGGACGAGGACGAGATTTCGCGCGAGATTGCGCGGCTGGAAGCGGACGGGATCGGCGATGGCGCGCGCTGACGGGACCGCCGCACCGCCTGGAAAGCCGTTGGATATTGGCGCGGCCGTGCGCGTTGCCGCGCGCTTTCCGGACAAAGGGCATGTGCGCACGCCGTATTACCTGCGCGGCAAGCGGGGACGGGTGGTCCGGTATTTCGGCGTCTTCCTCGATCCGACGGCCCTGGCCGTCGGCGCGGAACGTCCCGAGGCCTGTCGCTTGTACCAAGTCCAGTTTGAGTATGACGAGGTCTGGGGGCCTGCCCTTTCGGAGCCGTCGGGCAACACGATGATCGTCGCCGATCTATTCGATCAATGGCTGGAGGAAATGACATGAACGCGGTGCAGGACGGATTGACCGCGCGGATCATGCAGGAGGGCCGGTCCGCCCTGCTTATGCAGGCGGTCGTCAATCTGCTGATCCGCAAGGATCTGATCGATGCCGGGCGCCTCGACGCCGTCCGCCGGGAGATCGATACGCGCCAACCGATGCTCGGCGCGCGCCTGGCGGCGCGGGCCTGGACGGATGATCGGTTCCGCGACCTGCTGCTGACCGACGCCAAGCAGGCCGTGTTCGACGAACTGGGCATCCGCATTTCCCAGGGGCCTGAATTCGTCGTCGTCGAGAACACGCCGGACCGGCATCACGTCATCGTTTGCACGCTCTGCTCGTGCTATCCCAAGGCGGTCCTCGGGTTGCCGCCGGAGTGGTATAAAAGCTTCGCCTATCGGTCGCGCATGGTCATCGAGCCCAGGGCGATCCTGCGCAAGTTCGGTACGGAACTTCCCGAGAATACCGAAATCCGTGTCATGGATAGCACGGCCGACATGCGCTACATGGTGCTGCCGCTGCGGCCGCCGGGCACCTCTCACCTGACAACCGATGAACTTGCCGCCCTGGTTTCGCGCGATGACCTGATCGGCGTCACTGTCCCAGGGGCGCCGTGACCGATCCGCCGATTGTTTTCCGGAAAAGGCAAATATTTGCTTATCCGCCGCCGGGCTTTCCCGTCTCATGGGCGGCATAACAACCGGGCCGGCGGGGCAACGATCCCGCTCAAGGTCCGTTCGGGGGAAACACCGCCCTGGTTCACGCACCTTCGCCGACGCGAAGGCAGGAAGGAGACAGCAGATGCCCATGATTTCCAGATTGAAGGCCGGCGGACTGGCGGCGGCGCTTGCGGCGGTGCTTTTCGCCGGGCCCGCGGAGGCCGCGAAGTTCAAGGCGACCCTGGCGCAGAACATGTCGCCGATTTCCGGCGTCACGATCGTCGCCAAGGACAAGGGGTTCTTCGAAAAGCACGGCCTGGATATTTCCGTCAGCGGCTTCACCTCGGGCAAGCAGTGCCTGAACGCCGTGCTCGGCGGCGCCGCCGACATCGCGACCACGGCCGAGGCGCCGACCACCGCCGCCGCCATGTCGAAGCAGCCCATCGCGTTTCTCGCCCGCATGGAATATTCCGACCTCAAGACCCTGACCGCGGCCGCTTCGGGCATCAAAAGCCTGGCCGACCTCAAGGGCAAGAAGATCGCCTTCACCGCCGGCACCGGCAGCGAGGTCTATACGGTCGCGCTGCTCAAGAAGGCGGGGCTCAGCAAATCGGATGTGAAGCTGACCAACCTGCGCCCGCAGGACATGCTGCCGGCGTTGTCGGCCGGGGACATCGACGCCTACAACACCTGGGAGCCGCACGTCAGCAACGGCGTCAAGGCCATGGGGGCGAAGGTCGCCGAACTGGATACCAAGGGCATCTACGCGGAAACCTTCAACATCGTCGTGATGAAATCCTACCTGAAGGACAACCCCGAGCTGATTTCCGCCTTCCTCAAGGCGCTGCTCGAGGCCGAGGCCTGGATGAAGGCGAACCCGGAAGAAGCCATCGCGACGGTCGCCAAGGTCGCGGGCATGAAGGCCGACGCCCTGGCCGCCATCTGGAAGGACTACGTCTATAACGTCGTCCTCGACCAGAAGCAGTTGGACGTGCTGACCGCTCATGCCGCCTGGCGGCTCGAATCCGGCAACCACCCGCCGGGTGCCACCATGCCCGATTTCTCCACGGTCATCGTGCCCGGCCCGCTGAAGGCCGTCGCCCCCGACCGGGTGACGATCCCCTAAGATGCCGGGACCCGTCGAAAATATCGCCGCGGCAGACGGCCCGGCAAGCAAGCGGGCCGCAAGGTTCTGGCAGGGCGAGGCGGTCAACCGCCTCGTCCTCGCCGCCTCGCTGCCGCTGTTCTTCGGTTTGTGGGAGATCGTGTCGCGCTCCGGCGTCGTCAACGTGATCCTGTTTCCACCGCCGTCGACGGTGCTCGGCGCCCTGCTGGACTGGCTCGAAAGCGGCCAGCTTCTGATCGATTTCGGGATGAGCGCGTCGCGCGTCGTCGTCGGCTTCTTCGTCGGCGCCGTTCTGGGCGCCCTGGTCGGCATCCTGACCGGCCGCTACCGGCTGCTTTCCAGTCTGCTCAGCCCCGTGTTCCAACTGCTTCGCCCGATCCCGCCGATCGCCTTCGTGCCCATCGTGATCCTGTGGTTCGGGCTGGGCGAAACCGGCAAGTACTTCCTGGTCGTCTGGGGCGTGTTCTTCACCGTGTGGATCGCCGCCCACCTGGGCGTGCAGCGGGTTGACGAAAAACTGATCCGCGCGGCCCGTGTGCTGGGCACGCCGGAGAAACGCATGCTGCGCGAAATTCTGCTGCCGGGGGCGCTGCCGTATATCTTCGTCGGGCTGCGCACCTCGGTCAGCATTTCCTTCTACACCCTGGTCGCGGCCGAACTGGCCGGGACCTTCGCGGGCCTGGCCTACCGCATCGACATCGCCCAGCAGAACCTGCAGATGGGTCAGATGATGGGCGGCCTGGTCATGCTCGGCGTGATCTCGGCCGCTGCCGACAAGCTGTTCGCCGTGTTCGCGGAAAAGGCCGTCTGGTGGTCATGATGAAAGACGCAACGCGGAACACGCCGGCCCCGGCCGCTGAGACTCCGGCGAGCGGCGCGGCCATCTCGGTCGACAATGTCTCGATCCTGTTCGGCGAGGGCGACAATGCGTTCCTGGCCGTCGACCGGGTCAGCACGGAAATCGCGGCGGGCGAGTTCGTCTGCATCGTGGGGCCGTCGGGATGCGGGAAATCGACGTTGTTGAACGCCATCGCGGGGCTGGAGCACGCGACCAGCGGCGCGGTCCGGGTCGACGGCGCCGTGGTCACCGGCCCGGGCGCCCAGCGCGGCATGGTGTTTCAGCAGCCGGCCCTGTTTCCCTGGAAGTCGGTGCGCGAAAACGTCGCCTACGGCCCGCGCATGGCCGGGCGGGACAACGACGAGGCGCGGCGGATCGCCGACGGGCTGTTGGAGATGGTCGGGCTTGCCGCGTTCGGCGACAAGCGCCCGCAGACCCTGTCCGGCGGCATGCAGCAGCGCGTGGCCATCGCCCGCGCCCTGGCCAACACGCCGAGCATCCTGTTGATGGACGAACCCTTCGGCGCGCTGGACGCGCAGACCCGGGCGATGATGCAGGAAAGCCTGCTGCAGATCTGGCATCAGGTCGGGACCACGGTGGTGTTCGTCACCCATGACATCGACGAGGCGATCTTCCTGGCCGACCGCATCCTGGTCATGAGCGCCGGGCCGGGGCGGTTCGTTCAGGAAATCGCCGTCGACATCGACCGTCCGCGCACGCCCGAGATCGCCGTCGACCCGCGCTACGTGGACATAAAGCGCCGGTCCCTGGACATCATCCGCCGGGAAAGCACCCGCGCCTTCGAACAACAGTTGAAATCCGTGCTGTAGGGGCGCCGGTCCGCTGTTAATACTCCCGCCCCGGCCGTGGCCGATAGACGGGCAGAGACAGGCCCCGGGCGATGCCCAGGGCGCGCAGCGCGAAGCCGGCCGTGAAGCCCATGGCGACGGCGGCTTCCTTGGGCACGTCGAGGCCAACGAGCACGACATAGACCGTGGCCGCCAGCGCCGCGCAGGTGGCGTAGACCTCCTTGCGCAGGATCAGCGGCGTTTCGTGGCAGACCACGTCGCGGATCAGCCCGCCGAAGGTCGCCGTCATCATGCCCATGATGATGGCGATAAGTGGGCTGGCTCCGGTCTGAAGCGCCAGTTCGGCCCCCATGACGCCGTAGAGCGCGATGCCCAGGCCGTCGGCCCAGAGCAGCAGGGCATGGCGGCGCTGGATCACATGGGCGGTGAAGAACAGCAGCGTTGCGACGGTCAGACAGATGACGATGGGCTTGGGATCGGCGATCCAGAACACGGCGCGGCCCAGCAGCAGGTCACGCAGGGTGCCGCCGCCGACGCCGGTCAGGCAGGCCATCAGGCCGAAGCCGACAAGGTCCATTTCCTTGCGGCTGGCGACCAGCGCGCCGGACGCCGCGAACACGCAGACGCCGAGCAGATCGAGAAGGGAGAGGACGGATTGCATGACGCGACTGTCGCGGATTCACGCCGCCGCCGCAACCTCAAGAGCAGGGGGATATGGTGGCTGTCTGTGGCCCGTCGGCAGAAAATATAAAATGTTCATAAAGTTATTGTCTGAAAATTATAAAATAAAAGTCATATGTGTATTGAAAATTAGATTATCAAATACCATATGATTAAAACGGATATATTTCCGCTTATCAAAGGAATTAAACAATGTCCTTCAAGGATTTTTCAACGGGCAATAAGCCTGCAAAACCCACCGACGCCGCCGATAAAGCCACCGACGCCGCGACCAAGCCCGCCGCCAAGCCTGCTGCGGACATACCGGCCAGCAAGTGACCCTGCCCGCGGAGGGCAAGGAGAAATAGGCCGTTTTCCGCCGGTATTGCGGAAAGATGGATGGCGGGCAACGAGATGCCCGCCTGGAGGCCGACAGTGACAATACGCACAACCGAAAAGACGGTGACATTCGCGCGCCCGTTCGTTCTGGACGGCTTTGACGAAGTGTTGCCGGCGGGCGATTACAGGGTCGAAACGGATGAAGAGCTCCTGCAATCCCTGTCGTTCCCGGTGTTTCACCGGGTGCGCAGCGTTATCTACCTGCATCGCGGGATCAACGCCGCGCGAAACGCCCGCGCCCTGACGATTGATCCCAACGACCTTGATGCGGCCTTGGTCCGTGATCAGGGGCCGCCTCAAACGGGACCCATGCCTGCGGAGGGCCGCTGATGATCACCGATCAGGACACTCGGGACCGCACGGCGCGGGACGCTTCACTGGAAGATCATTTGCGCCATCCGGACGATGCGGCCGCAGCCGTGCCGGCAACACCGGCGGCGCCGGCGGAAAAGTCTTTGTTTCAGTTGTCTTCGGAACTGAAGAACCTGATCCGCGGCGATCGCATCTTTCGGGCCGGTGCAAAGCGCTGACCCCGGATCATCCGGTCGGTCGGGCCGTGGATCACGCGTCAAATTTTGAGGAGTCATCATGAAGAATGTGGACAGGAAGAAGCCGAAGAAAGCCGAGTTCATTTCCGAGGTTGAGGAAATGGCGGCGCACGGGATCACGAAAATGACGATCGAGTACTATTGCATCGGCAAATACCGCTACACCAATCTTGAAGGTGCCGTGGCCCAGGCGCAGCGCGCCGCGCGCGAAGGCTAGGCGGGGACGGCCACGGATGAGTCTGAATTTTCCCAACGTCAGCCGCAGTTTCGAGGCAAAGCGCAACCGAGTGCGGTTCTGGGGCTATGACAGCGCCCTGGAAATCACCTTTTTCGTGGACAGCGGCCTGCTGGCCAGGCTCTGCCCCGATTGCGGGGATGGCGAGGCCGGCCTTCTTAAGGCTTTTGACACCATGATCGAGCGCATTCATGACGCCGCGCGGAAGGCGTATAAAGGAAACCGCGAACGGTCCGACATTTTTGTCCTGACGGAGGCGCAGTTTTGAGTTGGTGCAACATTTTCCCGGGAATGGGAGCGCAAGGTGCGGCGGGAGATGCCGGACGATGATCGACCCCCTGCTGTTCACGTCCCCCCGTCTGTTCACCTTCGAGCATGACCGCCATCTGACCAACGCGAGCGGTTTTTTCTTCGCCCGCGACGACCGGCTGTTCCTGGTGACCAGCCGTCATGTCGTGCACGACGCGCCGAGTGAGCACTTCCCCAACCGCATCGAAATCGAAATTCACACCAACGCGGGCAACCTGGCCGAATCCACCGGCCTGTCGATGCTGTTGTACCAGGACGGCAAAAGCATTTGGCGCGACGGGGCCGACGGCAAAGGGGTCGTCGACATCGCCGTGATCGAGGTCGACCGCGCGGCGCTGCCCAAGACGGCGGTCATTCAGGCCTTTACCCCGGATCATCTGGTCGGCTCGGACGAGCACGTGGAAATCGGCAGTTCCCTGCTGGTGGTGGGCTTTCCCTTGGGCTTTCACGATACGCTGCACCATCTGCCCGTGGTTCGTCAGGCGGTCGTTGCGTCGTCCTACGGGCTGCGCTTTCAGGGCGAGGGCTATTTCCTGACCGACGCCCGCACCCATCGCGGGACCAGCGGTGCGCCGGTGGTCATGCGGGTCGGCGACGGCGACCTGGGCGTTCTGCCCTGGAAATTGCTGGGCGTTCATTCGGCCCGGCTCGACATCGGCACGCGCGATCTTAAGCTGGACGAAGCCCTGGGCCTCAACTGCGCCTGGTACGCCGATATCCTGATGCCCCTGACGGAACCGAAAGACAACCCGGTCTAAATAAACCCGCCGGACCCGATCCGGCCAAAAACGAAAGCGACCCGAAAATGTTGCCTGTTATGCCCGCCCTGCGGTCCTGTGCCCTTGTCTTGATCGTTCTCGCGGCCTGGTTTGCCGCCCCTGCGCCATTGTCGGCTCAGACGGTTGCCGCCCCTCTTCCGGCCAACGCCCACGGCGACGGCCTGGGCCGGGGTTGGGAATGCGACGAGGGCTTCCGCAAGATCGACGGCGCCTGCGCTGCCGTATCGGTGCCGGACAACGCCTTCATGACCAACGTGTCCTACGGCCGGGGTTGGGAATGCCTGCGCGGTTATAGGGAAAAGGGCGAAACCTGCGTCGCGGTCGTGATTCCGCCCCATGCCTTCCTCAGCGCCTATGGCGACACCTGGGAGTGCGCGCGGACCTACCGCCGCGACGGCGAAGCTTGTGTCGAGATCAAGGTGCCCAAGAACGGCTACCTGACCAACGTCAGCCACGGTGCCGGATGGGAGTGTGAGCGGGGATACCGCGAGTCCGACGGCGTCTGTGTCGCCGTCAAGGTTCCGAACAACGCCTATTTCGTCGATACGTCCTACGGCGAAGGCTGGAAGTGCGAGCGCGGATACCGCCTTGAGAACGGCGCCTGCGCCGAAGTCCAGGTGCCGCAAAACGCGCACCTCGACCGTACCGGCAACGATTGGGAATGCAATCCGCCGATGACGCGGCAGATGAACACCTGCCTGCGGCCCTAAAAGGCGGCCGCTTACTCCGCCGCCCGGGCCTCTGTCTTCAACCCCCAGGCCAACGCCCCCCGGCGTTCCAGGTTTTCGTCGAAGGCTTGGGGAAACTCCGGCGGAACCGACCCGGTCACGGCGTCGGTCGCGAGCAATGCATCGACCCAAGCGGCGACCAGGGGGAAATCGTCCAGCAGCCCGGTCTTCAGGTGTTCCTCGCACAGCATGAAACGCTGGAAGAAGGGGGCGTAGGCGGCGTCGACCAGGCACATGTCGGGACCGTTGAAATAGGGGCCGTCGTTGCCGCGTTCCTTGGCGATGGCGGCTTCCAGGCGGGCGACCCGCTGGCGCGCTGTTTCCAGCGCCCCGGCCAGGGCGTCCTTGGACTCGCAATAGGACAGGTTGTTCAGCCCGGGGCCCCAGGCGAAGGTCGGCAGGAAGTCGGTCCAGGCCCGGTTCTTGGCCCGCTTGACGGGGTCTGCCGGGTGCAGGCGGGGTTCGAACACCTCGTCCAGGTATTCGGCGATGGCGTTGGATTCGAACAGAACCTCGCCGTCGACCTTCAGCACCGGCACCTTACCGTGAGGCGAGAGCTCCAGGAACCAGTCCGGCTTGTCGCGCAGGTTCACGTAGGTGACGTCGAAATCCACGCCCTTGGCGCGCAGCATGATGACGGCCCGCTGCACCCAGGGGCAGGTGACGGCGCTGATCAGGTGGAATGTTTCCGGCATGGCGTCGTCTCCCGGCCCTGGTTGCGTGGTTCGGCGGCTATCCTCAATCGGTCTCGGGCGGCAGGCAGCACACCGCCTCGTAGGGATAGCGTTCCTTCAGGGTGCCGAAGTGTTCGAACACGTCCTGGGTCACCGCGTAGGCTTCCTTGGTGATTTCGACATGGGGTGTCCAGCATCCGAGTTTCTGATAGGTCGCGATGCAGTCGGCCAGAACGTCTTCGTCGATCTCGGGGAAATAAGAGCTTTCCGCCTTGGCGATCTCGATGGCCGGGGTCTCGTTCATGTAGACGCGGGTTTTCTTGTAGGCGCGCATGAAGGCCTTGGCCATGTCCGTCGCCAGCCATTCTGGCGTGGCGCACAGGCTGGAGAAGCCGTTGGGGCCGATCTGCGGGCCGACCTGGGCGACGACATGGCCGACGCCGTCCTTTTCCAACTGCTGCGGGAACGGGCCTTGTTGCTGCACATAGTCGCCGAGGCCGTCGCGGAAGGCCTTGTCGATGTCGGCCGCACCCCCGGGGGTGATCAGATTGATCTTGGAAAAATCGATGCCGGCCTTGTGACAGGCGTACATGAACATGGCGCGCGGCTGTCCGCCGCCGAAACAGACGAGGTCGGCCCCTTCGAGCTTTTTCCAGGTGAAATCGGGATCGGCCGCGCGCCCGGTGACGAAGAAGCCGTCCATTTCGTTGATCTGGGCGAAATGCTTGACCTTGGGCGTCTCGCCCTTGCCGAGCGTCGTGAAGCCTTGGGACAGCGCCGATTGCACCACATCGGCGGAGCCGTCGAGCAGGGCGTCGATCGCCGACTTGCCCGGCGGCGACACGGACCAGTTCGGCTCAAGGCCCTCGGCCTTGAGGAAGCCGCCGGACATGGTGGAAATGAGCGGCGAATAGAACGCCGAGAACAGGGTGAATTGGATGTTGATCTTGGCCATGGTCTCCCCCTTAGGGACTGGAATTCGGATGATTGATCTCGTTGGCCCAGCAGCCTAACGGTTAACGCCCGGACGTCAAGGACAGGGGGCGCGGCGGGCGGTTCAGGCCGAAACGGCGCGCAACGGCGGCTGATCGCCGCCGCCCGGATGCAGCGGAAACCGCGCGGTGACCAGGGTCCCTTCGCCCGGCGTGCTGTCGATGGTCAATGTGCCGTCATGGGCCTCGGTCAGGGATTTGACGATGGACAGGCCCAGCCCGGTGCCCGTCTGTGACAGGTGCGGGTTGGAATGGCTGCGGGTGAAGGGTTCGGTGACCGTCGCAAGCGCGCCTTCCGGAATGCCGACTCCCGTGTCCTCGACCATGAGTGACAGAGTGTCGCCGATCCGTGTCACGTTCACGGTGACGCGGCCGCCGGGATCGGTGAACTTGATGGCGTTGGACAGGAGGTTGAGGGTGATTTGCACCACCGCGCGGCGGTCGGCGGTCAACGCCGGGATATCCTGTGCGATGTCGGTCTCGACGGTGATGGCCTTGTCCTCGGCCATGGTGGCGAAGGTGCGCACGCAGTCCTCGATCACGACACGCAGATTGATCGGTTCCATGATCAGCAACCGCTTGCCCGCCTCGATGGTCGAGATATCCAGCACGTCGTTGACGAGCGCCAGCATCAGTTCGCCGGAATCGCGGATGTTGTCGGCATATCCCTTGTAGCGCTTGTCGCCGAGCGGCCCGAAGATCTCGTTGCCGAGAAGCTGGCTGAAACCGAGAATCGCGTTCAGCGGCGTGCGGAACTCGTGGCTCATGGTGGCCAGGAACTGGGATTTCGCGCGGTTGGCCTCGATCGCGCTTTCCGTCGCCTCGCGCAGTGATTGTTCGGCGGCCTTGCGCGCCGAGATGTCCTGGATGAACGAGACATAGTTGAGAACCTCGCCGTCGTCGCCGCGGATGACCGACGACGACACACTGCCCCAGACCGCATGCCCGTCCTTGTGCAGGTAGCGTTTCTCCATGGTGATGACCTCGACCTCGCCGTCGGCGAGACGCCGGCGCAGTTCCAGGCTGTGCAACAGGTCGTCGGGGTGGGTCAGGGCCTCGTAGGGGTTGTTCAGCAGTTCGGCCTGCGAGTATCCGACAAGGTTGCAGAAGGCGTCGTTGACGCGTTCGCGGGTCGATCCGTCGGCCGCGTGCAGGACCATGCCCACGGCGGCGTTGTCGAACACGCTGCGCAGCACCGCGTCCTTGCGGCGCAGTTCCTCGCCTTCGCGCAGTTCCCGAGGCAGCCAGTGGCGGATCAGCAGAACCAGAACCAACACGCCGGCGGCGATGTTCACGCCCTTGGGGAACAGCAATAACGATGGATCGCCTAGGACTTCGGCCCAGCTTGCCGGCAGCAGGCCCAATCGCGAATTGTGGAAGGCGCCGAAATAGACGTTTTCCAGCACCGTGCGGAAGGCGTCGATCGACAGGATGACCAGCAACACCGCGATGCCGCCGCCCACCAGCTTGGATTGACGCAGCTTGACCACATAAAGAATGAGGATGACCAGCCACAGAACGGTCACCACCCAATAAGATATAGGTGCGAAATACTCCAACATCAGGTGGTCCGGCTCGATTTCCCCCTAGACAAAGACTTCCACATTTGTCGGTTGAGTTGCAACCTTCGCGGCGGACTCGCGGATTTTTGAGACCGGATGGCGGTCATGTGCCGATTGCGCGGCTGGCTGGTAAACGGACGGTGACGGTCGTGCCGATGTCCGGGGTGCTGATCAGGGTCAGGCTGCCGCCGTGCAGTTCGACCAGCTGTTTGGAGACGGACAGGCCCAGGCCGGTGCCGATATGGCTGCGGTCCGACGATGTGCCGACCTGTCCGAAAGGCTCCAGAACCAGGGGAATGTCTTCGGCCGCGATACCGATGCCCGTGTCGGCGATGTCGATGGCGATACGGCCGTCATCCTCGACCCGTGCGGAGACATCCACCCGTCCGCCCGGACGGTTGAATTTCACGGCGTTCGACAACAGGTTCAGGACCACCTGCATGACATAGCGGGTGTCGGCGAACAGTCTTGGGGTCCCGGCTTCGCAGGCGCAGGTCAGGGTCAAGGCCTTGGCTTCGGCCTCGGTCTCGAGCATGTGGCAGGCCTGTTCAAGGGTTTCCGGCAGATAGATTTCGTCCTCGTTCAGGGTGATCTGGCCGGCTTCGATCTTGGACAGGTCCAACAGGTCGTTGATGAGTTGCAACAGGTGTTCGGCCGACCGCTGGATGTCGCGGGCGTATTCCACATGTTTGCCGGGGGGCAGCCTCAGGCCCTCGCCCAAGGACATGACCTGGGAAAACCCGATGATCGAATTCAGCGGCGTGCGCAGTTCGTGGCTCATGTTGGCGAGAAACTCGGACTTCGCGCGGTTGGCGCGCTCGGCGTCCATCAGGGCGTCGTTGATATGCCGTTCTGCGGCCTTCTGCTCCGTAATGTCCGTGGAAAAGGTGCCGATGCCGACGACCGTGCCGTCTTCCCCCATGACGGGAAACTTGGTGCACAGATGCACATGGTCGCCGTCCGTGTGGGGGATGACGTGTTCCTCGGTCACGTCCTGGCGGGTTTCGATGGCCCGGCGTTCCTGAGCCCGGAATTCCTGGGCAAGGCCGGTCGGAAACACGTTGCTGGCGTCCAGGCCTTCGGCCTTGGCGGGGTCCAGGCCCAACTGGTTGGTGTATTCCTTGTTCATCAAAAGGTAGCGGCCGTCGGCGTGCTTGAGCGCGACCAGCGCCGGCGCGTGGTCGATGAAGGCGCGCAAGGTGCCTTCGCTGCGGCGGTAGGCGTCTTCGGCCGCCTTCTGTTTCTTGAGAATCCAGCCGATGATCCCGGCCGGCACGAGCATGGCGACGGCGGCGAAGGCGGTGGCCGTCAGGACGTGTTCCCAGCGGTCGATCCGTTGCACATGCGGTGATCCTTGGGCGAGCGTCTCGGCGGCATCGCCTGCAACCCTGAATTCCCATAGGTACGCGAGCCCGAACACGGCGGCCAGGGTCGCACCGTACAACGCGATCAGTTGGCGGTTGTTCAACAGCGCCATCCATCAAGAGCGCCCGCGTTCTTCTGCGCGGGTCGGCGGTCCGTTTCGGACCATGTCATAAACCGCATATACCGGGATGCGGCCAAGGTCCAGCATATCCGTTTGCCGGGGAATTTCACCCGCGATTTGTCTCGCCCAGCGCCAGACCGGCGACGAAGGCCTCGGCGGCGGCCAGGCCGGCCCGGTCGATGCCGGTGGCATGGCCGGCGCGGTCCAGGAAATCGACCACGCGGCCCGTCGCCACGTTGCCCTTGGCCCCCGGCGCGTAGGGGCAGCCGCCCAGGCCGCCGACGGAGGAATCGAAGGTGCGCAGCCCCTTGTCCAGGCTGACCGCGATGTTGTCGAGCGCGCGGCCGCCCGTGTCGTGGAAATGGCCCGCCAGGTCGGCGGCGTCGGCGACATTCAGCACCGCGTCCAGCATGGCGGCGACGGCCTCGGGCGCCGCCTTGCCGATGCTGTCACCGAGGGAGACCTCATAACAGCCGAGGGCGAACAACGCCTCGGTCACGCGGGCGGCGGCCTCCGGCGGCACGGCGCCGGAATAGGGGCAGTCGGTGACGCAGGATACGTATCCCCGCACGGGAATGCCGTCGGCCCGGGCGGCTTCGGTCAGGGGCCGGAAGCGCGCCAGGCTTTCGTCGATCGAGCAGTTGATGTTCTTTTGGCTGAAGGCTTCCGAGGCGGCGGCGAACACGGCGACCTCGTCGACCTTGGCCGCGCGGGCTCCCTCGTATCCCTTCATGTTGGGGGTCAGGGCGGCGTAGGTCACCCCGGGCCTGCGGGTGATCGCGGCCATGACCTCGGCGGCGTCGGCCATCTGCGGCACCCATTTGGGCGACACGAAACTGGTCGCCTCGATCTTGGTGAAGCCGGCCTCGGCCAGAAGGTCGATCAGGCGTACCTTGTCGGCGGCCGGGATCAGGCGCTTCTCGTTTTGCAGGCCGTCGCGGGGCCCGACTTCGTAGATGGTGACGGCGTCGGCCATGGCGGTCATCCCTCTGCCTACATCCTGAAGATGCCGAAGCCACCCGGCGGGGTCGGGCGGTTGAGGGCGATTTTCAGGGAGTGGGCCAGCACCCGGCGGGTTTCCGCCGGAGTTATAATACCATCGTCCCATAGCCGCGCGGTGGCGTAGAGGGGATCGGCCTGTTCGTTGAACTGGGCGATGATGGGGGCCTTGAACGCCTTCTCGTCCTCCGCCGACCAGTCGCCGCCGTCGCGCTCGATACCGTCGCGCTTGACTGTCGCCAACACGCCCGCCGCCTGTTCGCCGCCCATCACGGCGATGCGCGAATTGGGCCAGGTCCACAGGAAGCGGGGCGAATAGGCGCGCCCGCACATGCCGTAGTTGCCGCCGCCATAGCTTGCGCCGATGAACAGCGTCACCTTGGGCACCCGCGCCGTGGCCACGGCGGTGACCATCTTGGCGCCGTCCTTGGTGATGCCTTCGGCCTCGAACTGGCGGCCGACGATGAAGCCGGAAATATTTTGCAGGAACACCAGGGGGATGCCCCGCTGGTCGCACAGTTCGATGAAATGGGTCGCCTTCAGGGCCGAGGCGGAAAACAGAATGCCGTTGTTGGCGACGATGCCCACGGGCACGCCGTCGATATGCGCGAAGGCGCAGACCACGGTTTCGCCGTACAGGCGCTTGAATTCGTCGAACCGCGATCCGTCGACGATCCGCGCGATGACCTCGCGCACGTTGTAGGGCAGGCGCGGATCGGCCGGGATGATGCCGTTGATGTCTTCGGGGTCGTAGGCCGGGTCTTCCGGCGCGGCCAGGGTCACGCCGTGGGTGGCGGGGGCGCGGTTGAGGTGCGACACGGCGGCGCGGGCGATCTCCAACGCATGGCCGTCGTTTTCGGCGTAATGATCGGCGACGCCCGACTTGCGGCAATGAACATCGGCGCCGCCCAGGTCTTCCGCCGTCACTTCCTCGCCCGTCGCGGCCTTCACCAACGGCGGGCCGCCCAGGAAGATCGTGCCCTGGCCCTTGACGATGACGCTTTCGTCGCACATGGCGGGAACGTAAGCGCCGCCCGCCGTGCAGGATCCCATGACCACGGCGATCTGCGGGATGTTGGCCGCCGACATGTTGGCCTGGTTGAAGAAGATGCGCCCGAAATGGTCGCGGTCGGGGAACACCTGATCCTGATTGGGCAGGTTGGCGCCGCCGGAATCGACCAGATAGACACAGGGCAGGCCGTTCTCCATGGCGATTTCCTGGGCCCGGAGGTGCTTCTTCACGGTGATGGGGTAGTACGTTCCACCCTTCACCGTGGCGTCGTTGCACACGATCATGCAGTCCGTGCCCGACACGCGGCCGATCCCGGCGATCATGCCGGCCCCCGGCACGCCGCCGTCGTACATGTTCCAGGCCGCGAGCTGGCCGACCTCGAGGAACGGGCTGCCCGGGTCGAGCAGTCCCTTCACCCGGTCGCGGGGCAGCAGTTTGCCGCGCGAAAGGTGGCGGTCGCGGGCCTGATCGCTGCCGCCTTTTTCGACGGTCGCGCGGGCGTCCTTCAGCGCGCCGACCAAGCCGTCCATGCGGTCCTTGTTCTTCTTGAACGCCGGGGTGTTGGTGGCGATCTGGGATTCGAACTTGGGCATTACGCCGTCTCCTGGAACAGTTCGCGGCCGATCAGCATGCGGCGGATTTCCGACGTGCCGGCGCCGATTTCGTACAGCTTGGCGTCGCGCAGCAGCCGCCCCGTGGGGCTTTCGTTGATGTATCCCATGCCGCCCAGGGCCTGCACGGCCTGCAACGCCACCTGGGTCGCCTTCTCGGCGGCATACAGGATGCATCCGGCGGCGTCCTTGCGCGTGGTGCGGCCCCGGTCGGCGGCCTGGGCCACGGCATAGACATAGGCGCGGGACGCGTTCATGTCCGTGTACATGTCGGCCAGCTTGCCCTGCATCAGCTGGAACTCGCCGATCGCCTGGCCGAACTGTTTTCGGTCGTGGACATAGGGCACGACGATATCCAGGCAGGCCTGCATGATGCCGACGGGCCCGGCGGCCAGCACCAGGCGCTCGTAATCAAGCCCCGACATCAGCACCTTCACGCCCGCATCGACCTCGCCCAGCACGTTTTCCGCCGGGATCTCGCAATCTTCGAACACCAACTCGCAGGTGTCGGAGCCGCGCATGCCCAGCTTGTCGAGCTTCTGCGCGGTCGAAAACCCGACCATGCCTTTCTCCACCAGGAAGGCGGTGATGCCCTTGCTGCCTGCGTCCGGCTGGGTCTTGGCGTAGACCACCAGCACGTCCGCCTGGGGGCCGTTGGTGATCCACATCTTGTTGCCGTTCAGGATGTAGCGGTCGTTGCGCCGCTCGGCCTTCAGCTTCATGCCGACCACGTCGGACCCGGCCCCGGGCTCGCTCATGGCCAGCGCCCCCAGATGTTCGCCGGTGATCAGCTTGGGCAGATAGCGCGCCTTTTGCTCGGGCGTGCCGTTGCGGTTGATCTGGTTGACGCAGAGGTTGGAATGGGCGCCGTAGGACAACGCCACCGAGGCCGAGGCGCGGGAGATTTCTTCCATCGCCACGCAATGGGCGAGATAGCCCATGGCGGCCCCGCCGTGATCCGCGTCCGCCGTAATGCCGAGCAGGCCCAGCTTGCCCATCTCCGGCCACAGGTCGCGGGGGAATTCGTTGGTTTCGTCGATCTCGGCGGCGCGCGGCGCGATGCGGTCCTGCGCAAAGCGGAAAACCGTGTCGCGCAGGGCCTCGACCTCGTTGCCGAGCGCGAAGGTCATCCCGGTGGTGAACATTCCGATGTCTCCCAAGAACCTGGGCGCGATTATCCCGGTCCCGGGGGCGGGGCACAAGGGCTGCGGGTTGACGTAAGGGAAGGGGGTTCATGGCAATTTCCATTGCCCCGGGGCGTCTCACGCTCCAAGAATGGGGGATAAAAACAAACCACCGCAGGAGACATCCCACATGACCATCGAACATTTGAACTCGGGCGAAATTCTCAGCCAGGGCACGGCGACGGACACCACCGTCTATCTGTGCGGACTGACGGGCGGCGACACGTCGAAGGACGTGGCCGGCCAGACCCGCGACGTGCTGGCCAAGATCGACGCCTGCCTGGCCCATTACGGCACGGACAAATCCAAGCTGCTCACGGCCGTGATTTATCTGGACGACCTGCGCCGCAAGCCGGCCATGAATGAGGTGTGGAAGGAATGGTTGGGCGATCTCAACCGTCCGGCCCGCGCCTGCGTCGGCGCGCAGCTTGAAATGGGCACTCAGGTCGAGATCATGGTGACGGCGGCGCGCTGACCGCCTAGTGCAGGCGCCCGCCCCGCGCGGGGGCGCTTTGCGCGGCGATGGCGGCGGCGACCTGACGCCAGGTTTCCGCGCCGTCGCTGTCGCCCTCCGCGTCCAGTTCGCGCATGCGGCGGTTCGCCTCCGTCAGGGCGGCCTCGCCGTAGCGCAGGATGAACCGGCGCACGGTTTCTTCGAAGTTTGCGGTACGGGCCCTGTTGGGCATCTCTCCGGTTCCCCCAGAACAGGCGTCCACACCTGACAGGTGGACCCGGCAAGGTTATCTCGCCGCCCGGGACGGAGTGTTGATCCAGATCAATTGCTGAGATTAGAATATGAGCGACACTTCCACCACGGAATGTCGGCATCGGCCCGATGCCAAACCTTGGGGAGTTATCATGGAAAAGCCGTGCGCCAATTGCGCCCACCGTCAGGCTGCCGAATGGTCGGTCCTGAAGGGGGCGAGCGTCACCGATATGGATTGCGCCCGCCGCCCGCGGAATTTTCTGGCCGGTGAAGCCATCTATCACGAAGGCGACGCGGCGACCGGCGTGTATTGCGTGTCGTCGGGCCTGATCGGCATCCGCAAGGTCGACGCGGACGGTGAATCGGTGCTGCTGCGTCTGGTCCGCCCCGGCGAAACCTTCGGCTACCGTTCTCTTTTGACCGGCATGCCCCACAGCGTCGGCGCGGAAGCCTTGAAGGAAACCCGCATCTGCTTTGTCCCGGCGCCCGCGATGCACCGCATGACGGCGGAAAATCCGGCGTTGGTCATGGCCTTCTTCCACCATCTGGCCAGGGACATGGCCGAGGCGGAAACCAAGGTTCTGGAAACCGTCACGGCGTCCTGCCGGGTGCGCTTCCTGCGTCTTCTGGTCGCGCTGGGCGGCGATGCCGACCGCGACGCCGGATGCGAGGTGCATCTGGAACTGCCCGTGTCGCGCCAGGACATCGCGTCCCTGATCGGGGTGCGCTCGGAAACCATGTCGCGGATTATCCGCGCCATCGAGGACGAGGGCCTGGCCCATTTCAAGGGACGTCACGTGGACATTCCCGATTGCCGCCGCCTCGCCGACGAAAGCCTGGGCGGGCTCGCCGCCTGAGCCCGGTTCGAGCCCCGCGTTAGTCCCCGGAAATCAGGTCGATCACCTCGCGGGTGACGGCCTGCGTGCCCATGTCGCCGCCGAATTCCATGGGGCGCAGGCGGTTCGCCTCGAACCCCCGTTGCACGGCGTCCTCGATCACCGTGGCCGCGTCGGCGAGGCCGGCATGGCCGCCCTGCCTGTCCGACAGGTAGTCCAGCATCAGCGCCGCCGACAGGATGGCGGCCAGCGGATTGGCCTTGTCCTGGCCCATGATGTCGGGGGCCGATCCGTGGGCCGGCTGGAACAGGGCGTGTTCGTCGCCGACCTCGGCGCAGGACGCCATGCCCATGCCGCCGACCAACCCGCCCGCCAGGTCCGACAGGATGTCGCCGAACATGTTTTCCATGACCAGAACGTCGAAATCCCAGGGCCGGCGGATCAGATCGAGCGCCTGGGCGTCGACGTAGTTGTAGGACGCGGGGATGTCCGGAAAGGCGGCCTTGCGTTCGTCGAAGATCTTGCGGAAGAAGGCCATGGAGCGGAACACGTTGGCCTTGTCGACGCAGGTGACCATGCCTTTACCGCCCTTGGCCTTGCGCTTTTCGGCCAAGCGAAAGGCGAAATCGAACAGCTTTTCCGAGGTCTGCCGGGTGATGCGCAGGATGTCCTGAACCTCGCTGTCGTTGGCCACGGTCTCGCGCTTGTTGGCGGCGGCGGAATAGAACAGGCCTTCCGTCGATTCCCTGAGGATGATCAGGTCGATGGCGTCGGCGCGGGGGTCGGCCAGGCGCCGGGGCGCGTTGGGATAGGCCTTCACGGGGCGCACGCCGGCATACAACTGAAACCGTTCGCGAAGCCGCAGATGAGGGGAGATTTCCGTGCCGTCCGCGTGGCGCACGGCGGGCAGGCCGATGGCGCCCAACAGGATCGCGTCGGCCTCGGCCGAGGCATCTTCGTGCCCCGGCGCCATGTCCTGTCCCGTTTCCTTGAAGTAGCCGGCGCCGGCCACAAGGTCGTTACAGACGAGTTGGAAGCCGCCCGTGCGCCCGCGCGCCGCCTCGATCACGGCCAGGGCCGCGTCCGTCACGTCGACGCCGATGCCGTCGCCGCGGATCACGGCGATGGTGCATTTGGTTTCATTCATCTTGGTGTTTCCTTCGGTCTTTCCTTGGCCGTATCGCAAAGCCATGCGCAGCGCAACCGCCGATCGCACCGCCCGGGACGATAAATCAGGAAGTTGGGTTAGCGCATTATTCGCTTTAAATATAAATGCAAGTAAAAAGTATTGAGTAAATATTGCGTATATAAATATTTATTATTCTGATAAATTTATTTGGCTGAGTGTAGAAAAAATCTGCGCGGGCGCGTTCACCACCATTGTCAGCCGGCAATTTGAGAAACTGGAACCAGTGCGTGTTTCCAAACGCTTTGTGCATGAAAAATATAAGGAGAAGTTTTGAATATGGAGACGGCCCCGCTTTTGACCGCGCCCGAGGGAACACAAACCTATGGTGAGCCCATTTATCTGAAAGCGCAGGCTTTGAGAGACGTGGATTTTTCGTCTGGGAAAATCCAAAAGACGATTGAGATTGTTACAGTTCCCAAGCCGGCGGACGTCACGCAAAACCAAAAGAACGTTGGCATCGTTCTGGATGGAAAAATTATTCAGGGGATTTTATCGGATTACTATCAATCGGTTAGAATAACGGAAATCAACTCACATGATGATTTGGAACGGTTGGTTTCAAGAAACCCGGACCTGGTTTTTTCAGGCGTAAAGTATTTTGATTTTTTCGGTAAAACGCTATGGCTGAACGACTATCTGGATACGTTCGGCATTCCCTATATCGCATCGGGCAGAAAAGCGCTGGATCGTGAATCGGATAAAAGCCGCGCCAAATGCATTGTGCAGGAAGCGGGCATCGCCACGGCGCTGCATTTCACCACGCTTCCCGGAGAACACCCAACCGCCGAGTCAATCCCGATCGCGTTCCCCTTGTTCGTTAAGCCGATTACAGGCGGCGATAGCCGGGGCGTGGACGCCAATTCCGTCGTGAGTTGTTTCACCGATTTCGCGGAAAAAGTATCTGAGATCCACAGGGTCCAAAATGCGCGTTCTTTGGCGGAAAGCTATTTGTCCGGAAAAGAATACAGCGTTGGAATTCTAGAGGACGCCGCGACCGGAATCCTTACGGCGATGCCCATTGAAATCATTGTTGAGGAAAACGAGAACGGAAATCGAATTCTTGATTATGAAATCAAGAAGAACGACGGGGAGAAGGTTCTCGCGGTTTCAGACCCCGGGGTTCATGAGCAGCTTTCCGAACTGGCGAAAGCGGCATTCAGGGCGTTAGGCGGGAAATCGTTCGGCCGCATCGATATCATGATGAATCATGATCAGGTCCCCCACTTCGTCGAGGCAAACCTCATGCCGGGCCTTCGCAAGGGATACTTTTACAGAGCCTGTTCGCTCAATCTCGACTTGAGCTATGAGCAGATGATTTTAAGGATCGCAGACAACGGCTTGTCGCGCGGATAGATCGGCACGCGTAGGGGCCGCCCTATGACATCGGATCATTCAAATTATCCAACGGATAGATCGGTCGCCGCACGTTCTTGAAATTCAGCTTCGAATAGTCGGAGCCGCAGACGCCGGTGCCGGCGCATTCGATGACCTGTTTCGCGAGCTTGCCGAACCCGGCGCGGTAGTGAATGCGGCTTTTCAGCATCAGGAAGGTCTTTTCCTCGGGGGCGATGCCCAGGGACGTGAAGCAGGCCGTGTCGTTGGGTTCCTGCTGGCGCGAGATCACGCAGATCTGCACGCGGCCGGTGTCGAGCACGCCGCTTGGTCCCATGTCCATGGTTACGCCGCGGTTGGCGGGGCCCTTGTTCTTGTAGATGCCGTCGGTCAACACCTTGACCCGCCCGGTGACGGTCAGCGGCTTGCCCGTCTCGCCGATGGCGGGCATGTCGACCTTGCCGCCGAGGTCCAGGGTGATCTCCGCGCCGATGCCGGCCTGGGTCATCTTCTGGACCGCGTCGGGATCGCAGATCGCGAAGGCGGCGACATCGTCCAGCCCGGCGTCCAGGATCGCCGCCAGAACGGTCATGGTGTCCTGCGTGCCGCCGGAGGCTGCGTTGTCGTAATGGTCCAGCAAAACGACCGGGCCGTCGCCCTTTTTGATTTCCGTCGCGCGGGCGATGGAGCTTTCCAGGGGTTCGATCTCGTAGACGAAGGCCTTGCGCTCGTTCCAGGCGAAATCGAGAAGCTCGTCCCGGAATTTCTCGGCGAGCGCCCGGTCGCCGTCGGTCACCACCACGGCGGAGACACCGGCATTGTAGATATCCGCATGGGGAAAGCCCGTGAACAGGGAGGCGGTCAAGGCGCCTTCCCGCTCCATGCGCCGGGTCATTTCCTGCAAGTCCTTGTTGGGGAAATTGTCCGAGCCCTGGCGCATGACATGGGGCAGCATGGGCCGGTTGCCCCAGGCGATCGTCGGCCGGGCCTCGCCCCGCAACATGGCGTAGACGGGCCGCCCGGCGCGCCGCGCGGTTTCGTAGTGGTCGATGTGGGGATAGGTCTGATAGCCCGCGAGGCAGGTCACGTTTTCCGCCAGGTCGGGATAGAGGTTGGTGTGCATGTCGAGCGCCACGGCGATGGGCAGGTCGGGGGCGACGGCGCGGATCTGTTGGATCAGGCTGCCCTCGCCGTCCTCGCGGCTGTCCGTCACCATGGCGCCGTGCAGGTCGAGGAACAGGGCGTCGCAGCCGGCCCTGACCGCGTCCACGATGCGCGTCGCCATGTAGTCGAAGGCGGCGTCGGCCACGGGGCCCGACGGTGCGGCGTTGGCGGCGATAGGGATGACGATCTCGGCCCCGGCCTCTTCCGCCAGGTCGATGAAGCCGCCCGTGCCGCTGCCGGTGCCTTTGAAGGCTTTGTAGGCGGCATCCCCTTCGTAAGGCAGGGGGATGGCGCGGGCGAACCGTTCGATCGGCGTCGGCACCGGCGAAAAGGTGTTGGTTTCGTGCTTCATCATGGCGATGACGACGCGCATGGCGGTTCCTCCCGGCGGGCTGGATGACAAGAATTCCTGCGAAAGATTAACCGGGGATGCGCTCTGCGGCCAGTTTCGCCGGTTATCGGCTTTCACAAGGTTTTACGAATGGACGTGCGGCCATTCCCGGCCTGCGTGGTAAAATCAGGCTCTGGGAGCGATGCAAGGAGACCGATGCATGAGTTGGATCCTTATTACCCTTACGATCGTTGCCGGGGCGCTCGACGCGAAAATCCATTCGGTTCATGGCACGATGATCGGCTGTTTCGAGGAACGGGAACTGGTGATCGCCCATGTCGATCAGGCGGTCTGCGTCAGAGACAAGAACGCGCAGCGCACGGGGCCCGTCCGCGGCAAGGACGGGGCCGGCGGACGGTCGGCCAGTTAGGCGGGTTTCGTTCCGACCACCAGCCGCGTCAGGCCGGGGACCATTTCGTGTTCCTCGATGTCCTGGAACCCGGCGTCCTTCATCTGCGCCTTGAGCCAGCCCGGGGTGACCGAGCGGGCATCGGGCGTGAAGGCCATGTGCTGTAACTGCCACAGGGCGGCCATGGGCGGTCCCTGGCGGTCGTTGTCGACCATGAAGTCGTGGACCATGAAGCGTCCGCCGGGGGCCAGGCTGGCGAAGGCGTCGGACACCATGCGCGGCAGTTCGCCGCCGGGAATGCCGGAAAACAGATAGGACATGAGGATCGCGTCCTGTTCCGTCGGCCAGGCGATCTGCAACGCGTTGCCGGGGATGTAGCGCACCCGGTCGACCATCCCCGCCTCGGTGATGAAGCGCCAGCCCAGTTCGGACACGTTGGGAAAATCGATGATGGTCGAGGTCATTTCCGGATTGGCCTCTAGCAGCCGGATGGTCATGGCGCCCGTGCCGCCGGCCACGTCGAGCAGCGTCTTGGCGCCGGAAAGATCGACCAGCCGCGCCAACGTCTTGCCGGGGCCGAGAGAGCCCGCATGCTGGGCCTCGGAATAGATCGCGGCCTGCTTGGGGTCGGCCATCCAATGCTGATAGCTGTCGACCGCGTCCGGGTCGAGGGAGCCGTCCATGACCTCGTTCAGCTGCTGCAAAAACGGATACATCTGGCGGTCGATCTGATAGCGCAGGTAGTCGCCGAAATCGTACTTGGCGCCGCGCGCAAGGAAGGCCTCGGCCCCCGGCGAATTGGCATAGATCTCGTCGTCGGATCGGTCGACCAGGCCGACGCTGGTCAGCGCGGTCATCAGGGTGGTGATGCGGTTGGCGGGAATGCCGGTTTCCTTGGAAATCTCGGCCGAGGTTTTCGCCCCGTCCGCCAGCACCGTGAACACGTCAACGTGTAGCGCCGCGAACAGCGCCTTCGAGGCCATGAATCCGAAGGCAAGTTGCGATACGTCCTCAGCCGTTTCCACCAGGCGTCCATCCATGGGGTGCCGTCTCCAGTCCTGATTTTCCGTTGATCGTATGCGGCGACCCTAGCATGCGTTTCCACAATGTCCAAAACCGGCGCCCGGCGGGGTTCGGGCGCGGGCGATCTTTCACGTATAATGGTTGTAGATTTAGGTCTATGCTCCCTCAAAGGCGTTGAGGCCATCCGGTGCGCGCGCCTTAACTATCGCCCAGATATCGACGAAGGCAGTCCAGAGTGTGCGGGAAGGGCTTCGATGAATTTTACCAAGGGCCTGATGCTGACATGCGGTGCCACCGGCGCGATCCTCGCGGCCGTGGCCATGACAGGCTTGAGTTATGATCTCAAGGGCGCGGGGCCGACGGGCCAGGAGGCACGGTTGACGCCCCATATCGTCACCCTGTCGCCGATCCCGCTTATACTGGGGGCGCCCGACGATGTGGTGCTGGTGTCCTTGAGCCTGACCGTGCCCGGCGCCGCCGAACGGGCGGTCGTTTGTGCGCGGGCGAAAACGGTTCAGTCCGCCGCGGCGCGTTTGATCAGGGAAAGGGTCAGGGCGTCCAGCCCCACCGGAACGACCATCCCGTCGGACCTGGACCGCACCCTGCACGCCACCATCGCCGACATCGTCGGCGACAAGCAGATCGAGCGGGTCGCGGTGATCGTGACTCCCGCCGGCGCGACGCCGCCCGGCGCCAGTTGCTCCTAGCAATACGTACAATTCCATAAAATCGTCATTTTGTTCCACGCGATCCCGCCGTGGGCGGGGCCGGACGCCGTTTTTTTTAAGAATGCCTGCCCAGGGGTTCACGGCGGCGGGGGTAATTCGTTAATATGCATATCAGATAGAAAGTATGAGATGGACAACAGGGAAAGTATTTGTGGAAGATATTTACGACACTGAATACGAAACAGGTCAGGATAATATTCAGAAATTTGGTATGGACATTCACCATCCTGTATTCTGGATCTCAGCAATTTTTGTTCTTTTATTTGTTATTGGTACGTTGATGGCGCCGGGCCCGGCGAAAATATTATTCGACGGCGCCAAATCATGGTCCATCGATCATTTCGACTGGCTGTTCATGGCCGGGGCCAATGTGTTTGTCCTGTTCTGTGTGGCGCTGATTTTCCTGCCCGTGGGGAACATCCGCCTGGGCGGGCCCGACGCGACGCCGGAATTTTCCGTGATGTCCTGGTTCTCCATGCTGTTCGCCGCGGGCATGGGGATCGGGCTGATGTTCTGGTCCGTGGCGGAACCCACGGCCTATTACACGAACTGGTTCGGCACGCCCCTGGGGGTGGAGCCCCGCACCCCCGGCGGCGCCGATGCGGCGCTCAGCGCGACCATGTTTCATTGGGGGCTTCATCCGTGGGCGATCTATGCGGTGGTCGGGCTGTCGTTGGCGTTCTTCACCTACAACAAGGGTTTGCCGCTGACGATCCGCTCCGGCTTCTATCCGTTGATCCAGGATCGCGCCTGGGGCTGGTTCGGCCATGGGATCGACACGGTCGCCGTGTTGGCGACCCTGTTCGGTCTGGCCACGTCGCTGGGCTTTGGCGCCCAGCAGGCGGCGAGCGGCCTTCATTTCCTGTTCGACATTCCCAACACCATCAACGTGCAGATCGCCATCATCTGCGGCGTCACCGCCGTCGCCGTGTTTTCCGTGGTGCGCGGCCTCGACGGCGGGGTGAAGGTTCTGTCCCAGATCAACATGGTCATGGCGGCGCTGCTTTTGGCCTTCGTGTTCGTGGTCGGGCCGACGGGCGATCTCGTGTCCAATGTCCTGGAGACCGGCAAAAGCTACATCACCACCATCGTGCCGCTCAGTAACTGGATCGGGCGCGAGGACGAGAAATTCTTCCACGGCTGGACCGTGTTCTACTGGGCCTGGTGGATTTCCTGGTCGCCCTTCGTCGGCATGTTCATCGCCCGGGTGTCGCGCGGCCGCACCGTGCGTCAGTTCATCGTCGCCGTGCTGCTGGTGCCGACCCTGGTGACGCTGGTGTGGATGGCCGTGTTCGGCGGCTCCGCCCTGTATCAGGTCGAGGCCGACATGGGCGGGCTGGCAGATGGCCTTGAAGACGTGTCGCTGGCCATGTTCCAGATGCTCGAAAACCTGCCGTTGGCCTCGGTCACGTCCTTCGTCGCCATCTGTCTGGTGCTGGTGTTCTTTGTCACCTCGTCGGATTCCGGCTCGCTGGTGATCGACAGCATCACCGCCGGCGGCAAGCTTGATGCCCCCGTGGTTCAGCGTATTTTCTGGGCGGTGATCGAAGGCGTGGTCGCGGGGGCTCTGCTGTTCGGCGGCGGGGCGGATGCGCTCGGCGCGCTGCAGGCGGCGGCGATCTGCGTCGGACTGCCGTTCACGGTGATCCTGCTGGCGATGTGCCTGAGCCTCTATCTGGGCCTCCGCCATGAACTGGCGGGCGAACGGGCGGCGGCGGTGGGCTGAATTAGCCCCCTGTCTTGCGGTAAGGGGTCAGGAAATCGCGGAACCGGCGCGCGACCTCGGGCGGGGTCACGGTCGGGCGGCCCAGCTCCTTCATGGAACCGGGCGCGATCTTCATGTGGATCAGGTGCGGGCCGGGGGTCTTGAGGGCTTCCGTGACGGCCTGCTTGAGGCCGTCCAGGCTGTCGGTCTCCCAGCCGGCGGCATAGCCGCAGGCCTGCGCGACGCGGGCGAAGCGCACGGCGGGGGCCGTGGTCGGCTGGCCGCCCGTGGAATCGTAGGTCCCGTTGTCGAACACCATATGGATCAGGTTGGTGGGCGCCATGGCCCCGATGGTCGCCATGGACCCCAGCTTCATCAGGGCGGCCCCGTCGCCGTCGAACACGACGATGGGCGAGGTGACGTTGAGCGCCGCCCCCAGCCCCATGCCGGCGGCCCCGCCCATGGAGCCGACCTGGTACAGGTGCTGCTTGCGGTCCTCGATGGTGAACAGCTCGCGCCCGCACTTGCCCGTGGTGGCGATGATGCCGGCGTCCTCGGGCAGAACCTCCAGCACGGCTTCCATCGACCGCATGCGTCCCGGCAGGTCTGCGCCGGTGAACAGGTCGGTCACCGGGCCCAGGTCGGGGGCGGGCAGGGACGTGGCGTCCAGGCCGTCGTCCCTCACGCTGCCCTTCTCCATGATGAAGGCGAAGGGCAGGTTTTCGGCGTCCATGTAGCTCAGGGCCACTTTCAGGGCGGGTTCGACCGTCGCCGCCTCGGTCGGGAAGGGCAGGTGCGGGATGCGGATGACGTCGAGCAGGTCCGGCGTGATCTCGCCCATGACCTCGTGCTGGGGTTCGTCCTTCAACCCCGGGGCCCCCCGCCAGGTGGTGACCACCAGGGACGGGATGCGGAACGGATGGTTGAGCGACGTCAGCGGATTGACCGCGTTGCCCAATCCTGAGTTCTGGAACATCACCACCGTGCCGCGCCCGGCCAGCCAGGCGCCCGACGCGATGGCCACGGCCTCGCCCTCGCTTGCCGCCGGCACGTAGTCGAGCCGCACGTTGGCCCCGCCGCCCGCCCCGGCGCCGCCGACCACCTTGTTGATCAGCGGCGTCAGGAACGAGCAGGGCACGCCCGTGAAGAAGTCGAAGCCCCGCGCGCGCAGCGGGGTCAGGAAGTCGTCGGCGTCGATCATGGCGGGCTCCGGGGTAAAGGGCAGAAACCAGTTCCCTCTCCCTTAAGGGAGAGGGCAACGAGGCTCAAGCCCGTTAGGGCTTGAGCCGCAGTGGGTGAGGGGGATTTTCGGCCGAACCACCCCCTCACCCCGGCCCTCTCCCCCGGGGCGGGGGAGAGGGAGGGTGGGAGATTGACGTGGATTTTTTACAGGAACAGCTTCGCCTGATTCAGGTCGGCCGCGTGGTCGATGTCCATCCATTGTCCGGCCACGTAGGCGACGGAAACCTCGTGCCCCTTGGCGACCAGGCGGGAAAACAGCGCGGGCAGGCCCGCCTTGGTCAGGCCCTCGGCCAGCATGGCGTCGATTTCCGCGCGGACGATCTCGGCGCCCTTTTCCGTGACACGGGCAAGGCCGACCCATTCGCCGGAGATGCGGTCCTCGGCGATATCCGGGCCCATGGCGGTCAGGGTCACCGGCGCGTCCTCGTCCATGAAGTCGGCGCCGAAGGGCAGGGAGCATTCGGCGAAGTCGCGCACCCAGACCGTTTCGGCGTCGTCGCCCTGGTGTTCGTCGCCGCGCGCGCGCCACTGGCCGTCGACCACGACGACGATGTCGCCCGCCGTTTCCATCAGCTTGTCGAGGAGATGATGGCGGAACAGGATGTCGCCGTAGGCGATGACGCAGTCGCCCTGGATCGCGTCCTTGGCGCAGGCCAGGCTGCCGACCTCGCCGGTCTTTTCATAGAAGTCGTTGTCCACGGTGGCGATGCCCGGCAGGTTGATCATCTGCTTGGCGTAGCCGCGCACGACCGTGATGTCGCGCACGCCCGACTGCTTCAGGGTGTCGGTCAGGCGCGCCAAGAGGGGACGGCCGCGCACGTCGATCATGCATTTCGGCCGGTCGGCGGTCAGTTCGCCCAGGGCCTGGCCGCGCGACGCGGCGAGGATCACCGCCCCCGGCGCCTTCTTGGCCGGAAGGTAGCGGCCTTCGGCCTGACGCAATTCGTCGTTGCCCTGCAGCTGGAAGATTTCCGACACGGTCGTGATGTGCGGCTCGATCCCGGCCAGGCTTTCCTCGCGCAGGATGCGGGCCGTGGTCTCGCGCATGGCGGTGATCGACGCGCGAAGATTGTGGTTGGCCCAGATCGCCAGCGATACCCCCGCCTTGCGGAAGTCGTCGGTCGGCGTGGCGTAATACTTGGTCGGCACGATCACGACGGGCACGCGGTTGTCCCATTGGCGCATGAATTCCATGACCTCGTCGGCGGTCGCCAGCTTGGAATGGCACAGCACGGCGTCGGCCCCGGCCTCGGCATAGGCATGGGCGCGGTCGAGCGCCTCGTTCAGGCCGCGCCCGGCGATGAACGCTTCCAGCCGCGCGACGATGGAGAAGTCGGGGTCGGTCTGCGAGTCCTTGCCCGCCTTGATCTTGCCCGCGAACTCGGCCATGTCGGCCAGCGGCTGGCCCTCGCCGATGAAGGAATTGGTCTTGGGGAATAGCTTGTCCTCGATACAGATGCCGGCAATGCCGCGCTGGCAGAACTTGGTCACCGCGCGGCGCATGTTGTTGAAGTTGCCCCAGCCCGTGTCGCCGTCGACCAGGATCGGGATCGACGTGGCGTCGGACATGAATTCCAGGACTTCCAGGACCTGGGTCCAGGACGCTTCGTTGTTGTCGCGCACGCCCAAGGCCGCGGACATGGACAGGCCGGACGCCCAGATGCCCTTGAACCCGGCTTCCTCGACGATCTTCGCCGACAGGCCGTTGTGGGCCTCCATGATGAATTCCAGCTCGGGCGAGGTCAGCATGCGGCGCAGCTTGCCGGCCTTCGTCAGGGTTTCGGAATGGGTGGAGCGGGCGTCGCGGTTGAGCGTGTTCATGATGTCTCCGATGGGATGGGGCCGGATCGGCGGTGGGGGTCGGCGGGTTATAGCGCAGACAATAGGGTGAATCTATGACAGGTATCGATAGGTTCGATATAGACGCGCCTTATACCCCGCGCCAGATCAATTTGTCATTTGCCGATTGGGCGTCCGGCGGTGGGGCAACCGGCGGCTTCGCCACCGCACACTTGTATGGTTATATTTTGGGCAAATAAGCTAATTTGCATAATTTTTAACCTGAAGCTGCGGCGCATTCGCAAGACGGCATTGGTTAAATGTGTTTTTAATGCATTGAAAAATAACGAATATTTTTATTCGTCCCAGGGCTGTGCAAATTGGCACGGCCCTTGCCATTACCTTGCCGCAACGCAGCAACAATTCCTTATTTGGAGGCGATATAATGAAAACGTATTTCCGGGGGGCAGTGGCGGGCATCGCCCTGGCCGCGGCCGCGATGACGGGCACCGTCGCGCAGGCCGCCGACACCATCAAAGTCGGCATTCTCCATTCTCTGTCCGGCACCATGGCGATCAGCGAAACCACGCTGAAGGACGTCATGCTGATGCTGATCGAGGAGCAGAACAAGAAAGGCGGCCTTTTGGGCAAGAAGCTCGAAGCCGTCGTCGTCGATCCCGCGTCCAACTGGCCGCTGTTCGCCGAAAAGGCGCGCGAGCTGATCGAGGTCAAGAAGGTCGACGTGGTGTTCGGCTGCTGGACCTCCGTGTCGCGCAAATCCGTTTTGCCGGTGTTCGAGGAACTGAATTCGGTCCTGTTCTATCCGGTCCAGTACGAAGGCGAGGAAAGCCAGAAGAACGTGTTCTACACGGGTGCGGCGCCGAACCAGCAGGCGATCCCCGCCGTCGATTATCTGGCCAAGCAGGAAGGCGTGAAGCGCTGGGTCCTGGCCGGGACCGACTATGTCTATCCGCGCACCACGAACAAGATTCTTGAGACCTATCTCAAGGACAAGGGCGTGCCCGCCGAAGACATCATGATCAACTACACGCCGTTCGGTCATTCCGACTGGCAGACGATCGTCGCCGACATCAAGAAGTTCGGTTCCGCCGGCAAGAAGACCGCCGTCGTCTCGACCATCAACGGCGACGCCAACGTGCCGTTCTACAAGGAACTGGCCAACCAGGGCATCAAGGCCGAAGACATTCCGGTCGTCGCGTTCTCGGTCGGCGAAGAGGAACTGGCCGGTCTCGACACGGCACCCCTGGTCGGCCACCTGGCCGCCTGGAACTACTTCATGTCGGCCAACACGCCGGAAAACGCCGCGTTCATCAAGAAGTGGAAGACCTTCATCAAGAACGACAAGCGCGTGACCAACGACCCCATGGAAGCCCATTACATCGGCTTCAACATGTGGGTGAAGGCGGTCGAGATCGCCGGCACGACCAAGCCGGACGCCGTGATCGACAGCATCGTCGGCGTCACCGTGCCGAACCTGACCGGCGGCTACTCGGCCATGATGCCGAACCACCACATCACCAAGCCGGTGCTGATCGGCGAGATTCAGGCCAACGGCCAGTTCGAAACCGTGTCCTCGACGCCGGGCCTAGTGCCGGGCGATGCCTGGTCCGACTTCCTGCCGGGCTCCAAGGACCTGATCTCCGATTGGCGCAAGCCCATGGCCTGCGGCAACTTCAACGTCAAGACCGGCAAGTGCAGCGGCAAGGGGTCCTGAGTTAGGGCCCGGTCACAGCCGTGACAGGTACAGACCACACGGGCGGGCGGGGCAAGCGCCCCGCCCCCCACACCACTAACAAATTCCGCAACCACCATCCTGGCAACGGCGGCAGGTTCATGGCGCGATCCATTCATTCATTATTGCTTTTCCTGGCCCTCGCCTGGCTGATCCCCACGGGGCCGGCCCAGGCGGACGACACGGCCCTCCAGGCGCAGATCGATGCGCTGGGCACGGGCGGGTTCTCCGAAACGGCCAAGCAGATTCAGGCCCTCGCGGCATCGGGCGACGACCGCGTCGTTCCCGCCCTGCAGGCCCTTCTGGCGGGCGACCTTTACGTCCGGCCCGCCGACAAAAAGGTTTTCATCACCAAAAAGACCGACGGCGGCTTCGCCCTGGTCGATCCCCTGTCCGGCAAGGACGCCGGCACATCCGACAGTTTTTCGGTCAAGAAGATCCGCGTGAACAACCGGCTGCGGCGCGAGCTCAAGGCGGCGCTGGGCGGGCTGACGCTGCTGTCCAAGGTCCCGGCCGTGCGCCTGAAGGCGGCGGCGGCGGTGTTCAAGTCTCAAGACCCGGACATGCTGGCACCCCTCGAGGCCGCGATCCTCAAGGAAACCGAGGATAAGGTGAGGAGGGCATTGCAGGGCGCCCGCGCCGCCGTGCAGCTGAAATCCGACGTACCCGATGCGGACAAGATCGCGGCCCTCAAGCTGATCGAGGAACGCGGTGACCGCGACGCCCTGTCCGTCGCCCTGGCCGCCGCCGCGCAATCGGAGGGTGCGGTGAAGGCCGCCGCCGAGGCGACGGCCAAATCGATCCGCCAGACCCTGGAACTCTGGGGCGCCGCGCAGAACGTATGGTACGGGCTGTCGCTGGGCTCGGTCCTGCTGCTCGCCGCCATCGGCCTCGCCATCACCTTCGGCGTCATGGGGGTCATCAACATGGCCCACGGCGAGATGGTGATGATCGGCGCCTACGTGACCTTCATGGTGCAGGAAGTGATCCGCACCTCGATGCCGGAATTGTTCGCGTATTCGCTCCTCATTTCCGTGCCGCTGGCTTTCCTGGTCGCCGGCGCCATCGGCATGGCGGTGGAACGCTGCATCATCCGCTTCCTCTACGGCCGCCCGCTGGAAACTCTGCTCGCGACCTGGGGGCTCTCCCTGGTTCTGCAACAGGCCGTGCGCACCATCTTCGGGCCGTCCAACCGCGAGGTCGGCACGCCCGACTACATGGCGGGCGCCTTCGAGGTCGGCCATCTGACCATCACCTACAACCGGCTGTGGATCATCGTGTTCTCCCTGGTCGTGCTGTTCGCCCTGATGGCGGTGTTGAAGAAAACGCCCCTCGGCTTGCAGATGCGCGCCGTGACCCAGAACCGCCGCATGGCCGGTGCCATGGGCATCCGCACCAACTGGGTCGATGCCGTGACCTTCGGGCTCGGCTCCGGCATCGCCGGGATCGCCGGGGTGGCGCTTTCGCAGATCGACAACGTCAGCCCCAACCTGGGCCAAAGCTACATCATCGACAGCTTCATGGTCGTGGTGTTCGGCGGGGTCGGCAACCTGTGGGGCACCCTGGTGGGCGCCATGACGCTCGGTGTCGCCAATAAGTTCCTTGAACCCTATGCGGGGGCGGTGCTGGGCAAGGTCCTGGTCCTGGTGTTCATCATCCTGTTCATCCAGAAACGTCCACGGGGGCTGTTCGCCCTCAAGGGCCGGGCGATCGAGCAATGATGACCCTCAAGCTTATTCAGGGCGGCTTCGACCGCCGCGCGGTGATCTTCCTGGGGCTTCTGTTCCTGATCGTCCTCGCCGTCTCGATCCTCAGCCTGGGGACCGCGGCCGACAGCCCGCTTCACGTGTCGTCCTATACGGTGGCGCTACTCGGCAAATACCTGTGCTACGCCCTGCTCGCCCTCTCGGTCGATCTCGTCTGGGGTTTCTGCGGCGTGCTGTCGCTTGGCCATGCGGCGTTCTTCGCCCTCGGCGGCTACGCCATGGGCATGTACCTGATGCGCCAGATCGGCACGCGCGGCGTCTACGGCGATCCGATCCTGCCCGACTTCATGGTGTTCCTGAACTGGAAGGAACTGCCCTGGTTCTGGTACGGCTTCGACCAGTTCTGGTTCGCCGCCCTGATGGTCGTCGCGGTGCCCGGGGTGCTTGCCTTCGTGTTCGGCTGGTTCGCCTTCCGCTCGCGGGTCACGGGGGTCTATCTCTCGATCATCACCCAGGCCCTGACCTTCGCCCTGATGCTCGCCTTCTTCCGCAACGACATGGGCTTTGGCGGTAACAACGGCCTGACCGACTTCAAGGAAATCCTGGGCTTCGACGTGCAGGCGGACTCGACCCGCGTCGGCCTGTTGCTGGCCTCGGCGGTGGCTCTGGCGCTCGGCTTCATCATCTGTAAGGCGCTGGTCAATTCCAAGTTCGGCAAGGTGCTGATCGCCGTGCGCGACGCGGAAAGCCGGACCCGTTTCCTGGGCTACCGGCCCGAGAACTACAAATTGCTGGTCTGGACGCTATCGGCCTGCATGGCGGGTGTCGCGGGGGCCTTGTACGTGCCCCAGGTCGGCATCATCAACCCGTCGGAATTCACCCCCGCCAACTCGATCGAGGTTGTGATCTGGGTCGCCGTCGGCGGCCGGGGCACCCTGGTCGGGGCGACCGTGGGGGCGATCATCGTCAACTTCGGCAAGACCCTGTTCACGGGCATTCTGCCGGAATTCTGGCTGTTCGCGCTGGGCGGGCTGTTCATCGCCGTGACCCTGTTCCTGCCCAAGGGCATCGTCGGCACCTATGACGACTGGAAGGCCAAGCGCCGTGCGTCCAAGGACGCCGCCGCACCCCAGCCGCAAGAAGGAGATTGAGCGCATGTCCTCCAAAAGCTCGATCCTCTATCTGGAAAACGTCAACGTCTCGTTCGACGGCTTCCGCGCGCTCCGTGACCTGTCGCTGACCGTGAAGCCGGGGGAAATGCGCGCCATCATCGGCCCCAACGGGGCGGGCAAGACCACGATGATGGACGTCATCACCGGCAAGACGAAGCCCGACAACGGCCGCGTCCTGTTCGACGAGACCGTGAACCTGACCCGCATGGACGAGGCGGAGATCGCCTCTCTCGGCATCGGGCGCAAGTTCCAGAAACCGACCGTGTTCGAAAACCACACGGTGTGGGACAACCTGGTGCTGGCGCTCAAATCCGGGCGGCGGGCCTGGGACACCCTGTTCCACGCCACCGGCGCCAAGGACAGGAAGGAGATCGAGGACATCCTTGAGATCATCCGCCTGACCCGCGTGAAGGATGAGGTCTCGGCCAACCTGTCCCACGGCCAGAAACAGTGGCTGGAAATCGGCATGCTGCTGGCCCAGGACCCCAAGCTGCTGTTGGTGGACGAGCCGGTCGCCGGCATGACCGACGCGGAAACGGAAGAAACGGCCCGCCTGTTGCGTGACATCGCCCAGCGCCATTCCGTGGTCGTGGTCGAACACGACATGGCCTTCGTGCGCGACCTGGACGTGCAGGTCACGGTGCTGCACGAAGGATCGGCCATCGCCGAGGGCACCCTGGATTACGTCAGCGCCGACGAGCGCGTCATCGAAGTCTATCTGGGACGCTAGGGAGAGGAAGACGAGAGATGCTTGAAGTCCAAAACGTCGACCTGTTCTACGGCGCCGCCCAGGCCCTTCGCGGCGTCAGCATGAAGGCCGAGATCGGCAAGGTCACCTGCGTCCTGGGCCGCAACGGCGTCGGCAAGACGTCGCTGCTGCGCGCCATCGTCGGCCATCATCCCATCGCTAATGGCGACATTCTATGGGACGGGGCCTCGGTCAATTCGCTGGCGACCTTCGACCGGGCGCGCCGCGGCATCGCCTATGTGCCCCAGGGGCGCGAGATCTTCCCCCTGCTGACCGTGCAGGAGAATTTGGAAACCGGCTTTGCCGGCCTGCCGGCCAAGATGCGTTTCGTGCCGGACGAGGTGTTCGAGCTGTTCCCCGTGCTGAAGGACATGCTGAAACGCCGGGGCGGCGACCTGTCCGGCGGCCAGCAGCAGCAACTGGCGATCGGCCGGGCGCTGGTCACGCGGCCGCGCCTGCTGGTGCTGGACGAACCCACGGAAGGCATCCAGCCCTCGATCATCAAGGACATCGGCGGGGCCATCAAGTTCCTGCGCGACCGGTCGAACAAGCAGGACGAGGCCTCGTCCCTGCGAGTCTACGACACGCCGCCCCGGGACTCCAACGGCGAGACCAACAAGACGGTGAAGGACGCGGTTTCCTACTTGCGCGAGAAAGGGGAAATGGCGATCCTGCTGGTCGAACAGTATTTTGATTTCGCCCACGAATTGGCCGACGCCATCACCGTCATGGACCGGGGCGAGGTCATTGTCGCCGGTGACAAGAGCGAGTTGGACGCGGACGATGTACGACGGCACCTCACCGTCTGACCGGCCCGGCGAGATCATTCCCCTTCAGCGCGCCCGCGGTTGGGCCCGGATCGCGGTCCGGGCCGAAGGCGGCGTTACCCGCCTGGCGGAACTGTATCAGGACGGTTGCGCCAAGCTGCGCCTGCCCAAGGTTTACGGCCCGTCTTCGGTGGAGGCGGTGTTGCTCAACACGGCGGGCGGGCTTACGGGCGGCGACGTCTATGGGACGGAGGCCGAGGCCGGGCCGGGCGCGGCCCTGACCCTGACCACCCAGGCCTGCGAGCGGGTCTACCGCGCCACGGGCGACCAGCCGGCACGGGTCGAGACCCGGTTGGCGGCGGGCCCGGGTGCCACGCTGCACTGGCTGCCTCAGGAAACCATTCTGTTCGACGGCGGCCGGCTCGACCGTTCGCTCGACGTCGATCTGGACGGCGACGCGGCGTTCCTCGCGGTCGAGGCCCTGGTGCTGGGGCGTGTTGCCTCGGGCGAGATCGTCACCGGGGGCACGTTCACCGATTCCTGGCGTGTGCGGCGCGACGGTAAACTGATTTTCGCGGACGCGGCCCGCATCGCGGGCGATATCGACAATGTGGCCGTCGGCCCCGCCGTTCTGGCCGGCAACAAGGCGATGGCGACGGTGGTTCTGGCCGTGGCCAGGGCGGAAGAGAAACTGGCCGAGGCGCGGGCCGTGCTTGACCCGCTCGCCACGGCGGGGGCGAGTGCGCTGCCCGGATTGCTGATCTGCCGTCTGGTCGCGCCCGACGACCGCGCCCTGCGGGCCCGTCTGGTGCCGCTGCTGAACTTGTTGGCCGGGCGGGCGCTGCCCCGCGTCTGGCACCTCTAGACGTCAAAGAAGATAAAGGGAGGCTCCATGAACCTGACACCCAGAGAAAAGGACAAGCTGCTGATCGCCATGGCGGCGATGGTGGCGCGCCGGCGGCTGGAACGGGGGGTCAAGCTGAACCACCCGGAAGCCATCGCGCTGATTTCCGACTTCGTGGTCGAGGGCGCCCGCGACGGGCGATCCGTCGCCGACCTGATGGAGGCGGGGGCCCATGTCATCACCCGCGATCAGGTCATGGAGGGGATTCCCGAGATGATCCACGACGTGCAGGTCGAAGCCACCTTTCCCGACGGGACCAAGCTGGTCACCGTCCACAACCCGATCCGCTGAGGGAGGACGCCATGATCCCAGGTGAAATCATCGCGGCCCCCGGCGACATCGAATTGAACGCGGGCCAGCCCACCGTGACCCTGACCGTCGCCAACACGGGCGACCGTCCGGTCCAGGTCGGCAGCCACTATCATTTCTACGAAACCAACCCGGCCCTCGACTTCGACCGGGAACAGGCGCGGGGCATGCGGCTCGACATCGCGTCGGGCACGGCCGTGCGGTTCGAACCGGGCCAGTCCCGCGACGTGACCCTGGTGCCGCTTCTGGGTGCGCGCAAGGTCTACGGGTTCAATCAAAAGGTCATGGGCGATCTCGACGGGGGAGCGAACTAATGCCGGCAAGAATTAATCGGGCCGCCTATGCGGACATGTTCGGCCCCACCACCGGCGACAAGGTGCGCCTGGCTGATACGGAATTGTTCATCGAGGTCGAAAAGGACTTCACCACCTACGGCGAAGAGGTCAAGTTCGGCGGCGGCAAGGTCATCCGCGACGGCATGGGCCAATCCCAGGCGACCCGCGCCGAGGGGGCCGTCGACACGGTCATCACCAACGCGCTGATCGTCGACCATTGGGGCATCGTCAAGGCCGACGTGGGGCTCAAGGACGGGCGCATCGTCGCCATCGGCAAGGCCGGCAACCCGGACACCCAGCCGAACGTCGACATCGTCATCGGCCCGGGCACGGAAGCCATCGCCGGCGAGGGCAAGATCCTCACCGCGGGCGGCCTCGACGTGCATATCCACTACATCTGCCCGCAGCAGGTGGAGGAAGCCCTGATGTCGGGCGTCACCACCATGCTGGGCGGCGGCACGGGGCCGGCCACGGGCACCAACGCCACCACCTGCACGCCCGGCCCCTGGCACATCGGGCGCATGATCCAGGCCGCCGACGGCCTGCCCATGAACCTGGCCTTCGCGGGCAAGGGCAACGCGGCGCAGCCGGCGGCGCTGGTCGAACAGGTGCGGGCCGGGGCCTGTTCCCTGAAACTGCACGAGGACTGGGGCACCACCCCCGGGGCCATCGACTGCTGCCTGGGCGTCGCCGACGACATGGACGTGCAGGTGATGATCCACACGGACACCCTGAACGAGTCCGGCTTCGTCGAGAACACCGTCGCCGCCTTCAAGGGCCGCACGATCCACGCTTTCCACACGGAAGGGGCCGGCGGCGGCCATGCGCCGGACATCATCAAGGTCTGCGGCGAGATGAACGTGATCCCGTCCTCGACCAACCCGACGCGGCCCTACACGGTGAACACCCTGGAAGAACATCTGGACATGCTGATGGTCTGCCATCACCTGGACAGTAACATCCCGGAAGACGTCGCCTTCGCCGAAAGCCGCATCCGCAAGGAAACCATCGCGGCCGAGGACATCCTGCATGACCTGGGCGCCTTCTCCATCATCGCGTCGGACAGTCAGGCCATGGGCCGGGTCGGCGAGGTGCTGATCCGCACCTGGCAGACCGCCGACAAGATGAAGCGCCAGCGCGGCCGCCTATCGGGCGAAACGGGGGACAACGACAACCTGCGCGTCAAGCGCTACATCGCCAAGTACACCATCAACCCGGCCATCGCCCACGGGCTCTCGAAACACGTGGGCTCGGTCGCGGCCGGCAAGCGCGCCGATCTGGTCCTGTGGTCGCCCGCGTTCTTCGGGGTGAAGCCCGACATGATCCTGATCGGCGGCACCATCGCGGCGGCGGCCATGGGCGATCCCAACGCCTCCATCCCGACGCCGCAGCCGGTCCACTACCGGCCCATGTTCGGGGCCTTCGGGCGGTCCATGGCGGCGTCGGGCGTGACCTTCGTCAGCAAGGCGGCGCTCGACGACGGCATCGCCCATCACCTGGGGGTGGCGAAGGAACTGCTGGCGGTGGAAAACACGCGGGGCGGGATTTCCAAGAAATCCATGGTTCTGAACGACGCCACGCCCAAGGTCGAGGTCGACCCGGAAACCTACGAGGTGCGGGCCGACGGCGAACTTCTGACCTGCGAGCCGGCGGACGTGCTGCCCATGGCGCAGCGCTATTTTCTGTTCTAAGGCAAGATGTTGCGAGAATGAACCGCCCCCTTACCCAACGTCGGCTAGGCACGGCTTCGCCGGGCCAAGCCTATGTAACCCTCTCCCCCTTCCAGGGGGTGAGGGCAGGGTGAGGGGGCGGATGGCTTGATCTGAAGGGGAGACGCACATGCTTCGGGCAACGGCGCTCAAGCGGAAAGGGGACTGGTCGGGGCCGGCCGCCGATACGGTGGTGCTCGATTTCGACCATCGTCACCGGCGGCGGCTCGCCATGACCGGGACGGGCGGCCTCGGCTTCCTTTTGGACCTGGCGGAGGCCGAGGCGCTGGCCGACGGCGACGGTCTGGTGCTCGAGGACGGCCGGCTGGTCGCCGTGACGGCGGCGGCGGAGCCCCTGGCCGAAGTCACCTGCGACGACATCGATCATCTGGTCCGCGTCGCCTGGCACCTGGGCAACCGGCATCTGCCGACGGAATTGCTGGGCGACCGCTTGCGCATCCGCCGCGACCATGTGATCGAGGACATGCTGGTGAAGCTGGGCGCCCATGTCGCCCATGTCTCGGCCCCCTTCAATCCGGAGGGCGGCGCCTACGGCCATGGCCGCACCCACGGCCACGACCACGGCGACGACGATCATTCCCACGGCCATCATCACGGACACTCCCATGGATAGCGGATCGCTTTACCGGCTCCTGGCCTGGCTGTCGCCGGGCTATCCCGTTGGCGCCTTCGCCTACAGCCACGGCCTGGAATGGGCGGTGGAAACGGGGGCGGTGGCGGACCGCGCGGGTTTGGAACGCTGGCTGCGCGATCTGCTGCATCACGGCGGGGCCTGGTCCGACGCCGTGTTGTTCGCCCGCACCCATGACGCGGCGCGGGCGGGGGACGGGGCCGCGCTGGCGGCGATCAACGACCTCGCCGTCGCGCTCTGCCCGTCGTCGGAACGGCGGCTCGAGACCACGGCCCAGGGCAACGCTTTTCTGCTGGCGACGCGGGCGAGCTGGCCCTGGGACGGTGACGATGCGCAGCTGATCCCGGGGGATTGCGCCTATCCCGTCGCCGTGGCCTGGGCGGCGGCCGGGCATGGCCTGCCGCTGGCCCCGGCCCTGCATGCCTATGTCCATGCCGTGGCGGCCAACCTGATTTCCGCGGGCGTGCGGCTGATCCCCTTGGGGCAGACCGACGGCCAGCGCGTCCTGGCGGCGTTGGAAGACGCCGTCGCCCATACGGCCGAGGCCGCCCAGGCCGCCGACCTTGCCGCCCTCGGCGGCTGCGCCTTTCTTTCCGACGTGGCCGCCATGCGCCACGAAACCCAGTACACGAGGCTATTCAGATCATGACCACGTCCCCACACGGCCCTCTCCGCGTCGGCATCGGCGGGCCCGTCGGCTCCGGCAAGACGGCGCTGATGGAACAGCTCTGCCGGAGTTTCAGAGAGACTCACGACATCTGCGCCATCACCAACGACATCTATACCAAGGAAGACGCCGAGGCCCTGACCCGGCGCGGCGCCCTGCCGCCCGAACGCATCATGGGGGTGGAGACGGGGGGCTGCCCGCACACGGCGATCCGCGAGGACGCGTCCATCAACCTGGCCGCCGTGGCCGAGATGCGAAAGACGTTTCCTGCCCTCGACCTGATCCTGATCGAATCAGGCGGCGACAACCTGGCCGCCACCTTTTCGCCGGAACTGGCCGACATCACCATCTACGTCATCGACGTGTCGGCGGGCGAGGAAATCCCCCGCAAGGGCGGGCCGGGCATCACCCGCTCGGACCTTCTGGTCATCAACAAGACGGATCTGGCCCCCCATGTCGGCGCCGACCTCGCCGTCATGGACCGCGACGCCAAACGCATGCGGGGCGAGCGCCCCTTCGTCTTTACCAACATGAAGACGGGGACGGGCGTGGCCGAGATCGCGGAGCTGGTGCAGCGCCTGGGCGGGCTTGCCGTTCTTCCGGCAGATGCGGAAAACGCCTGACACGGTTTTGACCAAAACGGCCATTATTGTTGGTACAAGGGCGCGCGCTTTTCACCATCGGGATTTGGCATGACCAACAAGCACAAAGACTTCAAAGTTTTCCGCTCGTCCGCCGGCCTGGGCCTGCGCGCCCTCCGGGATTTCAAGAAGGGCGAGGAGCTGATCGAATACACCGGCCCGCGTCTCAGCACCAAGAAAGCCGATGTGAAGCCGAACCGTTATCTGTTTCAGTTGAACGACAAGCATTACATCGACGGCTCGCCGCGCGCCAACCTGGCGCGCTACATCAATCATTCCTGCCGCCCGAACGCCAAGGCGTTCGTCAGCCACGATGAAAAGCGCATCACCATCGAGGCGATCCGGCCGATCAAGGAAGGCGAGGAAATCACCTACGACTACGGCAAGGAGTACTTCGAGGAGTACATCCGGCCGGCCGGCTGCCGATGCGTGAAGTGCGCAGGCTCTTGACGGCTTTCTGAAAACGGGGACGATGGGGCCGGGCAAAATCAAGCCCGCAAGAAACGCCAGCCCGCAGGAAACACCATGACCGATCTGGAATTCGCGGCCCGCATGGACCGCATCGAAACCTCGCCCTCCGCCGTGATGACGCAGCGCGCCCGTGAAATGAAGGAAGCGGGGCGCGACGTCATCTCCCTGTCCTCGGGCCAGCCGGACTTTCCGACGCCGGACCACGTGATGGAGGCGGCGATCCGCGCCATGCGCGAGGGCCAGACGACCTATACCCCCATCGGCGGGACCAACGCGCTGAAGGACGCCATCATCGCCAAGTTCAAGCGCGAGAACGGCCTGGACTACACGCGCGACCACATCATCGTCGGCAACGGCGCCAAGCAGGTGATTTTCAACGCCTTCACCGCCGGGACCGACGACGGGGACGAGGTCGTCCTGCCGGCCCCCTACTACGTGGCCTATATCGACATGATCAAGTTCGCGGGCGGCGTGCCGGTCATCGTGCCCTGTGCCGAGGACCACGATTTCAAGCTGACGGCCGACCAGTTGCGCAAGGCGATCACGCCGAAGACGCGCTGGCTTCTGCTTAATTCGCCCAACAATCCCACGGGCGCCGTCTATGAAGAGGCCGACTTGCGCGCGCTGGCCGACGTGCTGCTGGACTATCCCCGCGTCGGGATCATCGCCGACGACATCTACGAGCACATCGCCTTCGACGGGCTGAAGTTCGCGACCATCGCCCAGGTCGAGCCCAAACTGTTCGACCGTACGGTGACCGTCAACGGCGTGTCGAAAGCGTTTGCGATGACCGGCTGGCGCATCGGCTACGCCGGGGCCCACCCGTCCCTGGTCAAGCAGATGATCAAGCTGCAATCCCTGGTCACCGTGGGCGCGGCCTCGGTCAGCCAGGCCGCCGCGGTGGAGGCGCTGAACGGGCCGCAGGACTATGTCGCCGAACGGTCCAAGTCGTTCGAGGACCGGCGCGATCTGGTGGTCTCCATGCTCAACCAGGCGCCGGGGATTTCCTGCCCCGTGCCCAAGGGGGCGTTCTACGTCTATCCCTCCTGCGCGGGCGTCATCGGCAAGACGACGCCGTCGGGCCAGGTGATCGAGACCGACCGCGATTTCGTCATGTACCTGCTGGAGACGGAGGGCGTGGCCACCGTCCACGGTGGGGCCTACGGCGTGTCGCCCTATTTCCGCATTTCCTATGCGGCGGCGGTCGAGGAACTGACCCAGGCCTGCGAGCGCATCCAGCGCGCCTGCGCCGCGCTGCGCTAGAGGCCGTCCCGGTCCCGTCTTTCTTTCCTTTTCGGCCGCGGTCCTTTAAAGGGGCGGCTCGATCTTTTGCAGGCTTTTGCGGGAAAACGACATGACCACGGAAACCGACCTCCACGGCCGCAGCGGCGGCGCCTGCGAGCTTTGCGCCGCCACCGATGATCTGGCGGTGTACGAAGTGCCGCCCGCGTCCACGGGCGCGGCGGACGATTGCGTGCTGCTCTGCGCGACATGCCGGGCCCAGGTCGGCGACCCGGCGGCCATGGATGCCGGTCATTGGCGGTGTCTGGCCGACAGCATGTGGACCCCGGTCCCGGCGGTGCAGGTCATGGCCTGGCGGATCCTGAGCCGGTTCAAGGCCGAGGCCTGGGCGGCGGAGCTTCTCGACCAGCTTTACCTGGACGACGACACCCTGGCCTGGGCGCAATCGGGCGCGGATGCCGGGGCGGCAGACGACGGAGTCGTGCACCGCGACTGTCACGGCGCGGTGCTGGCGGCCGGCGATACGGTGACCCTGATCAAGGACCTGACCGTCAAGGGGGCCAACTTCACGGCCAAGCGCGGTACCGCCGTGCGCGGCATTTCCCTGGTGCGCGACAACGCGGCGCAGATCGAAGGCCGGGTCAACGGCCAGCAGATCGTCATTTTGACCGAATTCGTCAAGAAATCCGCCTGATTCCCCCGTCGCCGCCGTTCCCTCCGGCCCCGCGTTCCGCTAGGCTGGGGCCATGCGCGACGTAACCCTGACCTTCGACAACGGGCCCGAACCCGACGTGACGCCGGGCGTGCTCGACGTGCTGGCGCGGGCCGAAGTCCCGGCCAGTTTCTTCGTTCTCGGTCACAAGATCGCCGATCCGGCCCGGCGCAAGCTGGCCCAACGGGCCGCGGCCGAAGGGCATTGGATCGCCAACCATACCTATAGCCACGAAACCCCTTTGGGGAACCTGCCGGGCGGGGACGTGCCCGAGGCCGAGATCGGCCGCACCCAGGCCCTGATCGGCGATCTTGCCCATGCCGACAAACTGTTCCGCCCGTTCGGCGGCGGCGGGGCGCTCGGCCCGCACCTCCTCAGCCGACCCGTCGCGGACTACCTGATCGAAGGCCGCTATACCTGCGTGCTGTGGAACGCCATTCCCCGTGACTGGGCCGACCCGGACGGATGGGTCGAGACGGCGATGGCGCAATTGACGTCCCTCGACCACGCGCTGATCGTCGTTCACGACCTGCCGACAGGCGCCATGGCGCATCTGGAACGTTTCATCGGCCGGGTGCGGGACCTGGGCGGCGTGTTCCGCCAGGATTTCCCCGACGCCTGCCTGCCGCTCCGGCGCGGCCGGGTGACGGGCGATTTCGATGCCTGCGTTTCCGAGGCGGCCGGCGCCGCCTAGACGACCGCCCGCCGCATTCCGCGGCCCGGGCGCAATGATGAAAACATAGGAACCAACATGCCGACCAAAACCGCGAGCAACGAAGCCAAGGCGAAACTTGTCGTGCGTCATGCACGAGAAGGCGACGTGCCGGCGATCTTGAAGCTGTACAAAAAGGTCTATCCCACCATGGCCGCCTATTCGGCGGACCAGCTGCGCGGGCAGATCAACAACTTCCCGCAAGGCCAGTTCGTCGCCACCTACGAGGATGAGGTCGTCGGCTATTGCGCCACCTTCCGCATCGCCGAGGAGATCGCCTTCGCCCACCATACCTGGTGGCAGATCACCGGCAACGGCTTCGCCTCGCGTCACGATCCGGCCGGCGACTGGCTGTACGGCATGGAGGTCTTCGTCGACCCCGACTTCCGCGGCCTGCGCATCGGCCAGCGGCTGTATGCGGCGCGCAAGGCGCTGGCCACGGAACTGCACCTGAAGGGCATCGTGTTCGGCGGACGCATCCCGGGATACGCCCGGCGGTCCAAGAAGATCGGCTCTCCCCGCGCCTATGTCGATGCGGTGGCGGCCAAGAACCTGCGCGATTCCGTGCTCGGGTTCCAGCTGCGCAACGGTTTTGAAATTGTCGGCGTGCTCGAGGACTACCTGCCGTCGGACGCGGAATCGGGCGGCCATGCGGCGCATCTGGTATGGCGCGATCCAAAATACATCGCGCCCGAACCGATATCGTCGCGCCCAAGCAACCGTTCCGTCGACACCGTCCGCGTCAGTCTGGTGCAGTATCAGCAGCGGCGGCTCAAGTCGTTCGAGGAATTCGCCGCCCAGGTGGAATATTTCGTCGACGTCGTCGCCGACTACAAATCCGACTTCGTGGTGTTTCCCGAACTGTTCACCCTGCAACTGCTGTCCATCGAAAACGAACAGATCCCCGCGTCGGAGGCGATCGCTCATCTGACCCGCTATACGGAGCCGCTGAAGGAACTTCTGAGCGGCCTCGCCGTCAGCTACAACATCAACATCATCGGCGGCTCGCACCCCTCGCGGGAAGAAAACGGCGACATCCGGAACACCTGTTACGTCTGCCTGCGCGACGGCGCCATCCACCGTCAGGACAAGATCCACCCGACGCCCAACGAACGCTACTGGTGGCATATCCAGGGCGGCACGGAGGTCTCGACCATCATGACCGACTGCGGGCCGATCGGCGTCAACATCTGCTACGACTGCGAATTTCCCGAACTGTCCCGCCATCTGGTCGACCAGGGGGCACAGATTTTGTTCGTGCCGTTCTGCACGGATGAGCGGCAAAGCTACATGCGCGTGCGCTATTGCGGGCAGGCGCGGGCCGTGGAAAACCAGATGTACGTTGTCCTGGCCGGCAACGTGGGCAACCTGCCCAACGTCGACAACATGGACATCCAGTACGCGCAAAGCTGCATCCTGACCCCCTGCGACGTGTCCTTCGCGCGCGACGGCATCGCCGCCGACACGACGCCGAACGTGGAAATGGTCGCCTTCGCCGACCTGCGCCTGGATAACCTGAGGACGGCGCGCCATTCCGGCACGGTGCAGAACCTGCGGGACCGGCGCTTCGACCTCTACCGCATCGATTGGCGCGGCGGGCAGGGGTAGCCGCCGTCAGGCGGTGATGCGCCGCCCGAAACGCTCGGCCAGGAACGCCGCGATCTCGTCGAACCGGCAGCCGGCGCGGACCACCGTGTAGTCGCGGAAGTCGATGATGGTCGACGACAGGCCCCGGTCGTTGGCGTCGCGGCAGCGCCCGTGGTCGATCACGATGTCGGCGGCGGCCACCACCTCGGGCTCGATCTCGGCGACCGTGTATTTGGACCCGGACAGGGACTGGTTGGCGCTGGACCCGAACACGGGCGTGCCCCGCACATGGCTCAACTCGGCGAGCGCGTTGTGCAGCGGCCCCGCGTTCAGCAGCATGTCCATGGTCGGCCCCTTGGTCGAGGTTTCCAGCACGAACGGCTCGACCCCCGCCAGCAGCGGATGATCCCGCCGGTAGTCCGCGACGATGGAAAACGGCAGGTCGGCGTCTTCGATCAGGGCGGTGCGGATGGCCTGGGCCTCGGCGTCCAGCACGTGCAGGTCAGCCGACGCGGCCGCGCAGCCGAACAGGCCCGAGGGCTTCTCGAAACTGCGCCGCTTGACCTCGAAAATGCGGCGCAGCGCCCCCTCCGTGCGGCCCAGGATGGCATAGGCGACGTTCAGCGGAATGATCGCGATCCCGCCGCCGTCGAGCGCGTCCATGACGTCGCGCGCTTCCTGGTCGACGTCATGGCCGATGGGGTTGTCGGTGGTGGGCATGGGGGGCATGGCGGGCTCGCGTGATCTGAGGTGGGCGGGGACGCCAGTCGATCATGCCGGGGATGATGGGACAAATAGAAATATGTGAACGATATATCGGGGAATGAGATCGGGGGCTAGGCGACCTTAAATTATGACTCAGGCCTTAAAGCACTTTTCGCGGTGCCAGCTAAGAAAGCGAGGATGCGGTCTGTCTGTGGGCCGTAGCGGCGGAGTGGCTTGACCTGTTTTGTTAATGAAGGACTTCACACTGTCGATATCGTTGACCTGTCGGGAAATAAGGATTTTTAAGTCATCCGTTAGGCTGATCAACCCACGATCAAACATCCAATGCGCGGTGCCTGACAGGGCGATTCCATTGTTGATGATGTCGGGGCCGTCATACTGCACTGGCCGAATGTGCGCCGCGTCGACCTCGGCTCGTCCCCCACCGTTGATGAACTTGAAACCTGTGATCGCGCAGCGCGCATCGTAGGCGCGCAGTACGATCTGCCGGAATGTCCTGTCGCGCACAATGCGGCTTGTCAGTTGTTGGAGACGCTCTCTTTCTGATTCGCCAGTGTAGGGCGTTTGGTCTTCAGCTAATCCGGGTGCGGTCTGTTCTGTCCCTAGGCGTGGCAGGACTTATTGATCTGCGGTGAAAATCACGGCACGGCCGTTCCCACTCATCCGTTCAAAAAAGTCACGCAACATTTCGAAGTATTCCCATGTGTATCCGAAATCATCCTCCCCATATTCTGGCCAGGCACCCTTACAGTGCTTGAAGTAACGTGCTCGGAGTGCTGACTTGTCGATCTCTTTGAGTGCCGGAACCAAGTCGGAGACCTCGTGAGGCTCGATCAGGCGAATGAAGTAGTCGTACTCGCTTTCCTGGAGCCGCTTGCCGCCAAGCACGGCAAGCTTCAACGGATACGAGCCATGGTCTTCGGGAAGGGCATAGGTTCCGTGTTCGGCCGCCACGGGATAGAAGTAGGGTGTATCCGCCGGCCACTCGCTTAAACACCGGTGAATGGCGTCCCAGGCCTTGTCGGTTTCTTGCAGGTGGTCCCTGTCCCAGGGGCCTTCGATTTTATCCTGCACGAAATATATCCGTTCCTGGTCGTCAGCCTGGGACTCCAGACCCGCGCGCTGCTCGGTCGATATCGCGAAGTGGACGCCTCGGGCTGCCATGTTGCAGTGTCCTAATAGCTTAATAACTTATACCATATTCTATTTATACCACTTCAATGAAAGTAAAGCTGTTCCATGGCCGCGCTCATTTTGCATCTGATGGCGGGCCATACTTCTTTCGAAAGTGCGCCTCGACCATGGCGCGGCTTGTGATCAACGTCTAGTATTTATTCCTATTTTTGAGCGGAAAGTAGTGTCGGCCATTGCGGCTGGTGCCGGTTCGGCGAGCCGGTTTCCCGAAAAATCCGCAACCAATAGCGTCCACCCGGGAAAAACACCTGACTTCCCCCGCCCGGGGCGTTATCCCGGGGTGGCGGCCCGGGTAACAGGCCGCGTGCGGACATTTTACGGAACAGCCTGACCCACATGACCATGGACACCACCCCTCACCAGGCCCAGGCCGAAGACCTGCTGCATGCCGTGTTCGGATTGCAGGCGTTCCGCCCGGGGCAGGCGGAGATCGTCGCCGGCCTGTTGGCGCGGCGGAACGCACTGGTGGTCATGCCCACGGGGGCGGGCAAGTCGCTGTGCTATCAGATTCCGGCCCTGGTGTTCGGCGGCCTGACCGTCGTCGTCTCGCCCCTGGTCGCCCTCATGGACGATCAGGTCGCGGCCCTTCGAGCACTCGGCGTCGATGCCGCCTGCATCCATTCCGGGCGCGAGCGCGAGGCCAACGTGGCCGATTGGAAACGGGTGCAGGGCGGGGCCTGCAAGCTGCTTTACCTGTCGCCGGAACGGCTGATGACGGATCGCATGATCCAGGCCCTGCAAAAGATCGGCCCCGACATGTTCGTGGTCGACGAAGCCCATTGCATTTCCAAATGGGGCATGAACTTCCGCCCGGAATACGAGGCCCTGTCGCACCTCAAGGACGCCTTTCCCGATGCCGTGTTTTCGGCCTTCACCGCCACGGCGGACGAGGCGACCCGCCGCGACATCGCGGCCAAGCTGTTCGCCGGCCGGGGCGAGATCGTCGTCCACGGCTTCGACCGGCCCAACCTGCACCTGGCGGTCGAGCCGAAGGCCGATTGGCGGCGTCAGCTTTTGGATTTCATCGCCGCGCGGGCGGGGCAATCGGGCATCGTTTATTGCCTGTCCCGCCGCCTGACGGAAGAGGTCAGCGAGTTCCTGAACGGCAACGGCCACCGGGCGCTGCCCTATCACGCGGGCCTGTCGGCGGAGGTCCGCCGCGACAACCAGGAAGCCTTCATGGCCGAGGACGGCGTGGTCATGGTCGCCACCATCGCCTTCGGCATGGGCATCGACAAGCCTGACATCCGCTATGTCTTTCACCTCAACCTGCCGGGCAGCATGGAAGCCTATTACCAGGAAATCGGCCGCGCCGGGCGCGACGGGGCGGCGGCGGACGTGAAGCTGATCTACGGCCTCGACGACATCCGCATGCGCCGCCAGTTCATCGACCAGGACGGCGAGGACGACGGCCACCGGCGGCGCGAACACAAGCGCCTGGATGCGCTGCTCGCCTATTGCGAGGCGACGACCTGCCGGCGGGTGACCCTGCTGTCCTATTTCGACGAGGCGACGGAACCTTGCGGCAACTGCGACATCTGCCTCGACCCGCCGAAACTGGTCGACGGCACGACCCAGGCGCAAATGCTGTTTTCGGCGGCGCTGCGCACGGGCCAGGCCTTCGGGGCGGCGCATCTCATCGATATTCTGCGGGGTGCGGCGACCCAGAAGATCAAGGACCGCGGCCATGATCAATTGCCGACCTACGGCGTCGGCGCGGCCCACGCCAAGGATTATTGGCAGAGCCTCATCCGCCAGGCCCTGGCCGGGGGGTATCTCGCGGTCGACATCGACGGCTACGGCAGCCTGAAGCTGACCGAACGGGCCGAGGCGGTGGTGAAGGGGGATGGCGAGTTCCTGATCCGCGAGCCCGTCCCCGGCAAGGCCGCCGCGGCGCGCACCCGCAGCGGGCGCGGGGCCGTGCCCGACCTGCCGGCGGAACTCGCCGGTCTGCTCGCCAATCTGAAGAAGCTGCGCCAGGAACTGGCCAAGGCGCGCGGCGTGCCGGCCTATGTGGTGTTTTCCGATGCGACGCTGCGCGAAATGTGCCTGAGCCGGCCGCAAACCCTGGAGCAGATGGCCGACATCAACGGCGTCGGCCCGAAGAAGCTGGAGGAATACGGCCTGATGTTCCTGGAGCGTCTGTCCGCCGGGGCGGCGACCGGAATCACCCCGCCCGAAAACGCCTGACCAGTCGGCGGATGTCGCCTATAAGAGGTTGCAGGCATTCGACACTGCTCAACCGTTTTCGGGGCAAGGGACGGAGAGAAAAATAACCGCGGGGGTCTGGACGTTGAACACGATGGATTTTTTACCTCGGCAAGCGGCGGGGGCGGCTTGATGCGGGAAAGCGTTCTCGTCACCGGCGGCGCCGGGTTCATCGGCGCGCATGTGTGCAAAGCGCTGAACAATGCCGGCTATGTGCCCGTCGCCTACGACAACCTGTCGCAGGGCCACCGGGACAGTGTTCGCTGGGGCCCCTTGGACGTGGGCGACCTTGCCGATACGGCGCGTCTGAAGGCGGTGATGCTGGCGCGGCGTCCGGTCGCGGTCATTCATCTCGCCGCCCATCTTTCCGTGAGCGAGTCGGTCGCGAATCCGGCCAAATACTATGACAACAACGTCGGCGCGACGTTGACGCTTTTGGCGGTCATGCGCGAGACGGGGGTCCGCCGCATGGTCCTGTCCTCAAGCGGCGCGACCTACGGACGCCCCGCCGCCATGCCGGTCGCCGAGACGGCGCCGCTGCTGCCGACCTCGCCCTACGGTCACTCGAAGGCTATCTGCGAGCAACTTGTTCGTGACCACGCGGCGCATGGCATCGGGTCCGTCTCCCTGCGGTATTTCAACGCGGCCGGGGCCGACCCGGACGGCGAACTTGGCGAAAGGCACGAACCGGAGACCCATTTGATCCCGGTCTGCCTGGAAACCGCCCTCGGTCTCCGGTCCGAGGTCGAGATCTTCGGGGATCGGCACCCGACACCCGACGGCACCTGCATCCGCGACTACGTTCATGTCTCGGACCTGGCGGACGCCCATGTCCTGGCGCTCGGGCGGCTGTCCGGCGCGACGTCGGCCGCGGTCTACAATCTGGGCAGCGGCCGTGGCGACAGCGTGCGCACGGTGATCCGGACCGCCGAACAGGTCACCGGGCGGTCCATCCCCACCGTCTTCCGTGCCCCGCGCCCCGGCGACCCGCCGGAACTGGTCGCCGACATCCGGCAGGCGCTCCACGAGCTTGAATGGTCACCCCGCTTCGGCGACCTGGCGACGCAGATTGCCCATGCCTGGGCCTGGATCAGCGCGGCGAAGTCTTCGCAATCGTGTCGGCGGCAGGCCTAAAGAATGCCGGTGATAAAGGCGCAGGCGCCGATGGCGTAATGCAGCAGCGTCACACCGGCGAGGTTCTGATGACGCAGATAGAACAACCCGAAGACAAAACAGCTGAGCATGGTCAGACCGACGGCCGGCAGACCGAAATGGATATGGAACACGCCGAACAGCGTACCGCTTAAAAGCACCGAGCGAATCCCCTTCTCATCCATGAGGAACCGCTGGAACGACGACTGCATCAGGCCGCGGCCGATCAGTTCCTGTAGGAACGAATGCAGCAGATAGGCGACCGAGCCCACGGGATCGAACTTGAGCTCGATGGGCGGTATGGAATCGACGACGCGCGACGCCACGACCACCGACACCGTCAGGGCGATGATCACGGCGGAGATCGCGGCGCCTTCGGTCAACGACTTGCGCAACCCCTGCGTCGTCAGCCCCAATTGCCGGAACGGAATTTTCATCAACCGGACGACGACATAGCTGGGCACCAGAAGGACGGCGAGGTATTGCCAGGCGAATTGCGCCGTATAGATGTCGACCTTGAGAATCTGGTTGGCGATCACGTTGTTGACGATCATGCCGATCGCCATCAGGGCGACGGTGTAGACGAAGAACTGGCCGAACTGCTGTTGTGTCTTGATGGCTTCGATCTGATGTTTGAGCGTCGCGATCTGCTTTTCCGTGCTGATCCGCATGCGCTCGACGACGGCGACGCTGATGCTGGCGCGCAGGTTGTCGTAGAAATGGTCGCCGTTATCCAATTCCAGTAAATCGAAGGGATGGAAGCTGAGAAGCGTGCAGTCGCTGTCCGCGCGGACGCTGATCTGGCGCGGCCCGCCGTCGAGGAACGACATTTCGCCCAAGATCTCGCCCGGACCTAGGCGGACCACGGACCATTCGCCTTCGCCGCCGTCATGGCTCTGGGCGCGGAAGCCGACCACGTGGCCTTCTTCGATGATATAGAATTCATTGGTCAGCGCACCTTCGGGAAAGATCAACTCACCCGCCTTGAAGGAGATACGCTTGGCAATGGAGAACATGGCCTCGCGGGTGTCCGGCGCCAACATCCGCAGGCTCTTCGCCTGCTGTGCTGCGTTCGCCGGCGGCCGGGCGGATGTCTCCGCAGTCTGATTGACAGTCTGGTCCGCCATTATTCCCTCTGCTTCATTTTGGACATTGAATCCGTAAGTTTCTAGAGTTTCGTGGCGGCAACGGCCGCCGGAACAAGGACCATCCTGCCATGCCGCCGCGACACGAAACAATCCGCCCGGACGATGCCGCCGAAATCGACGTCGCCGTCATTTCCACGGCGGCGTTGCCGTGGCGGACGGGGCCCGCGTTCTTTTCGCTTTGGCATGCCTGTGGGTTGGCGGCCCTGGGCCGACGAACGGTCCTGGTGGTGCCCTGGCTGGGGGCGGGTTCGCAGCGCCGGTTGTGGAATCGGGTCCTGTTCGACACGCCGGGCGATCAGGCCCGTTGGCTGGTTGAGGAAGCGGAACGCCTGGGCGCGCCGCCGTTGCCGGAGGTGCGATTCTACCGCGGCTACTACGCGGGTCCGCTCGCCAGCATCGTGGCGTTGGCGGATGTCTACGCCGCCGTGCCGGATGCCCGTGCCTACGTATTGCAGGAACCCGAACACCTTCATTGGTTTCCGACGAGCCGCCCGCGCCGGCGCCTTGCGGCGGAACGGGTGGTCGGCGTCGTCATGACCAATTACGGGCATTATATCCGCGCCGCTGACTTCCCCGGCTGCGATTTGGCCGCCCGATTCGTCGAATGGCGCCACGCCCGGCTGATGCGCGCCCATACGGACTTCATCGTTCCGCTGTCGCAGGCGGTCGCGCTGAACGGCCTTGGCCACCCCATGAGGGTGGCCCGTGTAACCGGCGTGGTCTCCGACTACGCCCGGGTCGCGCCGGTCGAGGCCGGCAATCGGGGCGTTTTCTTTCTGGGCCGCCTGGTCTGGAACAAGGGGCTGGCGGCGATCATCGAAACCGCCAAACGCATGAACCTGGAGATCGACGTGCTGGGCGAGGGGCCCGACCGGGCGGCCATTGAGCGGCGGGCGGCGGATCGCGGGGCGCCGGTCCGCTTTCTTGGTTCCAGCACCAGCCCATGGTGCGACATGGCGAACTACCGTGTGTTCTTCAACCCGTCACTCAGCGAGGTTCTGTGCAGCACGACGATGGAGGCCCTGGTCGCGGGCCGTCACGTGGTCCTACCGGAATGTGCCGCCAACGACCCGTTTCGGGATTATCCGAACGTCCATTTTTATTCCGACGCGGACGGCGCGGTGGCGGCTTTGCGCCGTGCCCTTGCGGTCTTGCCGGAAACGCCGGAGAAGGCGCGCCGGGAATTCGACTGGATGACCGCCTGCCGGACCCTTGACGAAATGCTGTGACCGGATGTCAGGCCGCCGGCGCGATCAGGAACACGGGGTCGTCGGCGATGGTCAACGTGACCGGCAGACGGGCAATGATGTCGCCATCGCCTTGCACCGGATTGCCGGATGGGCCCGCGATATCGATACGGTCCGCGGCCACGTGGTCGATCAAGTTCAGCCGGGTCAGCAGTCCAAGCGGCAGGGCGAGAGAGTAGCCGACCGTCGCCAGGCGTCCGGGGCGGCGGAACAGGGCAACCTGGAAGCGGGGCGTCGTCAGCTCCGCGCCAGGTGCCAGCACGAATCCGCCGCCGTAGTGGCGACCGCGGCAGGCCACGATGGTTGCCGCCGTGACCGGCCGGCCATCGATCCGAAGGGCCAGCGGCGGACATGCATAGCGGACGATCCTGCGGGCGGCCTCCACCACATAGGCCGCCTTGCCGATGCGCCGCTTCAGATCCTGGTTCAGGCCGTCCACGACCTGGGCGTCGAATCCGGCGCTGGCCATCATCAAGAACCGCCGGCCGTTGGCGACGCCCGGGCGGACCGCCAGGAAACGCCCCCGGGTCAGGCAATCGACGATGGCCTCTGGCCCCGTGCCCAGGCCGAGTTCCCGGGCCAGGACGTTGGCCGTGCCGATCGGGATGAGACCGAGCGCCGGTGACGTGGGCGTGACACCGTTGACGGCGTCGTTCACGGTGCCGTCGCCGCCGGCCACGGCGATGGCGTCGAACGCCGACTTGTCGGCGGCCCGGACGAGCCGGCTGGCTTCGCCAGGGGCGAAGGTGGTTTGGACATCGACCCTGCATCCGGCGTGCCGCAATCCCGCCAGCACATGGCGAAACCGCCGCTCCCGCCGTTGACCGAGGGAGTGGTTCAGGATGACGAGCAGGCGTGACGGCCGCACCAGTGTCGCGGGGCCAGGATGCGTGCCGTGCAGGACGTCCAAATGCCAGTTCTCCCTTGCGACGACAGGTTTAAGTACTAGAACATCATCGTCTTGTTTATACAGTCGACCGGTCCGTTCCGCCAAACCAGCATCGAGACACCGCCCATGCTCAGCAGCCTTGCCATCACCGCCCTGACCGACGTGATTCTCGCCTGCGAGACGTTTCTCCTGGCCGGGTTGTTGTTCCGGCCTGACATCTCGGTTCATTCTCCGGCCTGGTACTGGGCCGTCACGCTGTTTCTGACCGGCACGGCGACCATGCTCGGCGCCATCGATCACGGGTTCTTCGAGGCGGTGGACCATCCTGGGCACCCCGCCATGGCCATCGCCACGCGCGCGGCCATCGCGCTGGCCAGCTTCACCATGCTGATGGCGGCGGTGGCCCAGTTTTTGCCGTCCCGCTGGCGGACGGTGGTGCTGGCGGCCGGGGCCGCCGGGCTGGCGGCGACGCTGTGGACGGTGGCCACCTCCGACAATTTCCTGGCCGTCGTCGGGTTTTATACGGTGGTGATGCTTCTGCTGCTGATTCTCAGCCTGTTCGGGTTGCGCGGCGGCAAGGGCTCCGTCGCCATGTGTCTGGGGGTTTTGGGCACGCTCGGGGCTTCCGCCCTGATCCCGCTGGGCAGCCCGGGCTTCTTCGGCCTGGGGCTTTACGGCACCTATCATGTCCTGCTGATGCCGGCGGTGGTGTTGCTCTATCTGGGCGGCCGGCGCCTGTCCCCGCTGCCGGCGTCCTGAGACGCCGCTAGCGCCGCCCGGCCACGAAAATCACCTGATTGCACCGATCGAGAAAACCGTAGCGGAAGGTTTCCTGCTTGATGACCCGGAGACCGGCCGTGTCGAACAACGCGTCCCATTCCGCGGGTTTCAGATAATGGTTGGGCAGGTTTATCCCGCGGTGCCGGTTCCCGAGAAAATCCGATAGGCGGAGAATCCACCGCTCCAACCGGGTGTTCCAATAGTGATCCTTGATCACCACCTTGCGCCGGGCGACCCGGGCGGCTTCCCCAAGAACCGCTTCCGGGTGGTCGTCGTGGTGAAGAACGTCGATCAAGGTGACGATATCGAACGCATCGTCCGCGAAGGGCAGGCGATGCCCGTCGTAGCGGAGGACCGGCATGCGGGGGGTGGGCGCGACAACGACGTCGACCGCGGTCAGGGAAATCGTCGGATCGCCCAGAACAAGCCGTTCCGCCAGGGCGCCGTCATAGGACCCGACGTCCAGGATGTCGCTGTTCGGTTCGAGGTGCGCGAGGATCCGCGCGGGCAGGCGTTTCATCCGGGAATGAGGGCTTAGATAGCGGTCCCAGACGTTCAGAAGAAACGTCAGCATGCCGGCTATTCCCCGTGGCGTCCGTTGTCGCGGTCCAGGATACCGGCGATGATCGCGGGCAATTCGGCGGCCGCCGTGTTGGGGTGGGCCGGCGGCCCCCCTGTGCGGTGGCGGCCCAACAGGTCGGCCAGCGCCTGGTGAAATTCCGCCAGGCTGGTGAAGGCCCGGCCCGCGCCCGATTTCTTGAGCCATCGCAGCACCGGCTTTTCCTGCGGCAGGGCCATGGTTCGGTCGACAAGCAGCGACAGCCCGCAGGCCAGGGCCTCGCTGACGCTGCCCGGCCCCGGCTTGCCCACGAACACGTCGGCCATGCCGAGATAGCCCGCCACGTCGTCGGTGAAGCCGACCACCCGCGCCGGGAAGGGCCAGTCGACGGCCCGCAGTTCCTCCGCCAGCGCGTCGTTATGCCCGCACATGAAGACCACCTGTCCGTTCGGCGGCGTGTCTTTCATCGACAGCGCCAGGTCGCGCATGCGCCAACTGCCGCCGCCGCCGTAGAGCACGCAGACGACCGGCCGGTCCGGCGCCAGGCCGAGGGCGGCGCGGGCGGCGGCCTTGTCCGCCGCGGGGCCGGCGAGGAACGCAGGCTTCAACAGCAAGCCCTGGGTTCGGTGGACGCGTCCGGCAGGGACGGCGTCGGACGCCGCGCGGCGGTGGGCCTCCTCGGTCCCGCAGATGGCGTCGTAGTCCCGGCCCCTGGGAAACCAGACGTGGCGGCCCATTTCCGCCCAGTCGGTGATGAGCACGACGCCGCGCGCCGTTTCCCGCCCGCCGCCCCGCATCCGATAGTCCTGAAGCCCGTCGAAGATCGCCCGGTTCAGCATGGGCAGCACGCTGATCACCATGTCGGGGCGCTGGCGTTCGAAATAGTCCGCGAAGGTCCGCCGCCCTTCGCGCGCCGACAGGCGGAAATTGATCAGCACCATGACGTAGTACAACAGACAGTACAGGCCCGTGCGCCCGTCGCGCAGGATCGTTTCGTTGTAGATGTCCTCGGATCGGCGGCCGGAAAGGCGCAACAAAAGATCCAGATGCGGCATCAGTTCCTTGTAGGGGTTGATCAGCGTCACCCGGTAAAGCCCGGTCGCCTCCAGAATTTCCTTGGACGCGAACGCGGTCATCCGGTGACCGCCGCCGGCATCGGTGTAGATCACCACGATATGGCGGCGGTCATCGCTCATTCCCGGAATCCAGATGTCATCAGTCGCGGTAGAGGTGTCCGCGGGTCAGGGGCAGGTCGTTGGCCAGGCCGTTCGTGAACACGACGTGGAACAGTCGATTGTCGCCGTGCGTGAACGAAACGGCGGATACGGCCATATACAGTCGGTACATGCGCACGAAGGTCTCATCGAACATCTCGCGGATGCGATCCTCGTTCCGATTGAAGGAATCGAGCCAGGCGTTGATCGTCGGCGGATAGTGCAGGCGAAGGTTCTCCACGTCGATCACGTTCATGCCGGCCTGTGCCGCGTTCTCGACAAGCTGGGTCAAGGTCGGGACCCGCGAACCGGGGAACAGGTATTTTTCGGTCCAAGGGTCGTTATGGTGGGGCGTGTCGTTGCCGATGGTATGGACCAAGCCCAGGCCGCCGGGCTTGAGGACCTCGCTGATCTTCTTGAAACAACCCGGGATGAAGCGCCAGCCCACATGCTCCATCATCCCCACCGTGACCAGCTTGTCGTAGGTCCCTTCGATCTCCCGGTAGTCGCGGAATTGGACCTCCACCTTGTCCGTCAGGCCCGCTGCGGCGATCCGTCGATTGGCGAAATCGACCTGTTCTCGTGACAAGGAAACGCCGACTCCGGTCACGCCGTAGTGCTTGGCGGCGTGGATCAAAAGACCGCCCCAGCCGCAGCCCAGGTCGGCGATGTGGTCGCCGGGGGCGAGCATCACCTTGCGGCAGATGTGGTCGAATTTGTTGATTTGCGCCTGGTCGATGGTGTCTTCCGGCGTGTGGTAGTAGGCGCAGGTATAGGCCATGGTCGGGCCCAGCAGGAGTTCGTAGAACTCGTTGCCGATGTCGTAATGGTGGGAAATGTTCTTGCGTGCGCGGGTGAATGTGTTCTGGTTCAGGATATAGGCCACGGCCATGCGCACCTTCAGGCCCAGCGATATGGGATTGTTGGCGAAGTCGACGGACCAGCTGAGCCGAAAAAGCTCCTGCAGGTCGCCTTCAACCTCGATGTCGCCGGCCATGTAGGATTCGCCAAAGCCCATGAAGGCGTCGGCAAGCGTGCGGGAAAGTGCCCGCTTTTCCTTGAACCACAGCACGAATGCCGGGGAGTCGCCGATTTCGATCGTCTCTCCGTCCCAAAAGCGGACCGTGAAACTTGCCTCGGGTTGGGCACGCTGTATGGCATGCGCGATGTCGCGGATCGTCTTCTTCATAATTCCCCCTCCTGCCCCCAATGGTGGCGTGCATTAAAGTTGGATATCAAGGAGTTGTGAAGGACGAAATCGGACGCGAGGGGCGGCGGGGGGCCGATTGCATTCCGATGCCCCATCATTTATTCAACGAAGGGCTAGGATAGGCGGGGCCCGGCATGATCGACAAATCCTACTACGATGCCGATATGGCGATCTATTACGCGGATTTCCTGGCGTCCTTCGCGGTGTTCGCGGCCTGTTTCATTTGGGCCCTCGAAACGGACGGCTGGATGCGTGTCCTGCCCATGATTCTCGGCAGTTTGTCCCTGTATCGGGGCGCCTGCTTCGCGCACGAGATCACCCACCGCCAGGGGGACAGGAAGATGAGACGCTTTGCCCTGCTGTGGAACCTGACGGTCGGCGCCGTCATCCTGCTGCCCGCATCGCGGTTTTATAAGCCGCACCTGACTCATCATTCCCTGGGCGTGTTCGGGACCAAGGACGACCCGCAGTATCTGCCGCTGCGCACCAATCACGCCCTGATGATCTTCGTCGTGTTCATCGCGCCGTTCCTGATGCCGTTCCTGAACCTGTTCCTGGCGACGACGGCCAGCCTGGGGGCGAACGCGGAAGAAGGGTTGGAACGCGTGCTCCGGCGGCACGGCTTCACCATGGGCAGCGATGTCGAGGAACGCTACCGCAAGGAAATCACCTGGCTGAGCCGCTACTCGCTTGTCATTTTCGCTGTGTTTTGTCTGACGGCGCTGCAATGGCTGCCGATCTATTACGCCATCCTGGTCGGCGGCTGGATGGCGGGGACCATGCGGATTCCCTTTGAACACCGCATGATCGGGCATGTCGCGCAAACCGACAAACGGGACCATGTGCTCGACAGCTTCACGGTGGAGGCCCCCCTGGCGGCGCTTCTGCAGCCGCTCGGCCTGCGCTTCCACACCGCCCATCACATCTATCCGGGCGTGCCCTATCACAACCTGCGCCGGTTGCATGAGGAACTGAAGGGGCGGGGCGACAAGGACTACAACGCCAACGTCATTCCGTTCTGGCGCGCCGTCCGGGGCCCGCAACCGCTGCCCGTGGACGAAACCGCGAACCCATAAGCGGCCAACGCCGCCCGGGCCGCCAAAGGCCCGGCGTCTGACCGGCTATTTTCGAAATTCAGAGACATAATGGCGGAGAGGGAGTCCGCCATTTACCTTTGATAATAAAGGGAATAATTATAATTTGAGATAATACCTACGTTTCTACCCACGTTCTAAATTAGGTAGTTGACCCGATTTGGAAAGAAAGTCGTGTCGGCGTCAAAAAGGCAAATCCGTGGGGCGAAGCTCGTCGAGTTGCGCATGATCCTGATAATTCCATTAGCCTATGGCCTAAGTGGCATACTCTACGAAGTTCCATAGCCACTCGCGAACGTCTTCACCTAGGCCTGGGGCATCACAAGATTCGTGCACAAATCGAAATGCTTCGGCTTTTAAAAAAGCGCGATCTGCGAAACCGTCTTGAATGACTGAATCAATATACCGCGGCAGGCGATCAGCAACCTGTGCCGATGATGTCCCCTTTCCGAATTTACGACTGTACCAATTTGAAAAATGTTGGATCCACGAGAGAAAATCCGCGTCCAATATATCACGGCAGTATCGCGTTTTTATTTGATACACGGTATCCCAAGTCTCGGCTTGTTCGTTACCTGGGCCGACAAGTTCGACTTCCCAGCGGGGCAGTCTCCAGCCGCCAATCTCGTTGCCTGAAAAGAACTCACTGGCTGCCAAGCTTATCGAGAATACAGGACCAGAGTATGGGTCTGAGCATCGTCGTCTTGATCCATCGGCTTTGTGAATAATGTCTGTGGTGTGTTTGTAGGTTGAATTGCATTCATGGCAGGTCGGGGGAAGATTGCGAAGGTCGGCTGCTGAGAAGGGATACCGAGGCTTGTCCAACAAATGGTCGAGCGCATGTCGGGGCGCGTTCGGCGCTCTGAAGTAATTGAGACCGCAAAACGGGCATATTCTAATTCCGCTGAGGTATATGGCCCTGTACTGAATGTCTCTAAGGCACTCCTCGCCTTCTTTGATTTCACCCAACTGATCGTATAAGTAATCAAATAGTTTTCGAACCTTCGGGCGGATGTTCAATGGCAAGCCTGACAAGGATGGACAAGGGGTATGGTTCGAATAAATGCCTGGTAGATCCGTCTGGCGCGCAATTGCCTCACGCACAGTCGCTTTTTCTTGATCATTGAGCTCTGCGTATAACTCCCAGAACTCTTCAAGTTTTCGTCTTAGGCCGGTTCGCCGCCTGAGAACTGTTCGTCGTGCATTTGGCAAGCACGTCGGCCATTCTACGGGCGCGCCTCCAGCATCAATAGCATCCATCCCAGCGATCAATACATCAATGACTGTTGAGTTCAGCCAGTTCGATGCCAACGCATTAGCTGGGTATGAAAATAGCATTAGACAGGCTGGTTCTTCAGTTTGCGCAGATGGTCGGCAAGGAGAGCCTTGCCTGTAGATGGGCCCAGCTCTTTGAAGCCTGCTTCTACCTCCTCCAAATTTTTTGACTTTAACAATCGCTCGATCTCTTCCTCTGCGATCTGCGAATTTGGGGGGCGAATGTCGAAACACATTTCGAGAATGCGATCGAAAGCGGTTCCAAACGTCTCTATCTTTGGTTCTGCCACTTCGACTTTACCGGTCTGTTCGTTCCGCGAAAAAATCATGACCTGCTCGCGTGGCATGTCCGATGGAACAAACGGGGCATGCGTCGTCAGCAAGACTTCTTGGTTGCCACGATTGCCCGTCATATCCATCAAACGCCGGACGAACTTCACGCGCCATTTTGGATTGAAATGTGACTCCGGCTCATCGAGCAGAAAAATGGCGTTTGTATCCGTGACCATGGCATACGTGCCGAGGATCAAGGCCTGTTGGTGCTCTCCGTCTGAAAGTGAAACGTAGTCGACTGCTTCTGCACGATTGCCCTCCGGCCAAAACCGCACTTCTTCGAACCCGAAAACCATGTCTTCTTGCTGTGGCTCCGGCAGTCTCGATGCAAACCGCCTTTCCTTGACCGCCTTTTCCAGCCGGTGGCGTGCCGCGCGTGGGATCGCGAGATCGTTCAGTAGGGCAAGCTTGTGCAACGATCTGTAAAGCGAAAAAGCTCCGTCCCAAAAATGGGAAAACGCGTCGCGGGTTGCTTTGGTAATGAAGAAATCAAACGTGTAGGTCTCCGACTTTTCGTCAATGTGCCAACATGTGGCCGTGCGTTTTAGCCGGTCGATGATGGCTTCGAGCTCTTCAGTCAGTTGTATGCCTTTTCGTTTCGACTTGGCCGCGCGCGTTTTGGGTGCCTTGGGAACAGCCGAATGCGCCAGGCGCACAACGCATCGGCATGACGCGAGGTCTCCCAGTCGCGCATGGCGAAGTAGCTCGCCTCGAACATGCTCCGAACCAAGTATTAGGTTCGAAAACAGAACTTCGAGGTTGGTTCCGTAGTCGATCAGCATCAGTCGGTTGTCTGGTACGGCGCTCTCGCCACTATCACTCAGAGCTGCGCGAGCGACATCGTCGGCATATCCGCTTCGGCTAGCGAGGAATGGTAAACTAAGCGTTTCATTATCGCCGGAGGTGTAGCCGATCACGATCGATGGTAGGTATTGCCCAAATTTTTTAGAGGAGGACTTGATCACTTCATCTTCGCCGAGGTGGAGCTCAATTGGGCCTGGTTTTTTTCCCTTAAGTGTCCTTACAAGTCGGACCGTCTCTGCGTTATCTTTTCCATCGGGAGAAATCATGTATGTCAGGTCGAAAAGGACTTCTGCGTTCGCGCTTTTCCGTTCCTCGTTTGGCGCGTGTGCGTGCCAGGCTGCTTGAAATATCTCGGCGATCAGCTGCAAAAACTGAGATTTGCCCGATCCGTTCGGGCCAATGAGGCACAAAGGCGCAAGCGGTTCATTCGTTTTGCCGTCCATTTCCCGGCCGAACCAGATTTTTGCACCGTCAAATAGACCGCCCCCAGCCGCAGACTTCTCGATCTTGAGGGCCCGGAGTCTCATTGCGTGACCCTTCGAAGGCGCATGCGAGCCTCGTCCTTGTTGAATACTTGCTCCAGCTTTGGCTTTGCTCCGCCCAAAAGATCAAACAGAGCATCGCGTAAATCGTCATGGGGCAAAATGACCCGTTTGGCAATCTCTTCGAAAGGCAGGCCGTTCTTGGGCCATTCTGCGCTGTCAGCCAACAAGAGCTCTTTGGGATTTGTCTTCATGGGATCTACTTTCGTCCGTCTCTGACGCGACTTTCTAGGCGCGTCTGCGCGAGCTTCGCGAATGCGTGCAAGAAGCTCGCTTGCTGGTTCATCGTTGGGGTCTTGGGGGACGAGTTCGCCCGAGAAAGCCTTCGCGAGGATTCGTTGATCCAGTCTGTCGGTGAGTTTCAGGGCCTTCTCGGACTCTGTAACGAGGCGGTCAATTTTGGCGAAGTCGGTTTCGATCCGGCGGATAATCTCACGTTGCTGGTCGATGGGTACAATTGCAATTGGTAACGAACGAATGGCGGCAGCGTTGATGTTTGGTTGAGCAACAGCTTGCGTAGAGACGCCTAAATGCTTTTGTCCGCTAGGAGACACAAAATATAAGAATGCAAAACGAGGTAATAATACCGAAGTGTCCACACGCACTCTGATCAGGTAAGCGCTTGGTAGCGCAACGGCATCGTCATCCTCGAACAATGCGCACTTCCCGATTGAGCCTGTTCTGGTGACGAGAATGTCGCCGCCATGCAGTTTCCATTTCTCTAGGTCTTTGTCGCTGACTTCGACTCGGGGGGCTAGATCAGTCGTCGCCGTGCCATCGTCTGAAAAATCAGTTGTACGAATTGTTGGTACGCCACCTACTTGCACGTAGGCTTCTTTTGAGAAGCGCGGCCCGTAGAAAGTCGAGACCAAGCGGCTGTCTAAGGTCGTGTTCGGAGATGGAAGCCGAGCATCTAGAGCCGCGTTCTTATACCGCTCAGTCAGTCTTGCGATGGCGGTCAGGTGGGCGCGGGCGTTGGTAGTGTAGCCGCTGAGGGTTTCGAGCTTCTTAACGATCCTCAATTGCTCGGGGAGTGGAGGAAGAGAAATCGGGCCATTCAAAACGTCATCATCCCTTACAGCAGGGTACATCGTGCCGTCTTGTGCTTGTGAGATTTCGTCAATGAAACCCGGTGAGCCGACCCACCGGAAGAGATAACCTGGTTCAATCGCATCGTTCGCACGTAGAACGCTTATGCCTGTCGACGTTAGCTGATTGTCGAGTTCTTCTGGAACTTGAGCGACGTTTTTTAAATAGGTGCGGACTGTCGAGAACAAGACATCGTTGGTCTTTATGACCCGACGTGCTCGAGACGGTGCCTCTCGCCCAAGAAACTCCTTTGGAGCAGTAATTTTCTGAACTGAATTATCTATCGCCCCGATGTCGACATAGAGGAACGACTGGTCGGGCGTTCTTCGGGGGTCAGTTGTCTCGTAATCCGCAACTGTATCTAGAATAGAGGCCTCTACCCATCCCTTCGGAAGCCCGCTCATCTAATTGCCTCCGGTTGAGGAGTGTCTTCCAGCTCTTCACTCAACGCCTCAATCTCATCGAGTGCGGCGCGAAGATGGCCCATGATCGCAGCCGCGAGCTCGTCGGGCTCGGTCATTTCATCTTCAGGGTCACCGCTTTCATCGCGCAGCCATGTCCAGTCTAGGTTATCGCCTCGCGCGGCAATCTGGTCGCGCGTCAAACAGCGCCAGCGGCCGGACTCGCCCGTATCCACTCGCTCAGAACCGCCCAAGGGATCTGAACCAAAGGCAGCCTCAAAGTCTGAAAAGTGTTCTACGTTCAGAGCGTTAGTCTTGCCAAATGACGGCATGTTGGTGCGCAGATCGTAGAACCAGACAGCTTCCGTCGCTTGTTCCTTATGATCATCAGGGTAAACCTTGTTCGTCACTCGAGAGAAGAACAGCACATTCGTTTTGACCCCTTGGGCATAGAAGATGCCCGTGGGTAGGCGCAGGATGGTGTGTAAATTGCAATTCACCATTAGAAAGCGACGAAGTTCGGTTCCCGTACCTTCGCCGAACAGAATATTGTCAGGCATGACAATGGCGCAGCGCCCGCCCTTCTTCAGGTTACGAACAGCGTGTTCGAGGAAGGGCATTGGCCCCACGCGCTCGCCCGCCGTTATTGTGAAATCGGGGCGGTTCACATTCCCCGACATTTTATTAAAAGGCGGGTTCGTGAGGATTACCTCGGCCTTGCCAATGGCCTCTCCCTGGGGGGCGCAACTGTCTTCGCATCCAACGAGGCTTTCGATCCCGTGGAGTAGCATGTTCATCACACATAAGCGGTGAGTATCTGGTACCCATTCGTGACCGACAAATGCCTGGCGGCGCTGGAAATGTGCTTTTGCCTCCGACAGCTTGAACAAATCGTCGGTTGCATCCTTTATGTAGCGATCCGCAGCGATCAGAAATCCACCAGTGCCCGCGGCCGGGTCTTGAATAACCTCTCCCGGTTGGGGTTTAACGAGGCGGATAATGCAGTCAATCAGTGCTCTTGGTGTGAAGTACTGCCCAGCCTTGGACTTGGTGGCCGAAGTGGTTTTTTCTAACAAGCCTTCGTAAAGATCACCCAACCCATCTTCGCGCGCCGTAAACCAGTCGAGCTTGTCTATGTTCGTCGTCAGCGTCTTGAGGTCTTTGGGGAGGCGCAGATGCGTCATGGCATCGGTGAAAATCGCCAACGTCACTGGGTCGTTAGTTTTCTCAGGGTTGCCTAACTCCAGCAGCATCTCTTTGTAATATTGTAACTGGTCGCCGCCCTCGGTGTTGGCCAGCTTCCGCCACGAATGTCCATTGGGCAGGCGACCTTCCTGCTTGGTTTCTTCAAGCATTTTCAAAAAAAGCAGGAACGTTAGTTCGTTGACGTAGTTCGAATAGGACACGCCAGCGGATTGGAGCGTTTTGCATTCGCGCCAAAGCTTGGCGACGATATCGGCGGTATTCGGGTTCATGCGCTCGCTTTCCAGAGTTCTTCGTTGAAATCACTGAGAATGGTCTCGAGTTGACCATTAAACACTCGGTTCAGGCGGTTAAAACCCCCCTGAGCCGCGAATGTACCTTGATCGATACTATTGCGGTCTACCACGATTTCCTTAGTGATCTGCTCGGCGATGCGGCGGAGCCAGGTCTTCTGCGGCTCTGTCCATTTGGCTTTGGCCAAGATGGATTTGGTGGCAGTTTCGACACGGGTCTCAAAGGGGATCAAAGGGTCGCCCAACGCAGCCTGACGGATGAAGCCAATGATGGAGGCCGCTATGTCTTCGTTAGAGGCATCGTTCCAAGCGCGGCGCAGGTTGGTCTCAGAGAAGCCCATCTTATCAAGTTCTAGCCGCAGGCTCCGCAACTGCGCTCGCGTCAGTTCACGTGGGCGTTGGACCACGACCGAAAGTGCGGCAATCCGATTTTGATTGTTCTTTATGAAGGAAGTGAACGTGTCGAGAAAATCCTCAGGCTTCTCATAGTTGCCATAGCCGGTTGTGACGGCGTGCATGCTGTCATGGTGGGGAGAAATCGGAATCAGGTTTGGGCCAGATCCGTCGGGGTTCCAATCCAGAATTTTTCCCAGCTCGCCGAATTTCTTGGCAAAGGCTACAGCTTGCTCGGGGGTATGGTTCTTAAGGCGATCGCGCAGCTCCTCAACGGTTTCGCCAGTGAGGTCTTGGACTGCATCCGCCACCTTGCTGGGCAACTTGCGTAATCTGCGGTGCAATTTGGTTAGAATTTGATCGCGCACAAGCGCGCGCTGATCCGCTTCTGTAACGTTCGCAAATTCGTCGAATAATTGCTCGAAAGTTAGCTTCGGATCGCTGGCAACAGGTTTCATCTGCGTGAGGCTTTGAAGAGAAGCATAGAGGTCTACTGCATCGAAAATGCGGAACACCTCTTTGCCGATTTCATCGCAGCGGCGGGTGGCTCGTCCGAGCATTTGCTCGTAAAGAATTCGGCTGTTTACGCGCCGAATGAAGACCAAGTTGGTGATTTTCGGCACGTCAATGCCAGTCGTCAGCAAGTCCACCGTGACAGCGATCTGTGGAAAGGCATCGTTGCGAAAAGACCGGATTAGTTTGCCAACGTTATCGACGCTGCCAGTGATCTTCCGGATAGCGGCATCCTCGATTGAACCATACTGCGCGGCGAATGCTTTTTTCAGTTCGTGAACGACAATATCTGCGTGAGTATCCGTGGCAGCAAAAACTAGTGTCTTACCCTCCAGGCTGGGGTCGATGTGTCTGGCTAGCTCTTCGGCTACAACTTGGTTGAAGGGTTGAGTGATGACCTTTCGGTTAAACGACTCGACCTGGAACTCTAGTTCATCGGGCGCAATCACGTTCTCGATCTCGCCGGTTTTGGTGTCCATCACCTCTACGTCCTCGCCGGCTTCAAAGACGATCCCAGCTTTGCTGAGTGCCGTTTGAAATCGGATTGGAGGTTCGTGGTCGATTAGCCAACCGTCAACTACGGCCTCTCGATAAGAGTAGGTGTAGATTGGATCCCCAAAGATCTGTGCTGTGTGCAGCGCGGGCGTCGCGGTCAGGCCGATCTTGACCGCGTCGAAGTGTTCCAGGACCCTACGGTACTTGGAAATATAGTCCTCCTGGCCCCGAAAGCTTAGCTCCGCATCGGACATCTCACGGTCCAGCAAGTATCCTCTGTGACACTCATCGATTACCATTAGGTCGTACTGCCCAATGGGCGGGACGTCTGCAGGATCAGAGTTATACAGAACTCGCTTCACCAACCCTTGGATTGTGCATATATGGACACGGGTTTCGGAGTCCGGTTTGATATCCGTAAGGCCCTTGATCCCAAAGATCTGGCCAAAGGTCTTTGGCCCCTCAATCGCCGTGCTCATGAATTCGTCACTGGTCTGTGTTCCGAGTGCCGAGCGATCAACGACGAAGCAAATTCGACGGAACCGTTTAGTAGAGAGCAGCCGGTACAGCATCGCGATGGCGAGCTTTGTCTTGCCGGTGCCGGTTGCCATCGCGATGAGCATTTCCCGCTTTTCGGTAACAAGAGTTTTCTCGACTGCTTGGATCGCTTCCTTTTGATAGGGCCGAAGCTGAAAGCCAAAGTCGAAGCTTCGGGTCTCGAGCGCAGTCTGGGCCTTCTCTTTCTCGACCTCTGATAGGGAAACCAATTCATCAGGGGTGAACCATCCCATGAGTGCGCGGCGGAGATTATTGGCCAAGCGAACATCACGGAACCAAATGCCGCTTTCTGTTTCCACTTGTTTTAAATATGGCCTGCCATTTGTGGCGAAAACAAACGGCACAAAATATTCATTGTCCCACGCCGTCTTATTCTGCTCCCATTCAAATCCCTTGGAATAACGCTCGGCTTGATCAATGGCGGCAGAAATATTTTTTTGATACCTTTTGGCCTCCACGATACCCACGCATTTTTCTCCAACAAAAAGTGCGTAATCTGCTGGGCCTGACTTTGTCGGCCATTCGGCAATTGCCAAGTTACGCCCCTTCACGGGCCGAACTCCCATGCTAGACTTAATTTTGCTGGTGTCCGCTTCCCAGCCCCGATCCCGAAGCTGCTGATCGATCAAGGCACGTGTGGATTGCTCGTCGAGGACAACGGCCCCAGCCGCCTCCTCGACTGCTTGGGCGAACGCAATGCGCTCCGCCGATGACTGGTGGCTGGCCTGTTCGGAAAGCTCTTGGAGTTGTCGATCCGCATCTTGCGCGAGTGCTTCCCAAGTTTGTCGTTCTTCGATTTCCCGCCTATGGCGCTCCTCTGCTGTCTCCGCGGCGAGGAGAGCTATTTGTCTTTCCTCCTCGGCCTTTTGAACCGCTGTAAGCGCGTCGTTACGCTCAGCTCTGAGCCTCTCAAGTTCGGCCTGCAGGTCGGCTCCAGAAGTATCTGGGGCTTTGGGTGGCAAGAAAGGACCGGGTGAAAATTTTCGCTGGGCGGTCGTAGCCCGTACATGCCAAACGCCGAGCTGAACCGCCATCTTGAGGCATGCCAAGGCTTCACGATGATCACCGCGGCCTTCATGTACGGCAGCATTTCCGAGCTTTCTGACGTGATGCAGAACATCCAAGACGCGATCTGGTGCAGCACGTTCGTACTTCATTTTGCGAAGCAGATCGGCCTGTGTATCGATGTCCTGAATCTCAATGCCCATCTGGGCCGCGTGCCGTTTAGTGAGCCGCTCGCTAAATTGCCGAAGCTTGATCAAACTCGTGCTTGGATCATCCTGGAAATAGCTTTCTGCGAGCTTGCCAAGGTTTGCAAGTTCTACATCCAAATAATCGAGAAACTCAAAATTACTAATCATTTGTCAGGGCACGCCATGTCGACTAGTTGATTGAGACGGTACGGTAAAAATCAGGAACATCCAAGGGTTGTGGAAATGAGCCGCGGGATGCGGTTTGGTCCTCGTGTTATCTATCTCTCCTTGCCCATATCAGTCATTCGCATCTAGTCGAAAAAACACTGCGCGTCTCCCGGTCACGCTGTGACCCCATCTTGCATGTGCAGATATTGCCCAACTTCACCCTCTTAGGGAGGTTGCCGAACATCGCGGGCGGGTTAGTGATGGCATTTGGTAAGCTGATAAATTGATGGATTGCGATAGAAAACTGCTGGCTGAATTAATCTGTGACTGGCAAATATCCGTGTTAATCCATTGGCTGAGTATCTAGAGACCCCTGCCGCGTTTTAGCAACGGCGTAGTAAGACCCCAAGACGCGCGCTGCGCGCGAGCAAATCCCGGTTCCCGCGCCACAGGCTTTTGGCCAGCCACCCCGAAAGTGACAACTAAGAGTACGATTAGGGCCGAGCCTTCAAAACCAAGTGGCTGAAGCCGGGAATCTTGTTCCCAGCATGTATAATCCGCTGTGCACGTCGAGAAGGTTCCATCCGCTGTGCCCTTTGAGCACGTCAAGAAATAGCGCATTGTTTTCGTAGATTGCCCCTGACTCGAAATCTCCATCGTCCAACGCACTGCCCGCAGGAGCCCTGCTTAGAAAATGAGCGCCGTACAGAATTTTTAGGGCGTTGTATATCGGTCCACCTGGCGGTAGCATGACTACCGTCTCGATCATCTCGTCGGCTAGTTTGGGATTAGAGAACAAAGCAACCATAAACATGGCCGTAGCATTCCAGCTACCGATGTACTTGGGCCGATCCTTGGAGATAATGCGGCCGAGCCAACGGTCTTGCGCTCTACGGTATCTCTCCAAGCTTTCGGGTAACTGGCCCGGCATCGTGACCACCTCGAACAACGTGTTTCCCCCGGCCAGCGATTGTTCAATCGGGTCGGGCCCCCGTTCTAAATGGAAATCGCGTGCGATCTTTAAATCATCGTCGTTCCAGCTCTCCAGGAGGTTTACCGCAGCTTCAACAAAGGCCAAGTCGTAGTGTGCGAGGTGTCCCCAGCAAATGCCGACCGCATAACAGACGTGCCAAGGGTTCCGGTCAGAGAACTCGGTCAGACTTTCATCGATGTCACGTTTGGCCAGCGCGTTCAGTTTTTTGCCGCTGTCATGCAGAAGTTCTTGCACTCGCGTTCGTGCCGGCCCCCCACCAGGCCCCCCACCCAAATCACAAAGCTTGTTGAATTCTATCTGTGTATTATTGACTGGCTTCGAAATTTTCATTCCGTTTTCCCCCTGTTTGCCTTTTCTCGCCTCAGGACTGGAGAAACACTCATGCCGCGTTATTTTATTCTCAAATAACATGCTCGCAGCAAACGTAATGATGGGAACAATTTCGTCTAAAGCCTGCCGCGATTCCGGGTGGGTTAGCCGGGCGCTGTCGTTGCTACTATGTCGGATCAGACTTGGATACCCAGTTAGTGCTTTAAAGTCCCAAACTGAAATTAATCTTCATTAAGTGGCAAGCGAGAGTAATACCCCATGACACGCATGCGCGCGTCGCGCGCATGCGTGCGCGCATAGGCTAGAGATTCTGGGCTTTCCTGTACTCCGCCCACCTCCGTTTTTGTGCTTCGGAAATACGAAGGCGACCCTCATCAGTTTTCGGGCCCGTGGAGAGGCCTCCGTGATTTAAGCATCTACTCTTGCCAAAGACCGCCTTTCGCTTGCAGGGGAGGCCTTGGCGCGTCTGTGCGGCGCATCGTTTCACGATGCCCGGTCCATTCGGTTAGAGTATTCATTTTTCATTCTGCGAGTTTCCTGAAAAATGCTTCTGCAAAATCATATTCAGGGCGACCATGTGTGACGTTTTTAGAGGCGGAACCTCGTTTTGCAACTCGAAGCGCCGCTTCGGTCATTGACACGCGTCGGGGCGTATATTGGCTCTGGTCTGGTCTGTTGGGGGAAAATCGGTCGTATCCACCTTCAATCAAGCAGGCAAAGAAGTGTTGATCGAGCATTTTATCAATTGTGATCTTCCAGCCCTTTTCCCCAGCGCCGCACAAAAACGAATTTGTTTCAACCATGTTGAGAGCAAGGTTCCATTGGTCCAAACCGCCGATCTTCTTCAGAAGCTCCTCAGCTTTTTTAGTACGAGTTTTTTCGACTAACTTAATGGTCGAAAGCCCTGCTCGTTTTGCCATGGAGTTCCACGACATAAAGGCGATTTCCGGTTCGGATGGCGTTTCAGCCGGCACCCCATTGTCGACTATGCTTAATGGTTCTAATGGGGGTTCATTGAAGGTTTGGGGTGCGGTTCCGCACTTCTGTTGATGCGAAATCGCACCTAGTGGGTTTGCGATTTCGCATTCCGATACCGGCGTGTTTTTGTCACCATGTGATGGTGAAATATGATCTGGACGGGTGGGAGATTGGCCTAGGAGTAATTGGAATTTGTTGGTGCCGCTCCTGTCTCTGCCGACAACAGTAAGTTCGCCTAATTTTTTGAGATTTTTGATATGTCGAATCACGTTGGTGCGGTCGATGTTTGCTTTCTCTGCGATACGGTTGATTGAGGGCCATGCGATCCCGAATATGTTTGCGTGTTCAGCAATAATAATAAGCACCAAACGCGCTGAACCCTTCGATTCCGAATGGTCGAGCACATAGTTAATCCACTGGATGCTCATTGTTGTGCTGTTTCATGTCGTCGCGAAGAGGAAAAGCCACGCTTGTTGAGAGGGTCGAGCGAGGCATTCAGCACCTTCAAAATGCACATTGTTTGGATTACTCCCCGTCTTCTTCCTGATTGGCCTGCCATGCACGGGCCTCGGTGTCGGCAATTAATGTCCGGCGGCCGACTTTGAACGTCTTGATCTCGCCGCGTTTTACTGCCTCGTAAAAGGTGGTGCGGCAGATGCCATGGGCGGCGCAAAAATCGCTAACCCGCCAATTAACTCGGGGCGAGATTGTGGTTGGGTGATTTTGGTTCGTCATAATTGTTCTCCGGCTGGCGCGTCAGTGCGCAACGACGGATTTTGACGAACATTGACGGAATGTCAGGAGGCGGGAATAGGTGTGATTTGCCGCCTATTTAAGCCCTGTCACTCCAGAAATTTAGATTTGGAGCGATCGAGCTTCTTATGGACCGTCTCTTCTAGTGTGTCCGGAATGTAGGCGCCGAACGCGACGAAGCAACTTCTCACAAACCGTTGGAATTCGGTTGGGGATGGATGCCCATCTGATCCAACCGATAAAGCCGTAGCTTTTGTCTCTGCGAAATCCTCATAGAGTGATTGCAGCTGATCGACTAGGCGTTGAATAACGTCGGGATTAGGGCCGGTTTTTATCCTGCCCGTGATGGAAGGCTCGGCCGCATCAGCTGCCGCTTTTGCCTCAACAAGTTTCTTGCGTAATTCAACGAGGTTTGGCGGCGGCAAAGGAAACGTACTTCTGATCGTTTTTCCGGTCTCCGGGAACGTTACCTCGCCAACGTATCTGTGATTATCGTCAATCCATGCGATCCTCTTTGATAACTGGTTACGTGTTGCCTCAATGAAGGCTTTCGCCTTCTTGACGGAAGGATATTTCATCCCGTCCGGCCCACTTCCAGAAACCAGCTCATGAAAATAAACGTGACCGTCGTAAATAAATCCGAGGCGTTGATAGAACCCTCTTCTGGCGAATTTAAAAAAACTTAAGCCATTAAAGCAGGCCAGAATGGACGGAAGATGTTGATCAATCGCGGGATAGCGGCAAAACCTAATCTGGCGTTCTTCCGGCCTCATTTTAGGTTCTCCCGAATAGGTGTGACTTTCCCATAGCTGTCCGTAGACGAATTTCGGCAGAAGCTTGCCCATTCGTCCATCAGCCGGCGTCGCTTATCGAACATGTCGCCGCGGCGATAAGCCGCCTCAACCTTGTCGCTAACGGTGTGGGCGAGGGCCATCTCAGCGACTTCCCGAGGGTAGTTGGTTCGCTCGGCAGTCCAGTCCCGGAATGTGGAGCGGAATCCATGTGCCGTGAGGTCACCGCGCCCCATCCGCTTCATTAATTGCAGGAATGCCATGTTCGAGAGCGGTTTGTTCTTCTTGGCACCCGGAAAAATGAAATCAGAGACTTTGGTCTCCTGCATCTCAATTAGGATTTTGATGCTGCGCTCGGAAATGGGCACGCGGTGTTCATTGCCTGCTTTCATGCGTTCTTCCGGGATCGTCCAAACTTTGTGAGCAAAATCGATCTCGTCCCATGTTGCCCCGATAACCTCACCCGTCCGGGCTGCGGTCAAAATCAGGAACTCAAGACCCCGTGCGGAAATGGCATCGTGATTTTTGAGCTCGGATACGAACGCTCCGATCTCGGTGTACGGTAATGCGGCATGATGAGTGACTTTGCTGATCTTGTTTTTTGCTGGCAGCAGCTTGTCCAGGTGTCCTCGCCAGCGGGCAGGGTTCTCGCCCTCGCGATATCCGCGCGCTTTCGCCCAATCCAAGATCGATTCTATTCGGCCGCGTATGCGGCTGGCGGTTTCTGTCTTTGAAGTCCAGATCGGCTCCAAGACCTTCAGCACGAGCCCGGTATCGATGTCTTGGACCGGGAGGACACCGAACGAGGGATAAACGTACGCCTCAAGGGTGCTTTTCCACTGAGCCGAATGTTTGATGTTCGACCAAGCGGCACCGTGAGAACGCAGATATGCCGTCGCGCACTCTTTAAAGGTCATCACCTTTGCGACTTCGAGCCCGTGGCGGGCGCGTTCGGTTTTCCGATGATCAATCGGGTCGGTGCCGGTTCGGAGCAGTTTTCGGCATTCCTCGGCCGCCTGGCGCGCCTCTGATAGCGGCACCGTGTGCAATGGACCCAAACCCATCTGTCTAGCATTGCCGTTCAGCGTGAAACGGAAGATCCAGGATTTTGTGTCAAACCGGCTGATTTGGAGATAAAGCCCGCCACCGTCTGCGTGCAGACCGCGTGCCTTTAGGTGCTTTACGGTCATTGCATCGAGACGGTGGATCTGGCGGGGCATCGTGTGAGGTGCTTTCTACCTACATTTCTACCCACATATAGAACATGAACATAGGCGAATGCCAACAGACATTCGCGAACGCAATGCCTATGTAACATTTTGTTTCATTTGATTTTTATGGGTTCATGCGGACTTAGGCGAACATATAAATGGCGGAGAGGGAGGGATTCGAACCCTCGGTAGGCTTGCGCCCACAACGGTTTTCGAGACCGCCCCGTTCGACCACTCCGGCACCTCTCCTAAAGCCCTAAAAAGTTGCGTCTTTTCAGAAGCCCGGCGGCGTCCGCCAAGACGCCGCCCGATATGTCGAAACCAAATGTGGTCCGGGAACGCCCCTTTATAGCCGCGAATTTTTCCCTGTCCACTGGTTCGTCGCGGGGATATTTTTTTTGGGTTGATATGATTAAACAAGCGTGCGGCAATATCCCAATAAAAAGGACTTCCTATTGGCCTCTTAAGGGGAAAATTTTGATAAAATCAACCTATAATATATTAGAAAAGCCTGCCGCGCGAGGCTATGCTGATCATTGGTAGTTTGCTTTCGTTGCAATAAAGGGGAATTGGGTGGGATGGTGAATCGAAATCCTGTTTTAAATGAGATTAAGGACTGGAAGTTGGAGGCCAAAGAAGAAGAATCTTCCAGGTATTTTTATTCGGTTAGCGACCTTCAAACCCTTGTGGATTCATCAAAATGCTTTGTCTTGGGCCGAAAGGGTACGGGAAAAACAGCTATCGTTGAGCACCTAAGGCATTCCACAGACGAAAAGACATTTGCACGAATATTGAGCTTTCAACATTTTCCTTTCAACGACCTCTATGCCTTGCGGGACGGGGGGTATCGGGGAACAAGTCAGTACATTACCCTTTGGAAATATGTGATTTTAAGTGCTGTTTGCTCCATGATGGCCGGTGAAAATAAAAACGTCCAGCCTCATGTATCAACAGAATTATCTCAAGTATTCAATTTAGATATGGAAAATTCTCTAGCCCATTCGATTTCCCAATTGATCAGTAAATCTGGAGGTTTTTCTATATTGGGGAACGGTGGCGATGTGCATACGGAAAGTATTGTGGTGCCAAATGGTCAGCCGTGGGAGAGGAGGGTGTCTTCTTTAATTGATATAATCAAAAACCATGGAGGAGAATGTTCTTACTATATTTTGTTTGATGCTCTAGATGAAGATTTTGTGGGCGTTCTTGATGCAAATACAGATGAAAATTATTTTTCTTTAATTATTAGCCTATTTAAGGCGATACATTCTTTGAGATCAGATTTTAAAGTGGCGAAATCAAGGGTTCTTCCTATAGCATTTCTTAGAACAGATATTTTTGATTTGCTTAAAGATAATGATAAAAATAAATGGTCTGATTTGTCGATGACTCTAGATTGGACAGAATCTTCATTAAGAAACCTAATGGCGCATCGAATTTCAAGGGCGCACACACCACCGAGCTCCGGGATTATAAGGTTTAGCGCAGAATTTGACGCAATTTTTCAAAGTAAGGAAATTCGTTATGGCAATTTTGGAAAGCAAAAAAGGTCTGTTTTTAAGCATCTATTGCGTGGCACGCTTATGCGCCCCCGAGATATGATCGCTTACATGCGTGCATGTGCTTCTGTATCTATTCAACGAAGTGAAAATAAAATTTCAAATGCATCAATAAAAAAAGCAACAGAGATTTATTCTGAGTACCTCAGGGGGGAGTTCAATGATGAGTTGTATTCCGTGATACCATATTTTGGTGAAATTTTAGATATTTTTTCCTCAATGAGGAAGCAGGTTATAAGGCCGCATGAGTTCAAGGCTAAGTATGATCTGTTGGTAGTTAGCGACGGAATTGTCAAGCTTGAGTTTTTTGACCTCTGTAAGGCACTTTTCCATTACGGCGTAATTGGAAATTTGCCTACTCAAACAAACAGGGAAATTTTTAAGTATAATGGAATAAGGGTAAATTTTAATATAAACGAAAAAATTATAATACACAGGGGATTGCTCGCATCATTGCAAATTTTTTGACGAAACTCTCTGAGGTTCGATATAAATTATTCATTTATCATAATTTTTATTATGTAGAGTTTTTGCTTGATCCCCGCGATTTTTGACGCGACTGCATGTCGCGAGTGTATGATCGATTGACTTCTGGGTCTTCGTGGCTATATTGCCGTCCCTTCTGCCGCGCCAGAAGGGACGGCAGATGGAAATAACCAAACAAGATCAACAATTAATAGGGTTCTGAAACGATGTACGCGGTTATCAAGACCGGCGGTAAGCAGTATCGGGTGACGTCGGGTGACGTCATCATCGTGGAAAAGCTGCTTGGCGAGCCGGGTGAAACGATTGAAGTTGGCCAGGTGATGATGCTGGGCGAAGAGGGCAAGGCCCCCACGTTCGGCACCCCCGTGGTCGAGAAGGCCGCCGTGTTCGCCGAAGTGCTGGAACAGCAGAAGGGCGACAAGGTTCTGATCTTCAAGAAGAAGCGGCGCCACAACTACCGCCGCCTCAAGGGCCATCGGCAGTTCGAGACGGTGCTGCGCATCGTCGACGTGAGCGCCACCGGCACCAAGCCGGCCGCGGCCAAGAAGGCGGCGCCGAAGAAGGCCGACGCCGAACCCGCCGCCGACGCCAAGCCGGCGAAACAGGAATCCAAGGCGGCCGCCGATAAGGCTGACGCCAAACCGGCCGCGAAAAAGCCCGCGGCCAAGAAGGCCCCCGCCAAGAAAGCCGCCCCCAAAAAGGGCGAGGAATAAGGAGTAGTCACCGATGGCACATAAGAAATCCGGTGGTAGTTCGCGCAACGGCCGCGATTCGGAAGGCCGCCGCCTGGGCTTGAAGAAGTCCGGCGGTCAGGCTGTCGAGGCCGGCAACATCATCGTGCGTCAGCGCGGCACCAAGTATCACCCCGGCGAAAACGTCGGCATCGGCAAGGATCACACGATCTTCGCCACGTCCGAAGGCCGGGTGAAGTTCGCGACCAAGGCCAAGGGCCGCACCTACATTTCGGTGGAGCCGTCGGTCTGACGGATTGAACGGCCATTCGCGACTTGAAATTCGCGGGGGAATGGCCAGCCATTCCCCCGTTTTTCATGTCCGCGGTAAGGTGTAAATTCTCGCTATGAAATTCCTCGACGAAGCGAAGGTGTTCGTGAAAAGCGGCGACGGCGGCAGCGGCTGCATGTCGTTCCGGCGCGAGAAGTACATTGAGTTCGGTGGTCCCGACGGCGGCGACGGCGGGCGCGGCGGCGACGTCATCATCGAATGCGCCGACGGCCTGAACACGCTGATCGACTTCCGCTACCAGCAGCATTTCAAGGCCGGGCGCGGCAACCACGGCATGGGCAAGAACCGCACGGGCGCCGGCGGCAAGGACATCACCCTCAAGGTGCCCGTCGGCACGCAGATCCTGGACGACGACAAGGAAACCGTTCTGGCCGACATGACCCGCGTGGGCCAGCGCATCGTGCTGCTGAAGGGCGGCGACGGCGGGCTCGGCAACGCGCGGTTCAAGACCTCGACCAACCAGGCTCCGCGCAAGACCATTCCCGGCTTTCCCGGCGAGGAACGCTGGATCTGGCTGCGTCTGAAACTGATCGCCGACGCCGGCCTCGTCGGCCTGCCCAACGCGGGCAAGTCGACCTTCCTGGCGGCGTCGTCGCGGGCCAAGCCGAAGATCGCCGATTATCCTTTCACCACCCTGCACCCCAACCTGGGCGTGGTCATGGTCGACCAATGGTCCTTCGTGCTGGCCGATATCCCCGGCCTGATCGAGGGCGCCAGCGAGGGGGCGGGCCTGGGCACGCGGTTTCTCGGCCATGTCGAGCGCTGCCGCGTGCTGCTGCATCTGGTCGACGGCACCCAGGAAGACGTGGCGGCGGCTTATAAGCAGGTCCGCCATGAGATGAAGGCCTACGGCGGCGGTCTGGCCGACAAGACCGAAATCGTCGCCCTCAACAAATGCGACGCCCTCACCGACGACGAGATCAAGGCGCAGCGCAAGAAGCTGGCCCGGGCGGCCAAGTGCAAGATGGCCGACGTGATGCTGGTGTCCGGCGTGTCCGGCAAGGGCGTGCCTGAGGTGCTGCGCGCCCTGGTCGCCGAGATCGGCGGCGCGCAGGATGCCGAGAAAGCCGCCGAAGCGGGACCGGCGGAGGAGGAGGCCTGGCGGCCATGACCGGGACTCCCGCCCTGGCGGACGGCAAGCGGATCATCGTCAAGATCGGCTCGGCCCTGCTGGTCGACAAGGAGCGCGGCACCGTCAAGCGCGCCTGGCTGGAAACGCTCGGTGCCGACCTGATGACGCTGCGCGACCGCGGGCAGGAGGTCGTCATCGTGTCCTCCGGCGCCATCGCCATCGGCCGCCGCCATTTGGGCCTGCCCGTGCGCGGCAAGCTGAAGCTGGAGGAAAGCCAGGCCGCCGCCGCCGCCGGCATGGTGCGCCTTGCCCATGCCTATCAGGAAGTCCTGGGCGTCTACGACGTGACGGTGGCGCAGGTGCTGCTGACCCTGGACGACAGCGAGAACCGCCGCCGTTACCTCAACGCCCGCAACACCATCGACCAGATCATCCGCCTCGGCGCCGTGCCCCTGATCAACGAGAACGACACCGTGGCGACGGACGAAATCCGCTTCGGCGACAACGACCGCCTGGCCGCCCGCGTGGCCGCCATGGTCTCCGCCGACACGCTGGTGCTGCTGTCGTCGTCGGACGGGCTTTATGAAAGCGATCCGAACCAGGACCCCGACGCCGTCCACGTGCCCGTGGTGACCGGCGGCATCACGCCCGAGATCGAGGCCATGGCCGGGGTCAAGATGACCGACGACGGTTCGGGCGGCATGGTGACCAAGCTGGTCGCCGCGCGCATGGCGATGGCCGCCGGCTGCCGCATGGTGATCGCCAACGGCCTGGACGACCATCCGCTCGCCCATATGGAAGCCGGTGGCCGGGTGACCTGGTTCCTGCCCGACGCCAACCCGTTGACCGCGCGCAAGCAGTGGATTTCCGGCTCCTTGAAGCCCGGTGGCGCGGTCGTGGTCGACGACGGCGCGGCGCGCGCGCTCAGCGAGGGCAAGAGCCTGCTGCCGGCCGGCGTGGTGAAGGTCGAGGGCCGGTTCGAGCGCGGCGACGCGGTGACCGTGAAAACCCAGGCGGGCGACCAGCTGGGGCGCGGGCTGATCGCCTATTCGGCCGCCGACGCACGCCGCATCGTGGGTGCAAAATCGAAGGAAATCGAGGCCATCCTGGGCTATCGTGGCCGCGACGAGATGATCCACCGCGACGATCTGGTGTTGGATTGATGTCCGCCAGCCCCCATATCGCCGCCGGTGAGGAGAGGACGATGACGAACGAAACCGACGACATTCCCCGGATGATGGCCGAGATCGGCCGCCGCGCCCGCGCCGCCCAGGCCAAGCTGGCCGTGGCGCCGCGCGCCGCCAAGGACAAGGCCCTAACGCAAGCCGCCGCCAGCCTGCGCCGGCGCCAGAACCACATCCTGTCGGAAAACGCCAAGGACATGGCGGGGGGCGAGGCCAAGGGGCTGACCAAGGCCCTGCTCGACCGTCTGCTGTTGAACGAGGACCGGGTCGAGGCCATGGCCCGCGGGCTGGAGGACATCGCCAAGCTCGACGATCCCGTGGGCACGACGCTCGCCGAATGGGACCGCCCCAACGGCCTGCATATCGAACGCCGGCGCGTGCCGCTGGGCGTCATCGGCGTCATTTACGAATCCCGGCCGAACGTGACGGCGGACGCCGGCGGGCTCTGCCTCAAGGCCGGCAATGCCTCGATCCTGCGCGGCGGCTCGGAAAGCTTTCATTCCTCGGCGGCGATCCTGGACAGCCTGCGCGAAGGCCTGAAGGCGGCAAACCTGCCCGAAGACGCGATCCAGACCGTGCCGACCCGCGACCGCGCCGCCGTCGGCGAGATGCTGCGGATGACCGACTACATCGACGTCATCGTGCCGCGCGGCGGCAAGTCCCTGATCGAGCGGGTCATCCAGGAAAGCAAGGTGCCCCTGTTCCAGCACCTTGAAGGGCTGTGCCATTCCTACGTCAACAAGGCCGCCGACCCGGCCATGGCCCGTGACGTGGTGGTCAACGCCAAGATGCGCCGCACGGGCATCTGCGGGGCGACGGAAAACATCCTGGTCGACCGCGACGCGGCCGCCAAGCTTCTGCCCGGCATCCTGGACGGTCTGGTTCAGGCCGGCTGCGAGGTGCGCGGCGACGCCGACGTGCAGAAGATGGACGCCCGCGTGATCCCCGCGACGGATGAAGACTGGGACACGGAATATCTGGACAGCATCGTCGCCGTGAAACTGGTCGACGACATCGACGACGCCATCCGCTTCATCGGCGCCCATGGCTCCGACCACACCGACGCGATCATCACCAGCGACGCGGCGGCGGCTGAGAAGTTCATCAACGAGGTCGACAGCGCCATCGTGCTGGTCAACGCCTCGACCCAGTTCGCCGACGGCGGTGAATTCGGCATGGGCGCGGAGATCGGCATTTCCACCGGCAAGCTGCACGCCCGCGGGCCGGTCGGGGTCGAACAACTGACCAGTTTCAAGTACATCGTTCGCGGCACCGGCCAGGTCCGGCCGTAGTTCCCTCATCACCCCTGACCCCCAGGCGGGCACCCCTTGAAACGGCATCTTCGGCGCATCGGCATTCTGGGCGGGTCCTTCAATCCCGCCCACCAGGGCCACCGGCACATCAGCCTGCAGGCGCTGAAGCGGTTGCGCCTCGACGAGGTGTGGTGGCTGGTGTCGCCGCAGAACCCGTTGAAGCCCCAGGCCGGCATGGCGCCGTTCGAGGCGCGAATCGAAAGTGCCAAAAAAGTCGCCGACCACCCCCGCATCCGGGTCACGGACGTGGAAAAGGGCCTGGGCACCACCTATACGGCGGAAACCCTGGCCAGACTGGTCCGGCGATTCCCAAATCACCGATTTGTCTGGCTTATGGGGGCCGACAACCTGGCGCAGATTTCCCGCTGGAACCGCTGGACACGAATCTTTCAAACCGTGCCCGTTGCGGTTTTCGACCGTCCTACCTATTCTTTAGGGGCGTTGTCGGGCAGGGCAGCGCGCCGGTTCCACCGGGAACGCATCAAGGAATCCCGGGCGGGTCGGCTGGCCGACATGCGTCCTCCGGCGTGGGTCTTCCTTCATACGCCGTTGAACGCGACCTCGGCCACGGCGCTCCGGGCGCGGGGCATGTTCCGGCGTCCAGGCGGTTAATCAAGACCGCCGGCAAGGTTGCCGACGGTTCGTGCAACGAACGAAAAGGAAAAAGGCCATACCAAAAGCGAAACCGATGCCACTCACCGGCGATGACGTCTTGAAGCTGGTGACCGCATCCCTGGATGACGACAAGGCACTGGACCTTTCCGTCATCGACCTTCACGGCAAGACCGATATCGCGGATCACATGGTCATTGCCAGCGGCACATCCGAGCGCCAGGTGGGCGCCATGGCCGACCACCTTCGGGAAAAACTCAAACAGAACGGGTTGAAGGGCATCAATGTCGAGGGCCTGACGCAGTGCGACTGGGTCCTGATCGACGCCGGCGATGTCATCGTGCACCTGTTCCGTCCCGAAGTGCGGCAGTTCTACGGCCTGGAAAAGCTGTGGTCCGGCGCGCCGGTCCAGGAAGCCGCCGCGGCGCCGGCCTGATATAAAGGCGCGCCGCCAAGACCCGGTTCCCCGGCATAACGTCGGCGGGGCTTAGGGAACGACGTATATCCGACGGCAGTCCGTGCCGGGCTGTTTCAGACGGTCTTGTTCGCGCTGCCGTCAAATCACGCTAATCTCTCGCCATGCGCATCACCATCATCGCCGTGGGCCGCCGCAAGAAAGGCCCCGAACAGGATCTGTTCGACCAGTACAAGGCCCGTCTGCCCTGGCCGCTGGACCTTAAGCTGGTCGAGGAGAAAAAGCCGCTTTCCGGCGACGCCCTGAAGGCGCGGGAGGCGGAACTATTGCTGGCCGCCTGCCCCGACGGCGCCACCCTGGTCGCCCTCGACGAACGCGGGACGTCCGACACCAGCCCGAAATTCGCCGAACGCCTGGGCGCCTGGCGCGACGGCGGCGTGCGCGACCTAGTGTTTCTGATCGGCGGCGCCGACGGCCTGGCCGCCGACCTGCGCAAACGCGCCGATTTCGTGATGTCCCTGGGCGCCCAGACCTGGCCGCACCAATTGGTCCCGGCGCTGCTCGCCGAACAGCTTTACCGGGGGCATGCGATCCTCACCGGGCACCCTTATCATCGAGTCTGAGCGCCGGTTTCGTTGCGGGGGGCGTCGCGCGCCAAGGCTACCATCCGGCGCGATCCTCTGGTAAAAGACGGCCTGAGGATCGGCGCCGTTGACGGCAGGCCGAGAACACCCCATTTCAGCACCCCAATGCCTGTTTATCGTTAAGAAGAGCGCCATGCCCGAAGCGACCAAACACCCCCGACCCGTCGTCCTGTGCATTCTGGACGGATGGGGCGACCGCGAAGCGGCCCCCGACAACGCCATTTCCCTGGCGAAGACGCCGACCTGGGACCGGCTTGTCGCGGAATGCCCGCGTGCGCGGCTCGACGCCTCGGCCCAGGAAGTCGGCCTGCCCCAGGGCCAGATGGGCAATTCCGAGGTCGGGCACATGAACCTGGGCGCGGGGCGCGTCGTCATGCAGGACCTGCCGCGCATCGACGCGGCGGTGGCCGACGGCTCGCTGGCTGAAAACCCGGCGTTGGCCGCCTTCATCGACACGCTCAAATCCTCCGGCGGCGCCTGCCATCTGATCGGCCTGCTCAGCCCCGGCGGCGTGCACAGCCACCAGGACCATATGGTTGCCCTGGCCAAGGCCGTGGCCAAGGCGGACGTGCCCGTCGTCGTCCATGCCTTCCTCGACGGCCGCGACACCCAGCCCAAGGGGGCGAAGGGCTACATGGGCCGGTTCCTCACCGACCTGGAGGCTTGCGACGGCGTGACCGTGGGCACGGTGACCGGGCGTTATTTCGCCATGGACCGGGACAAGCGTTGGGACCGCGTGTCCAAGGCTTATGACGTCATGGTCCGGGCCGAAGGCGTGGATACGGCCGACGATCCCGTGCGCGCGATCGAGGAGGCCTACAACGTCGGCAAGACCGATGAATTCATGGAGCCCTGCGTGATCGGCGATTACGCAGGGATGGCGGACGGCGACGGTCTGCTCTGCGCCAATTTCCGCGCCGACCGGGCGCGGGAGATTCTGTCGGCCCTGGTCGACCCGGCGTTCGACGGGTTCACGCGGGCCAAGACAGTGGATTTCGCGGCGCGCCTGGGCATGGTGGAATATTCCAGTGATCTCAATGGCTTCCTGCCGGCCATGTTCCCCTCGGAAACCCTGTCGGGCATCCTGGGGGAAGCCGTGTCCAAGGCCGGGAAGTCCCAGTTGCGCATCGCCGAGACGGAAAAATACGCCCATGTGACCTTCTTCCTGAACGGCGGACGCGAGGACGTGTTCGACGGCGAGGAGCGCATCCTGGTGCCGTCGCCCAAGGTCGCGACCTATGATCTGCAACCCGAAATGTCGGCGCCCAAGGTGACGGACGAGCTGGTCCGCGTGATCGGCGAGGGCAGGTTCGACCTGATCGTGGTCAATTATGCCAACGGCGACATGGTCGGCCATACGGGCATTCTCGAGGCCGCCATGAAGGCGGCGGAAACCATCGACGCCGCGCTGACCCGCCTGGAGAAAGCCGTGATCGACGCCGGTGGCGTCATGCTGGTCACCGCCGATCATGGCAATTGCGAGCAGATGGCCGATCCCAAGAACCGCGGCCCTCACACGGCCCATACCCTGAACCTAGTGCCGGCCTTGCTGGTCAACGCGCCCAACTGGGTCAACGGCCTGCATGACGGGCGGCTGGCCGATGTGGCGCCGACGCTGTTGCAGCTGATGGGCCTGGAACAGCCGGCGGAAATGACCGGCCGGTCGCTGATCGACGGCAGCGCGGCCGCGGCCCGCGCGGCGGCGGAGTAGGCGGGGCCCTTGGCCCGGCGCCGCCGGTCACTCTTTGGAACAGTGCTGACGGTGGCCCTGGCCGCCCTGATGCCGGCTCCCGCTGTTCTGGCGGACGACAAGCCGGGGGCCGGATCCCTCGACAAGGTCCAGCAGGAAATCAGGAAGGGCCGGGCGGAAAGCGAACGCCTGAAGGGCGAGGCCCAGGCGTTGGAGACCGACCTCAAGAACCTGCAACACCGCCTGGTATCGGCGGCCAAGGTCGTGCAGGACCGGGAACTTCGCGTCATCACCCTGGAGGCCAAGATCGCCGACCTGGTGCGCCAGGAAAAGGAGAAATTGGCGCAGTTGGGCGCCAATCGCTCGCAGTTGGCCGGCGTCCTGGTGGCGTTGCAGAAGATGGTCCAGTTCCCGCCCGAAGCCTTGCTGGCCATGCCGTCCAGCCCCGACGACCTGGTCCGCAGCGCGATCCTGCTGCGCGCCGTGGTGCCGGAAATCGACCGCCGGGCGACGCGCATCCGCCTGGACCTGCAATCCCTGGCCGATACCCGGGAAAAGACCGCGGATGAGCGCCTGAACCTCAATTCGGCGGCCCAGGATCTGGACCGTCAACGCGCCGAAATCCGCCAGTTGATGGCCGATCGGCGGCGCCTGCTGGACAAAACCCTGGCCGAGGAACGCCGGGCGGCCGAACGTGTCGCCCGCCTGGCCGCCAAGGCGGAAAACCTGAGGGACCTGATGGCCCGGCTGGAGGAACAGCGGGAAGCCGATGAACGGGCGGCTGCCCGCGCCGAGGCGGAGGCCAAGACGAAGGCGAACGCGAACGCCAAGGAACAGGCCGACCGCGAGCGCGCCGAGGCCCAGCGTCAGGCCCGCGCCGCCACAGTTTCGCCATCTGTGTCGATCACAAGTCGTCGTGGCCGGTTGCCGTTGCCCGTTATCGGCGACCTGATCGGCCGTTACGGCGAGAACCTGCCGACAGGGCTTTCGCGCAAAGGCATCGACATCGCGGCCCGCGGCGGTGCCCAGGTTATCGCCACCTATGACGGAAAGATCGCGTTCGCGGGAAAATTCAGAGGTTATGGGCAATTATTGATTATCGATCACGGCGACGGATATCATACCCTACTGGCCGGAATGGCCCGCATCGACATGACCGTGGGCCAGCATGTTTCCACTGGTGAGCCCGTGGGCCTGATGGGGGCCGATGGGGGCGATCGGCCCGTTCTCTACGTCGAACTGCGCCGCAAGGGACAACCGATCAATCCCTTGCCGTGGTTGGCGTCACGCAATGACAAGGTAAGCGGATGACACATAGAATGATGAAGGTTGCGGGCATGCGGGCTTTGGCCGGTGCGGCGGTGCTGGGCGGATTGGCGTTCTTCGGCCATCCGGCGGTAGCACAGGAGCCGGCGGCGGCCCCGGCGGCGGACGCCAAGAACTCGGAAGAGACCTACCGCCTGCTTAACCTGTTCGGCGACGTGTTCGAACGCATCCGCTCGCAATACGTGGATCAGCCCACGGACGAGCAGATGATCGAGGCGGCGATCACCGGCATGTTGCAGTCCCTCGACCCCCATTCCAGCTACATGAACGCCCGCACCTTCAAGGAAATGCAGGTCAACACACGCGGCCAGTTCGGCGGCCTGGGCATCCAGGTGACCATGGAAAACGGCGTGGTGAAGGTGATTTCGCCCATCGACGACACGCCGGCGGCCCGCGCCGGGGTCAAGCCGGGCGACCTGATCACCCATCTCGACAGTGAATCGATCCAGGGCCTGACCCTGTCGCAGGCGGTCGAAAAGATGCGCGGCAAGGTCGGCAGCGACATCAAGCTGACCATCTTCCGTGCCGGGCAGGAACCCTTCGACGTCACCCTGACCCGGGCGATCATCAAGATCACCTCCGTGCGCTCGCACCTGGAAGGCGATGATATCGGCTACATCCGCATCACCTCGTTCAGCGAACAGACCAAGCAGGGCCTGGACAAGGCGATCGAGAAGATCAAGAAGGATTCCGGCGACAAGCTCAAAGGATACGTCCTCGATCTGCGCAACAACCCGGGCGGCCTGCTGGATCAGGCGATCGCCGTGTCCGATACCTTCCTGGACAAGGGCGAGATCGTCTCGACCCGGTCGCGCGACCCCAACGATACGCAGCGCTTCAACGCGACCAAGGGCGACCTGACCGAAGGCAAGCCGGTCGTCGTGCTGATCAACGGCGGATCGGCCTCGGCCTCGGAAATCGTCGCCGGCGCGTTGCAGGATCACCGCCGCGCCGTGCTCATGGGCACGCGGTCGTTCGGCAAGGGATCGGTGCAGACCATCGTGCCGTTGCAGGGACATCGGGCCATGCGACTGACCACGGCGCGCTACTATACGCCGTCGGGCGACAGCATCCAGGCCAAGGGCATCCACCCGGATATCGAGGTCAAGCCGTCGCGAATCGAAGAGATCGAAAGCCGCCCCGGCCGCCGCGAGGAGAACCTGCGGGGTGCTCTCGACAATGGCGAGCATGAAAAGGACGCCAAGGAGGCCGCCCCCCAGGCAACACCGGACGCCAAGCCGGAAGCCGGGAAAACGGCGGAAAAAGAGGGTGAAAAGAAGGCCGAGCCGGTCGATTACCAGCTTTTGCGGGCGATCGACCTGTTGCGTGGCGTGGCCCTGTTCTCCGGTGCGTTGACCTCGTCAACCAATTGAGTACCCTGGATTTATTGGGGTGGACTTAAAAGCGGCGGCCAAGCCATGCCCATCATGGCGGCCGACCGCGTCTGCCGGTCTGATCCACGGGGGAGCATTTCGTGGCGCAAGCCGGCCTTGAGTGAACGGGTGATCCGTTGAAATTGCCGTCGATCAAATTGCCGTCGATCAAGATGCCGTCGCTGAAACGCAAAAAGCGTGGCGACGACGATGAGGACGACGAAGAGGAATTCGATCTCGACGAAGGCGAGGACGAGGAAGACGACGACGCCTATGGCGATGACGACGATGACGATGAGGAAGAGGGAAGTGCGTGGGAGCGCATGGACCCTCAGCGCAAGGTTCTCATTATCTCGGCCCTGGCCGGCGGCCTTCTTCTGACTTCCATCTTCGGCGGTGCCGCCTATTTCCTGCTGGGCTCGTCCGATCCGGAACCCGTCGCCGAGCGGCAGCGGCCCGATGGCTCCATCGCCATTCCGACGGCCCAGACACCGGGAGGCGGCCTGACGCCTCCGGGTGAAAACGCAGCACCCCCGGCAGGCGAGGGATCCGCCGCCCCCGGCGCCACGGGAGCGGCCGCGCCGGGCACGACATCGACGGCGGACCAGGTGGTCGGCGGCATTACGGCGTCGCAGGTCGCCCTGCAAAACGAAGGGACGGGCGGTTTGGCCGCCGCCACGGCGCCTGGCGGTGTTGGCCAGGACCCGGATCACGGGCGCGTCATCCCCTTCGCCACCGCCGAGGCCTACAAGGGGATCGCCTGGATCGAGGGCGTCGAAGCCCTGGCCCGGGTGCCGGATCTGGCCCTGGTGGAAAAGGGCCCAGATGGCCGCGACATGCCCATCGTCGCGCGCAACGGCACTCGGCCCATGGACGCCTACGCCCGGCCGGTCGCCGATGCGGACGCCAGCATCCCCCAGATTGCGATTCTGATCCGCGGCATCGGCCTGTCGCGGACCGCGTCGATCACCGCCATCAAGTCCCTGCCGCCCGAGGTCAGCATGGTGGTCTCGCCCTATGCCCGCGACCCCGGCGATTGGGTCATCCGGGCGCGCCTGGCGGGGCACGAGGTGTTCATGGGCCTGCCCATGGAAAGCGCCAATTTCCCCTTCGAGGACGCCGGACCGCTTGCGCTGAACACCAACAAGCAGGTCGAGGAAAACATGCGGACGCTCAGGACGCTCATGGGCATGGTGCCCGGCTACGTCGGATTTTTGGCGCGCTTCGGGTCCAAGTTCGGCGTCGCCGAGGGGCAGCTCAAGCCCGTGTTCGAGGAGATCAAGTCGCGCGGCCTTATGTTCATCGATTCCGGCGAAAGCGGCAGCGGCGCCATGGCGCGGATCGCCACCGAAATGGCCCTGCCCAAGGCGATGGTCGATATCCACCTCGACCGCACGCCGACCGAGGACGAGATCGCGTCCAAGCTCCTGCGCCTGGGCGCCCTTGCGCGCAGCCAGTCCGTCGCCGTGGGGATGGGCGACCCCTATCCCCATACCATCCGCGAGCTGAAGAACTGGTTGGCGGCCCAGTCACCGACGAAATTACGTCTGGTGCCCGTCAGCGCCGTCGCCGACCGTCAGATCACCCAATAATCCGAAAGCCCTGGGGCCCATATTCAACCGTGACCGCATCCCATGACCGATCCTGACGACGATCCACGCCCGTATCGGCTTGGCGTCGGTGTCCTGTTGCTGAACGACGCCAGCCGTGTCTGGCTCGGCGAGCGCATCCGCCGCACCGGCCAGCAGATGGACTATCCCTGGCAACTGCCTCAGGGCGGTCTGGACGAGGGCGAGGACCCGCGCGATGCCGTGTTCCGCGAATTGGAAGAGGAAACAGGCACGGCCAAGGCGGAGATCATCGCGGAAACGCCGGACTGGCTGACCTACGACCTGCCCGCCGATGTTCGTGACCGGGTCTGGAAGGGCCGATTCCGCGGCCAGCGCCAGAAATGGTATGCGCTGCGCTTTCTGGGCGAGGACGGAGATTTTGATTTGAACACCCATCACAAACCTGAGTTTTCCCAATGGCGCTGGGCACCCCTGGCCGATCTGCCGGCCCTGGTGGTGCCGTTCAAGCGCGGCCTCTACCATGATTTGCTGGCCGCCTTCGGCCATCTCGACGGCGAAATTGGATCCAATAACCGATGATGTATATGGAACTTCTGGGCGGGCTCGTCATTCTGATGGGTGCGGCCGAGGTCATGATCCGAGGGGCCGTGGGCCTGGCCCGCCTGTTCGGTCTGTCGCCGCTGTTGATCGGCATGACCGTCGTGGCGCTGGGCACCTCGGCGCCGGAACTGGTGGTCTCGCTGGATGCGGCGCTGACCGGCAACGCAGGCATCGCCACCGGCAACATCGTCGGCTCCAACATCGCCAACGTGCTTTTGATCGTCGGCGCGGCGGCGGTGATTTCCCCCATGGCGCGGCGCGGCGACCGGCTTTACCGCGATGGCGCGTTGCTGGTTCTGTGCACGGCACTGTTCGTCATGCTGTGCTGGGGCGATACGCTGGACGTGGCTCATGGGGTTCTGCTGCTGATCATCTTCCTGGGATTCATGGGCAGCGCCTATTGGCGTGACATCAACAATCCGCGGGCATCGGCCGAGCGTGTCGGCGAGGTCGAGGAAATCGGCGCCGTTCCCCAGAAATCCTGGATCGCCTGGGCGGCGACCCTGGGCGGTCTGGCCGGGATCGCCGTCGGCGCCGATCTGATGGTCGGCGGCGGCGTGGCGATCGCGCGCTCCTTCGGGCTGGGTGAGGAGGTCATCGGCCTGACCCTGATCGCCATCGGAACCTCCCTGCCGGAACTGGCGGCATCGGTGGTCGCCGCCCGGCGCGGCCATGCAGACGTGGCCATCGGCAACGTCGTGGGCTCCAACATGTTCAACATGCTGGGCATCGCGGGCGTCGTCTCGATGGCGGCCCCCCTGCCGGTGCCGTCGTCGATGCTTGCCTTTGATTTGTGGGTCATGCTGGGGGCGGCGATCCTGATCGTGCCGGCGATGATCGGCTGGACCGGCGTGTCCCGGGTGGGCGGCGTGGCGCTTCTCGTGCTTTACGGCGGTTATCTGGCGGCTCAGGTCGTGGGCCTGCCGACAACCGTCGCCGGCATGATATTCTGACGCGGCCATGACCCGGAACGATCCCGCCCAAGCCCCCGAAACCGCCCTGATCACCGGCGCGGCGCGGCGCATCGGCCGCGCCATGGCGCTGGACCTGGCCGATGCCGGTTGGCGCGTCGCCGTGCATTACAACGGCTCCCGCGCCGCGGCCGAGGCCCTTGTCGCCGAGATCGTGGCCAAGGGCGGACGCGCGGCGGCGGTTCAGGCCGACCTCGCGGACGAGGCCGCCACGGAAAACCTGATCCCCGCGGCGGCGGATGCCCTGGGTCCCGTGACTCTGCTGGTCAACAATGCCTCCCTGTTCGAACTGGACATGCCGGACACGGTGACCCGGGAAAGCTGGGACGCCCATATGGAGATCAACCTGCGCGCCCCCTTCGTGCTGACCCAGGCCTTCGTCCGGCACCTGCCGGACGGGGCCGGGGGCAACGTGGTCAACATCGTCGACCAGCGGGTCATGAACCTGCGCGGCGACTTCACCTCCTATACGCTGTCCAAATACGGGCTGTGGGGCCTGACCCAGATGCTGGCGCGGGCCCTTTCTCCGCAGGTCCGGGTCAACGCCATCGGCCCCGGCCCGACCCTGCCGAGCCCCCGTCAGACCGACGATCAGTTCGCGGCGCAATGGCGGGCGACGCCGCTCGGGCGGCCCGTCGATCCCCTGGATATTTGCCGCGCCCTGCGCTTCATCCTTGACGCGCCGGCCTTTACAGGCCAAATCATCGCCCTGGACAGCGGTCAGCACATGGGGGCCGCCTGGGACAATGCGCCCGCGCCCGAATAGGGCGGGCCGGCCAAGCCAACCGGGGAACGGATGACCGTCGACCAATACAAGGTTTCGGACACGGCCAAGATCGCCGACGCGCGGTCGCTGATCCGCCATGTCTTCGTGCGCAATCTGGTGCTGATGGCCAATGTCGGCATTCATTCCTTCGAGAAAACGGGGACCCAGCGCATCCGCCTGAACGTCGACCTGGCCGTGCGCGAGACGGAACAGCCGCCCGCCGACGAGATCAACCAGGTGGTCTGCTATGAAGAGGTCACCGACGGCATCAAGGGCATCGTCGGGCGCGGTCACGTCAATCTGGTGGAGACCCTGGCCGAGGATATCGCGGCCATGTGCCTGGAAGACCCCCGCGTCCGTTCGGCCCGGGTGCGTGTCGAGAAGCTGGACATTTTCGAAAACGCGGAGAGCGTCGGCGTCGAAATCGAGCGCTTCAACTCCCGGGCCTGACAGCTATTTGAAAGCCTTCGCCTAAGTGCTTGAAATCGCGGCTTTGTGACAGACTCCCATGGGAGTTGTGCACAGGCCCTCGCATCGTTTCATATTTGTGTCCAGCCTGTTTCCGGAAATTTTCAACACCTCAGACGCCCGCATCCGGGTGTTATTTTGTGTTATGTTTCAGTTACTTAGCGTCATGCCCAAATATTAGGCAAAGCGGAGGAATCCCGGGATTTTCTGGCTCCGGGCCTGCGCGGACGGGTTTTTCAACAGGTTTATCCACAAGAGTCGTGGATAGTTGCCCGTCGCGAAATTAGCCCGCCGGATATATCTTTCGGCATAGTATTGATTCATCACGGATTTCTCACCTCATGGGCGTTTCGAACGGGGATCATCGGTGACGGCGGGCAAGCAGGACCACGACGACGGCACGGCGGACATGGACACGCCGGCGGCTTCGGTCGTCCGGGGGGCCGGGGTCATCGCCCGCCATCTGAAGACCCTGCCCAACACGCCCGGGGTTTACCGCATGATCGCCGGCGACGGGGCCGTTCTCTATGTCGGCAAGGCCAAGGATCTGAAAAAGCGGGTCGCGGCCTATACGGCGCCGGACCGCCAGCCGACCCGCATCCGCCGCATGATCGCGCTGACCACGGACATGGAGTTCGTGACCACGGCGACCGAGGCCGAGGCTCTGCTGCTTGAATCGAACCTGATCAAGCGCTACGCGCCGCGCTACAACATCCTTTTGCGCGACGACAAGTCCTTCCCCTACATCCTGGTCACCGGCGACCACGATTATCCCCAAGTGGTGAAATACCGGGGGGCGAAATCGCGGCCGGGCGATTACTTCGGGCCGTTCGCTTCCGTTTGGGCGGTCAACGACGCGCTTAACGTGTTGCAGCGGGCGTTTCTGCTGCGCTCGTGCTCGGACAACGTGTTTTCCGGCCGCACCCGGCCCTGCCTGCTGTATCAGATCAAGCGCTGTTCGGCGCCCTGCGTCGGGCGCATTTCCAAGGACGATTACGCCGACCTTGTCGGCCAGGCGCGGGATTTCCTGACCGGCGGCTCCCGGGCCGTGCAGGCCAACCTGTCCAAACGCATGCAGGCGGCGTCGGACGCGTTGGAGTTCGAGTTGGCGGCCCAGTACCGCGACCGCATCCAGGCCATGACCCGCATTCAGGCCCATCAGGACATCAACCTCCGCACCGTCGGCGACGCCGACGTGATCGCCGCCCACCGCCAGAGCGGGCAGACCTGCGTGCAGGTGTTCTTCTTCCGCACGGGGGCCAACTTCGGCAACCGGGCCTATTTCCCCAGCCATGGCCCCGACGACGACATGGGCGACGTTCTGGAGGCCTTCCTGGGCCAGTTCTATGCCCGTGCCCAGCCGCCCAAGACGGTGATCCTCAGCCATGCCCTGCCCAACCGGGCCTTGGTCGAGGATGCGCTTTCCGTGCGCGCCGACCGGCGGGTCCGGATCACGGTCCCGACCCGCGGTGACAAGCGCAAGGTGGTCGACCATGCGCGGAACAACGCGAAAGAGGCGTTGTCGCGCCGCCAGTCGGAAAGTGCGACGCAGCGGAAGTTGCTGGAGGGGCTGGCCGATGTCCTGGGGCTGGAGGCCGCGCCTGAGCGCATCGAGGTCTACGACAACAGCCATGTCGGCGGCACCAAGGCCGTGGGCGGCATGATCGTCGCCGGCCCGGATGGGTTCGAAAAGGGCGCCTACCGCAAGTTCAACATCAAGGGGGCCGCCAACGTGGCGGACGCCGACGGCAAGACAGGCCAGGGCTTCGCCCCCGGCGACGATTACGCGATGATGCGCGAGGTCCTGACCCGGCGGTTTTCCCGGGCGTTGAAGGAGGATCCCGAGCGCGCCGAGGGCCAATGGCCGGACCTGATCCTGATCGACGGGGGCAAGGGCCAGCTCGGCATCGCCATGGAGGTTTTCCAGGACCTGGGCATCGAGGACGTGGCGCTCGCCGCCATCGCCAAGGGGCCCGACCGCAACGCCGGGCGCGAACACATCTTCATGCCCGATGGGCGCGAACTGCTGCTGAAACCCCAGGACCCGGTGCTGTATTTCCTGCAGCGTCTGCGCGACGAGGCCCACCGCTTCGCCATCGGCGCCCACCGCGGCCGCCGGGCCAAGGCGATCCATACCTCGAAACTCGACGAGGTGCCGGGCATTGGCGCCCAGCGCAAACGCGCCCTGCTGCACCATTTCGGCCATGCCAAGGCGGTCGAGGAAGCACGGCCCGAGGATATCGCCGCCGTCGACGGGATTTCCAAGTCAATGGCGCGCAAAATCTATGACTGGTTTCATCCCGACGACTGATGTGGTTGAATGCGCACCGCCGGTTGCCGCCCGCACTGGGTGGAATGACCGGCACGGGGGCGGTGGCGCCGCATGGAATTCAGCGCCTCGCGATGGAGACGTTCTTGCTGACCCAATTGCCCAATCTGTTGACCTTGTCGCGCATCGCCGCCATTCCGGTGGTGGTCTGCCTGATGCTGTTCATCGAGGCGCCCTTAGGCAACTGGCTGGCCTTTTCCGTCTATTGCTATGCCTCGATCACCGATTTCTTCGATGGCTATCTGGCCCGCGCCTGGGACATGCAGTCGTCGCTCGGCCGGTTCCTCGACCCTATCGCCGACAAGCTTTTGATCTCGGCGCTGCTGCTGGCGCTGGTCGGGGTCGACCGTTTCAACGGCATCCATATCCTGCCGGCCGCCGTCATCCTGTGCCGGGAGATATTGGTCTCGGGCCTGCGTGAATTCCTGGCCTCGGCGCGGGTCGGCCTGCCCGTCTCGACCCTGGCCAAATGGAAGACCACGGTGCAGATTCTGGCGCTGGGTTTCCTCATCGTTGGCCCGGCGGGGCCCGCTTTCGGGCCGCTCACGACGACTCAGGTGGGACTTTACGGCCTGTGGATCGCCGCCCTGCTGACGCTCGTCACCGGGTTCGACTATCTGATCGCCGGTCTGCGCCATATCCGCCGCGCCGACAGCTCCCCGCCGCCGGCTGCCGGTGGCACGCAAGGCGCTGAAAACCGTTGAATTTTGTGCCATCCTAACCAATATCAACGGCCTTCCGGTGGCGTTCGGCCCGGCAGGCAGGAAACATCCAAGGGGAAAAAGCGGCATGAAGGTATTCGGCCTGGTCGGATGGAGCGGCAGTGGTAAAACGACCCTGCTGGTGCGTCTGATCCCGGAACTGACGTCGCGGGGGCTCGCGGTTTCGACCATGAAGCACACCCACCATAACTTCGACATCGACCAGAAGGGCAAGGATTCCTACGAGCACCGGGCCGCCGGCGCGACCGAGGTCATGCTGACTTCGGGCAAGCGCTGGGTCCTGCAACGGGAACTGCGCGACGAGGGCGAGCCCGACATGGACAGCCTGATCCGGCGCATGGCGCCGGTCGATCTGATTTTGATCGAGGGCTTCAAGCGTCACCGCCATGCCAAGATGGAGGTGTTCCGCGCCGAGGTCGGCAAGGACCTGATCGCCGCCGATGACGATACCATCGTGGCGGTCGCCTCGGACGGGGCGGTCGCGGGCGTGACCTGCCCGGTTCTCGACCTCAACGACGTCACGGCGGTCGCCGATTTCATTATCGCCCATTGCGGCCTGACGGTCCCGGCCGTCCAGGGGTCGCCGGGCAAGGTCAGCCATGGCGCAGCTTAAGGACGATTGCTTCGCCTTCGACGGCGGCCTGATGCCGGTCGACGATGCGCTCACGATCCTGGCCGGGCGCGTCGCCTGCGTCGTCGGTACGGAAGAAGTTCCGCTGCGTCAGGCCTTGGGCCGGATTTTGGCCGAAGACGTGACCGCCCTCCGTAACGTGCCGCCGCACGACAATTCCGCCGTCGACGGTTATGCGGTCTATCACGCGGATCTGAACCGGGACGCTGAAACGCGCCTGCCCGTCGCCGGGCGCATCGCCGCCGGCCATCCCCTGGGCGGACCGGCGGAACGCGGCAAGGCCTATCAGATATTCACCGGCGCCCCCATGCCGGCGGGGGCCGACGGCGGGCCGGACACGGTGTTCATGGCCGAGGACGCGGAGGCCGCGGGCGACGTCGTGGTCCTGCCCAAGGGTCTTAAGAAGGGATCGAACCGCAGGTTCGCCGGCGAGGACGTGAAGCAGGGCGACGTGATCCTGCGCGCCGGACAAATCCTGCGCGCCCAGGAAATCGGCCTGGCCGCCTCCGTCGGGCGGGGCAAGCTGACCGTGCGGCAAAAGCTGCGCGCGGCGGTGTTTTCGACCGGGGACGAGGTCCGCGACCCCGCCGACGGCGCGCCGGAAGGCTGCATCTTCGACGCCAACCGCTACACGGTCATGAGCCTGTTGGACGGGCTCGGCTGCGCCGTCACCGATCTGGGCATCCTGCCCGACAATCCCGACGCCATCGCCAAGGCCCTGGCGGGGGCCGAGGCGGGGCATGACCTGCTGATCACCTCGGGCGGCGTGTCGGCCGGCGAGGAAGATCACGTGAAGGCTGCCGTGGAACGCCGGGGCTCGATCCACTTCTGGCGCCTGGCGATCAAGCCGGGGCGGCCCGTGGCATTGGGTCAGGTCGGCGACACGGCCTTCGTCGGCCTGCCGGGCAACCCGGTCGCGGCCATGGTCACCTTCATGCTGATCGCCCGGCCCCTGATCATGATGCTGTCCGGCGCGGCGGACACCGACGCCCCCCGCTTTCAAGTCAAGGCCGGGTTCGCCTACAAGAAAAAGGCCGGGCGCCGGGAATGGGCGCGGGCCAAGCTGGTGCGGAACGGCGGCGGCATGCCGGTTGCGGAAAAGCGCCATTCGTCCGGGGCGGGCATTCTGACCTCCATGGTCGATGCCGACGGCCTGGTCGAACTGCCGGAAGATTTGACCGAACTGAAAGAGGGTGCGACCGTGGATTTCCTGCCGTTCCGTGAGGTGACCTGAATGACCGCGCCCGTAAAACTGCTGTATTTCGCCTGGCTGCGTGAAAAGGCCGGGGTCGGCGAGGAAGACGTCCAGCCGCCGGCCACGGTCACCACCGTGGCCCAGCTCATCGACTGGCTGGAGGCCCAGGGCGGCGGCCGTGCCGAGGCTTTCGCCGACCGCAAGGTCGTGCGTGTCGCCGTGAACCAGGAATATGTTAGTCTGAACCATCCCGTAACGGCGGGCGACGAGGTCGCGTTCTTTCCGCCCGTGACGGGCGGCTGACAAGGCAGGGAGCATCCATGATCCGGGTGCAGACAGAGGATTTCGATCTGGGCGCCGAACTGGCGGCGCTGACCGCCGGCAATCACGGCATCGGCGGGCTGTGTTCCTTTGTCGGTCTGGTGCGCGACATGGCGGGCGGCGAGGCGATCGGCGCCATGACCCTCGAACACTATCCCGGCATGACGGAAAAGGAGTTGGCGCGCATCGAGGCGGAGGCCCAGGCGCGCTGGCCGCTTGACGCGACCCTGATCATTCACCGCTACGGGCGGCTGGAGCCGGGCGACCAGATCGTCCTGGTCGCCGCCGCCTCTGCCCACCGCGAGGCGGCGTTCGAGGCCTGCCATTTCCTGATCGACTTCCTGAAGACCAAGGCCCCGTTCTGGAAGCTGGAGGGCACGCCCGGCGGCGGCCAATGGGTCGACGCCCGCGATTCCGACGATGCGGCGACGCGGCGCTGGACGCAGTCCTCCGGGAAGGCGGCCGAGTGACGGCCGGCACCGCCGCCGCCGCCGATGTCGATCCCCGGAACATCGATGCGGTGTTTTTCGATTTCGACGGCGTGCTGGTCGAATCCAACGAGGTCAAGATTGACGCCTTCCGCCGCCTGTACGAACCCTTCGGCAGCGACGTGGTCGAGAAGGTGATCGCCGAACACATCCGCCACGAAGGGGTGTCGCGGGTGGTCAAACTGGAGCGCTTTCACCGGGAATTTCTCGGCATCGCCTTGGATGACGACGGATTGGCCGAACTTGCGCAGACCTATTCCAACATGGTCGAGGATGTCGTGGTCGCCTGCGACGCCGTGCCGGGGGCGGTCGAGGCCTTGGATACCTGGGCGGGGCATTGCCCGCTGTACGTGGTATCCGGCACGCCGCAGGATGAATTGCGCCGCATCGCCCAGCGCCGTGGCGTGGAGGGATACTTCCAAGCCGTGTTCGGCTCGCCCCGGGTGAAGCCTGACATCGTGGGCGATGAACTTGCGCGTATCGGCGTGGCGGCGGACCGTGTGCTGTTCGTCGGCGATTCCCTGACCGATTACGACTGTGCCGTGGCGGTCGGCACCCGATTTCTCGGCCGCGTGCCGGCCTGGCGGGAAAGCCGGTTTCCGGACGGCACCGAGGTCGCGGAGGACATGTGGCCCCTGGCTCTGGCCGGTGGGGCCGCGGCCCGGCCCAAGGCGGAGGCGGGAGCATGAGCACCGGCGACGATTTCGACCCTGAAAAGCCCTACCATCCGCCCAAGGCCTATCGCAACGAACGCTTCCTGACGTCGCCCAGCGCGCGTGGCGTGCGCATCCTGGCGGAATATGTCGAACCGGCGGCCCGGTTCCGCGCCTTCGACGTGGCGGATACGGTGGTGTTTTTCGGTTCGGCCCGCATTCTGCCCCGGGACGAAGCCGAACACCGCCTGCGGGCCGCCCGCGACCATGGCGGCGACGTCGTCCGCGCCGAGACGGCGTTGGAGATGTCGCGTTATTACGAGGACGCCCGCGAACTGGCCCGGCGCCTGACCGAATGGTCGAAGGGGCTGGAGGACACGCACAAGCGTTTCATCGTGTGTTCCGGCGGCGGGCCGGGGATCATGGAGGCCGCCAACCGGGGTGCTTCGGAGGCCAGGGGCATCAACATCGGGCTGGGCATTTCGCTGCCCCACGAACAGCATGCCAACCCCTATATCACCCGCGAGATGTCCTTCGAATTCCACTACTTCTTCATGCGCAAGCTGTGGTTCATGTATCTCGCCAAGGCGCTGATCGTGTTTCCCGGCGGTTTCGGGTCCATGGACGAGTTGTTCGAGACCCTGACCCTGATCCAGACCGGCAAGATCAAGAAGTACATGCCGGTCGTCCTTTACGGCCGGAATTTCTGGGACGAGGTGCTGAACCTGGATGCGCTGGTGAAATACGGCACGATCAATGCCGAGGATGTCGATCTTCTGCATGTGGTCGATACGGTCGATGACGCCTTCGCCTATATCACCGGCGAACTGTCCAAGAGCCTGGACGCCCCCAAGGGCCCGGGGCTGTAGGCGCGGCTTTTCACCGGGCCCCGGTTTTGTATACAATCTCCCTAATAAACGTAAGACCGTAAGAAAACCGGGAGACGTTCCTTGAAGGCGCTGCGTGAAGACCAGGTCGCGGGATTCCACCGCGACGGCTATCTGTTTCCGGTTCCCATGTTGTCGGCGGACGAGACGGCGGCGGCGCTCGACGATCTGGCGCGTTACGAAGCCTGGCTGGGCGCCCCCCTGCCGGAGACGGAACGTAAATGGCGGACCATGCCCTTCGCCCATCTGCCCTGGTTCAACAAACTGGTCCGCGACCCCCGCGTACTGGACGTGGTCGAGGACCTGATCGGGCCGGATATTTTGGTCTGGACGTCGACCTTCTGGATCAAGGAGCCCCGATCCCCCCATGTCGCCGCCTGGCATCAGGACAACGCCTATTTCGGCCTGGACCCGTCGGTAGAGGTCTGTGCCTGGCTGGCCCTGACCGACGCGGATTCCAAGGCCGGCTGTATGAACGTCATTCCCTGGCGGGGGGAAGCGCCGCGCGTTCTGCATCATGCCCCGGCCCAGGTCGATGTCAGCATCAACCGGGGCACGCAATCCGTGGTCGAACCCTTCGACGAGACGGCCAAGGTCGCCATGGAACTGAAGGCGGGGTCGTTCTCCGTCCATCACGGGTTGTGCATGCATGCCTCGGCGCCCAACGGTGCGGATTACCGGCGCATCGGCCTCGGCTTCAACTATATCCCCGCCCATGTCCGGACGGCCGGGTCGGTGCGCATGGCGGCGATGTTGGTACGCGGTGAGGACCGCTGGGGAAATTTCGATCTGATCGATCCGCCCGGCGGCGAATGCAGTCCCGAGGCCCTGGCCCTGCATGACGAGATCGTCGGACGTTACGGCGCCAACTACAGCGAGCAGATCGAGTGGCACCGCCGGGATTTTGCCGCCGCCGGTTAACGCCGTGGCCGTCGGTTCGGCCGCGCCGTGCCGCCGATCCATCCCTTGCGCTTGAAATAATAGATCAGGCCGCCGGCGATCGCGGCCATGAAGGCGAGGGCGGCCGGATAGCCGAAGCGCCACCCCAGTTCAGGCATGTTGAACGGGGAGGCCTTGGTGTCGAAATTCATGCCCCACAGCCCGGCGAAGAAACCCAGCGGAATGAAGATCGTGGCGATGATCGTCAAAACCTTCATGATCTCGTTCATGCGCGCGCTCAGGCTGGATAGATAGACCTCGAGCAGGGACGAGACCGTTTCCCGGTCGGTTTCGACGATATCCATCAACTGCACGAGATGGTCGTAACAGTCGCGCAGGTAGATGCGGGTGTCCTTGGTGATCAACGGAACCTCATCGCGGATCAGCGCGTTGGTCATGTCGCGCATGGGCCAGATGCAGCGGCGCAGGTGGAGCAGGCGCCGCTTGAGGTCGTGGATGTCTTGGATTTGCCAAGGGGCGGGCCGGGCAACCACAAGGTCTTCAAGTCCATCCAGGGTCTCGCCGGCGGTTTCCAGCACGGGAAAGTAGGCGTCGATCACCGTGTCGACCACGGCATAGGCCAAGTAATCGGCGCCCGATTGGCGGATGCGGCCCTTGCCATCGCGAATGCGGTCACGCAGCGGGTCGAGGCAGTCCGTATGGTTCTCGTGAAAGCTGATGAGATAACCGTCGCCCAGGATCAGGGAAACCTGTTCGGTGTCTTCACTGCCGTTCACCGTGACGGCGCGGCAGACGATGAACACCTGGTCCTTGAACGTATCCATCTTCGGGCGCTGGTGGACGTTGACGATGTCCTCCAGGGCCAGGCTGTGGATGGCGAAGTGGGCGCCGATCCGCTCAATCACACCGACATCGGCAAGCCCGGAGACCTGGATCCAGGTAACGGGAAACTGCCCGCCGGCGAGGCGAATGTCGGCGCCGGATTGCGGACTGTCCTCGTGATAGCCGTCGGGGCCATAGGTCAGGATGCGGATGCGGGTTTCCGCCGCGCCGGAATGGGCGATCAGGGTCCCTGGGGGCGATCCCGGCTTGGCGCGGCGCACGGCAATGCCGCGCCGCCGCCGAGGGGGATGATCGGAAGGCATCTTTGCCGTGTCTTCCGCCATCCCGATCGCCTATTCCGCCGCCGCGCTTTCCGTCTTCTTGCCGACGGCCTTTTCGTAATCTTCGATCAGCCAATGAGTGATCTGGCCCGGCGTGAAGGTCAGGTCGTCGATCTGGCCGACGGGCGTGACCTCGGCGGCGGAGCCGGTGAGGAAAATTTCCGTCGCCTTTTTCAGCTCGTCCGGGAAGATCGCCCGTTCGATGACCTCGATCCCCCGGGCCTTGGCCAGGGCGATGACGGTCTGGCGGGTGATGCCGTTAAGGAAGCAATCCGGCGTCGGCGTGTGCAGCTTGCCGTCGCCGAAGGAAATGAAGATGTTGGCGCCCGTGGCCTCGGCGACCTGACCGCGGTAGTCCAGCATCAGGGCGTCCTGGCAGCCATGCGATTCCGCGGTGTGCTTGGACAGGGTGCAGATCATGTACAGGCCCGCGGCCTTGGCATGGACCGGCGCGCATTCGGGCGCCGGGCGGCGCCACGTCGAGGTTTCCAGCTTGATGCCCTTCTTGCGTAGTTCCGGCGAGAAGTAGCTGGGCCAGTCCCAGGCGGCGATGGCGACGTTGATGCGGTTCTGCTGGGCCGACACGCCCATCATTTCCGATCCGCGCCAGGCGACCGGGCGGATGTAGCCGTCGACGATGCCGTTTTTCGTGCAGGCGTCGATGCAGGCCTGATCAATCTCTTCCACCGTATAGGGAATTTTGAAACCCAGCGTCTGCGCCGAATAGAACAGCCGTTCCGTATGTTCGCGCAGCTTGAAGATTTGCCCCGAATACATGCGTTCGCCTTCGAACACGCAGGAGCCGTAATGCAGGCCGTGGGTCAGGACATGGACGCGGGCGTCCCGCCAATCGACCCATTCACCATTGAACCAGATCAGACCGTCGCGGTTGTCGAAGGTAGCAGCTGCCATTGTAATATTCTTTCGTCCGTCCGTTTTTCCCAAGAACGATGTTGCGTTTATTATCATTCTCGGGCATATAAGTCAATAACACTGACTTATTTTTGCGGGGCCTTCGATCAGATTTTCCGGCGGCCCCGATGAAGGAAACCGTCATGGATGAACAGGCCCCCTGGGTCCAGCAGCAGGTTGATCCCCTGGCGCCGCGCGACGACGACCTGCGCCACGCCATGGAACTGCTGTTCTTCGCCTACCGTGACTTCACGGGCGAGGCCGATGCCGTCCTGGCCGATTACGACATGGGCCGCGCCCATCACCGGGCGGTCTATTTCATCGGCGCCAACACGGGCATCAGCGTGTCGGAGCTGCTGGCGATCCTGAAGATCACCAAGCAGTCCCTCAACCGCGTGCTGTCGACCCTGATCGACGAAGGCTACGTCGTGCAGGAAACCGACGACGGCGACCGCCGCCGGAGGCTCATGCATCTGACGCCCAAGGGCCGCGACCTGGAACAACTGCTGACCCGCCGCCAGTCGGCGCATATCGCGCGCGCCTACCGTGACGCGGGCCCCGACGCGGTCGAAGGGTTTCGCCGCGTGCTGTTCGGCCTGATCAACGAGGCGGACCGCCATCGTGTGCCCCCTCCAGGCGCCGCGGCCCACGGCTGACGGGCTGCCGCATCCGGCCCGATCATGATAGGATTTGCACCGGCCCTGTGGCTGCTTGAACGCTCGACCGCATGGCATGGGGGAGTGATACCTTGAATGCCGACCTGCCGCATCTTCTTGTCGTTGACGACGATGGCCGTCTGCGCGACCTGCTGAGCCGCTTTCTGACCGAGAACGGCTTCGTCGTGGTCACGGCGGCCGATGCGGCCCAGGCGCGCAGCCGGCTCAGCCATTTCGATTTCGACGCGGTGATCCTGGACCTGATGATGCCGGGGGAAACGGGCCTGGAGTTCGCGCGCGACCTGCGCACCCGGTCGGCCATTCCTATCCTGATGCTGACCGCCATGGCGGAGACCGAAGACCGCATCTCGGGCCTGGAGGGCGGCGCCGACGATTATGTGGTCAAGCCGTTCGAGCCGCGCGAACTGCTTTTGCGTATCCGCAACGTCATGAAGCGCGCGCCCCAGGCCCAGGCCCCGGGGGACGACCTTCTTCTCGGCGACTTTCTGTTCCGCCGGGACCGGGGCGAGTTGCTGCGGGGTGGGCGCCCCGTGCGCCTGACCGACCTGGAGGCCGGGTTGCTGAGCGCGCTCGCCGCGCGCCCGGGCGACGTGCTGACCCGCGATGACCTGATCGCCCGCACGGGGGCGGCCGGCGGCGGGCGTGCCGTCGATGTACAGGTCACCCGTCTTCGCCGTAAGATCGAGCCCGATCCCCGCGATCCCCGCTATTTGCAGACCGTGCGGGGCAAGGGCTACGTTCTGCGCCCTGATTGAAGATCCGGCCATGCCCCTTCAGACGACCCTCAAGAACGCCCTGCCGAAAAGCCTGCTCGGCCGCGCCCTGCTGATCATCGTCACGCCGCTGATCCTGTTGCAGGTGGTGTCGGGCCTGATCTTTTACGAAACCCATTGGGACAAGGTGTCCTACCGTCTGGCGCGCAGTGTCGCCGGCGACGTGGCCGCCATCGTGCAACTGGTGACCGACGACCCCAGCGAGGAAGGCCGCGAGCGCGCCGCCGCCCTGGCCGGCCGCAACATGGACATGTTCGTGACCTTTCTGCCGGGCGCGATCCTGTCCAACAAGGCCGTGCCGCCGGCCAACGACCTGGAAGACGTGCTCGACCGCTCCATGCAGAGCTTCATGGTCAAACCCTACCGCCTGGATTCGGAAAGTTCGGATCGCAACGTGAGCATCGACGTACAACTTGCCGACGGGGTGCTGCGCATCACCACCACGCGCAAGCGGCTGTTCTCGACCACGGTTTATGTCTTTGTCATCTGGATGATTGGTACGTCGCTGATTCTGTTCGGCGTCGCCACCATCTTCATGCGCAATCAGGTGAAGCCGATCCGAAGGCTGGCCCGCGCGGCCGACAACTTCGGCAAGGGCCGGGACGTATCGAACTTCAAGCCCGAGGGGGCGACCGAGGTCCGTCAGGCGGCCCAGGCCTTCATGGCGATGCGCGAACGCATCCAGCGCCAGATCACCCAACGCACGGACATGCTGTCCGGCGTGTCACACGACCTGCGCACGCCGCTGACGCGGATGAAACTGCAATTGGCGATGTTCAAGAACGTGGACGGCGTGGACGATCTGTCCGCCGACGTCTCGGAAATGGAACACATGCTGGAAGGCTATCTTGCCTTCGCCCGCGGCGAGGGCACGGAAAAACCGTCGCCGACGGACCTGGGCATGTTGTTGGAAGACGTGGTCGGTCAGGTCCGCCGCCGCGGCCGGCCCATCGATCTGCATCTGGAGGATCAGTTGAATCTGCCGCTACGCCCCAACGCCTTCAAGCGCTGCGTCACCAATCTGGTGGAGAACGCGGCGCGCTATGGCCAGCATGTGTCGGTGCGGGCGGGGCACCGGGGCGATGCCATCGAGATCACCGTGGACGACGACGGCCCCGGCATTCCCGAGGATAAACGCGCCGAGGTGTTCCGGCCGTTCTTCCGGCTCGACGATTCCCGCAACCCGGAAACGGGCGGGGTGGGATTGGGGCTGACCATCGCCCGCGACGTGGTGCGCAGCCACGGCGGCGAAATTCTGTTGTCGGAATCGCCGGCCGGCGGCCTGCGCGGCCGTATCCGCCTGCCCCTGTAGGGATTCCGGGCCGGGACGGCCCCGGCGGATTTCATGGCAATTCCGTCCATGATATCTATAATGGGATTAGATCAAGTAATGGTCCGATAATCGAGGCACCGCGGCCCTGGGAGGGTTTGGCTTGGTGCCTGGGGGGTGTAGGTGGCTGATTCCCTTCCGTCGAAAGTTCTGATTGCCGACGACCACGCCCTGTTTCGCAAGGGGCTGGGCTCGCTGTTGGAAATCATCGATCCCGACATCACGGTCGTCGAGGCCGCGAGCTATCCCGAAGCCCTGCGCACGGCCAACGAAACCGACGACCTGGACCTCGCCCTTGTCGATCTGGGCATGCCGGGGATGGAACGGTTCGCGGGGCTTAACGCGTTGATCCGCTCGCTGGGCGGTGTCCCGGTGGTCGTCGTCTCCGCCGCCGAAACGTCCGAGGAAATGAGCCTGGCCATGGACTGCGGCGCCCATGGCTACATCCCCAAGACCCTGGACAGTTCCGTGGTGGTCAATGCCGTGCGCAAGGTGATCGCCGGGGAAATCTACCTGCCGCCGACGCTGCTCGACTGGGCTCCCGGTGGGGCCAAGGCCGAAGGCCTGGGCGGATTGCACCTGACGCCGCGTCAACGCGACGTGCTCAACCTCATGGCCGGCGGCAAGTCGAACAAGGAGATTGCCCGCATCCTGGGTCTCGCCGAAGGCACCATCAAGCTGCATGTCACGGGACTTTTGAAGGTGCTCGATGCGAACAACCGGACCCAGGCGGTGATCAAGGCGGCATCGCTGGGATTGACGCAGGGCCTGGAACAGGACTGACTGCGCCGATAAGGAGGGCGTCATGAGGTCCCGCTGTTCCCGGACTGGCCATGCCACCAGAGGCCGGGAAAACAAAAATCATCCGTTGAACGCCCGCCGCCGGTTCGGCGCATTGGCTGCGGCCGTCGCGACATTGATCGCGGCGCCGCCGGCATGGGCGGACCCCGGTGAGGCGATCACCCGCCCGACGGCGGTCATGGTCGGACTGACCGTTGCGGTGGCGGCGTTCCTTGTCGGGCTGCGGTTGGGCCGCCGGCGACGCGATCCGGCGGGTGTGGCGGTTCCCGAGCCGCAAGTGACGGTCCCCCCTCGCCGCCGCGCGATGAGCGCCGCCGAACGCGATGCCGAAACGGACGCCCATTACCGTATCATTTCCGAACTGACCTCGGACGTCGTCTATGCCTATGACGTCGCTCCCGACGGTCGGGTGACCTCGAAATGGCAGGTCGGCGGGATCGACGGCCTGGCCGGGCAGTCCGGGCAAAGCGACGCGCCCCTCGCCTGGCTGACCCAGATCCATCCCGACGACGTGCCGATCCTGGAATCCCGCGACCAGCGCCTGCGCTTAGGGATTCCCTCGACCGACGAATTCCGCCTGCTGTCCGCCGACGGCCGGGTGCGCTGGCTGCGCGTCTACTCGCGCCCGGAACGGGGCACCAGCGGCGAGGTCGTGCGCGTGGTCGGCGCCGCCAAGGAGATCACCCAGGACAAGCGCTGGGAAGAGGCGCTGGCCGATTCCGAAAGCAAGTTGCAGGCGACGTCGCGCACCGCCCGCGTCGGTTATTGGGAACATTTCCCGGACGACAACCGCACCGTCTGCTCGCCCGTCTTGTGGCGGATCTGGGGCTTGCGCCCCGGCCGCGCCGGGCCCACGGGCAAGGTCTTCCTGGACATGATCCATCCCGACGACCGGCCTCGCATCGCCGCCGCCTATGAAAATCCCGTGCCCAATTGCCGGCACGAGTACCGGGTTCTTCGCCCGGACGGCACGGTGCGCTACGTCTTTGAGGATCTGAGTGCCGATTTCGACGAACACGGCCGCGCCCGTCGGCTGTTCGGGGTGACCCAGGACATTACCGAGCGCAAGCGGGCCGAACAGGCGTTGCGCGATTCCGAACTGCGCTATCACGCCATCGTCGAGGACCAGACGGAATTGATCCGGCGCTGCACCCCCGACGGTGTCCGGACCTTCGTCAACGAAGCCTATTGCCAATATTACGGCGTGTCCCGCGAACAGCTGATCGGACGGCCCGTCGGCTCGGAACTGAGCGACGGGGAAGCCGCCCTGCGCCAGGCCATCATCCGCCGAATCGGACCGAACAATCCGATCGAGGAGAATCTTCACCGGGTCGTCGGGCGCGACGGCAAGGTCAGTTGGCAGCAATGGACCGAACGCGCGGTGTTCGACGACGACGGGCGCATGGTGGAAATCCAGGGCGTCGGCCGCGACATCACCGCGACCAAAGAGGCCGAGGAACTGTTGGCCGAGGCCAAGGACGCCGCCGAACTGGCAAGCGCCGCCAAGTCGCGCTTCCTGGCCGCCGCCAGCCATGACCTGCGTCAGCCTTTGCAGGCGTTGGCCATGTTCGTCAACGTGCTGTCGGAACGGGATCTGGACGACAAGGCGAAGCAGCTCATCAACCGCATCAGCGACTGTTCGGACGCGCTGGAACGCCTGCTCGGCTCATTGCTCGACATCTCGAAACTGGACGCCGGGCTGTTCGTGCCGCAGCGGCGCGATTTCAACCTGGGTGCTGTGCTGGAACGCCTGTGTTCGGAAATCCGCCCGCTGGCCGAGGAAAAGGGCCTGCGGCTCAACATGGTTCCCTGCGCGCTTTTGGTCGACAGCGATCCGGGCCTGCTCGATCGCCTGCTGCGCAATCTCTTGACCAACGCCGTGCGCCATACGGAAACCGGCAAGATTCTGGTCGGCTGCCGGCGTGCCGGGAACGGTGTGCGTGTTGAAATCTGGGATACGGGCGTCGGTATTCCCGACGACCAGTTGGACATGATCTTCGAGGAGTTCCACCAGGTCGGCAATCCGGCGCGCGACCGGCGCGAGGGGCTGGGGCTCGGGCTCGCCATCGTGCAGCGTTTGTCCAATCTGCTCGACCATCCTGTGGACGTGCGGTCATGGGTGGGCCGGGGATCGCGATTTGCCGTCAGCCTGCCGTTGGCGGGTGAACATGCGCCCGCGGAAATGACCCTGCCGGCGGATGAGCATCCCGATGTGACGGGGGCCGTGGTGGTCGGCATTGACGACGAGGCCGACATTCGCGACGCGCTGGGACTGCTGCTGACCGGCTGGGGGTATGACGCCGTGGTCGCCGGATCGGCGGTCGAGGCGATCGCCAAGCTGGAACAGGAACGCAAGAAACCGGAACTGGTGGTCGCCGATTACCGGCTCAAGCTCGGCCATACGGGGGCCGACGCGATTCTGGCCATTCGCCATGTCTGGGGCGGCGACGTGCCGGGGTTCCTGCTGACCGGCGACACGGGGCCGGACCGCCTGCGCGAGGCGGCGGCCAGCGGATTCGAGGTCATGCACAAGCCGATCCAGCCCGAGAAACTGCGCCTGATGGTCGCGGAATCGATCGCCCATGCCCGCCGGGTGGCGGCGATCGAGGCGCGCGCCCGCGCGCAGGAAAAGGACGAGATGGAACGCCGGATTTGACGGGCGGCTGGGAAGATCAGAAAAGCCGCCCGCCGTTGGGCACATCGAGGTCCGGGTGAATCAGCACGACCTCGCCGTCTTTGTCGGGAAACCCCAGGACCAGCACTTCCGACATGAACTTGCCGATCTGCTTTGACGGAAAATTGACGACGCCCGCGACTTGGCGTCCGACCAGGCTGTCCGGCGTGTAGTGGCGGGTGATCTGGGCCGAGGTCTTGCGCTCGCCGATGTCCGGGCCGAAATCGACCCACAGCTTGATGGCGGGGCGGCGGGCTTCGGGAAAGGGTTCGGCGCGGACGATCGTCCCGACGCGGATATCCACGGCCAGGAAATCGTCGAAGGCGATCTGCGGGGAGGGGCTTTCAGACATTGAGCGTCTCCTTCGGCCCGGGAATTTATCGCGACCGCCCCGTCATGCAATAAAAAAGGGCGGCAACAAAAAAAAGGCCGCCCCTTGGGGCGGCCTTCTTCGAAAGTCGGAAAAGCCGATTACTTGGCTTTGGCTTTGCTCATCTGACCCTTCATTTCGTCGAAGGCTTCGGCGATGCGGGTGTTGATCACCTTAACGGCGGCGTCGTTGGCTTTGGTGACGACGTCCGTGACCTTCTTCGTGTTGGCCAGAGAGGATTCAAAAGCGGCCTTGCACAGGTCCAGTTCCTTGGTCACCAGATCCTGGGGGGAAGAAACCTTACCCAGGGATTCGGCGGCGGTGCTGGCCTGATCGAACGCGGCCTTGAACAGTTCGGCCTGCTTCTGGGCCGCGGCCTGAACGCCTTCGAAGGCGGCCTGGCTGGCCTTGTTCAGGGCTTCAAGGTTCTTGCGCTGGATGTCCATCACGGCATTGACGTCGATGGTTTCCATGGAGCCGCCCTTCATCGCCTTCATGACCTGGTCGGACATTTTGGCGGGATCGAAGTCGGCATAGATCTTGGTGAAATCGGCAGCCCAGGCGGGGAAGCCATTTTTATCGAGCTTGAACATATCGGTGTACATTTGGTCGGTCCTCCATTGGAACGCGAAAGGGAATATGCGTCGTGCACATGCAGCATTTTTGCTGCACTGCAACAGTGATGCATATATGCGACCGATAGGGGATGTAAGTCAAGCCTTATATTGCAGTGCAATAAAAAAGGAAGGCCTAGGCCTGGGGGGCTTCGGCCGTTTCTTCGTGGCGGCCCTGCTTCGGGCGGATCCGGTCGAGAAATCGCACCGCCGTCTCGGCCCGGCGCAGCCCTTTGTCGAGCGCCGCCATGGTCTTTGCCTGATCGGCGCCGTCGTCGCCCAGCCACACCCGGAAGGCGTCGGCATAGACCAAGGCCAGACCTTTGGCGCGCAGTAGCCCGCAGGGGCCTGCGGCGTCGACGCCCGCGGCGGCGAGCACCCGGGTCATGGTCCGCGCCATGCGCGGCAGGAACCGCAGCGCCGCCGGATCGCAGAGCGAATCCTTGGCGATCTCGGCCATGGCGGCCCGGTGGGGGGCCAGGGCGTCGAATCGTTCCATCAACAGGTCGAACAGGCGGTCGCGGATGCCGATGCCCGCGTCGCCCGCCGCCGCATGGTCGTCCGCGGCGGCCAGCATCTGTGCGTCGATGCGGTCCTGGAACGCGTTGACGATGTCGTACTTGGTGGGAAAGGGGATCAAAACATCGGCCAGCGGCACCCCGGCGTCGCCGGCCACGTCGGCCAGGGAGAGCCGCCGCCAGCCGTCCTGCGCGATTCGGGCCATGGCGGCGTCGATCACGGCATTCCGTGGATCGCCCGATGGGGCGGTCTTCGCCTTGTCTTTGCCGCTTGCCTTGCCTGGGGTCGTGCCTTGGGGCCGCTTGGCCATGGCGGGGCCTCCTTACCTGCGCTTTTCATTATGTAGGAAGGATCGGCGGAAATGCCAGTCGGATCGCCGGGGCTATTCCGCCAGTTCGCGGGACCGCCTGGCGGCGGCGGCGACGCAGTCGGTCACCAGGTCACCCAGGGGGCCATTGGCGGGGTCGTCCTTGTTGGGATCGCCGCCCATCAGAACGGTCAGCCCGGCCGCGGTGGTGCCGCCGGGGCTGGTCACGTTGCGGCGCAGGATTTCCGGGGTGTCCGTGGCGGCGCGGTGCAGCAGTTCGCCCGCCCCCTCGACCGTCGCCCGGGCCAGCGAATCCGCAAGGTCCGCCGGCAGGCCCGCCGCGCGGCCCGCCCGGGCCAGGCATTCGACCAGGTGAAAGACATAGGCCGGACCGCTGCCGGACAGGCCGGTCACCGCATGCAGCAGGTCTTCGTCCTCGACCCAATGAACCTTGCCGGCGGCGGTCAGAAGGTCATGACACAGCATCTGTTGGGCATCGGTGACGCGGGCGTTGGCGCAGGCGACGCTGACCCCCCGGCCCACGGCGGCTGGTGTGTTGGGCATGGCGCGGACGACCGCCGCGACCTCGCCCAGGCAATCCTCGAACAGGGCGATGGGCGTGCCGGCGGCGATGGACAGGAACACGGTCGCCGGCCCGGCGAACGGAAGGTAGGCCGGGACGACGTCGGCCATGACCTGCGGCTTGACGGCGAACATCACCAGTTCAGGCAGGAAATCCGGGGGCAGGTCGTCCGCCGTGGCGGCGACGGTGACGCCGTGATCGCGGGCCAGGGCCGAAGCGTTGTCGGGATTGGGTTCGACAACGAAAATGTCCGCCGCCGGGATGCCGCGGCCGATCCAGCCGGCCATCAGGGCGCCGCCCATCTTGCCGCCGCCGACAACCAATAAGGGACGGGCGGCCGTCATGGCGCGATTCCTTCGATCCTGCGGGGCGGGATCAGGCTTCGCCGACCGTGTCCACCATGGCGGCGGCCACGGCGTCGTCGGCGGTGCGGCCACCCCAGATGACGTATTGGAAGGCGGGGTAAAAACGTTCGCATTCGTACAGCGCCGTTTCGACGATGTCCTCCATCTGGCTCATGGTCGGGCCGTTGGCCGCGCGCATGGGCAGGACGTGGCGGAACATCGGCAGGCCTTCGTCGTCCCACATGCCGAAATGGCCGAGCCAGAGCTTTTCGTTGACCCGGGCCAGAAGCTCGTAGACTGGCGTGCGCCGCTCCTGGGGCACGCGCATGTCGAAGGCGCAGGTGAAGTGCATGGCCTCGATCTCGTCGTTCCAGGCGAAATAGAGGCTGTAGTCGCACCAGGTTCCCGGCACTTGCACGGCCAGTTCCTGGTCGCTTCGGCGGTCGAAGGTCCAGTCGTTCCCTTCCACGATCTGTTCGATCAGGTCCAAGGGATTGTGTTTTTGGGTATCTACGGCGAATTCGAGTGCAGGCATGGCCGCTGCTCCTTCGTGGCTGGACCGGCGGCGCCCGGGCGGGCGCCTCCAGGCATGTCGCCAAAGGGATCGCCCACAACATCTCGGAGATTACCGAAATATGGTATCTGTGGCCCCCTTGGATACAAGAGCTAGCCTGCCTTAAGGGCGATAGCCGTGCAAGGGAGGATTGGGGCGGTTCTGTGAATATTTGTGGAAGAATCGGGAATCAGAACGGCTTAGACGCAAACACGCCCAAAAGCCGCCGGACGCAAGGTCCTGAAACGACTCCATATATGGGCGCTGGCTTAGGCCTTGGATTTGCCGGCCGGGGCCTTGCGCGGGGTGGGCTTTGCCGCCGTTTTTTTCGCGGCCGTCCGCGGCTTGGCGGCTTCTTGGCCGGCCAATTGGGCCTCCAGTTTGGCGACTCGGGCTTCCAGTTTTTCCTGCGCCGCGCGGGCGTTCTTCGCGACTTCGGCCATGGCGTCGAACTCGTCGCGGGGAACCAGGTTGCCGTCGGCCAGGAATCGTTCGACCTGCTGGCGGATCATGGCTTCCATCTCGTCCTTCACGCCGGCGAGCGTCGCCACGGCGCCGTTGGCCACCTTGGCCAGGTCGTCGAGGATTCGGTTGGACGTCTGCATGGCGGAACTCCTTGGCTCATGACGCGTAATTTATAGGTGATATATGGCCCTGTTGGGGGGCTTTCGCAAGCGCGGGCCCGGTTGCTCCCGCGTCCGGCCCGGCCTATAAGCAGCCCATGTATGTGGTCACCGGCGGCGCCGGGTTCATCGGATCGAATATCGTTCACGGGCTGGAGGCCAGGGGCCTGGGCCCGGTGGCGGTGGTCGACCATGTCGATTCGGACGAAAAGGCCCGCAACATCGCCAAGCGTCGGCAGGTGGAGACGATCGCACCCGAGGACTTGTCCCGATTCCTCGACGCCAACGCGGGCCGGATTCGCGGTGTCATCCACATGGGCGCCATCTCGGCGACCACGGAAACGCGTCTGGTCCGCATCATCAAGAACAACATCATCCTGTCGCGGCGCCTGTGGCATTGGTGCGCGGCACAGGGCGTACCTTATATCTACGCGTCCTCGGCGGCGACCTACGGCGACGGCGCCCAAGGCTTCGATGACGACGGCGCGATCGAGGCGCTGAAGGCGTTGAAGCCGCTCAACCTGTATGGCTGGTCGAAGAACCAGTTCGACATCTGGGTCGCGGAACAGATCGCGGACGACGCGCCCAGGCCGCCGGGCTGGGCCGGGCTCAAGTTCTTCAACGTGTTCGGGCCCAACGAATACCACAAGGGCCGCATGCAGTCCGTCGCCCGGCAGGTCTATGAGAAGGCGGCCCGGGACGAGGCCTGCACCCTGTTCAAATCCCATAACCCGGATTACCCCGACGGCGGACAGTTGCGCGATTTCGTCTGGGTCGGGGACTGCGTCGACATGGTGCTGTGGCTGCTGGACCATCCCGAGGCGTCGGGCCTGTTCAACTGCGGATCGGGCAAGGCGCGCAGCTTCGCCGATCTGGCCGCCGCCGTGTACCGGGCCTTGGGCAAGGAGCCGATGATCAATTTCGTGCCAACGCCCGAGGATATCCGCGACAAGTATCAGTATTTCACCGAGGCCCGCATGGACCGCATCCGCGCCGCCGGCTACGACCATCCGCAAACGTCGCTGGAAGACGGCGTGCGCCGCTATGTGCAGGACTTCCTCGCCGCCGGCGACCCTTATCTGTGACGGACGGAACGCCATGACCTTCGCACTTATTCTTCCCGTTCTGGCTTTTCCGGCCATCGATCCGGTCATCGTTGAGATCGGTCCCTTCGCCATCCGCTGGTACGCCCTGGCCTATATCTGCGGGCTGATCCTGGGCTGGCGTTACATGCTGCGCATGACCGGCGACCTGCCGCTGCGCGATATCCAGGTTTTGGATGAGGACGGCAAGACCACGAAGGTCCGCGAACCCGTGGTCAGCCGCCTCGCCGTCGACGATTTTCTGGTCTGGGCGACCATCGGCGTGGTCCTGGGCGGGCGGCTCGGCTACGTGCTGTTCTACAAGCCCGGATTCTATTTCGAGCATCCCCTGAACATCCTGACCGTGTGGCAGGGCGGCATGTCGTTCCATGGCGGCCTGCTGGGGGTCTGCGTCGCGACCATCCTGTTTTGCCGCAAGCGGGACATCCCGCTGTTCACCTTCGCCGACATGCTGGGCTGTACGGCGCCCATCGGCCTGTTCTTCGGGCGCATCGCCAATTTCATCAACGGCGAGTTGTTCGGCCGCGCGGCCGATGTGCCCTGGGCCATGGTGTTCCCCCATGGCGGTCCGATGGCGCGCCACCCCAGCCAGATCTACGAAGCGGTGCTCGAAGGTCTTGTGCTGTTCGTGGTGATGGCGGTGCTGTGGCGGCGGCCGGGCCTGCGGGCGCGGCCGGGCTTCCTCGCCGGTGTGTTCTTCGTCGGCTATGGCGCGGCGCGCATCACTGCTGAATTTTTCCGCGAACCGGATGCCTACCTCGGTTTCCTGTTCCAGGGGGCGACCATGGGTCAGCTTTTGTCCCTGCCCATGATCGCCTTCGGCCTGTGGCTGATCTGGCGCGCCAACCGGGCGGCCGACGCGGGCGCATGACGGGGCTGCTGGAGCATCTCCGCCGCCGCATCGCCCTGGAAGGGCCGCTGACCGTCGCCCGCTACATGGAGGAATGCCTGGGCAACCCGGCCCATGGCTATTACATGACCCGCGACCCCTTAGGCGTGGCCGGCGATTTCACCACGGCGCCGGAAATCTCCCAGATGTTCGGCGAACTGATCGGCCTGTGGGCCGCCGTGCAGTGGCAGGCCATGGACGCACCCGGCACCGTGCATCTGGTCGAACTTGGCCCCGGGCGCGGCACCTTGATGGCGGATGCGCTGCGCGCGGTGGCGACGGTCGCACCTTTCCGGGCGGCCGTGCAGGTACACTTGGTCGAAACCAGCCCGGTGTTGCGTGACAAGCAGCGGGAAACCCTGGCCGCCGCCCATCCCGGTGTGACGCCGCAATGGTGGAACGACCTTTCCCAGGTGCCGGCGGGCCCGGCCCTGGTCATCGCCAACGAATTTTTCGACGCCCTGCCGATCCGTCAATTCCTGCGCGGGCCCGACGGCTGGCGCGAACGTCTGGTCGCCTGGGACGCGGACGCGGCGGCACTTGCCTTCGTCCTGTCGGGGGCCCAGGCGGCGAGCCCGCTGATCCCGCCGCCCCTGGACCAAGCGCCCGAGGGCAGCCTGATCGAAATCTGCCCCGTCGGCCTGCGCAAGGGTCACACCTTGGCGGCGCGGCTGGCCGAGCAGGGCGGGGCGGCGCTGATCGTCGATTACGGCCACGACCGCAGTGCCCCCGGCGACACCCTTCAGGCGGTGAGGGATCATCAATACGCGGATGTATTGATCGATCCGGGCGAGGCGGACCTGACCGCCCATGTGGATTTTCAGCAACTGGCCCAGACCTGCATCCAGGCAGGGGCCGTGACTTTCGGGCCCAAAGGGCAAGGCGATTTCCTGACCGCACTCGGCATCGGCGCGCGGGCGCAGGCATTGGCCGCCAAGGCCGATGCCCGCCAGAAGGACGGGATCGACGCGGCCCTCGCCCGCCTGACCGGGGCCGGCCAGATGGGCCGCCTGTTCCGGGTCCTGGCTGTGCAGCATCCGGGCCTGCCCGCGCCGCCCGGATTTGAATAGGCTGTGTCGGAATCCGTGATTTGAACTGGCCCGTGCGAACAAGGTAAAAGTCTCCATGACCGATTCCCTCGACATCGTCCGCGCGCCCAACCTGGCCGATCAGGCTGGGGTTACGCATGGCTTCTTCACCCGCCGGGGCGGGGTCTCAGGCGGCATTTACGCCGGGCTGAACTGCGGGCAGGGGTCCAAGGACGATCCCGGCCACGTGCGGGAAAACAAATGCCGCGCCATGGCGGCGATGGGTCTGGGGGTGGATGATCTGGCCCTGGTCCATCAGGTGCATTCGCCGGATGTGTGGACCGCCGATGCCCCCCGTGACCGCGCCGCCATGGAAAAGGCCGACGCCCTGGTCAGCCGCCGGCCGGGCCTGGCGCTCGGCATTCTGACCGCCGATTGCGCGCCCGTGCTGTTCGCCGACGGCACGTCGGGCGTGGTCGCCGCCGCCCATGCGGGCTGGCGGGGGGCGATGTCCGGGGTGCTGGAAAACACGGTCGCCCGGATGGAGGCGGAGGGGGCCAAGCGGACCGGCATCCACGCCGCCCTCGGTCCCTGCATCCGTCAGGAATCGTACGAGGTCGGCCAGGACATGAAGGACGCCTTCGCGGACCGTCACGCCGACCACGACAAGTACTTCGCCGGCGGCGGGCGGCCCGGCCATTACCAGTTCGATCTGGCGGGCTTCATCATGGACCGGCTGGCGGCCCTGAACCTGGCCAGCACCCATGACGTGGGTCTCGACACCTATGTCGACGCCGGCCGGTTCTACAGCTACCGCCGCGCGACCCACCAGGGAGAGCCTGACTACGGGCGCGAACTGGCCGTGGTCGCGCTGGCGGCGGACTGAGGGCCGGGGCCATGCCATATCTGGCGGTCTTGACGTTCGTGGGGCTCGCGGTGATTCTCGTCACCTGCGTTATAGTTTAGGGGCGCCATCGCCTGATGGCGCGGAAAGCCGAAGGACGGACGGCCTTGCGGGCAACGGTTCAACTCGCAATCTGGGTTCTTGCGGCGGCGGCGCTGGCCGTGGCCGCCTGCGCGCCCGTGCCGCGCGTCTTCGCCCCGGGCGAGGTGGACAGTGTCGGCAACGCCATCGTCCACGGCACCTTCACCCAGGGGATCCAGGTCAACCCGATCGAGGGCACGGCGCCCATCATGTCCAAGATTTTGGCGCGGACCACGGTCGATTCGTTCGAACCCTACGGCCTGCCCGCCGGGGTCGCCCCCTTCGACGCTTCCGAATACATTCTTCACGGTCGCGCCCACCACGACAAGAATCCCAACGCCATTCCCTACGTCACCATCCATTGGCAGTTGTCCAACAAGGACGGCCTGCTGCTGGCCGATTTGGAACAACCCGTCGACGCGACAAGCGGAGAATGGGAATTCGGCACGCCCGAGGTCATCATCCGCGTCGCCGAGGACGTCGCCCATCGGGTCGCCGCCATCCTGGCCGGGATCGCCCCGGCCCAGGCGGAGCCGGCCCCCGACAAGGGCATCTTCGTGATGCCGGTCGAAGGGGCGCCCGGCGACGGTGATTTTTCCCTGACCCGCGCGATTGCCGAGGCCCTGAAGGCGCGCGGCACGCGCCTGACCCGATACCGCGAGCAGGCGAAATACGTACTGACCGGGCTGATGGAGGTTTCGCCGTCGGTCCAGGGCCGCCAGGGCGTGCGCATCACCTGGCGCCTGACGCGCCCCGACGGCAAGGAGGTCGGCAAGGCGGAACAGGACAACACCGTGCCCTCGGGCACCTTCGATACGCAATGGATGCCGACCGCGCGGCTGATCGCCGCCGCCGCCGTCGACGGCATCCACGAGGTCATCGGCGGTTGGGAAGAGCGCGAACGCACATTGGCCGAGGGCCGTGGCCTGGGCGTGCCGGACAATCTCGACAATCCCGACCTGCCCACGCCCGGCGGGCCCAAGCGGGTGATCGCCAAGTTGCAGGACCATCTGGTGCCGCCCGACGCCCCCGTCACCAAGGGCGTCCCCCCCGAGATGACCGCCCAGGAAGAGTTGGAGGCCTCCCGCGCCGGGATGGCCGCCGGGGACGTTCCGCCGCCGCCGGCAGAGGAAAAAAGCGTGCTCGGCCCAGAGGACGCGGCCGGCGAAAAGGTCGTCGAGGACACGTTCACGCCGCCGACTCTGCGCAGCCATGACCAGGACGCCGCCAATTCCTTTCTGATCGCCGAGGTCACGGGCGCACCCGGCAACGGCAACCGCCTGCTGGGTGAGGCCTTGAAGCGCGTGCTGCGCGCGCGCGACCAGAACGTCACCGACGACCCGCGCCAGGCACGGTTCCTGGTGCGCGGCCTGGTCGTCATGTCTGAGCCCAAGGACGGCAAGCAGAACGCCCGCATCGTATGGTCGGTCGAAACCACGGAGGGCAAGGCGCTGGGCAGCGCCGAGCAGAACAACACGGTTTCGGCGGGCGCACTCGACGACAATTGGGGGGACACGGCGCTTAACGTCGCCATGGGGGCGGTCGTGGGCATTCAACGGGTGCTTGGGGATAAGGCCCGCCCGTTCGCCCGGCGATTACCCGCCGATGCAGTGCCCCCGCCCGCGCAAAGCGGAGAGACTCTTCCCTGGGACCCCGGCGAAGCCATCCCGCCACCCCGGCGATAATGCGATAACTAATTGAAATTAAATGGTTATGAAAGATCGTTTACAGGCAGGGCCGGCGTTGTTAGAGTCCGCGCGCCGAACAGGGGAATAGGCCCTACCGGCGCTCGGCGCCGGGCATTTCCAGGGGTGGTTTTGCTCCGCCTTCGGACGCAAAACGAAAGTGCGCAGCCATGAAAATCATTGCCTGCAATTCCAACCGGCCGCTTGCAGAGGCGATTTCCGCCTATCTCAATCTGCCGCTGACCAAGGCCTCGATCCGGCGATTCTCCGATATGGAGGTGTTCGTCGAGATTCAGGAGAACGTGCGCGGCGAGGACGTCTTCGTCATCCAGTCGACCTCGTTCCCCGCCAACGACAACCTGATGGAACTGCTGGTCACGCTGGACGCGCTGCGCCGCGGCTCGGCCCGCCGGGTCACGGCCGTCATTCCCTATTTCGGTTATGCCCGTCAGGACCGCAAGTCCGGCCCGCGCACGCCGATCTCGGCCAAGCTGGTCGCCAACCTGATTACCGAAGCGGGTGCGGACCGGGTCCTGACCATGGACCTGCACGCCGGCCAGATTCAGGGCTTCTTCGACATCCCGACGGACAATCTCTATGCCGAGCCCGTGCTGGCCAAGGACATCCAAGACCGCGAGAACGGCGCCGATCTGGTCATCGTGTCGCCGGACGTGGGCGGCGTGGTGCGCGCCCGGGCATTGGCCAAGCGCCTGGACGGCGATCTTGCCATCATCGACAAGCGCCGCGAACGCGCGGGTGTGTCCGAAGTCATGAACATCATCGGCGACGTCAAGGGCCGCCGCTGCATCCTGGTCGACGACATCGTCGACAGCGCGGGCACGCTCTGCAACGCCGCCGTGGCGCTGATGGAAGAGGGGGCCGAGGCGGTTTCCGCCTATGTCACCCATGGGGTTCTGTCCGGCGGGGCCGTGGCGCGGGTGTCGTCGTCGCCCATGGACCGGCTGTGCGTCACCGACAGCATCATGGCGACCGAGGCCGTGCGCGTCGCCCATAACATCGAACAGCTGACGGTGGCCCCCCTGATCGCCGAGGCCATGCGCCGGATTTCCGAGGAAAGCTCGGTGTCGTCGCTGTTCAACTAAGGCCGGTTCCCGTCGCCTGAGAGACTCAATACGTAAGGACGACCGGATCATGGATCTGCCGAAGACTCCCTCGTTTCGCTTGGACGGCCGCAAGGCCCTGGTGACCGGCGCCGGCCGGGGCATCGGCCTGGCCGCCGCCGCCGCTTTGGCCGAGGCGGGGGCCCATGTCACGCTCTGCGCGCGCACGGGTAATGAGGTCGAGGCCGCCGCCGAGGCGATCCGCGCCCGTGGTCAGGATGCCGAGGCCCTGACCCTGGACGTCACCGACACCGCCCGCATGCAGGCCGAGATCGCGGCCCGCGGGCCGTTCCAGATTCTGTTCAACAACGCCGGCGGCAACCGCCCGCAGGAGTTGCTGGAAGTCACGGAAGAAGATTACGACGCGGTCACGAACCTGAACGTGCGGGCCGCCATCTTCGTCGCCCAGGCGGTGGTGAAGGGGCTGGTCGAGGCCGGCCTGCCCGGCTCCATCATCAACGTGTCGTCGCAGATGGGTCTGGTCGGCGGGCCCAAGCGCACGATTTATTGCGCGACCAAGCATGCCATCGAGGGGGCGACCAAGGCCATGGCCTGGGAACTGGGCGGGCAGGGAATCCGGGTCAACACGATCTGCCCGACCTTCACCGAAACGCCGATGACCGAAGGCTTTCTGGCCGACGCCGATTTCGTCGCCTTCGTGAAATCCAAGATCGCGCTGGGCCGCCTGGGGCAGGTCGAGGACCTGATGGGTGCCATCGTGTTTCTGGCCTCCGACGCGTCCAGCCTGATGACGGGGGCGTCCCTGGTCGTCGATGGCGGCTGGACGGCGCAGTAAGCCTGGAGAAAACCATGTCTTTCCTTGCCGTCATGACCATCGCCTTCGGGCTGTCGGCGGACGCCTTCGCCGTGTCCCTGGGCCGGGGGGCGTCCGGGCGCTTCCGCACCTTCATCCCCGCCGCACGCATGGGCCTGATGTTCGGCGCCAGCGAGGCGGCGATGACCCTGCTGGGATTCCTGCTGGCGGCTCGCTTCGCCGATTACGTGACCGAGGCCGATCATTGGATCGCCCTGGTCCTGCTGGGCGGGGTCGGCGGGCACATGCTTTATGAAGGTCTGTTCGGCGCCGACGAAGACGGCGTGGACGAGGCGCCCGCCCCGCGCGGCAAGCGCGGCATCCTGGGCAACATCGCCACGGTGATCGGCACCAGCATCGACGCCGCCGCCGTTGGGGTGGCGCTGTCGGTCATCGCCGTCGACATCTGGCGCACGGTCGCGGTGATCGGCGCCGTGTCCTTCGCCATGAGCACCCTGGGCCTACTGATCGGTCCCCGCGTCGGGCGCATGCTGGGCCGCCGGGCGGAGATCGTGGGGGGTGCTGTTCTGATCAGCATCGGGGTCTATATCTTCTATACCCATATGACGGGGGTCTGAGGACGCCCGTTCGCCGGAAATCGCCCGCGCCAGAGATTGCGGATTTTGCTATATTCGCGTCAGGTTCATCGGAGGGCTCATGGCCATGCGGCGGTTTCGGCGTGTCGGTTTCGGGTTTCTGAGTTTCATTGCAATCTGTTCATTGGCGGCGCCCGGCCCGGCGCGGGCGGAAACCTGCGGCGAGGTTGTTTCGCTTGCCGGCCACGACGGCGCGGAACTGCGCTACAGCTTGGCCGGACCCGCCACAGGCGCGCGCGCGGCCCTGGTTCTGCTGCCGGGCGGCAGCGGCTTCATCAAGCTCGACGGCGACGGCTGCCCACGCAAACTGAAGGGCAATTCCCTGATCCGCTCGCGCCCCCTGTTTCACGACGGCGGCATGGTGACGGCGCTGCTGGATGCGCCCAGCGACCACCACGGCGGCGAAGGGCTCGGCGGGTTCCGCATCGCGCCCGCCCATGCCGAGGATATTGGCCGCGTGATCGCCGACGTCCGCCGGCGCACGAGCCTGCCCGTATGGCTGGTCGGCACCAGCCGCGGCGGCATCTCGGCGGCCAACGGGGCGTCGCGCCTGACCGGGCCGGAGGCGCCCGACGGGGTGGTCATGACCTCGCCGGTGACCTCGGGCAAGATCGGCGCGGCCAAGCCATGGGTCGCGGACTCGGTGTTTTCCGTGCCGCTGGAGAATGTCCGCATGCCGGTTCTGGTGGTGGTTCACGCCGACGATACCTGCATCCGCACGCCGCCGAACCTGGCGTCCGACATCACGGACAAGACCAACGGCAGCCGCGAACAGGTGGTGACGGTGACCGGCGGACCCGGATCAAGCGGCGGCGACAGCCTCGAGGCCTGCAAGGGCCGCTCACCGCACGGCTTCATCGATCAGGAGGCGGAGGTTGCCGCCGGGATCGTGCGGTTCGTCCTGGGCGGCGCCTATTAGGCCGAGTCCGCCCCGGGAACGGCCCGTTTCCGCCTGTTTACCGCCGGTATTGACCCCCGCACCCCTTGGGGCTATGTATGCGCGCCCTCGAGAGGGGGAATTTCGCCGCCGGCACCCCTGGAGGCCGGGGCTTTTCAAACTGATACGGAGTTATGCCATGTCTGGTAACACCACCATGACGGCGGAACCCCGCGATCGGGCAGGCAAGGGGGCAGCCCGCGCAACCCGCCGGTCCGGCCGCGTTCCGGCCGTGATCTACGGGGATCACAAGGATCCGATCCTGGTTTCCGTCGAACCCGTCGAACTTATGCGTCATCTGCATAAGCCCGGCTTCTTTTCCATGCTTATGGACCTCAACGTCGCGGGCGATCATCATCGCGTGCTGCCGCGTGACGTGCAGTTCCACCCCGTGACCGACGCCCCGCTGCATGTCGATTTCATGCGCATCGGCAAGGGTACCCGCATTACCGTCATGATCCCGGTCCACGTCGAAAACGAGGACAAGTGCAAGGGCATCAAGCGCGGTGGCGTGTTGAACCTGGTGCGCCACGAAGTCGAAGTGCGCTGCGATCCGGAAAACATTCCGGACATGATCACCCTGTCCCTCGAAGGTCTGGACATCGGCGATGCGCTGCGCATCTCGGATGCCGGCCTGCCCGCCGACGTCAAGCCGACCATCACCGACCGTGACTTCGTTTTGGTCACCATCGCCGCGCCGACGGTGGTCAAGGACGAGGCCGCCGAAGCCCAGGCCGAAGCCGAAGGCGACGAGGCCGAGGAAGGCGAAGACGAGGAGGGCGGCGAGGAGTAATCCTCTCGTCCGGATCGGTTCCGGGGAGGGCGTTCCATGCTGCTTCTGGTGGGGCTCGGCAATCCGGGTCCATCCTACCGCGACAACCGGCACAACGTCGGTTTCATGGCCGTGGACGCCATCCACGGCCGCTGGCGGCTGGGCCCCTACCGGACCAAGTTTCACGGTGACCTTGCCGAAGGCACGATTGCCGGCGGCAAGGTGCTCGTCCTCAAGCCGCAGACCTATATGAACGAGTCAGGCCGCGCCGTTCAGGCGGTCATGACCTTCTACAAGCTGAAACCCGCCGACCTGGTCGTGTTCCATGACGAACTCGACCTGGCGGCGGGCAAGCTGCGGGTCAAGACCGGCGGCGGCCATGCCGGGCACAACGGCCTGCGCAACATCCAGGCCCATATCGGCCCCGAATTCCGCCGCGTGCGCATCGGCGTGGGCCACCCCGGCGACAAGGACAAGGTCGTCGGCCATGTGCTGAAGGATTTCTCGAAAGAGGATCAGGCGTGGCGGGACACGCTTTTGGACGCCGTCGCCGACAATGCGGACCTGCTGATCTCCGGCGACGACGCCGGGTTCCAGAACCGGGTGGCGCTGGCCCTCAAGCCGCCACGCCCGAATGCGCCCCGGCGACAGGACGCCGGCGGCCAAGACAAGGAAAAGAAGGACTAAGATGGGCTTCAACTGCGGCATCGTCGGCCTGCCCAACGTCGGCAAGTCGACCCTTTTCAACGCCCTGACGGCGACGGCCAAGGCCGAGGCCGCCAATTTTCCGTTCTGCACCATCGAGCCCAATACGGGCCGGGTCGCCGTGCCCGACCCGCGCCTGGACAAGATCGCCGCCATCGGCAAGTCGGCCCAGACCGTGCCGACGCAGCTTGAATTCGTCGATATCGCGGGGCTGGTCCGGGGGGCCTCCAAGGGCGAAGGCCTGGGCAACCAGTTTCTCGCCAACATCCGCGAGGTCGAGGCCATCTGCCATGTGCTGCGCTGTTTCGAGGACGGCAACGTGGTCCATGTGGAAGCCACCGTCGATCCCGTGCGCGACGCCGAGACCGTGGAAACGGAACTGATGCTGGCCGACCTGGAAAGCCTGGAAAAACGGGTCGATCCGTTGACCAAGAAGGCGCGCGGCCAGGACAAGGACGCGGCCAAGCAGCTTGAGATCGTCAACCGCTGCCTGGACCTGCTGCGCGACGGCCAGCCGGCGCGCAAGATCGAGCTGAAGGACGGCGAGGGCAAGGCCTTCCGCATGCTGCAACTGCTGACCGCCAAGCCGGTGCTTTACGTGTGCAACGTCGACGAAGGCTCGGCCGCCACGGGCAATGCCCTGTCCGACCGTGTCGCCGAAATGGCGGCGGCCCAGGGGGCGGGCAGCGTCGTGATCTCCGCCGCCATCGAGGCCGAGGTCGCGATGTTGGACGATCCGGCGGAAAAGAAGGAATTTCTGGAAAGCCTGGGCCTGGCGGAAACGGGCCTGGCCCGCGTGATCCGCGCCGGCTACGAGCTTCTGGGCCTGGTCACCTATTTCACCGTCGGCCCGAAGGAAGCCCGCGCCTGGACCATCCACAAGGGCACCAAGGCGCCGCAGGCGGCGGCCGTGATCCACAAGGATTTCGAACGCGGCTTCATCGCCGCCGAAACCATCGCCTACGACGACTTCGTGGCGCTGGGCGGGGAACAGGCCGCCAAGGACGCCGGCAAGATGCGCCAGGAAGGCCGCGAGTACGTGGTCAAGGACGGCGACATCATGCTGTTCCGGTTCAACGTGTAGGGGAAGTTCGGAAGCGGGATATCAGATGAAGTCGCCGATGATGTCCACCATCCGCTGTTTGACCTGTCGGGAAATTTCGTTCTGACGGATGTTCGTGCCGCCGGCGAAAACGGCGATTGAGGTATCGAAGGTTTTCTTGAGGCCGCGCAGGAAGATTTCCTTGTCCTCGTCGGGGTCGTCCACGTTCTTCAATTTCTCGCTGCGTGAGAAGGTGACCCGTTTCTTCGAGGTTCTGTATTCCTTGAGCACGGCAAAGGTGACCTCGGCCACGACGATATAAGTGTCTTCGGTGACGAAGTTGCCGGCCACGGCGCCGAAGGCCGCGCCGGCCAATTGCGCGCCCAGGACCGTGAAGGCGGATTCCGACTGCAAAAGCGCCGCCCCCGTGCCGGCGGTGGCGGCAAGCAGGCTGTATTCCGCCGACAGGTTGCGCTGGATTTGTCCGGAATAGATGACGTTCACATCCATCAACAGGCCGAAGTCGCCGCCGTCGGGCCGGGTGTAGCCTTTCCGCTCATAGGCCTTCACCAGCGTTTCCTGGAAGGCGCTCAGGTCGAAGGCACGATCGCCGGACGTGTTCCGCGTGCGGACCTTGATGCCCGTGTTGCGGAAGAAGCTGGGATCCGTGACGAGATTGCGTTCGATGACCGACCCGAACATCAGGCCCGTATCCGGGTTCTTGACCATGCCCATACGGTTGTCCTGGACGGTGCAGCCGGCGCCGGCCAGGGCTACCAGCAGGGCCGGCAATCGCCACCACCGGCGGCAACGGGGAGCGGAGCGGACAGCGCGTATCATCGGGGTCTCCTGTTCGTTTCGGCAAAGCCGGGCAGGTGTTCATTGAGAAAGGTCAGCACCTCGCCGTAATGAACGGCGAAGCTGAGGTTGTCGGCATATTCCGGAACATATCCCCAGGTGTTGACGCCGATCACGGTGTCGCCGAGGAACAGGGGGCCGCCGGAATTACCCGGGTTGATGGCGGCGTCGGTCTGTACGTAAAGCACCTTGTCGCCGGCCCGTTTGGGCAGGTTGATGCTGTGTTCCTGGCGGATTGCGCTGACCACGCCGCGGGTGACGGAGAATTCCTGGCGGTGGGGATGGCCGATGCCTTCAACCGTGGCGCCGATGTCCAACTGTGCGGCGCGGCGAAAGGCGACGGGCCGGCCGCGTGACTGCACGCGGATCAAGGCCAGGTCCAGGCGGATATCCTTGCCCAGGACAGAGCCGAAGGTTTCCGTGCCGTCGTACTTGCGCAGTTCGACGATGCGTCGGTTATCGACAACATGCCAGTTGGTCAAAACCACATCTGACTGCACGTAGAATCCGGCGCCCAGGCTGCCGGGCCCTGTATAAATGGCGACGACGCTGTCGAAGCGCGGGTCGTTCAGGGGGCGGGCGGCGTAATCGGTGTCCTTATAGGCGGCGATTGCGGTGTTCTTGTCGCGGGTCAACTCGTCGTAAAAGGATTCCAGGCTGCGCCATTTCCGCTGCTGGCCCGCCCGGCTTAGGGAGTGGACCAGGATTTGCGACAAGGCGACGGCGCTGCTGGCTTTTTCAAAGTCGTCCACATCGCCTTCGCTGTCCGAGGTTTCGATGACGTGCCGGTACCGGGTATCGGCGCGGGCGATGTTGTAGACGACTTCGAAGCGTTCCTGTTCGGCGACGTCGAAGGTGGATTTCACGTAAGCGCCGGCATGGCGGTCGACCAGATAGTAGTTCACGGTCATTGTTTTACGGGCGGAGATGCGGGCGCGTTCGTAGCTGTATTGATAAAACACAGGCGCGGCGGCGGCGTTTGCGCCCACGGCCGGATGGCCCGGGATATTGCCGGCCAGGGGCACACTGCCCTGAACTTGCGTCATGCTGCGCCGGGCAGCCTGCGCGCCGCCGGTTTCATTGTCGAACAACACCGTGCCGCCTGCCGGCAGAAACAGGATGGAGGGGACCCGGTCAAGCTGGCTGACCCTGCGGCTTGCCTTGGCCAGGGCGACTTCCAGAACGATAACCAGGCGTGGGCCTTTTGCCGCCGGCGCAAAGGCGGCATCAAGGGATGATTTGACGATTTTCACGGGCAGGTCGATGTCAACGCCGACGGGAAAGTCGATCTGCCCGTGGCGGAGCAACGTCTGGCTGGTCGCCTCGACCAGGGCGATCTCCGCCCCCGCCGGCGGGGATGCGACGAGGCCCGCCCGCTTGGCGGCGGCGACCAAGGCCAGGGCAACCAGGGGCGATCGGTTGCCCGCGATGCCGTTGTCGCGGGCCACCCGCGCGGCATATAGCGCGCCCAGGTCGGCGGCGCGGCCGGCCTCGGCCAGTTCCCGTTCATAGGTCTTGCCGTAGCGCACCAGGGTGGCGGCGTCCCAGCGGGCCAGCCGGGGACGCAGGGCCGCCCAGGTTTCGGCGATCAGGCCGGCCGTGTCGACGGCCAGGGGGTAGGCATCGGCGAAGGCGCGGCCCTGGCCGTGGTCGAAGGCGAGGAAGGCTGTCGCGGCGGCCATCCGCAGCTTGTCCGCCAGCCTGTCCCGTTCGGTGCGCAGGGCGGGGAGGGCCGCAGGTTCGCGCGCCGGATCGGCGAGCAACCCGGCGGTGGGATAGGCGTTCAGGGCGGCCGTTGCCGCCTTGAGGGCGTCGGCGGTGCGCGGCCAGTCCGCCATCGGCACAGGGTCCGGCAGCGCCCGCAGCCCCGCCAGGGCGTCGGTAAGCGCCCGTTCGTGACGGACGGTGAGGCGGGCGGCCAGGGTATCGAGCAAATCCCGCGTGCGTGGCGCGGTGTCGGCGTCAAAGACCGTCTGCTGTTCCATATACAGACGGTCGGCGCCATCCAGGTCGCCGGCGGCGATGAAATCGGCCAGATGGTCGGCTCGGTCGTAGAAGGGCGAATAGAACGGCCGCGACACGGCGGCTGCTTCGTTGCCGGATGGAGGCGCGGCGGTAGGCAGAGTCTGGCAGGCGGTGGCAAGAACCGCCGCAACCAGGACCATGAGACGACGCGCCTGCCGCCAGACCGCGTCACCTGTATCTTCAGCGGGAAGAGCCATGGCCGATCAGCATTTGCCGTTCCATTCGACGTTGATCCTTTTGGATTCGCCGCTTGTGCCCGGGAAATCGGTCAGGATCGCATCCATTATGTTGGGCAGGATGGCTACGATGGTGCCGCACGTGCCTTGGCTGGTCGCACGGGCTTCATACACCTTGGTCGGCTTTTCCTTCGATTGGCGGACATCAAAAATATCAAGCGCCACCTGCCGGGTATAGACAGTGTAATTGTCCGTGACAGTCGTGTAGCCGGTGATGCCGTAGGAGGTGACGGCGTAGCCGCCGACGTAACTGGTCGTCGATCCGTGCCGCGGCATGGTATAGGAACTCGTTTCCTGCCGGCCGCTGTCGATGGCGTAGCTCAGGACGGCCAAGTAATCCGCATTTTCAATGCTGTCGACGACGCGGAAGCCGAGCGGTGCCAGTTTGCCGCCGAGGACCGCACTATGGCTGCGGAATTCGAGGGAGTTGCTGATCTCGTCGTTCGGTCCCGAAAGAAAAATCGTACCGTAGGTCTTGGCCGCGGGCAGGCTGTGGAACACGGCGACGTTGGATTGAACCTGCCTAAGGCATCCCTGTAAAAGGCCGAGCAAGAAGACGACGACAAGAAATTTCCGAACCATGAGTGCCTCCCTAAGTTCATGGTATGTTCTGATGTGGAAAACTCTATCATGTGTTGATCTTCATCGGCAAGAAATTCAATCAAACATGGTTTCGGGTGCATGGACCAACATCGCCTTGCTCCCCTTTCGGCTTCCGCCCTGCCCGGGCCTGCGCTAGGTTATCCGCCAAACCTGCAAGACCATTCCCCGGGAGGAACATCATGGGACAAGACATCACGCTGACCGCCGGCGACGGCTTCCAATTGCACGGCTACCGCGCCGATCCGGAAGGCACGCCCCGTGGCGGCATCGTCGTCATCATGGAAATCTTCGGCGTCAACGAACACATTCGCGACCTGTGCGACCGCTTCGCCGAGGTCGGCTATCTGGCCGTCGCCCCCGCCCTTTACGACCGTTTCGAAAAGGGTTTCGAGGTCGGCTACACGCCGGACGACATCGCCCGTGGCCGCGTGATGAAGGACAACGGCAACGCCAATTTCGACAACGTGCTGCTGGACGTGGAAGCCGCCCGCAAAGTGGCGGCCGAGGCGGGCAAGGTCGGCATCACCGGCTATTGCTGGGGCGGCGTCGTGACCTGGGCCGCGGCCTGCCGGCTCGATTTCCAGGCCGCCAGCGCCTATTACGGCGGCGGCATCCTGCCCTATGTGGGCGAGCAGCCCAATGGCCCGACCATCCTGCATTTCGGCAAGCTGGACCAGGGCATTCCGCTCGCCGATGTCGACCAGATCGCCAAGGCCCACCCCGAATGCCCGGTTTATCTGTATGACGCCGATCACGGTTTCCATTGCGACATGCGCGGATCGTTCAACCCGCACGCCGCCCAGGTCGCCAGCATCCGCACCTTCCGCCTGTTCGACGAACACCTGGCGGGGTAGGGGCAGATGACGGCACCCGGCACGCCGCCCGTCATCGGGGTCATCGGCGGCAGCGGCATCTACGACATCGACGGGCTGGAAAACACTCGCTGGGAGGCCGTCGCGTCGTTGTTCGGCGCGCCGTCGGACGATCTTCTGTTCGGCGACCTGGCGGGCCAGAAGATGGTGTTTCTACCCCGTCACGGGCGCGGCCACCGCATTCCGCCCAGCGAGGTCAACTACCGCGCCAACATCGACGCCCTGAAACGGGCGGGGGTGACGGAGATTCTCTCCGTTTCCGCCTGCGGGTCGTTGAAGGAAGACCTGCCGCCGGGCACCTTCGTGATCGCCGATCAGTTCATCGACCGCACGTTCGCGCGGGAGAAATCGTTCTTCGGCACGGGCCTGGTCGCCCATGTCGCCTTGGGCCATCCCGTCTGCGGGCGGCTGGGTGACGCGGTCGAGGCGGCGTGCCGGGAAGTCGGCATCGACGCCGTGCGCGGCGGCACCTACCTGGCCATGGAAGGCCCGCAGTTCTCGACCCTGGCCGAAAGCAACCTCTATCGCAGTTGGGGTTGTGACGTTATCGGAATGACCAACATGCCCGAGGCCAAATTGGCCCGCGAGGCGGAGATGTGTTACGCCACCGTCGCCATGGTCACGGACTTCGACTGCTGGCATCCGGACCACGACCACGTGACGGTCGAGGCCATCATCAAGGTGCTGCTGGAAAACGCGGAAAAGGGCCGCACCCTGGTCAAGCAGGTTGCGCCCAAGCTTGCGGGCCGCGGGGAAACCTGCGCCCACGGCTGCCATACCGCGCTGGAACACGCGCTGATCACCGCCCCCGACGCCCGCGACCCGGACATGATCCAGAAACTGTCGGCCGTCGCCGGACGGGTGCTTTAAAATACCAAGGAGGAGACGCCCCATGCCCAAGGCCTATTGGATGAGCCTGCGGATTCAGATTCACGACGCCGACAAGATGAAGGCCTATGCGGAAAAGGCCGGCCCGGCCATCGCCGCCGGGGGCGGCACGTTCCTGGCCCGGGGCGGCAAGGTCAAGTCGTTGGAAGGCTACGAGCAGGGCCGCGTGGTCATCATCGAATTCCCCGATTTCGACACGGCGCTCAAGACCTATCATTCCCCGGCCTATGAAGACGCCCATTCCCATATCCTGAACGGTGCGGTCGAACGCGACACCTTCATCGTCGAAGGCATCGAGGACCCGGCCCCGCGCGGGCAAACCACCGGGCCCGTGGCTTACTGGATCGGCGCGCATATGACCGTCCACGACGCCGACAAGATGGCCGCCTACGTTGCCAAGGCGACCCCGGCGATCCAGGCGGCGGGGGCCCGCGGCCTGGTGCGCGGCGGGCGCGTCCAGACCATGGAGGGCTTCCCCCAGACGCGCATCGCCCTGATCGAACACCTGAACTGGGAAACGGCCGCGGCCTATTACGATTCTCCGCTGTACGCCGAGGCGCGCAAGGCGCTCGACGGCGGCTGCACCCGCGATATCTGCATCACCGAAGCCCTGGCCTAGGCCGCACGCGCCATGAACGTCGACGGCAAACCCTACCGCACGATCTGGCTCGCCGACGATGGCTGGGCGGTCGAAATCATCGACCAGACGCGCCTGCCGTTCGATTTCGTCACCCGGCGCCTGGAAAACGTTTCGCACGCGGCGCAATCCATCGCCGACATGTGGGTGCGGGGGGCGCCGCTGATCGGCGCCACGGCGGCCTACGGCATGGCGCTCGCCATGCATGCGGACCCGTCGGACGCGGGCCTTGCCAAGGCCTACGACGATCTTCTGGCGACCCGGCCGACGGCGGTCAACTTGCGCTGGGCGCTCGACGAGATGCGGGCTCTCCTGGCCCCCTTGTCGGTCAACCAGCGGGCCGAGGCGGCATACAAGCGGGCGGCCGAGATTTCCGACGAGGACGTCGCCATCTGTTCCGCCATCGGCGACCATGGCAGGCCGCTGATCGAGGAAATCTGGGCCCGTCACGGCAAATCCCGGCCCGTCAACGTGCTGACCCATTGCAACGCCGGCTGGCTCGCCACCGTCGACTGGGGCACGGCGCTTGCCCCCATCTACAAGGCCCATGACGCGGGCGTGGACGTACATGTCTGGGTCGATGAGACCCGGCCCCGCAACCAGGGCGCCAGCCTGACCGCCTGGGAGCTGGGCCAGCACGGGGTGCCCCATACGGTGATCGCCGACAACGTGGGCGGCCACCTGATGCAGCACGGCCAGGTCGACCTGTGCATCACCGGCACGGACCGCACCACGGCCCATGGCGACGTGTGCAACAAGATCGGCACCTACCTGAAGGCCCTGGCGGCGCACGACAACAACGTGCCGTTCTATGTGGCATTGCCGGGCCCGACCATCGATTGGACGCTGCACGACGGCGTGCATGAAATTCCCATCGAACAGCGCTCGCCCGACGAGGTCACCCGCATGACCGGGCGCAGCGACGCAGGCGACATCGTGACCGTGACCATCACGCCCGACGGCTCGCCCGCCGCCAATTACGCCTTCGACGTGACGCCCCGGCGCCTCGTCACCGGCCTGATCACCGAACGCGGCGTCGCCCGCGCCACCCCCGAGGGGCTGCGGGGCCTTTATCCGGAAAAGGCGTGATCCGGTGTGGGGTCAGGTCATTGCGGCAGCCCTGGTCATTCTGTTCCTGACGGTTCAGGTCGGGTACGCGGACCTTGCCGGCGATGCCTATCGATTGCTGCGGTACTGGTACGGAACGATCTGGGCCCAGGATTTCACGAACGGAACCGAGATCACGGCGGACCTGACCTGCGACGGGGTGGCCGACGAGATTTATGCCTGGCGCGACGGCGTCAATCCGGAAGGGAATTACTTCCACGTCGCCGTGGTGTCTCAGCCGGGCGGGTCCGCGGACAATGGCTGGGAACGGCTGCCGGATGTCACGGGGGGCCTGTTCCCCCTGCGCCTGAACATCGGCAGCGACGAACAATTCGCCCTCTGCGACAGCACCGTCGCGCCCTATGGATCAGGCTACAAGACGACCGTGGTGCCGATCCCTGCGGGTGCCCGCGCCCGATTTGCTCTGCCCGCGTCCTGCCGCAACTGGCTGCGCATCGACGACGGCATGTGCGACGCGCTTTGGGTGGGCTATGATCCGGCCCAACAAAAATTCATTCTGGACCGAAACTGACCATATCAAGGAAACATCATGAAGCTCTATTACCGTCCCGGCGCCTGTTCCATGGCCGTTCATGTTCTGCTCGAAGACCTTGGCGTCGACTACGAAGCCATCGCCGTGTCCGACGAGGTGCTGGCGTCGGAGGAATACAAGAAAACCAATCCGCGCAATCAGGTGCCGTCGCTCGCCACCGACGACGGCCTGCTGACGGAAAGCGTCGCCATCATGTTGTATTTGTCCGACAAGTTCGGCGGCAACCTGACCCCGGCGCGGGGTACGTGGGAACATGGGCAGATGATGATGATGCTGATGTTCATGGCGTCGCAGGAGCACCCGGCCTTCGCCATCAACATGCGCCCGTTCCGCTGGACCGATGACGAAAGCGCCCATGCCGGCATCAAGGCCAAGGCGGAACAGAACTGGCTCGCTTGTCTCGCCCGCACCAACGGCTGGGCCGAAGGCCGCGAGTGGCTGGTCGGCGACAAGATGACCCTGGCCGATTGCCTGGCCTGGGTGCATGCCCGCTGGGGCCTGCGCTGCACGCCCAAGACGCCGGACGGCTTCCCGGCCCTCTGGGCCCTCGCCAATCGGGTCGAGGCGCAGCCGGCGGTGCAGCGGGTGATGGCCCAGGAAGGGATCAAGCCGCTTGCATAAGGAACTCTCCGCATGAAGGTTGTCATCACCGGCGGCTGCGGCTTTCTCGGCCAGATGATCGCAAAATCGATTCTCAAGCGGGGAGAGATACGCGGCCCCGACGGCAAATTGGCCGAGGTCGACGAGATCCAGTTGTTCGACCACCTGGTGCCGGTCACGCCCTTCGCCTGGGCGGACAAAAGGGTCACCACGGCGGCCGGCGACATTTCCGACAAGGCCACGGTTTCGGCCCTGGTCGACCGTGACGACGTCTCCGTGTTCCACCTCGCCTCCGTCGTCTCGGCGGGCGGCGAGAAGGATTTCGACATGGCCATGCGGGTCAACCTCATGGGCGGGCTCAATATCCTGGACGCCGCCCGCGCGCGCGGCTCGGCGCCCCGTCTGGTGTTCTCGTCCTCCCTCGCCGTGTTCGGCGGCCCGGACCTGCCGAAAGAGGTCGATGACTGGACCCGACACACGCCGGAAACCACCTACGGCATGACCAAGGCGTTCGGCGAACTGGCGATCAACGACTATACCCGCAAGGGCTTCATCGACGGGCGCACCGTGCGCCTGCCGACCATCGTGATCCGCCCGGGCGTGCCCAACGCGGCGGCAAGCGGCTGGGCGTCCGGCATCTTCCGGGAACCTTTGCAGGGCAAGGAGCACGTGCTGCCCGTGCACGACGGCTTCTACATGATGCTGCTGGGCTACCGCGCGGCGGTCGAGGGGTTCCTCGCCGTGCACGAGGCCGACGGCGCCGCCATCGGCCCCGACCGCACCGTTTGCCTGCCCAACAAGGCCTATGCGGTGGCGGAAATGATCGAGGCCCTGGAGCGCGTGGCGGCGGAAGAACGCCTCAAGCTCGGCCCCATCACCCGTGAGCGTGATCCAGCCGTCGAAGCCATCTGCGGCTCCTGGCCGCTCAAGATGGACGCGGCCAAGGCCAAGGCGCTCGGCTGTCCCGAGGACGCCGACCTGGACAGTGTGATCCGGGGGTTCATCGAGGATTTCCTCGCCGCCTGACCATCCCCAGCATTTCGGACAACGAAAAAGGCCCCGGATTTCTCCGGGGCCTTTTTTATTTAGATCAGAGCCGGTCGGGCTTAGTGGACGTCCGACCAGATCTTGCGCTTGAGGGCGAACAGCATGCCCGTGAGCACCAGCAGGAACAGCATGACCTTGATGCCGAGGCGTTTGCGCGCCTCGAGCTCCGGTTCCGCCGCCCAGGCCAGGAAGGTGGTCACGTCGTGAGCCATCTGGGCCACCGTGGCCTTGGTGCCGTCGGAGAATTCGACGGCGTCGGCGGCCAGCGGGTTGGCCATGGCGATGACGCCGCCCGGGAAGTACTTGTTGTAGCTTCCGCCATCCGGCACTTCGACGCCCGCGGGGGGCTCGCCGTAGCCGGTGAGCAGCGCATAGACGTAGTCGGCGCCGATGGTGAAGCCGCCCGGGTGTTTCATGGACACCTTGATCACGCTATCGCCGCCCTGGGCGCGCGCCTTGGTGATCAGCGACAGGTCCGGCGGCGCCTTGCCGTTGTTGGCGGCGGCGGCGGCCTTGTCGTTGGGGAACGGCGAGGGCAGCGGATCGGACGGCGTGCGCTTGCGGGTGAACATTTCCCCGTCGTCGTTGGGGCCGTCCTGGATTTCGTACTCGGCGGCAAGGGCCTTGGTCTGCGCTTCCGAGAACCCGATGTCCTGCAAATTGCGGAACTTGATCAGGTTCATGGAATGGCAGGCCGAGCAGACTTCCTTGTACACCTTGTAGCCGCGCTGGGCCGACGCCCGGTCGTAGGTTCCGAACAGGCCCTTGAAGGTCCAGTCCTGAACCGCCGGCTTGGGGCCGGCGCCGGCCGCCTGGGCCGGAGCGGAGGTCAGGGACAGCGCCACGACGGCACCGGCGGTGAGAACGGCCGCGAAGGCGGTCTTGATGGTTGGTTTCATCATTTTCCTTACTCCGCGGGCTGAGTGACCGAGGCGGAAATGCTTTCCGGCAGGGCCTTGGGCCGTTCGATGACGCCGAGGATGGGCAGGATCACCAGAAGGTGCGCGAAGTAGTAGATCGTCGAGATCTGACCGAGCAGCACCCAGATGCCTTCCGGCGGATGGGCGCCGACCATGCCGAGCACGACCCAGTCGAGCACGAAGATCCAGAAGAACCACTTGTAGATCGGCCGGAACCGGGCCGAACGCACCTTGGAGGTATCCAGCCAGGGCACGAAGGCCAGCAGGATGATCGAGCCGAACATGGCGATGACGCCCGCCAACTTCGCCGTCATCAGCCAGGACACCGGCCAATAGAGGATGAAGTCGTTGGTGAAGGCGCGGAGGATCGCGTAGGACGGCAGGAAGTACCATTCGGGCACGATGTGCGGCGGGGTCGCCAGCGCGTTGGCCGGGATGTAGTTGTCCGCTTCGCCGAAGTAGTTGGGCGCGAAGAACACGAAGAAGCAGAAGATCAGCAGGAACACGCCCATCCCGAACAGGTCTTTGATGGTGAAGTAGGGATGGAAGGGAATGGTGTCCTGCGGGCCCTTCACGTCGACGCCGGTCGGGTTGTTGGACCCGAAGGTATGCAGCGCCCAGATGTGCACGATGACCAGGCCCAGGATCACGAAGGGCAGCAGGTAGTGCAGCGAGAAGAAGCGGTTGAGGGTCGGGTTGTCGACCACGAAGCCGCCCCACAGCAGGGTCACGATGCTGTCGCCGACCACCGGAATGGCCGAGAACAGGTTGGTGATGACCGTGGCACCCCAATAGGACATCTGGCCCCAGGGCAGAACGTAGCCCATGAACGCCGTCGCCATCATGGCGAGCAGGATCAGCACGCCGATGATCCACAGCAGTTCGCGGGGGTTCTTGTAGGACCCGAAGTAGAGGCCGCGGAAGATGTGGATGTAGACGGCGATGAAGAAGAAGCTGGCGCCGTTCATGTGTAGATAGCGGATCAGCCAGCCGCCGTTGACGTCGCGCATGACGCGCTCGACCGACGTGAAGGCCAGCGTGGTGTGCGGCGTGTAATGCATGGCCAGCACGATGCCCGACACGATCATGATGATCAGCGCCAGACCGGCCAGGGAGCCGAAGTTCCACCAGTAGCTGAGGTTCTTCGGCGCCGGATAGCCGGAGCCCACGGAATGGTCGATGAAGCTGAAGATCGGCATGCGATGCTCGATCCACTTCACGACGCCGTTCTGCATGAATTTGCTTGTCGATTGTTGTTCGCTCATGACGTCCCCCGTTACCCGATCACGACCTGGGTGTCCGACGCGAACGTATAGTTCGGGACAAGCAGGTTTTGCGGCGCCGGGCCCTTGCGGATCCGGCCCGAGGTGTCGTAGTGCGATCCGTGGCAGGGGCAGAACCAGCCGCCGAAGTCACCCTTCGGCTCGCCTTCCTTCTGACCCAGCGGAATGCAGCCCAGGTGGGTGCACACGCCGACCATGATCAGCCAGTCGTCCTTTTGGACGCGGTCGGCGTCCTTGGCCGGGTCCGGCAGGGCCGCGGTGTCGTCTTTTTTCGCCTGTTCGATCTCGGCCGCGGTGCGGTTGCGGATGAACACCGGCTTGCCCTGCCAGACGACCGTGATGCTCTGGCCGTCCTTGATGGGCTCCAGGTTCACTTCCGTGGTCGCCAGGGCCAGGGTGTCGGCCGCCGGGTTGAGGCTGTTAACAAACGGCCACAGGGTCAACGCGGTACCCACCGCGCCGACAGTAGCCGTGGAAACCAGTAGGAAATCGCGGCGCGTCTGCGCGTCGATTTCGGCGGTTGGCGGGGTGCTCGCCGTGTCGCTCATAAGCACTTCCCCTTAAAAGGTGTTTTGATCTTGTGTTCGCCGCCCCGGCTTGATGGGTGTCAAACCCGGACGGCCCCCGAACTCACCGCCAAATCTAAGGGACCGGCGGAAAAGAGGCAACGGCGGGCTGTATATTACCCAACCGTCATGAAACGTGCGGACACAGGACGCCCGCACGAACCGGCGAGACCTTATGGCCTGAGGGGCTTTCAGGCAAGCGCTAAGTGGTGAGAATAGCTTGCAAACCGGGCCTTTCGGGGCCTTCATGGGGCGGTCATGCCCGCATCGGTCGAAATCGCCCTTTATGAACCCGACATTCCGCAGAACACGGGCGCCGTGATGCGCACGGCGGCCTGCTTGGGAGCGGCCCTGCATATCATCGAACCCTGCGGCTTCGTGCTGTCGGATGCCCGCATGCGGCGGTCGGGCATGGACTATCTGGGTCATCTGGAAATGCACCGCCACGCCTCCTGGACCGCGTTCCGGGAGGCGATGGCCGGCCGCCGCCTGGTGCTGCTGACCACCGCGGCCGCCACGCGCCTGCCGGATTTCCGCTTTCAGGCCGGCGACATGCTGTTGTTCGGGCGCGAAAGCGCCGGGGTGCCGGAAGATGTCCATGCCGCGGCCGATGCGCGGGTGCGGATTCCGCTCGCTCCCGGCACACGGTCCTTGAACCTGGCGGCCAGTGCGGCCATGGTTCTGGCGACGGCGCTGGGCCAGCTCGGCGCCTACCCCGGAGATACAGACACCCCATGAACGACGCAACGACTCCCGCCGCCGATTACTCGGACGCCCATAAATCCCGCGCCAAGGCCTGGTTCGAGCGCCTGCGCGACGATTTCTGCAAGGCGCTGGAAGACATCGAGGACGCGGTCACCGGCCCCAACGGCACCAGTGCGCGGCAGCCCGGCCGGTTCGCGCGCAAATCCTGGGAACGTCCCGGCGACATCGCCGGCAAAATGGGCGGCGGCGGCGTCATGGCCGTGATGCGGGGCGGGCGGGTGTTCGAAAAGGCCGGGGTCAACGTCTCCACCGTCATGGGCGAGTTTTCTGAGGAATTCCGCAAGCGCATCCCAGGGGCGGCCGAAGACCCCCGGTTCTGGGCGTCCGGCATTTCGACCGTCATCCACCCCAATTCGCCGCTGGTGCCGGCGGCGCATATGAACACGCGCATGATCGTCACCACCCAGGGCTGGTTCGGCGGCGGCGGCGACCTGACGCCCGTGTTCCCCGACGGTGCGGATACGGACCGGTTCCATGGCGCGTTCAAGGCGGCCTGCGACGCCCACGATCCGGCCTACTATCCCAAGTTCAAGGAGTGGTGCGACCGCTACTTCTTCCTGCCGCACCGGAACGAGGCGCGGGGCGTCGGCGGCATTTTCTACGACCAGCACAACACGGGCGATTGGGACGCCGATTTCGCCTTCACCCAGGACGTCGGCCGCGCCTTCGCCACCGTCTATCCCGAGATCGTGCGCCGCCACATGAACAAGACCTGGACCACGGACGAGCGCGACGCCCAGCGCGTGAAGCGCGGGCGCTACGTGGAATTCAACCTGCTGTACGACCGGGGCACCATCTTCGGCCTGCAGACGGGCGGCAATACCGAGGCGATCCTGATGTCCCTGCCGCCGGACGTCGCCTGGCCTTGAATTCGAATGCGGCACATCACAACTCGCAATTTCATTAATATTAGATATAATTTATATTAGTGTATGAGCGCCAGTTCAGGGGGGTGAGCATGAAGAGGGTCTTTGCAGCAATTTCGGTTATAGCCATTGCTTGGCTGACGATTGCCTACACGATGGGGTACCCCCCATTTTCTCCTCCGATCGACGAAACAAGTCGGGAGAACCTATTTCCCTGTTCAAATGAAGGGCCAGTGGAAGAGCAGAAGGGGTGTTGGGTACAATTACATTCAACCTTTGTGCAGAAGACTTGTGAATTCTGGATATCTGAGCAGGACGGAAAAACCTCCGCTATGACTGTGTATTTTTGCGGGGGTATAGGTTGCGCTCTCGGTCTTGTTGATTGGGAAAAAGCAGGAGATGCACAAGTCAAATCAACAGGCTCCCTGCCGATAAAAATGACCGCAAATGGATTTAAAATTGTCGCGAACCAAGGGGGAGGAGGGGTAATAAATTGGACATGCCAGTCGAAACAACGCAATCCATCTGATCTCAATCTCTCTAAATAACCTTGCCCGGCTAGCGCGAAATTGAGCCGCCTAGAAAATTCGATCAAATAGGTCGGTAACGCTGCGGTTTTCTGGAGTTGTGCCATGCCGACCTTTTCCCTCGCCGCCCTGACGCCGATCCTGTTGCTCTGCGTGTCCAACATCTTCATGACCGTCGCCTGGTACGGGCATCTCAAGTTCAAGCAGGAAGCCCTGTGGCTGGTGATCCTCATCAGCTGGGGCATCGCCTTCGTCGAATACTGCTTCGCCGTGCCGGCCAACCGCTACGGCCACGGCGGGCTTTACACGGCGGCGGAACTGAAGACCATCCAGGAGGTCATCAGCCTGACCGTGTTCGCGGTGTTTTCCGTGCTGTACCTGGGGGAAAGCTTTTCCTGGATGCATGCGGCGGGCTTCGCCTGCATCGCGTTCGGCGCGTTCCTGGTGTTTCAGGCGGGATAGGCCGCCCCACAACCGATAACGGCGGCGGTTCACATTCTGGAACCGCCGCCGCCGTTTGGATCGTTCGAAACGAAGCGTTTCGTATATCGGTTTTTTAGGGCCGCCCGAACGGCCTTGTTCTGGTCCCGCGATCTCTGTGCCGCGGTGATAGTCCGGCGAGTATGCCGGGGGATGGTTTACCGTTGGTTAACGCCCGGGCCGGGGTTAGCCGGTCTTGGTCGACATCATCTGGTCGGCGGTCTGGATGACCTTGGAGCTCAGCTCATAAGCCCGCATGGCCTTGACCATGTTGGCGATTTCCTCCACCGGGTTGACGTTCGACGATTCCAGGAAGCCCTGCAGGATGGAGCCGAACCCGGCCGTGCCGGGCGTGCCCACCAGGGGGGCGCCCGACGCCGTGGTCTCCTGGAACATGCTGTCGCCGATGGCATGCAGGCCGCCTTCGTTGGGGAAGCGGACCAGGTTGATCTGACCCAGGTTCTGTGGCTGCGGCTGGCCTTCGAAGGAGGCAAACACTTCGCCGGAGTTGTTGATCGTGACCTCGATGGCGCCCGGCGGGATGGCGATGCCGGCGCCGACCGTGAGGCCGTCATGGGTGACGATCTGTCCGGTCTGGTTCAACTGAAAGGCGCCGGCGCGGGTATAGGCGGTCTCGCCGTTGGCCAGGGTGACCGGCATGTAGCCGGACCCCTGGATGGCCACGTCGAAGGGGTTACCCGTCTGCGCCAGGTTGCCCTGTTCGACGACCCGGTAGAAGGACGCCGTATGCACGCCCAGACCGGCCTTGACGCCGCCCGGCACGATGCCGCTGGCGCGCGAATGCTTGGAATTGGGCCGCTTGTTGTCTTCATAAAGAAGGTCGTTGAACGACGCCCGGCGGCGCTGATAGCCGGTGGTGTTCATGTTCGCCAAGTTGTTGGCGATCACGTCCACGCGCTCCTGCTGCGCCACCATTCCGGTGGCTGCGATATAAAGTGGATTCATTTTTCCCGTTCCTTGTACGTTCGCCTTCGCCGGGGTTGACCCCGATCCAGGTGCTGCTGGGGGTGTTTCAATCCCCGTGCCACAACAAGAATTGTTTATCTTCAAATAGTTAAGTGAATTTTTCCGGACTGGGGACGGCAGAAACCGCCCGCAAAGGGGAAATTCTTGCCGGGTCGGAGGGCGTTGCGGGGCCGGAAGGCCGCCGATCGGGCTTGTCATCGCGCGCCGGGCGCGTCACCTTCCGGTCAATCCTTTCCGGCGCCGCTGAGGCCCGGACGACCAACCAGAATTTCCAAGGAGGAGATACCCATGCGCGCCTATTGGTATGACCGCGCCGGTCCGGCGGCGGACGTCCTGCAATTCGGCGACCTTCCCGACCCGGAACCGGGCCCCGGCGAGGTCCGCGTCCGCATCGCTTATTCGGCCATCAACCCGACGGACGTGAAGCGCCGCGCCTCGGGCCGCGAACTGGCCCAGTTTTCGCCGATCATTCCCAACAACGACGGCTCGGGCGTCATCGATCGTGTCGGCGAAGGGGTCAACAACGCCCGCATCGGCCAGAAGGTCTGGATTTTCGGCGCCCAGCATGGCCGCCCCCAGGGCACGGCGGCGGAATATGTTGTCCTGCCGACGCGCCAGGCGGTGTCGCTCGCGGGCGACGTATCGTTAAGCCAGGGTGCCTGCGCCGGGGTGCCGGTGGTGACGGCCTACCACGCGCTGTTCAGCGACGGCGATATTTCGCGCAAGACCGTGCTGGTGACCGGCGGCACGGGGCGCGTCGGCGCCTATGCGGTGCAACTGGGCGTGTGGGGCGGGGCCAAGGTGATCGCGACCTGCGGGTCCGACGAACACTGCGCCGAGGCCCGGGAACTGGGCGCCGCCCACGCCCTTAACTACAAGGAGCCGGGCCTGAAGGAACGCATTCTGGACGCCGCCGGCGGCCCCGTCGACCGCATCGTCGAGGTCGCCTTCGGGTCCAACACGGACCTGCTACCGGATATCCTGAAGCCCAACGGCACGGTCGCGACCTATGCGTCGGACGCCGTGCCGGAGCCGGTGATCCCCTTCAACAAGTGGATGGGCGGTAACGTCAACATCCGCATGTTCACGATCTATCAGCTCGACCGCCTGACCCAGGATGAGGTTCTGCAGACGGTCAGCCCGTTGATGTCGCCGGATACCCTGGTGCATCGCATCGGCGAACGCTTCCAGTTCGAGGACATGGTCAAGGCCCATGAAGCGGTGGAGGCGGGCGACGTTCACGGGGTCGCCCAGGTCGTCGTGGCGAAGAATCTGGAGCACCAGTGATGAAGATGATCAACCATCAGCCGGCGACCGTGCACAAGCCGTTTTCGGCCTATGCCCTGGCGACCGAGGTTCAGGACGCCACGCGCTGGCTGCATATCTCCGGCCAGGTCGGGGCGGACGGTGACGGCAAGCCCGTCGCCGGAATCGAGGGCCAGTTGGAGGCGATATTCTTCAAGCTGGGCGAGATCCTGAAAGAGGCGGGGATGGACCGCACGAACCTGGTCAAGATCACCATCTTCCTGACCCGGGCCGAGGATGTGGCCGTCATGCGCAAGGTGCGTGACCAGTTCATGGCCGGGCATCTCTGCGCGTCGAGCCTGCTGATCGTCGCCGGGCTGTCGTCGCCCAACTGGCTGGCCGAGGTCGAGGCGGTCGCGGCGGCCTAGTCTCCCAAGGTGTCATGGCGTTAGACCCGTGAGAACGAGCAATCGTGGTTGCGGCGAGGTGCCGGCCCGGCCGCTTTGTTTAACCCGAGGAGCCTTCGGTTTCGATTGCGATCTCGCGGCCGCAATGCTTGCAATGCAGGGCATCCGGCTCGTGCATCAATAGGCCGCAGCCTTCGCATTTCTCGCGGATTTTGGGCGGCCGGAAAACTGACTGCAATAGGCGGAGGAACAACCCGACGCCGAAGATCAGAATGGCGATCGATAGCCAGCGTCCGTCTTCACCGACCAAAACGATATCGCCGAACCCGGTTGTCGTCAGCGCTGTGACCGTGAAGTAAATGGCGTCCGTGTAGGTTTTGATATCAGGGTTATGGCCCGCCTGCACGGCATGGACGAAAGCCGAAACAATGAAAACGAAGACCGCCAAATTCAGGCCGCGTTGGATGACCTCTTCGTTGCGGCGGAAGAAACTGCTGTCGTTGCGCAGTTCCTGCAGCACCCTGTAGGAGCGCAGCACGCGTAGAGCCCTCAGAACCCGCAGGAATGCGAAATTTCCGAAGAACACGGGGGCGACCAAGCTCAGGATTACCGCCAGATCAGCCCATTGGAACGGACCCGCCAGGAACCGTAGGCGGTTGTCGGCGATCCATCCGCGGGCCAAAAGGTCGAGGCAGACAATCGTCGCCAAGAAAATGTCGAGCCAATAAATCTCCCGCGGCAGGGTGAAGAAGCCCGCGGCAATATAGGTTGCGATGATCACAAGGTCGAATGTCAGCAGGCCCAGGCGGAAACGCAGGGCGGCCTTGCTGCGGCCGGTGTAAATTAATTCGACATGCTTTTTCAGGCTGTCCAGGTCCGCATGTTTGCCGGCGCTTGCCATGGTATTTTCACCTTCCACCTCGGCAGGTACCTAGGCTACGGCTTTCATACCACCGGCGGGCGGCACCGGCAAACAGCGGTCGGAGGCGGTCAGGGCACGTCGACGACGACGACTTCGGCGTCGGTATCGGCGCGGATGGTGATGCTGTCCACGTCCGTGACCGCCGTGCCCGAGCGTTCGGGGGCCTTGACGCCGTTGATGGTGATGTCACCCACGGCGGGCACGATATAGGCGCTGCGCCCAGGGGCCAGGGTCAGGGTGGTTTCCTCACCGGCCTTGAGCGTGCCGCCCAGGACGGCGGCGTCCTGATGGATCGCCAAGGCGTCCGTGTCCTTGTCCGCCGCGCGGCCCGAGGCCAGAACCTCCAACCTGCCGCCCCGGCTTTCCTTGGGGAACTTACGCGCGTCCCAGCGTGGCGGGATGCCGGTTTCCCTGGGCTCGATCCAGATCTGGAACAGGGTCGTCGGCTCGTCCTCGCGGTTGTGTTCCGCGTGCCGGATGCCCGTGCCCGCCGACATCACCTGAACGTCGCCCGCTTCCGTGCGGCCGATGTTGCCCAGGTTGTCCTGATGGGTGATGGCCCCCTTCCGCACATAGGTGATGATTTCCATGTCGCGGTGGCCGTGCGGGTCGAAGCCCCGGCCCGGCTGCACCGTGTCGTCGTTCCACACCAGAAGCGGGCCCAGGCCCGTGCGCTGGGGGTCGTAGTAGTTGGCGAAGGAGAAGTGATAGCGCGCGTTCAGCCAGTCGTTGGCGAAGCGGCCCAGGTTTTCCAGGGGGGTCGTGGTGATCATGGGAACGGTCCTTTCAGGCGGGCGGCGGTTGCGACGACGGATCACGGGGCGGAGGCTTTGGCACAAACGGCGGCCAGCCGAGCATCCAGATCGTCCAAGCCCGCCAGGTTGAGATTGAAGGTGGCTTCAAGCGTGTCGCGAAGGGCGTCGGGCGTGTCCAGGCGGTGATGTTCGGACGGCCCGGCCGTGTGATGAATGCTTAGTTCCGTGTCGCGTAATGCATAGCGTCTTCCCGTATCCGTCCGGGCGCAGATCAGCGTCGTGACGAACGGGGAGGCCGGGTGCGTCGCGACATACCAGTTGCCGACCTCATAGTCGGTATTGGCCTGGTCGACCTGATCAAAGACATAAAGCGGATGCCACAGGTCGCCGATCCGGGCTTCCAGGCGGTGGCGGTCTTCGGTTGGCACCAGACGATAGGGTCCATGGGGCGTTTCCTGTGTTGTCGTGGCATTCAGGCGCATCGGCGCGGTCATGGTCATACCGCCGAACCCCACGTCGGCAATGTAGACATCGCCATCCAGGTCGATCCGCAACATCATGTGGCTGCGGGGCGGGGTCGGGCCTGTGGGCGTATTCCACAGAACCCGGGCGCCCAGGCCTGAAACGCGGAACCCGATGGCGTCGAGCGCATGGCGCAACAACAGGTTCTGCTCAAAGCAATAGCCGCCGCGTCCCGTGGTCACCAACTTTCGCTGCACATCCGCGAGGGCAAGACTGGGGACGCGGCCGGTCAGGGAATCGAGATTCTCGAAGGTGATCGTCGCGGGATGGCGGGCCTGAATCTCTGCCAGCGTCTCCAGAGTCGGCGCGACCGTGCCGGCAAAGCCGATCCGTTTCAGATAGGCGTCGAGGTCGAACGGATTGGTGGACGTCATGACGCGTGTCCCATGTCCATGCGTTGGGGCAGATGTCCACGCCGATGGGGTGCGGTCAGGATCATTTCCGGGCCGACGGGGATGATCCCCGTCGGGTTGATGGTCTTGTGACTGCCGTAGTAGTGGGTCTTGATCGCCGCCATATCGACGGTCTCCTTGACGCCCGGCCATTGGTAAAGTTCGCGCAGGAAGCCGGACAGGTTGGGGTAGTCGGCGATGCGGCGGATGTTGCATTTGAAGTGGCCGACATAGACCGGATCGAAACGAACCAGCGTGGTGAACAGCCGCCAGTCGGCTTCCGTGATGCGGTCGCCGGTGAGGTAGCGGCTTTCGCCAAGCAGGTCTTCGAGCCAGTCCAGGCTGTGGAACAGGTCCGTGACGGCTTCGCCGTAAGCCTCTTGCGAGGTGGCGAATCCGGCCCGATAGACGCCGTTGTTCACCGTCCGGTAGACGCGGTCGTTGACCAGATCGATCTCATGCCGCAGGTCGCAGGGATAGAAGTTGCCCGGCCTGGCGCCGACGCCGTCGAAGGCCGAATTGAACATGCGGATAATGTCGGCGGATTCATTGCTGACGATCGTCTGCGTCCGTTTGTCCCAAAGCACGGGCACGGTGACCCGGCCCGTATAGTCCGGCTTGGCGGCGGTATAGACCTGATGCAGGAAGCGCGCGCCCAGGACAGGATCGGCGCCGGGGGCGATTTCCCAGCCGTTTTCCAGCATCAGGGGCTCGACAACCGTTACGGTGATCATGTCCTCCAGGCCTTTGAGGGCGCGGAAGATCAGGGTCCGGTGGGCCCAGGGGCAGGCGGCCGCGACGTAGAGGTGATATCGCCCGGTCTCCGCCTTGAAGCCGCCCCGGCCGGTCGGCCCGGGGCCGCCGTCGGCGGTGATCCAGTTGCGGAAGGCGGCGTCCTCGCGCTGGAAACGGCCGCCGGTCGCCTTGGTGTCGTACCACTGGTCGCGCCATTCGCCGTTCACGAGAAGCCCCATTGCCTTAACTCCTTATTCTGCGTCCGCCGTGGCTCAGGCCGCCTGGGCGACCTGCGCGATTTCCGCCTGGGCGGCCTTGATGCCGTCGTCGCCCTTGGCCGTGCCTTCGGCATAAATGAACGAGATGTTTTCAATCCCGATGAAGTTCAAGGCCCGGCGTAGATAGGGTTCCAGATGGTCCAGGTGGTTGAACGGCGTGCCGGGGCCGTAGACGCCGCCCCGCGTGGTCACGACATAGACCGGGCGGTCCGTCACCAGGCCCTTGGGGCCCTGGCCCGTCGGCTCGAACGTGCGGCCGATGCGGGCGACATGATCGATCCAGGCCTTGAGCGACGACGCGATGCCGAAGTTGTGCATGGGGGCGGCGATGACGATGGCGTCGGCGGCGAACACTTCGTCGATCAACGTGTCGGACAGGGCGAGCTTTTGCTTCTGCTCCGCCGTGCGGTCGGCTTCCGGCGTGTAGAACGCGCCGATGGTTTCCTGGTCCAGGTGCGGCGGCGGATTGGCGCCCAGGTCGCGCACGACGACGCGGGCGTCACCGACCAGGCCATTGGCCAGATTTTCCGCCAGGGCGCGGGAATTGGAGCCTTCGAGGTTGGGGCTGGAACTGATGAGGAGGATGCTCATGGTCGGGTCCTTTCAACGGTCTGATGGGCCGGCGGGGATCGGGGATTTCCGGGGCCGGGCTGTTGACGGGGACCCTACGCTTGGGCGTATTTGTAGACAATTGGCCTAATTGGAATATAATTGTTTCTATAAATAAACAATGAGACATGCATGGATCATCTCACGGGTATGGCCGTTTTCGCCAAGGTGGTGGAAACCGGGACCTTCACGGGTGCCGCGCGGGCCATGGGCCTGTCCAAGGGGGCCGTCAGCAAGCAGATCGCCAAACTGGAGGACCGCCTGGGGGCCCGGCTGCTCAACCGCACGACCCGGCGCTCCAGCCTGACCGAGGTCGGGGCCGCGTTCTACGAGCGTTGCCGGCGCATCGTCGCCGAGGCGGAGGAGGCGGAACTGGCCGTCACCCGCCTGCATGCGGAACCCCGGGGCACCCTGCGCGTCAATCTGCCCATGTCCTTCGGCATGATCCACATGGCCGATGCCTTGCCGGACTTCATGTCGGCCTATCCGGAAATCAGCCTGGACGTGACCCTCGACGACCGGGTCGTCAACGTGGTCGACGAAGGGTACGACGTGGTCATCCGCATCACCGAACTGCCGGATTCATCCTTGATCGCCCGGCGGTTGGCGCCGTTCCGCATCGCCACCTGCGCGTCGCCGGCCTATTGGGACGCGCACGGGCGGCCCAAGCATCCGAACGACCTGCGCAATCACACCTGCCTGCTTTACAGCTATCTGTCGAACCTGAACGAATGGCGTTACCGGGGGCCGGACGGCCCGTTCGCCGTGCGGGTCGACGGCCCCATGCGCGGCAACAACGGCGACCTGCTGCGCGCCGCCGCCGTGGCCGGGGTGGGGGTCGTCCGCTCGCCGACCTTCATCGTCGGCTGCCATCTGGTGGAAGGGCGGCTGGAACAGGTCCTGGCCGAGTATGAGGACGACGACCGCGGCATCTACGCCGTCTATCCCCACAACCGGCATCTGTCGGCCAAGGTCCGCGCCTTCGTCGATTTCATGGCGAAACGTTTCGCCGACCCGCAGTGGGTCTGCATGAACGTTACCTGACCCGGGTCCGTCCAGGCAGGACGGGCCCGCGCGGCCGTCAGTGCGACGGGCCGCTGGGGGCCGGCAGGCCTTCCAGTTCCACGTTGACGCAGGCGATCTTGCCGCTGGCCACGGCGCGGTCCAGCGCCGCGTCCAGGTCCGCCGGGTCGGTCACGTATTCGCCGTGTCCGCCCAGGCCCTCGACGGCCAGGTCATAGCGGGCATCCGACAGTTCGCAGCCGATCAGGCGGTTGGATCCGTATTCGCGCAACTGAATCTGATGTTCCGCGTTCCAGCGGTGGTCGTTGCCGATCACCACCACATAGGGGGTGCCGGCGCGGGCCGCGGTCTCGAACTCGGCGAAATGGAAGCCCACGGTGCCGTCACCCATCAGCGCGAATACGGTGGCGTCCGGCACGGCCTTCTTGGCCCCGACGCCATACCCCAGGCAACCGCCGATGACGCCGGAAATGCCGTTGATGACGCGCTTTTGGGCCCGTGTCGCGGCCTGGGCCCATTGCCCGAACTCGCCGCCGTCGATGATCAGCACGGCGTCCTTGGCCTTGTCGATCTGGCGCTGCACGGCGGCGCAGACCTGGGCCGGGGAAATGCCTCCGTTGGCCCCGGGAGCGTCGGGCGCGAAGCTGCGCTGGGCGATCTGGTCCCGGGCCTTGGCGCGCCAGGCCTGATGGGCCGTGCCGCCGGCGCCTTGGGCGATCAACGCCTGCGCCGCGTCCCGGGGATCGGCGGCCAGGGCCGTGACGATGCGGTCTTCCAGGTTGCGGTGGGCGCGGTCGCGCTCGTCCGCGTCGGCGTTGACGCAGATCCATTTGCAGGCCGGATCGACGATGTTGGTGCCCCCAAAGCCCAAGGTGAAATCGACCCGCTTGCCCAGGGTGACGATTAGGTCGGCCTCGGCCAGCACGCCGGCGATGCTGCCGAGGGACGGGTCCTTCAGGCCGCGCGGGCTTTCCATGACGACGACGGGGGCGTCCAGAGCGTCGGCTAGCTTGGTCGTGACACCCGGACCGCGCGCCGTGTTCAAAACCGGCCCGCACAGGATGATCGGATGCTTGGCGGCGGCGACCGCGTCGGCGACGCGCCTGACGTCCTCGGGCGAAAGCGCCATGGTCTCGCGCGCGAAGGCGCCGGCCGGGGGCACGGCGCCGCCCGTGGCGTCGGCCTCGACCACGTCGAAGGCGAGAGACATATGGACCGGCCCGGGCCGCCCCGACGTGGCGGTGCGGATCGCGCGGGCCGTGGCGCTGCCCAGATCGGCGGCCCGCACGGGGCGGATCGACAGCTTGGTCAGGGGGGCCGTCATCGGCACCTGGCGCATTTCCTGGAACGCCCCCCGGCCGTCCTGGCCGACCGGGGAATCGCCGGTCAGCAGCAGCACCGGCGTGTCCGATTCCCAGGCCGTATACAGCCCGCCCATGGCGTTTGCGGCACCCCCGCCGGCCGTCACCATGGCGACGCCGATGCCGCCGGTCAGCTGGGCATAGGCCTCGGCCATGAACACGGCGGCGGCTTCGTGGCGGGTGTGGATGATCTCGATGCCTGCGTCGAAACAGGCGTCGTAGACCGGCATGATCTGGTTGCCGGACAGTGAGAAAATACGTGTCACGCCAGCGGCCGCCAGCGACTTAACGAGAAGGTCTGCGCCTCGCACGATCGATCCCCTTGAGTGTTAATGCGGTGCCATGGCGAGAAGCCGCCTGCACAGCGGTTGTAGCATCTATGGAAATTTCTGGAACCCCGGGCTTGGGTGCACGACCTAGACCGGCACTTCGCCTTCCAGGATCACCCGGTGCATGATGCGGCCCTCGGATGCGTCGTAATCCCGATGCGCGATATGCAGCGTCGCCCGGTTGTCCCACAGCACGAGGTCGCCCGGCCGCCAGGTGTGGCGGTAAGTGACGTCGGGGGTGATGGCGCGGGCCAAAAGGTCCTGGATGAAGGCGCGGCTTTCCGCAGGCTCCATGCCGTCGATGCGTTCCGTCTTGCCGGGATGGACATAGATCGCCTTTTTCCCCGTTTCCGGATGGGTGCGGATCAGGGGATGGCGCTGCGGCGCCTTGGTCAGGGCCTGGCGCGCATCCTCGCCGACGCTGCCCGTGTCCTGTTCGATCACGTTGACGGTGATCATGGGGTTCAGCTTGTCGCGTTCCTCCGCCGACAGGCCCTCATAGGCCGCCTGCATGTTGGCGAAGCTGGTGTCGCCGCCCTTGGACGGCAGCTTGACCGCGTACAGCATGGTGATCTTGGGCGGGCGGGCGTGATTGGTGTGGTCCGTGTGCCAGGCGCGCGACCCGGTGGGGATGGCCTTGCCGTCCTCGCCCTTGTCCGACTGACGGCTGTCCAGCACGACGATTTCCGGATGTCCCGGCATCAGGATGTTGGTCAGGTGCTGCGGCATCAGGTCGCCGAACAGGCGGGCGGCGTCCAGGAACCGTTCGGGCGTGAAATTCTGGCCGCGTACGACCATGACAAGGCGCTCGCTCAGCGCCTTTTGCAGGGTGGACAAGTCTTCCGATGCGACCGGGCCGCCGAGGTCGACGCCAACGGCTTCGACGCCGAGGGATGGGGTCAAGGGAGAGAGTGCGACAGACATGGGCGTTTCCTCCGATGCCGCCCGGCTTTTCCCGCCGGGTCGGATCAAATGCGCCCCCCTGGGGGCATGATAATCACGCCGGCTTGCCCGGCGCAATGCCCGGAACGGGGGATCAGCGCCCTTCGCGCCACCAGGCGGCCATCAGGGTGCCGAGCGCGAGCACGGCGAGCAACAGCCCGGACAGCAGGGGAATGTCCTTCAGCCCCGTCACGACATAGGCCTTGTGGGCGACCAACCCGACCCAGCCGCGCCCGGCCAGGTCTCGGCCCGGATCGACGCGGCGCACGTCGGGCACGCCGTCCGTCAGCCAACGCACGGACCCGCCCGTGATCTCCGTGACCGGCGTCAGGACCGCGTCCGTGGCGCGCAGGTCCGACAGTTCCAGCGGGTTCAATTCGCCGGATGCGACCAGGGCCTGATGCTCGCCGTCGCTCAGGCGGTACAGCCCGATTTCCGCCGCCGCCAGTTCACCCCGCCACAGGCCGGGCTGGGCGTTCCTTAATTCCAGTTCCTGAACCTCGCCCGAAGGGGCGGTGACCGTGACCTTGGCGACGGCGTCCTTCAGGCTGCGCCGCTCTACGGTCAGTTTGCCGGCGCGCACGCGGGCGTGCAGGGCCTCTTCCTCCAGGTCCGGTTCGCGCATCAGCCAATGGGCCAGACGGCGCAGCAGTTCGCCCTGCGGCCCGCCGCCGTCGTAGCCCCGCGCCCACAGCCAGATATGGTCCGACATGACCTGCGCCACGCGGCCCTTGCCGATACGGTCGAGCAGCAGGATCGGTTTCTCTTGCAGGCCGGTCATCAGCGACACGCCCGCCGAGGCGTCGCCCGGGATCTGGCGGAACCAGCGGCCCCAGACGGGGTCCGCCTTGGGATCGGTGCCGGGCGGCATCAGGGCCGCCGTCACCGGATGGCGCAGGCCGGTGTCGGAAACCCGGGGCCGGAACCCGGATTCCAGCACCTCGCCCGTGGGGGCCGCCGGCAGGATTTCCCGCAGCGGCGTGTGGTAGAGGCTCGACCGACCCGCGAATTCCGGGCCCACGGCCATCAACAGGGCGCCGCCCTGGCGCACCCGCTCGGCGATGTTGGCCAGGTGCTGGGGCTGCAACACGCCGCGCTTGAGATAGCGGTCGAACACGATCAAATCGAACTCGTCCAGACGCTCCACGAACAACTCGTGGGTCGGAAAGGCGATCAGCGCCAGTTCGTTCAAGGGCGTGAAATCGTCCTTGTCGGGCGGGCGCAGGATGGTGAAATGGACCAGATCGACGGAGGGGTCCGACTTCAGCAGGTTGCGCCAGGTGCGTTCCGCCGCGTGCGGCTGGCCCGAAATCAGCAGCACGCGCAGGCGGTCGCGCACCCCGTTGACGGACACCAGGGCCCGGTTGTTGACCGTCGACAGTTCGCCCTCGGCCGGCGCCACCGACATTTCGGCCAGCGACGCCCCCGCGTGTTCCAGCTTGAAGGTGAAGGTCTGGTCCTCGCCCACGGGGACCAGGGCGGTCGTGCCCTCGGCGCCGTCGATCTTGAACTCGACCCGGGCCGACGGGCGGGCCGTTGTGCCGTCGGTCTTGGCGTGCTTGTCCTCGATCCGGTAGGTCAGGGTGACCTCCTTGCCGACGATGCCGTATCCGGGCGCGTTCTTGATGATCAGACGGCGGTCGATTTCGTCGCGCTTGCCGGTCAACAATACGTGCAACGGTCCGCGAACGCCGGGCACCTTGCCGTCGGCGATGTCCTTGGGCAGGTCGTGGACCTGGCCGTCGGTGATGATCACGGCGCCGGCGAAACGGTTCGGCGAAATGTCGGCCGAGGCCGTGGCCAGGGCTTCCATCAGGCGGGTGCCCGGGCGGTCGTCGGTGGCGGAATCGGTGACTTCGACGATGCGGTATTCCAGGTTCTCCTGGCGGTCCAGGGCGGCGACCAGGGCTTCCTCGGCGTCGGAGCTCTGCTTGCGCCGCTCGCCCGTCTTCTGGCTCGACGTGCGGTCGATGACGATCAAGGCCTCGTCGGGTTGCGTCTCGCGCTTTTCGTTGACGATGCGGGGATCGGCCAAGGCCAGCAACATCACGCAGAGAAACAGGAAGCGGAACAACGACCCCGCCGCCCGCCGGTACAGACCTACGGCCAGCAGCGCCAGCCCGATCGCGCCGATCAGGGCCAGCACGGCCGCGGGCACCAGGGGCGAGAACTGCACGGCGGCGGCGGACATCATTGGCCGAGCCTCCGGATGATCGCCGGCAGGTGCACCTGGTCGGCCTTGTAATTGCCGGTCAGCACGTACATCACCAGATTGATGCCGAAGCGGAAGGCCAGTTCACGCTGACGCTCGCCGCCCGGCACGGCGGGGAAGAGGGCCTGTTGCGTGTCTTCGTCCAAGGCCCAGGCGGCGGCCCAGTCGTTGCCGCCGGCCAGCACCGGCGACACGCCGTCGTTGATCCGCGCCCCCGCCCGCTCGACCCAAAGGGCGCTTCCGGTCCAGCGTCCGGGAAAATCCTGCAACAGGTAGAACGACCGGGTCAGCACATGGTTGGCCGGGGCGACCACCAGGGGCGGAATGTCGAGCTTGCGCGCCAGGGCGCGAAGCTCGCTCAGGTCCGCGCCGCCCGCGCGGTCTCGGGTGTCGAACAGGATGGTGCCACCGTTCTGCATGTAGGCGTTGACCTTGGTCCGCGCGGTTTCGGTCATGTCGGCGGCCCCGGCCACGACGGGCCAGTACATCAGCGGGAAGAACGACAGATCGTCACGGTCCGGATCGACGCCCTGGGGATCAGACAGTTCCGCCGCCGTGCGCCGCCGCACGATGAGGCTGAGACCCGTCAGGCCGAGGCGGCTGATTCGGTCCGTTTCCGCGTCGCCGGTCAGGACATAGGCGAGGCGGGTCTGGGTGCTGTTTTCAAGGGCATAGGCGTCGGCGCCCGTGTGCTGTTTGGCGGGGCCGGCGCGCGGGGCCACGGTGATTTCCTGGGCCGTCGCCGTGCTGGCGGCCCCGGCCAGCACCAGCGCCAGCAGGGGTGCCGCCAGGCGCGGGATGCGCAGCAGGCCGCGCAGCCACAGGCTGACCGCGAAATCGGCGAGCGATAGCAGGGCCGCCAGGATGAACAGCCAGGGCCGGATGTCGATGGCCGGGCTGCCGCCGTAGGTCGCGCGCGCCGCCGCCACGGACAGTTCGCCGAGCGGTTTCGGCACCGCCGCGTCGCGCCCCAGGTTGAGGGCCCGGCGGTCGTTGCCGCGGCCGTACAGCCCCGGCGGATGCAGCGGCGATACGGGCGTTGCGGCAAAAGCACCCTGGGCGATCGAGCCCGTGTCCGGCGGCGCGTCGCCCAGCGCGCCGAAGGCATCCAGCGTTTGGATCGGCTCCAGCGGCGGTCCGTGGCCGGTATCGACCACGCCCTGGCTGAGGCCGACCAGCCGTTGCAGCATTTCGACCAGCAGGCCGGACAGGGCCAGGTTGGACCATTGCGTGTTGGCCGTGGTGTGGAACAGCACCAGCCATCCCTTGCCCTGGCGCTCGGCGGTGACCAGGGGCGTGCCGTCGGACAGCCGCGCCCAGGTCTTGCGTTCCAGGTCCAGCGACGGCTGCGCCAGTACCTGGCGGGTCACCGTGACGTCGGGCGGCACGGCCAGGCCGTTGAACGGGCTTTCCCCGTCGAACGGCGCAAGGCCGGCAGGTTGGGTCCAGGACATGGCGCCGCCGATCACCCGGTCACCCCGGCGCAGCGGCACCGGAACCAGCGGCATGTCGCCGCCCTGGACGGCCTGGCCGCTGGTCGCCTGGGCCAGCAGCGGCCCGGCGAAGCGGAGCGCGACGCCGCCGTCCTCCATCCAGGTCTTGATGGCGGCGCGGTCGGGGCCGACGATGGTGCCGGGGTCGGGCAGAATCATCAGGGCGAGCTGTCGGCGCAACAGGCCGCCGATGGTGCCCTGGCGGACCTCGCTGAACGGCTCCAGCGCCCGGGTCAGGTAGAACACGGAAGACAGCAGCGGCAGTTCGGCCCCGCCGTCGCCGGTCACGATGCCGACCGGCCGCCGCCGCCAGCGTTCGTCCAGCAGGATCACGGCGGCCGCCGATCCGGCGTCTTCCAGGTCCAGGCGGACCAGCCTGTTGGCCATTTCCGCCGGCAGGTCGAGACGCACCTCGGCGGCGGCGTCGCCGGCGTTGAACAGAACTTCTTCGCGCGCGATCAGCCGCCCGTCGAGGGCGAAGGCGCGCAGAAATTGGGATTCCTCGGCCCGCGCGTCGGCCCGTTCCACGCGCACGGTAATGGCGCCGCCGTCCAGTACGGGCGGGCGGAGAACCTTGGGCATGACCGTGCCGGGACCGTCGGTGACGACGGTCAGCGGCCCGAATTTGGCCAGGCCCCGGGCGAAGGCGTCGGCGGCCCCGTGGTCGAGCCCGTCCGACAGCCATACGACCTGGGCGCCGCGGTCCTGGGCAAGGGGGCTTTGCTCCATCGCTTCGAGCGTTACCGTATGGTCGGACGGCCAGGGGCGCGGCTGCAGGGTCTGGGCGAATTCCTGAGCCTGACGCGGGGTGAAGACATGGACCCGCTCCGTGCCCGCGCCGGCCGGCGGGGCGGCGGTGGTGACGACGGTGACCGGACGGCCGTCGCGCGCCGCCTGATCGGTCAATTGGATCAGCAGGCGTTGGCGTTCCGGCCAGCCCTTGGCGGCGGACCAGCCGTTGTCGACGGCCAGGACCAGCGGGCCCGAGCCCTGCCACTGGGCCGCCTGGTTGATCAACGGGCCGGCGGCGGCCAGGACCAAAAGGGCCGCGATGGCGAGGCGCAGGAGGATCAGCCAGGGCGGCGTCTTGGCGGAGCTTTCCTCGCGCGTGACCAGGCCCAGCAGCAGGCGGAACGGCGGGAAGGTGACACGTGTCGGCGCCGGCGGGGTCAGGCGCAGCAGCCACCAGATGACCGGCAGGGCGAGCAGGCCGAGCAGCGCCCAGGGGGCCAGAAATGCGAAGGATCCGAACGCGAGCATGGGTCAGCCGTCTCCCCCGCCTAGTGCCGGATGACCTGAGACAGCAGCTGATAGAGCGTCATCAGCACGGTCTCGGGCGGGCGGTGGGTCATGTGGCGGGTCAGACTCCATCCGAAGGACCGCGCCACGGCGTCGAGCCCGGCTTGATGGTGGGCCAGCTCCTCGCGGTAGGCTTGGCGCACGCTTTCGACGCGCCCGATCATGATCCGGCCCTCGCCCTCGGGCCCTTCGAATTCGACCCGTCCGTCGAACGGCAGGGTTTCCTCGGCCGGGTCCAGGATCTGCACCAAATGGCCCTCGACCCCGTGGTCCGACAGGCGGGCGATGGCCTTGCGGGTTTCGCCCAAGGGCGCCAGGAAATCGCCGAACAGCACGACGCGCCCGTGGCGCGGTACGAATTCCGGGCCGGGCAGGCTGCCGGTGGCGCCCGTCTCCGCCCGTTCCAGGGCGGTTGCGATCCGCAGCAGGGTATTGCGGCCCGTGGACGGGATCATGCCCGTGCCCATCAGGGCGATGCGTTCGCCGGCACGGACCAGAAGCGAGGTCAGGGCGACGGCCAGAACCTTGGCCCGCCAGCCCTTGGATAGGGGGCCGCCGTCGGAGGCGTAATCCATCGACGGCGATCCGTCGGCCCACAGCCACACACTCTGCGCCGCCTCCCATTCCATTTCGCGGACGTAGACCGGATCGGATTTCGCCGACTGCCGCCAGTCGATCAGCTGCGTCGAATCACCGAATTCATAGCGCCGGAACTGCCAGAAGGTCTCGCCCTGGCCGACCCGCCGCCGGCCATGCACGCCCTGGCTGACCGTGGACGCCACGCGCTCGGCCGCCACCAGAAGCGGCGGCAGGCCCGAGGCCGCGGTTTCGGCCTGGTGGTGAAGGTCGGGTGTGTCCAGCGGGTTCGCCATGCGTTGTTTGCCCTTGGGCCGTTGCGCGGGTCGCCTCCTATTCGATGATCTGGCAGAGGCGGTCGATGATCTGGCCGACGGTCACGCCCTCGGCGCGGGCGCCGAAGGTCAGCGCCATGCGGTGGCGCAGGATCGGATGGGCGAGGGCGTAGACGTCCTCGACCGAGGGCGACAGGCGGCCCTGGATCATGGCCCGCGCGCGCACGCCCAGCATCAGGGCCTGGCTCGCGCGCGGCCCCGGGCCCCAGGACACGTAATTGCGGATTTCCGGCAGGTCCGAGGCATCGGGCCGCCCGGCCCGGACCACCTTCAGAATCGCCTCGGCCACGCTTTCGCCCACGGGCACATGGCGGACCAGGGACTGGGCGCGCATCAGGGCCTTGGGGTCCATGACCCGCTTGGCGTCCTGGGTATCGGCGCCCGTCGTCTTGATGAGGATTTCCCGTTCCGTTTCCAGGTCCGGATGGGTCACGTCGACCTGCATGAAGAAACGGTCGAGCTGGGCCTCCGGCAGGGGGTAGGTGCCTTCCTGTTCCAGCGGATTCTGGGTCGCCAGAACGTGGAACGGTTTGGGCAGGTCGTGGTACTGCCCGGCGACGGAGACCCGGTGTTCCTGCATGGCCTGCAGCAGGGCCGACTGGGTGCGCGGGCTGGCGCGGTTGATTTCGTCGGCCATCAGCAGTTGGCAGAATACGGGCCCCTTGACGAAGCGGAAGCCGCGCTTGCCGCTTTCGCTTTCCTCCAGCACCTCGGAGCCCAGGATGTCGCCGGGCATCAGGTCGGGCGTGAACTGGACGCGCTTTTCGTCCATCCCGAACACCTTGCCCAGCGTTTCCACCAGCCGGGTCTTGCCCAGGCCGGGCACCCCGACCAGCAGGCAATGGCCGCCGGCCAGCAGGGTGATCAGGGTTTCCTCGATAACCGTTTCCTGGCCGAAAATGACCCGGCCCACGCCGTCGCGGACCTTGGCGATGTCGTCGACCAGGCCGTCGATGGCGTCAACCAGGTCGTCGGTGTTGCCACCGTCCCCGGTTGCCTTATTCTTGGTGTTGGTCGTCACGGAAGACGCCTCCGTTCAATGATATAAGAGAACAGGACGGGGTCGACCCCGTCCACCAGAGATCGCGTAGCTGCGGATAGCGTATCATCGAAACCATGTCTGAAAATACACCAGATCTTCGCTCCTTCATCGGCTCGGCCCCACCCGCCGGCGACCTTGCGGGGCCCGTGGGAATCGCCCTCGGCCCGCGCCAGACCTTGTGCGGCGATATCGACATGCGCATCGGCCTGGACGGCACCTGGTATTATCTCGGCTCTCCCATCGGACGGAAAGAACTGGTCAAACTGTTTTCCACGGTTCTGCACCGTGACGACGCGGGCGACCACTGGCTGCTGACCCCCGCCGAGGCCTGCCGCATCCGGGTCGAGGACGCGCCGTTCCTGGCCGTCGCGGCCGAGGTCACCGGCAGCGGTCAGGCGCAGAACGTCACTTTCCGGACAAATCTTGACCAAACCGTGGCGCTCGGCCCGGATCATCCGCTGCGCGTCGACATCGACCCGGAAACCCAGGAACCCAGGCCCTATGTGGGCCTGGACCGGGGGCTTGAGGCACGCCTGACGCGGTCGGTCTATTATCAATTGGTCGACCTTGCCGTTGAAGAAATCGTCGATGGGGCGCACATCTACGGTATATGGAGTGGCGGCCGTTTGTTTTCCATCGGCCGCATGGAAGAATGATGGCAGGCACGAGGACCGGCGGCACATGACCCCTGATTGGCTGATCGATCGGTTCGATGCGCTGGACTGCGACCCCGAGGCACGGCGCGGCGACCACGACCTGAATCCCGGCATGGGGATTCTGCCGGACCTGACGCCCGCCGCCGTGCTGATTCCGCTGGTCGAGCGCGAAACGGAGGTCACCACCCTGTTCACCCAGCGCACGTCGCACCTGAAACACCATGCCGGACAGATCAGCTTTCCCGGCGGCCATTCCGACCCGGAAGACACCTCGGCCGAGGACACGGCGCTGCGCGAGACGGAGGAAGAGGTCGGCCTGCACCGCAGCCGCATCCGCGTCATCGGGCGGCTTGCCCCCTACATCACGCGCACCGGGTTTTCCGTCATCCCCGTGGTCGGGCTGGTCACGCCGCCGTTCGACATCGAACCCGACCCGCACGAGGTCGAGGACGTGTTCGAGGTGCCGTTGAATTTCCTCATGGACCCGGCCAACCACCAGCGCCACAAGCGAGAGGTCAACGGCACGCGCCGCGATTTCTACGCCATGCCCTATCAGGACCGCTTCATCTGGGGGGCCACGGCCGGCATGGTCAAGAACCTGTATGACGTGCTGGTCGGCGACGGCCCCGACCCCGATTTCCGGCGCGATTTTCAGGGCGTGAGGCCGACGCCATGATCAAGCTGCTGTTCAATTACGTGTTTCCGCTGGTCCTGCCGACGGCGGCCTATCTCGCCTGGGTCTGGTATTACCGCAAGCGGGCGGAGGCCCTGGGCGGCCGGCCGCCGGAAGTCACCCGCGGGGGCTTGTTCTGGTGCCTGGTCTTGGGCCTGGGCCTGATGATCGTCACGCTGTTGGCGCTTGCCGCGATGACCGGCGTCGGCCCCGGCGAGGGCGGGTATCAGTCGCCACGCTTCGAGGACGGCCGTATTATTCCCCCTAAATTCAACTGAGCGGCGCCGGGCGGGGCCCGGCGCCGGAATGGGATCGAGTGAGCGCGGTGGAAGACGATTACGTCGAAATCCGGGGGATCAGCCGCGAACCGCTGGGCAAGCTGGCGATCGAGGGCTGGCTGGCTTGGCCGGAAACCCGGCGGCTTGCCGAGGTGCTGGGCAAGGATCACCTGCGCTTCGTCGGCGGCTGCGTGCGTGACGCCATCGCCCGCCGCCCGGTCACCGATGTCGATGCGGCGACGCCGCTGCGGCCGGAAGAGGTCATGGCGCGGCTTGAGGCCGCCGGGATCAAGGTGATCGCCACGGGGCTCAAGCACGGCACGGTGACCGCCGTGATCGGCGACCGGAAGTTCGAGATCACGACACTCCGTCGCGACGCGGAAACGGACGGGCGCCACGCACGGGTCGAATTCACGGACGACTGGATCGAGGACGCCAAGCGCCGTGACTTCACCATCAACGCCATGTCCTGCACGCCCGACGGCGATGTTTACGACCCATTCGAAGGCATGCCCGATCTGGCCCGTGGGGTGGTCCGCTTCGTCGGCCGCGCCAGTGACCGGGTGGGCGAGGATTATTTGCGCATTCTTCGCTTTTTCCGGTTTTGGGGGGGCTATGGCCGTCCGCCCGCCGACCGCGGTGCGCTGGCCGCCTGCCGCGCCAACGCGGCCAAGCTATCGGGCCTTTCGGGCGAGCGGCTGCGCGACGAGTTGTTGAAGATTCTTTCGGTGCCGCAGCCGGCGGAGGTCGTGCGGTTGATGCAGGGATACCGCGTGCTCGAGCATATCCTGCCCGAGGCGGGCGAGGTCACGCGCCTGCGTCTGGTCAATTGGTTGACCACGCGGGGCGTGCTGATGGACGGTGTTGCCGCCGATCCCCTGCGCAATCTGGCGGCCTTGCTGGATACGGATGCCGATGGGGCGTCGGCCGTGGCGGGGCGCCTGCGCCTGTCCAACGCCCAGGCGGACCGTCTGTTGTCTCTGACCGCGCCCGCCGTGGTGCCGACGCCGGACCAGGACGCCCTTGACCACGAAAAGCTGTTGCGCCGCATCGGGCCGGAAACCTTCCGTGATCTGGTGATTCTTGGCTGGGCCGCCGAAATCGCGGCGGCCACGCGCCTGCCCGCCGCGCGCTCCGCCGCCTGGCGCGACCTTCTGGCGGCGGCGGTTGGCTGGCGGGGGCGGGAATTCCCCATCAAAGGCCGCGACCTTGTCGACTTGGGGCTTGCCCCCGGGCCCCGTGTCGGCGAGGTTCTCGGCCAGCTCGAAACCTGGTGGGAGGACGGCGGCTTCACGGCCGATCGCGGTGCCTGCCTTGCCAAGGCCAAAGACCTGATCGGGAGGGACGAATGACCCAGCTGCGCATCTGCTTCGTCGGCGACAGCCTGACCAACGGCACCGGCGACCATGCCTTCCTGGGCTGGCCCGGGCGGATATGCCGGCATGAGGTCCAGGCCGGTCACGACATCACCTGCTACAACCTGGGCATCCGGGCCGAGACGACGGAGATGATCCGCGCGCGCTGGCGGGCCGAATGCGCGCCGCGCCTGCTCGACGGCTTTCCCGGCGCCCTGGTGTTTTCCTTCGGCACCAACGACACGGCCGAGGAAGCGGGCCGGACGCGCGTCGTCGTCGGGCGGTCGATCGAGAACGCGCGGGCGATGATCGCCGAGGCCATGGACTGGAAGCCGACCCTGTGGATCGGCCCGCCGCCCATCGACGAAAGCCGGCAGCCGTTCCAGGCCGGTCCCGGATCGCCCGTGAGGTCCTTCAGCAACGCGCGCATCGCGGCATTATCCGACGCCTTCTCCGCCGCCGCCGCCGACATGGGTGTGCCCTATCTGGATTTGTTCACGCCGCTGGCCGGCGACGACGCCTGGCGCCGGGCCGTGGGCGACGGCGTGCATCCGCCGGACGACGGTTACGCGATCATCGCCGCGCGGGTCGCCGGATGGGATGCCTGGCGGCGGTGGTTTTCCGCGTAAGACTTCCTTTCCCATGGGGCGAATTGTCTAGACCATTGCGGCTATGACCTCCGGCTATGTTGACACTTGAAGGCGTCCGCGCGAGCATTCGACTGTCGTTTCGTCGCGGGATCGGCGTCTTTATTTAATTTGGGCAAATAATCGAAGCGCCCCAGGTAATATTGGGTGGAAACAACGGGCATGTTTGAAATTTCGAATGCCTGTATAGATATTGAAGATTTAGCGGCACCCGAACTGCGCGAGTTGCTTTCTTACTGGGAAAATCTGCGCGGCGGACGGTTCGCACCTTCCTGGACCGATGTCGAACTGATCGAAATGCCGGCCAAGCTGCTGCCGTACTTGACGGTGGTCGAGGTCCGCCCCTCCCCCCTGGATTTCGTTTATGCCTTTTACGGCACCGGCCACATGGCGCTGAAGGCGCGGGACCTGACGGGCCGCTCCATCATGGAAGCGCGGCCCAACGAAAACGCGCATATCGTCTTCGAGCAGTACCGGCGCACAGTGGAGGCGCGCAAGCCCCTGGCGTTCCGCCGCACGGTCGTGGGCGCGGGGGACTCCCCGACGCAGACCACCTTGCGCGTGCCGTTGTCCGCCGACGGTGAGGGGGTTCAATGGGTCATGTCGTTGAGCGACCTGCGGGACAGTCCGGCCATGCGCGATTTCTATGAAACCTATGGGCGTGACCGTCCCTTTCGCCAAACCGCCGCGGTAAACCGGGCCGGTGCCGGCTGACGGGCCGCGGCCCGCGCAATCCATCCAACCGGCCATCCAACCGGCCATCCAACCGGAACGATCAGATCAGAACGGTGCGTTGCCCGCGACGGTGACGCGTTGCATGACCCGGCGTTGGCCCGGATAGTCGTCGACGGCGAAATGTTGCAGGCAGCGGTTGTCCCACACGATCAGCGTGCCCGCGTCCCACGTCATGCGGCATTGGTATTCGGGGCGCTCGGCGCGGTCGAACAGGTGGTCGAGCAACCCGGCGCTTTCCTCTTCCGTCCAGCCGTCGAACCGGACCGTATGGCCGCGGTTTACATACAACGCCTTGCGCCCCGTTTCCGGATGGGTGCGGACGACGGGATGGACGGCTTCGGTCGTCACACCCTGGTCGGCGCCCTTCAAGGCATTGCCGCTGTGCACGGCCACGCGGTCTTCCGCCATGTAGCGTTTGGTCGCCGAGAACACCGCCTTGAGCCCGCCCAGCATTTCCTGCATCCCCGAGGACAGGCCGTCGTAGGCCAGGTACATGTTGGCGAACAGGGTGTCGCCGCCCACGGGCGGCAGTTCCCGGGCGACCAGCATGGTGGCCAGCGGCGGTTCGGGCAGGTAGGTGGTGTCCGAATGCCAGAGGCCGCCGAAATTGCGGGCGTCGCCCGGGTTGCGTTGGAATTCCAGCACGTCGGGATGACCGGGCAGGCCCTGGCCGTAAGGGTAGGGCTGGATCGGCCCGAAGCGGCGGGCGAAGGCAAGATGGTCGTCCGGCGTCAGGTTCTGGCCGCGAAAGCGCAGCACCTGATGGTCGAGAAAAGCCCGGTGGATGCGGTCCCATTCGGCGTTGGACAGCGGCCGGGACAGATCGACCCCGGCGACGTCGGCGCCCGTGGCGCCGGAAACCAGCGTGACGGTGATGGCGGATGTTCCCATGACGGCCCTGTCAAATTGTATACAATTATTTTGCAAAGGGTCGCGCGGCGGCGGTCCGCCGTCAAGCGTCATTTGACCGCCGGCCCGGCCGATCAGAAGCGCGCCAGCCAGTCCAGCACGATGGCCTGTTCCGCCCGTTCCGCCGCGTCGATCCAGGCGAGGGCACGGCCCTGGGCTTCCGGCTCGTCGCGGGTTTCGTCGGTCAGCGCGTCATAGACGTCGCGCGCCGCCGGATCGGCGATGTAAAGGGCGAACACCCGGGTCCGCCCGTCCGCGCCCATGAGATAGCCCACCAGCCCCTTGGCATAATGCAGGGTGCCGGTCTTGGCCCAGATGCGCCCGGCGGCGGTCTCGGTCAGGAAACGGTCGCGGAACGCCTTGCGGAACCCGGCCGTGGGCAGCAGGCTGGCGAACGGCCAGCCGCCGTAGCGCCGCCCGTGGGCAAAGCGCAGCACCGCCGCCATCTGGTTGGCCGTGACGCGGGCGTGGCGCGACAGGCCCGAATGATTGGGCAAATTCCAGCCCCGCCAATCGACATCCGTGGCGGAGCCGCCGACGGCCTTCCGCAGCCAGCCGGACAGCGCGGCGGCCGAGGCGTCCAGGGTATCCGGGCGCCCGCCCAGCAAGCGGGCGGCGGTCAGGCCGACCAGTTCGGAGACGAGATTGTTGGAATGCTCCAGGCCCAGGCGCGCGACCTCGGCCAGGGGCAGGCCGGCGATGGCCGTGGCGACGCGGGCCTCTTCGGGCGCCGGTCCCGGCTGTGGGGCGGGAAGGGTAATCCCGGCCTGGGCGGCCAGCCGGTGAAACAACTCCGCCGCCGCCTGTCCCGGCGCCTTCATGGGCAGGAAGCGGTCGCCTTCCGTGGCCGCGTCGGCGCCCAGCTTCCAGGTGCGGCCGTTCCACAGAACCTCGCGGCCCGGGCCATGCGGGCGGTCATCGGGGGCCGCGCGAAGGCCGTCCAGGGGCGGCAGGCGGGTCAACACCGGCGCCGATCCGTCCCCGTTCGGCTGCCACAACAGTCGCCAGCGGTTGAAATCGACGGACAGGGCGCTGACGCCCGGGTTGTAGCGGGCCACGGCGGGTTGGTCCGGGTTGATGGCGGGCAGGGCCGGCAGCAGGGTCTCGTCGTAAAGAAACCGCCCGGCAACGCGTTTCAGCCCAAGGTCCTTCAATCGCACGGCGAGACCGAAGAGGTCCTGCGGTGTCAGCAGCGGGTCGCCGCCGCCGGCCAGAACCAGATCGCCCGCAAGCGTTCCGGCGGCGTCCGGTGCCCCCGTCGCCAGAACGCGGGTCTGGAATCGGAAATCGGGGCCCAGCAGTTCGAGGGCCGAAATCATGGTCGCGACCTTGGCCGTGGAGGCCGGGATCATCGGCCGGTCCGCCGCCTGGGCCGCTGTCACGGCGCCGGTTTCGGCGTCGAGGACGACGAAGGAGATTTCCGCCGTCGGCCCCAGGGCCAGGACGGGGTCCGTCGAAACGGCGGCGGGCGGCCCGGCGCAGGCCGCCAGCGCCAACGCGCAGATCGCCGCCATGGCCCGGGCCCCCGTCTTCCGGGGGCCGCCAAGGGATTGAAATGCTTTAACTTGCCGTGATCTGTCCATTACACTAGGGCCAACAATAACCGGCGGAATGGAGGGATGCATGCCCTATGTGGTGCGTGACGGTGACGGCAATGTCCGCGCGGTCTTCGATTCACCGGTCGATGGCGCGGAAGAGGTCGCACCCAATGATCCCGATCTGGGGGCGTTCATTAACCAGAATGCCCAGACCGGCATGGTCCTGGACGAATGGGTCCAGTCGGATTTGGAACTCGTCCGCGTCGTGGAAGATTTGGTCGAGGTTCTGATCGACAAGGGTGTCTTCATGTTCAACGAACTGCCGAGCGGGGCCCAAAGAAAATTGAACACCCGCCGGGGACGCCGTAAGGAAATGGACCTGATGGAAAGCCTGTTCGGCGAAATGGCCCTGCCCGAGGGCGAACAGGGCGGCGGCACCGTCGCCGACATTCCCGAAGACAGCGACGACAACTCGATCTTATAGAAAAACACCGATCTGAAGGGTGATTGGGGTTTCGATTTAGTCGAGATCTGGAAGTTGAGGTGGGAATGGCCCATCTGAAAAATCACAAGGTAATGTCCACTGCGGACCTGGATGATCTCCGCGACATGGTCAATCGGCTGGCCGGGCCGCATAGGTTTGAGGTCAAGGGAGCGCACCAGGGGCTACAGGCCGACATGGCGGCCACGACCGTCGGCAACTTGGGGCTTTTCCACCTCAGCCTCGGTGACGTCGAGATAGAGGTTTCGTCGGAGGAAAACGATTCCGAGGCATTCGCCGTCTGCCTGTTGACCAGCGGCGTGGCGCGCGCGCGCGAGGGCAAGACGGAAATCGACGTGACCGTGGACCGCGCGGCCGTCCGGGATTTGAGCCGGGCGATCAGCGGGTGGGAAAAGGATTTCGCGTCGTTCGGCTTGGTCCTGCCCAAGGAACGGTTGCGGGCCCATGCCCAGGTGTTGATCGGCGAGGGGATCGACGTGTTCGACATGGATTTCGAACGGTCTGTTGATCTGACCACGGCGGAAGGGCGCCTGTTCGCGCAGACGGTCCGCTATGTGGCGGACATGGTGGACGGTCCGTTGCGGGAATTGGACAATCCGCTGTTCCTGCGGCAGTTGGAAGACCTGCTTCTGAACCAGGTTCTGACTCTGCTGCCCAACACTCTTCAGGATGAAATTCTCGGGCGCCCGCGTGCCCGTATCGTTTCCCAGCATGTCAAACGGGCGCGTGATCATATCCAGGCCCATGCCGGGGCACGGATTGGCCTGGCGGACCTGGCCGCCGCTGCTGGATGCAGCTACCGGGCCCTGCAGGAGGCCTTTCAGGACGCCTACGGCATGTCGCCCATGGCCTACCTGCGTAGGGTGCGCTTGCATAAGGTGCGCGCCGCGCTGCTGTCCCAGGGCAGGCGGTGCACTGTTTCCGAGATCGCGGCCCTGTGGGGGTTCGCGCATATGGGGCGATTCGCCCAGGCCTATCGGTGCCAGTTCGGCGAACTGCCGTCGGAGACCCTGCGCCGCGGGCGTTAGCCGTTTCACGCGCCCCATATCCGAAAAACGCGTAAAAAACCGTCCATTGTCGTATCGGCTCTTCCAGCGGTGAAATGCCCGCTTTTATCTTCCCGTGAAAGAGCCCTCGAAGGCTCGTGAACGCGGGGGCCGGTGATAATCCCCATAGAAAAATATTGTGCTCGTGATGCTTGTCCGCGCGGCGGGCCGGCGGCCACGGTTGAGGTTTCGCACAAACGATTTTTTACGAGGGGGAATAACCATGATTTCATCAAAAACCATTGTCCGTGTTTCATGGACTGGCTCTGCCCTGCTCGTCATGGGGATGCTGCTTGCGGCATGGGTGTCGCTGGCCGCCGTCGAGGCCGCCGCCGAAACCATACCTGGCCGGCCCATCTGCGGCGGCGCCATGGGCAATAAACTGCAACCCGCCTGCGACCGGCAGCCGGCCAAGTTCATCGGCAAGGCGCGTAAGGACTGCCCCGGCGGCTCGTTCTTCGACATCGGGACCTGGGCCTGCTTTCAGTGCCCGTCGGGATACCAGCGCACGGCCAACAGCGTGACCGAGTGGGACGCCTGTTCCAGGGACGTGCCGGACCAGACCGCGCGGGCCAAGTACCACAGCCGCGCCGCCTGTCCTTCGGGAGCCTTCATCGACCCGCGCAACGGCGGCGAATGCTGGTCCTGCCCGTCGGGATACGGCCGGACCCTGGCGGCGGTCGATGCCTGGGACGCCTGCGGCGCTGCCTTCAAGGACGCCAAGGCGGCCACGTTCCGCGGCAAGCCCTGTAAGACCGGCTGGTTCGATCCGCGCAAGGGCGGCGAATGCTGGTCGTGTCCGCAGGGCTTCATCCGCACGGCGGCGGCGGTCGACCAGCACAACGCCTGCCTGCGCGAGGTCGACCTGCAACCCGCCAAGCGCACGGCCGCCCTGACCTGCGAAGCCGGCGACCATTTCGATTTCATCGACGGCGGCACCTGCTGGCGTTGCCCGGATAACTACGAGCGTACGGTGATGGGCGTGAAGACCCGCGACGCCTGCGAGAACCTGACCATCCAATGGGACGTGCCCAACCGCAACTTGCCCGGCCTGTTCCGCCTGAAGGGGGCCGAGGCGTTGGCCATCGAGGTCCTCCAGGACCGCGATCAGTTGAACATGATGATCGCCCAGGGGGCCAAGGACCTGGGCAAGAACCCGGATGCCTGGGTCAAGGAGGCCTGGGACGTGATCGCCAAGGACCCGGCGCAAAGCGGGTTCCTTTCCACGGCCATTCTGATGCGGGCGGTCAATGCGCTGGACAAACCGGCGGCCAAGCGGTCGCCGGCTGAGCGCGACCTGATCCAGGCCATCGAGACCGGCATCCGCGAAAACCGCATCTTCATGGCCGATCAGGCGCGGCAGATGTACGAAAACTGGCTGCTGACACGTCAGTTGACGCTGGCCGCCAACGCCAAGCGGGGCGGCATGAGTTCCGTTGCCGAGCGCGTCGGGTCGCCGCCGGACATCCATACGATGGTGTCGAAGGCGGTCCGGGGCGCCGCCGGGCCGCTTGCCCAGCTGGGCATGGGGGTCATGGCGATGAGCAACGCGACGAAGGTCATTCCCGCCTTCAGGGCGTTCGCGCCGCATTCGGGCAGGGTGGTCAAGCAGGTCGTCGAAACCGGGGCCAAGGTGACCAAGATGGTTATCGAGAAGGGCGTGACCTCGACCGGAAGCAGCGCCGCCAGCGTCGCGGCGGCGGCGGCGGCGCCCATGGCTCTCCTGACCGCGACCATGATCACCATCCAGATGGGCATAGAGGAAATCGCCGAAAGCGAGAAGATGCGCATCACCATCGCCGACAACCTGCGCCTCGCCGCGCAGCCCGTGCGCCTGGAGGAGTTCATCCAGCAGAAGGGCGGGTTCGAGCAGGTCATGCACCACTGGGGCATCATCACCTCGGCCCCGACCAAGCCGTCGCCGGCCTTCTTCGCGGCGGTCAAGGGGGCTACGGAACCGGCCCCGCAGACGACCATGCAGCACAAGCCGCTGAGCATCCCGCAAAACACCCCCGGCGTGGTGATCCAGAGCGGCGTGTTCAGGCTGGCGCTCGACGCTCAGCCGGGCTTGTGCCTGGGATCGTCCGACGGCAAGAAGCTGCAACTCGTTCCCTGCAATCAGAAGGCCGCGGTCACCTTTCAGGCGGTCAACGGCGCGTTGCAGGTGCCGGGCGGCAAGTGCATGGACATTGCGGGCGAAAGCCGGAAGGCCGGAGCCGCGATCATGCTTTGGCCCTGCCACGGCAAGGCCAATCAGCAATGGACCGTCTCTACCCGGGGAGAGCTTGTTTCCGGTCTGGTCGGGCAATGCGCCGACGTGCCGGGCGGCAGGCTGGTGGCGGGCAACGGCCTGCAGACCTGGGAATGCAACCGCACGGCCGCGCAGAAATGGAAGAAACTGCCCTGAGGGCCGGGGGCCGGACACCCGTTCAGGCGTCCGGCTTCTTTCCCCGGGTCACCAGGTAATAGCCACTGCCGGCGAAATGAGGCAGGGGGCTGAGCTTGGCGAGCAGACCCTTGCGCCGGAGGTCGAGCAACAGGCGGCCGATGGGCTGAAACAGGGTTTCCCCCGTATCCGGCCCCGCCGGATCCAGGCGCACGATGACCGAACGGGGAACGCGGAACCGCGAACGTTCGACCATGCGTTTCACGGATTCCATGGCATGGGCGCGGTCCAGGCCGCAGAGGTCGAGTTCGTATTCCGCGCTGTCGTCGTAGCCGGTCAGGCGTTTCAGATCGACATCGTCCATGGCGGGCGGGTCATCGGCCAAGCCGGCATCCTTTCACGTCAGCAGCCGATTGCGACGGCGAGATCCTCGACGCTGTCGACGATCACGTCGTAGTCGCTGGTCGCTTCGAAGTCCTTCACCTGATCGACGCCGTATTCCGTGGGCCGGTTGATATAGGCCGTGCGCAGGCCTTCCTTGCGCGCGGCCTCCAGGTCGTCGTTATGGGCGGCGCCCATCATCACTTCCTCGGGCTTGACGCCCAAAAGGCGCACGGCGTTGCGGTAGACCTCGGGGTCGCGCTTGTAGGCCATGTGCATGTCCGACGAATAGATGAAGTCCCAGGGCAGGCCCGCATGCTTGGCCATGTTGGCCAGCAGCATCAGCGACCCGTTGGACAGGGGTGCTATCAGGAACTTGGTCTTGAGCCGCAGCAGGCCGGGGATGCTGTCGGGCCAGGGCGACAGCCGGTGCCAGAACATGTTGATGTCCGCTTTCTCGTCCTCGGTGAAGCGGTCGGCGATGCCGAATTCGACCAGAATTTCGTCCAGGCGTTCGCGGTGGATGACGTCCAACGGCGTCCAGGCGCGCTGACCCGAGATCACCCGGTGCAGGCCCGGCCGGTAGCCGGCCCGCCAGGCCCGGGCGAAGGCTTCCCAATCGACGCCCTCGATGCCCTTTTTCTTGGCCAGGGCCTCGCCCATGCGGGTGACCGACCCGCGCCAGTCGGTGATCGTGCCGAAGGTGTCGAATACGACGGCCTTCACGTTCTTGAAATCTTTCCGGTCCGCCATGCTGCGTCCTCCGTCTTCGTGTGCCCGCCCCGGCAATTCACATAGCGGGTTCCAGGACAGGACGCTAGTGCCGCCGTCGGGCGACGCGGTCACGCAGATGTGCGCGCTGTCCCTTGCTGGAATCGCTTTACGCCGTATCTGCGGCGGTGTTTCATACGTCCATGGGCACACGTGGATGGGCGGCGTGCGTGGCGGCGATGCTGACGATGGCGGCGCCGGCCGAGGCCAGGGAGGCCAAGGACGTCGACCTTGAACTGGTGCTGGCCGTGGACGTTTCCGGCAGCATCGATGAGGACGAAGCGCGTTTGCAGCGCGAGGGCTTCGCCACGGCCATCACCAACCCCCATATCCTGCGGGCCATCCGCTCCGGCCCCCTCGGCCGGGTCGCCGTGATGTACGTGGAATGGTCGGGCCTGGATCGCCACCACATCGTCGCCGACTGGACCGTGATCGCCAATGAGGACGACGCCCGCGACTTCGCCGAAACCATATCCGACGGATCGTCGTTCCGCGGCCAGTGGACCTCGATCTCCAGCGTTATCGACCAGAGTATGAAGTACCTGGAGAGGAACCCGTACAAGGGTGCCCGCCGGGTCATCGACATCTCCGGCGACGGCGAGAACAACAACGGCGACCCGATCATGGGGGCCCGCGACCGCGCCATCGCCGCCGGTGTGACCATCAACGGCCTGCCCATCATCAACGGGCGCACCGGCCCCAACGGCATGGCGCCGCCGGAAGACCTGGACGGCTACTACCGGGATTGCGTGATCGGCGGAGAGGGGGCGTTTCTGGTCGTCGCCCGTGGATTTTCCGACTTCGCCCGCGCCATCCGGCGCAAACTGTTTCTGGAACTGTCGGGCTGGCAGCCCGCCCCCCGGCGTGTGCGGGCGTCCCTGCGGCCCAAGGCGGACTGCCTGACCGGCGAGAAACGCACGCTCCGCGAATTGCAGGAACTGAACGACATCCAGAAGGATCGCTACAAGCAAGAGCGCTCCAGGGCGCATTGAGGTAGGATGACGGCCATGCGGATTGTGCGTCTGTTTCCGGTGATCTTGGTGGCGCTCGTGACAGGGATGCCCGGCGCGGCATACGCCCTCGACGTCGATCTGGAACTGGTGCTGGCCGTCGATGTGTCCGGCAGCATCGAAAAGGACGAAGCCGAATTGCAGCGCGAAGGTTTCGTGCAGGCATTCCGCAACGAGGCCGTGATCCGCGCCGTCACCAGCGGCGAACACAAGCGCATCGCCGTCACCTATATCGAGTGGGCGGGCACCGGCCATCAGCGCCTGGGCATCGACTGGCGGATCATCGACAGCGCCAAGGCGGCCCATGACTTCGCCGGTGAGTTGTCCGGCCTGCCCTTTGCCTCGGCGCTCTGGACCTCCATATCCGGGGCCATCGATTTCGGCATGGAGCGCTTGCGCGAAAGTCCCCATCGGTCCAAGCGCCGGGTCATCGACATTTCCGGCGATGGCGCCAACAACCACGGCGAGGCCGTTCTGCCGGCGCGTGACCGCGCCGTGCGCCAGGGCGTGACCATCAACGGCCTGCCTATCGTCAACGGCCGTCCCAGCCCCTACGGCACGCCGCAGCTACCCAATCTGGACTGGTATTTCGAGGATTGCGTGATCGGCGGGTCCGGCGCCTTCATCGTCGTCGCCGACGGCTTCGCCGATTTCGGCCGTGCCATCAAGCGCAAGCTGATCCGCGAGATCGCGGGCCTGGGCGCGCCGTTGGGGCGGCCGTCGCTGTTCCGTCCGGCGCGCATGGAAAAACGTCCGCCCTGCGACGCGGGTGAGCAGTTGCTCAAGGAAATGGACGATACTTAGACCTCGATCTCGCCGCGCATCACCGCGGCACAGGCGCCGCCGACACGGATCGCCGTGACCGCGCCGCCAGCGACATCGGCCGCCGTTTCGATCAGTGACGGGCGGCCCATCTCGACCCCTTGGATGATCCGGTAATCATGGCTGCCGTCGCCCGTGGCCAGCGTGCCCAACAGGCCCGTCAGCGCCGCCGCCGCCCCGCCCGTGGCCGGATCCTCTGCGATGCCCAGCCCCGGCGCGAACATGCGCGCGCGGAAGGTTCCGGGAACCGCCGGGTCGGGGATGTAGACGAAGAGATGGCCGCCCATGGCGGGATGCCGCGCCATGGCGTCGGCATTGCCCCGGGCGCGGCCAAGGGTATCGATCCCGCTCAGCCGGGCGATGGGAAAGGCCATGCCGGCGGACCCCAGCAGCGGCGGGTGGGCCGAGGTATCGATATCGGTGGGAGCCAGATTCACGCAGGCGGCGAATTCCGCGGGCGAGAATTCATCGGTGCGGGAAAATCCCTGGGGCGCGGTCAGGCGCGCCCCCGCCGGGCCGTCCGGTCCCGTCCGGATATCGACGAGGACCAGACCCGCCGTTTCCTCGAACCGCAAGATCGATCCCATGGGCTTGCCGAACAGCTTGCCCTCGCGGGCCAGCACGAAGGCCGTGCCGACGTTGGGGTGTCCGGCGAAGGGCAGTTCGCGGCCCGGTGTGAAGATGCGCACGCGGGCCGTGTTGGTCGGATCGGCGGGGGGCAGCACGAAGGTGGTTTCCGACAGGTTGAATTCACGGGCGACGGCCTGCATGGCGTCGTCGGAAAGGCCTTCGGCGTCCAGCACCACGGCCAGCGGGTTGCCGCCGAAGGCGCGGTCGGTGAACACGTCAACGGTGACGAAGCGGCGTTTCATGGAACCCTCCGGTAGCGCGTCATGCATGAACCATCCAACGCCCTGGGGGGGGCGGTCAACGGAAGCATTGTTAGGGAACGATCCCGGCTGGGCCGGAAACGCGGCCGCGGCATAAATTGGCAAACGCCGATCAGTCGACGCCTTTCCGCATATTGGTATATGACCTTAGACCTGTTGCCGTGACCAATCACCTAGCTTAGCGTATGCCGATTGGGGGGGGCTCGCCGTGGCTGCGAGACAACATCTAAGCCGCACCGAACATTAAATTTTGGCGATCAACATCGCCGAGAGGGAGGTGTCGATTATGTCCCAAATTCCGACTGTTACCGGCAAGGAGGTCTTCTTCGGCGACAACGAGATCATCGTGTCGAAGACGGACCTGAAGGGCCATCTCACCTACGCCAACGACGTGTTTCTGGACATCGCCGGCTATACCGAGGCCGAAGTTCTCGGCAAGCCGCATAGCCTGATCCGCCATCCGGGCATGCCCAGGTGCATTTTCAAGCTGCTGTGGGAGACGATTTCCGGCGGGGGCGAGTTGTTCGCCTATGTCATGAACCGCTGCAAGAACGGCGACCATTACTGGGTGCTCGCCCATGTCACGCCGTCGCGCAACGAGACGGGCGAGATCATCGGCTATCATTCCAGCCGCCGCGTGCCGAACCGTAAAATCCTCGAGGGCACCATCGTGCCGCTTTACGAGCAACTGCGGCGGAAAGAGGACAGCTTCGAAAACCGCAAGGAAGGCATGAACGCGGCCTTAGGCGACATCACCCAAATGCTGGAAAGCAAGGGTGTCGCCTACGACGAATTCATCGCCCGGCTGTAACGCCGGCGTACGGCCGCCCTGCCGGGGCAGGGTGGGTTGAAGCCAATCATAAGAATTTTGAGGGCTGGGATGTTTTTCACCAACGCAAGCCACTCCAAGGGTCATCTGATCAGTCAGGCGCTGAAGGTCTGCGAGGCCGTTTCCAACGGCGATTTCGAGGCGCGGATCATCGGCATCGGCGACAATCGGGGCGAGATTGCCGATCTGTGCCGCGCGATCAATCGATTGATCGACCGGACCGACGCCTATGTCCGGGAATCCACCGCGAGTCTGGAATACGTCAGCAAGAACAAGTATTTCCGGCGCATCCAGGAACCGGGCATGGTGGGCGCCTTTCTGACCGCATCGCGCGCGATCAACGCGGCCACGCAATCGATGGAGGATCGCATCGCGGATTTTCGGAGCGTGGTCGGTGAATTCGAAACGACCATGAAGGGAGTGACGGAGACCGTGTCGTCGGCGTCGACCGAGCTTGAATCCTCGGCCAACGTCATGAACGTGACCGCGGGTTCGACCAGCGAACAGGCGGCCACGGTCGCCGCCGCCGCCGAAGAGGCATCGGTCAACGTGGAAACGGTCGCCGCCGCCGCCGAGCAGTTGTCAAATTCGATCACGGAGATCGGCCGTCAGGTCAGCAATTCATCGGATGTCGCCAAGGCCGCCGTCGATCGGGCCCGTGACGCGGATACGAAGATCGCAGGGCTGGCGGAAGCCTCGCAGCGGATCGGCGAGGTTCTGGGGTTGATCACCGACATCGCAAACCAGACCAACCTTCTGGCCCTGAACGCGACCATCGAGGCGGCCCGCGCCGGCGAGGCGGGCAAGGGCTTCGCCGTGGTCGCCGCCGAGGTCAAGAACCTGGCCAATCAGACAGCCAAGGCGACGGACGAGATTTCCCTGCAGATCGACAATATCCAGAACGTCACGGGCGAAACGGTCGCCGCAATCAAGGAGATCAACCGCACCATCGGCCAGATCGGGGAATCATCCACAGCGATTTCCGCCGCCGTCGAGGAGCAGGATGCCGCGACCAAGGAAATCGCCGTCAATGTCGAGCAGGCCGCGGTCGGCACCTCCGAGGTCACCCGGAACGTCGCCCTGGTAACCCAGGGGGCGCAGGAGACGGGCGCCGCCGCCAGCCAGGTTCTGAGTGCATCCGGTGAATTGGCGAAGCAATCGTCGTTGTTGGAAACAGAAGTGCGCAGTTTCCTGGATCGCCTGCGGGCCGTCGTCTAACCGGCGCGTGCCGCCGACATATGAGGATAAGAAGGCCGCCCCACGGGACGGCTTTGTCCACATACGACTTTGGTCGAGCTTATATTTCGTTTAAACCACACATAATGTATGGATAATCGGTCGCTTCCAGATACTGGCCGCCCACTTTCCACTTTGCAATGGCAAGACTGGGTGGTCCTGTGTGGTGCGATTACCCCCGGCACTTGGGGCCGGGGAAGGGGAAGCTGTGTCCGTGCCATGCACGGGTATTTTGACTTGGAGGAGACAACATGACCGCCGCCGTCAGTTTGACAGGCAAAGAGGTTACCTTCGGAGAAGACGAGATCATCGTCTCGAAGACGGACCTAAAAGGCCGAATCACCTACGCCAACGACGTGTTCCTGAGAATCGCCGGCTATACCGAGGCTGAAGTCCTCGATCAGCCGCACAGCATCATCCGGCACCCGGACATGCCGCGGTGCGTGTTCAAGCTGCTGTGGGACACGATCTCGGCGGGGTCTGAAATTTTCGCCTACGTGGTCAACCGCAGCAAGAACGGCGACCATTATTGGGTGCTGGCCCATGTCACGCCGTCGTTCGATGCCAACCGATCCATCATCGGCTATCATTCGAACCGCCGCGTGCCCGACCGGCAGGTGCTGGACAGTGCGATCATCCCGCTATACCGAGAGTTGAAGAAAAAAGAAGACGCGTTCGATAACCGTAAGGACGGCATGAACGCTGCCTTTGCCGACATCACGGCCTTGTTGCAAAGCAAGGGCGTCGCCTACGACGAATTCATCGCCACGATCTAAGTTTCTCCCAACCAATCTTTCCTCAACCACGCGGCGCCGTGCCGTGTACGCCGGCCCATGGGGCCGGGATACCAAGCCGAAGGAACGTCAGTCCGTGTTTATGTTCACCAATAACAAGAAGTCGAAAATCACCGAGGCCTTGAGGGTCTGCAATGCCGTCGCCGACGGCGACTTCGAGGCCCGGATCATCGGCATCGATGATCGCGACGGCGAGATGGCCGAGCTTTGCCATGCCATCAACCGCCTGATCGACCGTACCGACGCCTATGTGCGGGAATCCACCGCGAGCCTGGAATACGTAAGTCAAAACAAATACTTCCGACGTATTCAGGAACGCGGCATGCTGGGCGCCTTCCGCACCGCATCCCAGGCCATCAACGCGGCCACGCAGTCGATGCAGGACCGCATCACCGCTTTCCGCGATGTGACGGACGCGTTCGAAAATCGCATGGGTGGGGTGACTCAGGCGGTGTCCGCCGCCGCGACGGAACTTGAATCCTCGGCCGGCGCCATGAACGTCACGGCGGTATCGACCAGTCAGCAGGCGGCATCCGCCGCCAGCGCCGCCGACCAGGCGACCGCCAATGCGCAGACGGTCGCCGCGGCGGCGGAGGAACTGTCGAGCTCGATCTCCGAAATCGGTCGTCAGGTCACGCATTCCACGTCGATTTCCCAATCGGCCGTGACCCACGCCCGCGAGGCCGACAAGCGCATCGAGAACCTGTCGCAGGGCTCGCAACGCATCGGCGAGGTGCTGGCGTTGATCGCCGACATCGCCAGCCAGACCAATCTTCTGGCCCTCAACGCGACCATCGAGGCGGCCCGCGCCGGCGAGGCCGGAAAGGGTTTCGCTGTGGTCGCCGGAGAGGTCAAGAACCTGGCCAACCAGACGGCCAAGGCCACGGATGACATCGCGGCGCAGGTTGAGAACATCCAGGCCGTGACCGCCGAAACGGTGACGGCGATCGCCCAGATCAGCACCACCATCGACGAGATGGAGGAAGCGGCCACGGCCATTTCCGCCGCCGTCGAAGAACAGGACGCGGCGACCCGGGACATTGCCGTGAATGTGGAACAGGCCGCCGCCGGCACGGCGGAGGTCACCCGCAACGTCACGTTGGTGACGGAGGGTGCCCAGGAAACCGGATCGGCCGCCCAGCAGGTGCTGGAGGCCTCGGGCGAACTGGCGCGGCAGTCGAATGTCCTGGAGAACGAAGTTCGGGGCTTTCTGGAACGTCTGCGCGCGGTTATCTAGCAGGGGCTATTCGGCGGCGTCTTCGTAGGCTTCCAGCGGCGGACAGGTGCAGACCACATGCCGGTCGCCGTAGACATTGTCGACGCGGCCGACGGGCGACCAGTACTTGCCGTGATAGAGCCCCGGCACGGGGAACGCCGCCTGTTCGCGGCTGTAGGCATGGGACCAGGAATCCGACGTCACCATGTCGACCGTATGGGGCGCGTTGACCAAGGGGTTGTCGTCGGCGGGCCACTCGCCGGCGCCGACCTTTTTCGCTTCCTCGGCGATGGCGATCATGGCGTCGACGAAACGGTCCAGTTCTTCCTTGGGTTCCGACTCCGTCGGCTCCACCATCAAGGTTCCGGCCACGGGCCAGGACATGGTGGGGGCGTGGAAGCCGTAATCGATCAGCCGCTTGGCGATGTCGTCCACGGTCACGCCGTGCTCGTCCTTCAGAGGCCGGGTGTCGATGATGCATTCATGGGCGACCAGGCCGTTCTTGCCGGTGTAGAGGCAGTCGTAATACCCGGCCAGACGCTTCGCCACATAGTTGGCGTTGAGGATCGCGACCTGGGTCGCGCGCATCAGCCCGTCGCCGCCCATCATGGCGATATAGGTCCAGGAGATCGGCAGGATCGATGCCGATCCCCAGGGGGCAGCCGACACCGCGCCCACGGATTCCGCGCCGCCCGCCGCCGGCACCACGGGGCTGCCCGGAAGGTACGGCGCCAGGTGCTTCTTGATGCCGATGGGGCCGACACCGGGGCCGCCGCCGCCGTGGGGGATGCAGAAGGTCTTGTGCAGGTTCATGTGCGCCACGTCCGGGCCGAAGGTACCCGGCCGGCACAGGCCGACCATGGCCTGCAAATTCGCGCCGTCCATGTAGACCTGGCCGCCGTTGGCGTGGATGACGTCGCAGATTTCCTCGATCGCTTCCTCGAACACGCCGTGGGTCGAGGGATAGGTGACCATCAATGCCGCCAGCGCGTCCTTATGCGCCTCGGCCTTGGCCTTAAGGTCGGTGACGTCGACGTTGCCGTCATCGTCGCAGGCGACCACCACCACCTTCATGCCCGCCATGACGGCGGAGGCCGGATTGGTGCCATGGGCGCTTGAGGGGATCAGGCAGACGTCGCGCGCATGATCGCCACGCGCCAGGTGATAGGCCCGGATGACCAAAAGGCCTGCGTATTCCCCCTGGCTGCCCGCGTTGGGTTGCAGGGACACGGCGTCGAAGCCCGTGATCTCGCACAGCATGCGTTCCAGGTCGTCGATCATTTCCTTGTAGCCCTGGACCTGATCGGCGGGGGCGAAGGGGTGGATCTGGCCGAACTCGGGCCAAGTGATGGGAATCATCTCGGCCGCCGCGTTCAGCTTCATGGTGCAGGATCCCAGCGGGATCATGGCCCGGTTCAACGCCAGGTCCTTGCCCTCCAGCTTGCGCAGGTAGCGCATCATGGCCGTTTCCGAGCGGTGGCCGTGGAACACGGGATGTGTCAGGAAATCCGTGGTGCGGACAAGGTCTTGGGGAATACCGCCGGGGGCGTCCAGGTCGATTTCGGCGTCCGCCACGCCGAAGGCGGCGAGCACTTCCTGGATGTCCGCCTCATCCGTCGTCTCATCCAGCGCCATGCCGACCCGGCCATCGCCGAAGTCGCGCAGGTTGATGGCCATGGCCCGCGCGGCCGCAATCACCATGTCGGCCTTGCCCTTGTCGCCCAGGTCGGCGGTCAGGGTGTCGAAGAAGGTGTCGTTGGCAAGCGTCACGCCGCCCGCCTTCAGTCCGGCCGCCAGGGCAGCCGTCAATTGATGGGTGCGTTTGGCGATGCGGGTCAGGCCTTCGGGCCCGTGATAGACCGCGTACATGCCGGCGATGTTGGCCAGCAGGACCTGCGCCGTGCAGATGTTGGACGTCGCCTTCTCGCGGCGGATGTGCTGTTCGCGGGTTTGCAGCGCCATGCGGTAGGCGGGCTTGCCCCGGGAATCGATGGACACCCCGATCAGCCGTCCCGGCAGGGTGCGTTTGAAGGCGTCCTTGGCCGCCATGAAGGCGGCGTGCGGACCGCCGAAGCCCATGGGCACGCCGAACCGCTGGGCCGAGCCGACGACGATGTCGGCGCCCCATTCGCCCGGCGGGGCCAGCAGCACCAGCGACAGCAGGTCCGCCGCCACGGTGACGAGCGCCCCCGCCGCATGGGCCTGTTCCGTGAGCGCGCGGAAATCGCGGACCGCCCCGTCCGTCGCCGGGTATTGCAGGACCACGCCGTAGACGCCGTCGCCCAGGCCGGTCAGGTCGGTGAACGGATCGCCGACCGTGACGGGAATGCCGAGCGGCGCGGCCCGCGTTTCGATCACCGCGATGGTCTGCGGATGGCAGCCGGCGTCGACGAACAGGGTCTCACCCTTGGCCTTGCCGACCCGGCGCATCAGGGTCATGGCCTCGGCCGCCGCCGTGCCTTCGTCCAATAGCGAGGCGTTGGCCAACTCCATCCCCGTCAGGTCGATAATGGTCTGCTGATAGTTCATCAGGGCTTCCATGCGGCCCTGGCTGATTTCCGCCTGATAAGGGGTATAGGCCGTGTACCAGCCCGGATTTTCCAGAACGTTGCGCAGGATCACCGGCGGCGTGATGCAGCCGGAATAGCCCATGCCGATCATGGTCTTGGCGATCACGTTCTTGTCGGCCATGGCGCGCAGGCGGGCCAACGCCTGGGCCTCGGACATGGGGGCCGCCGCATAGCCGCCGGGCTTCAGGATCGACGGCGGCACCGTTTTCGCGGTCAGGTCGTCCAGGGTGGCGAGCCCCAGGGTCTTGAGCATGTCGTCGATCTCGCCCGGGCGGGGCCCGATGTGACGGTCGGCGAAGCGGTCGCCCGATTGCGATGCGGCCATGTGTACGGTTCCTTACCTTGGTTCGGGGGTCAGTCCAGATCGACCAGCAGGGCGCGGTAGGCCGCGTCGTCCAGCATGTCGTCGATCTGCGACAGGTCGTCCGGCTTCATCTTAAAGAACCATCCGGCGCCTTCCGGATCGGAATTGACGAGCGACGGGTCGTCGGCCAGGGCCTGGTTGCCCTCGACGATCTCGCCGGTCAGGGGGGCGTAGACCTCGCTCGCCGCCTTGACGGATTCGACCACGGCGGCCTCGGCCCCGGCGTCGAACCGCGCACCGGCCTCGGGCACCTCGACGAACACGACGTCGCCCAGTTGTTCCTGGGCGTAATTGGTGATGCCGATGGTGGCGACGTCGCCGTCCAGACGGACCCATTCGTGGTCCTTGGTGTACTTCACGGTCATGCCGGTCTCCCTGCCTAGAGTGTTCGATGGTTGGTTGCTGTGTTGTTGGTGGGTCAGTCCTTGACGTAGTTCTGTTTGACGAAGGGCGGTTTGACGACCTCCGCCGGTTGCGCCTTGCCGCGCACCATCAGGTTGACCCGGGTGCCCGGCACCGCCAGTTCCGTGCGCAGGTATCCCATGGCGATGGGGCCATCGACGGTGGGGCCGAACCCGCCCGAGGTCACGGTTCCGGCGGCGGCGCCGTTCAGGTCCTGAATTTCCGTGCCGGCGCGGGCCGGGGCCCGGCCCTCCGGCACCAGGCCGACGCGCTTGCGCGCCGTGCCGTCCTTGATCTGGCCCAGGATCACGTCGGCCCCGGGAAAGCCGCCTTCGGCCCGCCGGCGTTTGCCGATGGTCCAGTTGAGGGCGGCCTCGATGGGCGTGGTGGTTTCGTCGATGTCGTTGCCATACAGGCAAAGCCCGGCCTCAAGCCGCAGCGAATCCCGCGCCCCCAGGCCGATCGGCATGACCTCATGTTCCGACAGCAGCAGACGGGCGAAGGCATCGGCATCCTTGTTGGGGATCGATATTTCGTATCCGTCCTCGCCGGTATAGCCCGACCGGGTGATGAAGCAGGGCACGTCGTTGATGCGGACGGCCTGTCCCGTCAGGAACACCATGTGGCGCACGGCCGGCGCATATCGGGCCAGGACCTCGGCCGCCTTGGGCCCCTGTAGGGCGAGCAGCGCATGGTCCTCGATGATTTCGAGCTTGGCGTCCGGTAGCTTGGCCTGGATGTGGGCGAAATCGGCGTCCTTGCAGGCGGCGTTGACCACGATATAGAGCGAATCGCCGCAATGGGTGACCATCAGGTCGTCGAGGATGCCGCCCGCGTCGTTGGTCAATAGGGTATAGCGCATGTTGCCCGCCCCCAGCCCGGCGATATCGCCCGGCACCAGGGTTTCCATGGCTTCCGCCGCTTTTGATCCCAGCAGCCGCGCCTGACCCATGTGGGAGACGTCGAACAGGCCCGCCTGGGAGCGCGTATGCAGATGTTCCTGCAACACGCCGGCCTTGTACTGTACGGGCATGGAATAGCCCGCGAAGGGCACCATCTTGGCGCCGTATTCGCGGTGAAGCGCATCCAACGGCGTGGTCTTCAGGGTTTTCGTGTCGTCGGCCAATGGAGCCTCCCCGGGCTTGGTCCTAAGGCGCCGTCCGAAAAGACGAGACGGCAGGGTTCAACGGCGTTCCCACGGCAAAACCACCGTTTGAACGCCCCCTCTGTCTCGGAACCTGAAAGATTGATCGGCGAGATCGCTGCCGCCGACTTACATCTTCGGTGGGGCACGGCCATATCGATCGGCCAGCCTGCCCACTTTCCAGAGCCTCATCCTGCTGCGGTCCGGGTGCCTGAGAGTTTCCGGGGCGGTTGCTCCTTCGGCGCCGGCCATATGCAGGCCGGACTCTCCCACAGCGATCAACTGAGGTTGTGCCCCCATTCTATCGACGGATGGGCCAAGGTCAACCGCGACCGCGGGGCAACCGACGGAAGCAGGCATGGAGAGGGGGGAGAAACGGCGCCTACAGCCGCGGGCGGCGGTCCCGGCGGTTCATTTCCAATTGTTCGCGAGTGATCACCAGACCGACCAGGATGCGGTAGTTCTTGCCCGTCTGGCCGGCCTGAATCGGCAGAATCAGGGGCACGGGGGCGCTTGCGATCTCGCGCCGGCTTTCGTTCTCGGCGAAGGTCAGGTTGATGGTGAAGGCCTCGCGGTACAGCACCTTGTTGGCGCGGTCGGTAACGGAAACGAAGAATTCGATGTCGGTCTTGCGGTCCTTGTTGGCGGGGCCGCGCACGGCCTCCATGTAGGTGGTGACGGCGACCTTCATGGTGCCCGCGTGGGTGCTGCGGTCAACGCTCGAATCGCAGACCAGGGAGACCCTGTTGACGATGATCTCGTTATCGATGTCGATCAGGTCGCGGCCCGGCCCCGGTTGGTAGGTCAGGCGCCGCGACGCGTCGGCCACGATATTCTGGGGCGGGCAGGCAAGCTGAACCTTGCCGGCAACGGTGTTCATCACGCTGTCACTCAGGCTGCTGCAACCGCCCAGGGCGAGGATGCTCAGCAGGGCCGCGACGGCGCCGATGGGGGGACGGGGGAACGCCACGGGCTAGGACCTGCCGCTTATGCCGCGGGCGGCGCGGGAACGGACAGGGGCGCATTGTGGCTCGGACATCGGGGGCTCCGTCTGATTGCTTGGTCGCGTGCCGACAGGTGGCCGGGGCGTGGGGGAATCTAATGGACCGGCGTCCAGGCGGCAAGCCCGCCCGCCCGGGCAGGGCGGGGTGCCGGGATCAGGGCGAGTCCTTGGACATTTCATCGGCCGTGGCGGCGGTTTTCGGCGTCACCAGATCGATCAGCGTCTGCGCCATCTTGGCCATGGCGCGGGCGCGGGCCCAGGCATTGTCGATCCTGCGGGCCTCGGCCATGGCGCGGTGGAAGGCGGCCCAGGCCAGATCGCCTTCACCGGCCCGCGCGTGCAGGGTGGCGACGTCGCCGTGGATCCAGACGCGGCTGATGACGCTGGGGATGGTGCCGGCGGCGGCGATGGCGCGGGCTTCGCTGGTTTGGGCGTCCTCGGGCGCCATGCCGGCGCGCCGTTGTTGGGCGGAAATTTCGAACAGAGCCTGGCCGCGCAGGCGCGGATCGTTGATGCCCTCTGCGGCGTCGCGGGCGCGGACGAAGCGCTCGGCCAGCACGCCGGGCGGCTGGTCCTTGATCCGCGCCATGTCGCTGAGGGCCAGCACCAGGCGGCTGACGGCATAGGAGCGGGCGAACGGCAGGCCGATCGCCTCGGCGTCGGCGAAGGCCTCGTCGATCACGGCGTCGGCGCCGGGGCGGTCGCCCGCCCGCGCCATGGCCACCGCGATCTCGCCCAGGACCAGCACGCGGTAGCGTTCGGCGTCGATGCCGTGTGCCAGATCCATGGCCTTGTCGAGCCGCGCCGCGCGGATCGCCGATTGCGCCGCGGCGATCATCACTGTTTCCTTGTCGGAGGGTTGATCCACAGCGTCGACCACGACAAGGGCGTCGTCCAGCCGGTCGAGATCGGCGAGCGCGCCAGCGACCTGGCGCCAGGCCGCGACCTTCTGGTGCGGCGGCACCTTGTCGGTGACGGTGGCGCGCGCCAGATGCAAGGCCGCGTCGGCGGCATCCCGGTCGCCGGCCCGGTACAGCGTCACCGCGGCACGGGTGGCGAAGGTCACCTGGTCGGACGGTGTCTTGAGATGGCGGGCCATGCTGTAGAGCAGCCCTGCCGTGTCCTGGGCGGCCTTGAAGTACCCGTGCCGGGCCTGGGTGTCGGCGATCACCGCCAGGGCCTCGATCTGGGTCCGCGATTCGGGAATGATCTCGGCGGCGGCCAGGGCTTCTTCCTCGCGGCCGGCGCGGGCCTGGGCCTGGGCGATGTCGCGCAGCGCGACCATGATCAGGCGCGGATCCTGGATGCGCCGGGTGGTTTCCATGGCCTGCGTCATCAGGCCGGCGCGGGCCTGGGCCGCGAGAATTTCGCCGAGCGCCCAATCGCGCAGGTCGCGTTTGGTCACGGCCTTGGCGCTTTCGAAGGCTTCGGCCAACAGACAGCGCACGGTCGGCTTGTCGAAACAGGGGGTCGGGTCCCGGGCCGCGTCGGCGGGCGGGACGGCGCCGTCCTCGATCAGGTCGCGGGTCGCCGGATGGGCCATCAGCGCCTTGCGGGCGTCGTCCATGGCCTTGCGGCGGGTGTTGTCCAGGTCCCGCAGCAGACGGCTGACGCGCAGGCTGCGCTCCAGATGGTCGCGCAGCGCGTCGGTGATGCGGCCGGTGACCTTGAGGCCCGCCTGCTGCTGGTACAGGCGGATCGCCGCTGTCAGATTCTGGTTCAGCTTGCCGTCGATGAACCCGGCATAAAGGCCCAGGGTGGCCAATGCCGTCTGCACCTGACGCACGGCGGCGATGTCCGGGGATTCGGTTTCACCGCCCAGGGCAGGCCGGTCGGGGGCCTCGCGGGCGGCTTGCGCGGGCCAGGCGGCTGCGGCCAGGACCACGCTCGCGAGAATCGCCGCTCCGATGATTGGCCGTGTTCGATACATGGCGGTCCGTTTAACCGTTGCGGTTGGCGCGATGCCAGCGGGCTGCTGGCGCCCTCTCGGGAATTGCTGTTTTATGGGCCCGCACCCAACAGACCGAACGCCGACGCGTTCGCGGCCCGAAGCCCGAAGATATTACCGCCATGGCTGTCTACACGGAAGTCTCTGACGAGGACCTGGTCGAATTTATGGCCGCCTACGACCTGGGCGACGTCGTCGCCTTCAAGGGCATCGCCGAAGGCATCGAGAATTCCAACTTCCTTCTGACCATGTCGTCGGGGGCTTTTATCCTGACGCTCTACGAAAAACGGGTCGATCCTCGTGACCTGCCGTTCTTCCTCGGTCTGCTCGACCACCTGGCCGCCGGCGGGGTGGCCTGCCCGCTGCCCGTGCGGGCGCGGGACGGGGCGGCGCTGCGCGTCCTGTGCGGCCGACCGGCGGCGATCGTCACCTTCCTGCCCGGAATGTGGCCACGGCGGGTGACGCCCGATCATTGCGCCGGTGTCGGCCGGGCATTGGCGCAGATGCATCTGGCGGGCGCGGATTTCCAGGACACGCGGGAAAACGCGCTCGGCGTCGATGCCTGGCGGCCGCTTCTGAAAAGTGCGGGGGGCGGGGTCGATACCGTGCAGATGGGCCTGGGGGACAAGCTCAACCGCGATCTCGACGCCATCGAGGCCGCCTGGCCCCGGGACCTGCCGCGCGGCATCATCCATGCCGACCTGTTTCCGGACAACGTGTTCTTTCGCGGACATCAACTGACCGGGCTGATCGATTTCTATTTCGCCTGCCGGGATTTCCTGGTCTACGACTTGGCGATCTGCCTCAACGCCTGGTGTTTCGAGGCAGATTACAGCTTCAACGTGACCAAGGCGCGACGGCTGGTCATGGAATACGCGCGGACCCGGCCGCTGGGCGCGGACGAGGTCCGGGCCCTGCCGCTGCTGGCCCGGGGCGCGGCCATGCGGTTCCTGGTGACCCGCCTGTACGACTGGCTGAACACCCCGCCGGGGGCCCTGGTGACGCCGAAGGACCCCCTGGAATACGTGGCCAAGCTGCGCTTTCACGAACGGGTGGCGAGCGCCGCCGAATATGGATTGGATGTGGACTGAACAGATGACGGCATCGGACGAAGTGATCGAAATCTTCACCGACGGGGCGTGCTCGGGCAATCCCGGGCCCGGCGGCTGGGGCGTGCTGATGCGCTGGCGCGACCACGAAAAGGAACTGTTCGGGGGCGAGGCGCAAAGCACCAACAACCGCATGGAGCTGATGGCCGCGATCCAGGGGATCGAAGCCGTGTCCCGCCCGGCCCGCATCCGTCTGGTCACCGACAGCACCTATGTGAAGGACGGCATCACCAAGTGGATTCACGGCTGGAAGCGCAACGGCTGGAAGACGGCGGCCAAGAAACCCGTGAAGAACGAGGACCTGTGGCGCCGGCTGGACGCCGCCCTGGCGTCCCACGACGTCGACTGGCAATGGGTCAAGGGCCACGCCGGCCATGCCGAGAACGAGCGGGCGGACGAACTGGCGCGGCGCGGCATCACGGAAATCGCGGGCCGGGCCGGCTAGGCCCCGTCGTCCACCACTTTTCCCTTATATCCGACGGCTTATTGCGGCCTGCTATGTTGCAGTGCATTATACGCCTGCCGGACGCGCCTTCTGCGCGCGGGAAAGGACACCATTCATGCTTTACTACATGCACGAAATGCAGCGTCTTGCGATGGCCCCCTCGCGGGCCGTGGCGGACGCGCTTAAATTCGCCGCCAACAACCCCATGAACGCCTTCAGCCACACCCCCGTCGGCAAGGCCATGGGCTCCGCCGCCGAAATCTATTCGCGGATGACCAACAAGTACGGCAAGCCCGATTGGGGCATCGACCATACGGTGATCGACGGCAAGAAAGTGCCGGTCGAGATCGAGGTGACGATCCACCGCACCTATTGCGATCTGGTCCATTTCAAGCGCAAGACCGACCGTAACGACCCCAAGGTTCTGATCGCGGCCCCCCTGTCGGGGCATTTCGCGACCCTGTTGCGCGGCACGGTCGAGGCCATGTTGCCCGATCATGACGTCTACATCACCGACTGGATCGATTGCCGCAACGTGCCGGTCATGGCCGACATGTTCAACCTGAACGACTACATCGATTACATCATCGATTTCCTGCACTTCCTGGGCCCCAATTGCCACGTCATCGCCGTGTGCCAGCCCAGCGTGCCGGTGATGGCGGCGGTGTCCGTCATGTCCGGCTGGCAGGATATCTGCGCGCCCGCCACCATGACCCTGATGGGCGGGCCGGTGGACACGCGCGTCGGCAAGACCGCGGTCAACAAGCTGGCCAAGGAAAACGACAGGAAGTGGTTCGAAAAACACGTCATCACCACCGTGCCGCCGCCATATCCGGGGGCGTTCCGCCGTGTGCTGCCGGGCTTCGTGCAGTTGTCGAACTTCATTTCCATGAACCTTGAACGCCATATGCTGTCCATGAACGAACTGTTCGACCATCTGGTCGAAGGCGACGGCGAGGCGGCGGACAAGAAAACCGCATTCTACGAGGAATACCTCGCGGTCATGGACCTGCCGGCGGAATATTTCCTACAGACGCTGGAGGTCGTGTTCCAGGAACACGCCCTGCCCAAGGGCGAAATGATGTTCCGTTGGCAGAATGTCGACCCGGGCAAGATCACGGAAACGGCGATTCTCTGTGTCGAGGGCGAACTGGACGACATTTCCGGCGTCGGCCAGACCAAGGCGGCGCTCGACATCACGCCGAACCTGGCGGCCGCGAAGAAGAAATATCACCTGGAAAAGGGCGTCGGCCATTACGGCGTGTTCAACGGCCGCAAATGGCGCGAGAACATCGCGCCCACGGTGAAGGACTTCATGCGCACCCACGCCAAGGCCTAAGCGCCCCGGCGGGCTAATATCTCGGCGACCAGGGCGGCCGGGCCTTCCAAGGTCCGCCCGGGGGCATGGACCAGCACCATCCGCCGGAAGGCCTCGGGTTCCGACAGTCTACGGGTGACCAGCACCCGGTCCGCCGCCGTCGGCGCCGCCAGTTCCGGCAGCACGGCGATCCCCATGCCCGCCGCGACCAGGGCCGCGACCGCTTCGGGCCGGGACATCTCCTGCACGGGGCGGACGCTGACCCCCTGGTTCCGCAGAACGGCGTCGATCAGCGCGCGGCTGCCCGTGCGGGCATCCAGCATCACCATGTCCTGGCCGTCCAGGTCCCGCCATGTCGGGGCGCGTTTGCGCGCCAGGGGATGGCCCTGGGGGCAGATCAGGCAGAAAACATCGTTGCCCAGCGGCGTCGCGGCCAGCATGGCAAGGTCCTGCCGCCCTTCGTTGAGCACGCCCAAGTCGGCGCGGCCGTCCAACACCGCCGCCGCCACGTCCTCGGCCGCCATTTCCTCGATGCGCAGGTCGATTTCCGGATAACGGCCGCGGCATTCCGCGCAGCAGGGCGGCAGCAGCCGCGTGACCGCCGTCGGCACGGCGGCGATGCGGACCCGTCCGCGCCGACGTTCGGCGGTGCCGCGGGCATTTTCCAGGGCGTTGGCCAGATCATTCAGCAATCCGCCGACGCGGGCCGCCAGGTCGCGTCCGGCTTCCGTGGGGCGGACATTGCGGGTGTCGCGCTCGAACAGGGGCAGGCCCAGTTCGGCCTCCAGATGGCGGACGCTGGTGCTGACGGCGGACTGGGTCATGCCCAGATCCTGGGCGGCGCGGGTAAAGCTGCCGTGGCGTGCGACGGCGGTCAGGACCTGCAATTGGCGGAGTGTGAAATTCATAAATTAAATAGATGAATAGTTATAATTTATGAATTTGATTTCAGCAATGGCAAGGCAGACCATGGGCGCAGATCAACAAAAACCAGACCCGAACCCCGGAGGCCCCCCATGTCAGCCCAAACCTCATCCATGAATGCCCCGAAAGGGGCGCCGGTCCGCATCCTCGGCCGCGCCAATTCCTTCAACGTGCGCAAGATCCTCTGGGTCTGCGACGAGATGGACATGCCGTATGAGCGCGAGGATTACGGCCGCGGCTTCCGCGCCTGCACGGAACCGGAATTCCTCGCCCTCAACCCGGTCGCCCAGGTGCCGGTGGTGCTCGACGGCGGGGCGGTGATGCGGGAATCCAATTCCATCATCCGCTATCTGGCGGCCAAGGCGGGGCGGGACGACCTGTACCCCGCCGATCTGGTCAAGCGTCAGCAGATCGAACAGTGGATGGACTGGATCGCCTACGACCTGACCCATGCGCTGCGCGGCGCCTTCCTGGGCGGGGTGTTGAAGGAAGCGCCCTGGAACAACGACTGGTTCGTCAACCAGGGCCGCAAGGACCTGATCCACGACATGCAGATCGTCGAGGCCCATCTGGCGGCAAACGGCCCCTATATCACGGGCAAGACCTTCACCCTGGCCGACATTCCCATGGGTCTGGTGGTCAACCGCTGGTTCAAGATCGATGGATTCGAGAAGCCGGAGACCCCGGCGCTTGCGGCCTATTACGAGTTGCTGAGTCAGCGCCCGGCCTATCTCGCCCATGGCCGCAACGGCCTGCCCTGAGGCCGGCCGGATTCCCACCGAAGCCGCAAAATACGGTCGGAATCTGTAATTCGGGATGCTACAGTTTTGTTACGGTTTTGTTACATTCATAGCAGAACCGTCCTGCCCGCAATGAACGGCGCAGGGGCGCAAAAACTGGAAGATCGTCGATCTTCACGTCTCGGAGGACACCAAGAGAATGAAACGCAAGGATTTCCTGCGTGCGGTTTCCGGCGCGCTCGCCGTGCTGGCCGTATCGGCATTACCGGCATTCGCCGCTGATCTGGAAGGCAAGCTGGTGATCGTCACGTCGTATCCGCCGGATACCACGGTGACGGTCAAGAAGGCGTTCGAGGCCGCGCATCCCGGCGTCGAAGTGGAGATGCTGAAGAAAAAGACCACAGCCGGCATCAAGTTCCTTCAGGAAACGGCCAAGAACAACAAGGCCGACATGTTCTGGGCCTCGGCGCCCGACGCCTTCGAGGTGTTGAAGGGCGACGGCCTGCTGGCCAAGTACGACGTCAAGGTAAAGGGCATCCCGGAAAAGGTCGGCGCCTTTCCGATTAACGACCCGGACGGCTATTACAAGGGCTTCGCCGCGTCCGGCTACGGCATCATGTGGAACACCCGCTACCTGAAGGCCAAGAACCTGCCGGTGCCCAAGACCTGGGCCGAGTTGGCGGATCCCATCTACTTCGGTCATGTCGGCATGAGCGCCCCGTCGCGTTCCGGCACCACGCATCTGACCTTGGAAACGATCCTTCAGGGCATGGGCTGGGAAAAGGGCTGGGCCTTGATGAAGGCCATTTCCGGCAACTTCAAGACCGTCACCGAACGCAGCTTCGGCGTGCCCGACGGCGTCAACTCCGGCCAATTCGGGCTTGGTATCGTGATCGACTTCTTCGGTTTGTCGTCGCAGGCGTCGGGTTTCCCGGTCGAATTCCTGTACCCGCCGATCACCACCCTGGTGCCGGCCAACATCGCGATCGTGAAGAACGCGCCGCACCCCAAGGCGGCGGCGGCCTTCATTGAATTTCTGCTCTCGGCCAAGGGCCAGGAAGTGTTGCTGGATCCGAAAATTCGCCGCCTTCCGGTCAATCCCGAGACCTACGCCAAGGCGCCCGCCGGGTTCCCCAACCCGTTCAAGGACACCTCCCTCGGCGCGGCCGTCAAGTTCGACCTGGACAAGTCCAAGGGCCGTTACAACGTGGTCAATTCCCTGTTCGACGTGCTGGTGACCTATCGCCTGGACGACCTGCAGGGGGCGGTGAAGGCGATCCACGACGCCAAGGCGAAGGCCAAGGGCAAATCCAACGCCGACGCGGCCAAGCTGATCGCCGAAGCCGAGACCCTGGTCGCCAAGATGCCGATCACCGAGGCCGAGGCCGGCAAGAAGGAGTTCAACGCGATCTTCAAGAAGAAGCGCAAGGACGCCAAGACAAAGGTCACCGGCCGTCAGGCCGAGATCGAGCAGCAGTGGGATGACGAGGTCAAGGCGAACTACGCCAAGGCCAAGGAACTGGCGGAAAAAGCCGCCTCCATGCTGTAGGCCCATCGAACATCGGGCGCCCGGTCCGGTCGCGGGCCGGGCGCCTGTGTTTTCCATTCGCGCCTTTCCCAATACCGACCGGGGGATGTCTTGATCACCGTATCGCGCAGCCATTGGGGCCCCGCCGCCGTCGCCCTGTCCCTTGCATTGTTCCTGATCGTGTTCTTGGTCGTGCCGGTGGCCAAGGTCATCTACGTGGCGTTCCAGGACCCCAACACGGGTGCCTTGACGCTGATCAACTTCATCGACTTCTTCAACACCTCACTGTTTCAGGAATCCTTCTTCAATTCCTTCTACGTGGCGTCCATGTCCGTGGTCCTGGCGTCGGTGTTCGCCCTGCCGCTGGCCTATTTCACGACACGGTTCAATTTCGGCGGATCGATCCTGATCCAGACGCTCGGCGTCATTCCCTTGATCATGCCGCCCTTCGTGGGGGCCGTGGCCATGGTGTTGCTGTTCGGGCAGAACGGTTCGATCAACCTGCTGCTCGATCAATACCTCGGCTTCACCATTCCCTTCATGGAGGGGCTGAACGGCGTGATCTTCGTCGAAAGCGTCCATTATTTTCCCTTCATCCTGATCAATCTGTCGGCGGCCTTGAACAACATCGACCGATCCATGGAGGAAGCGGCGCAGAACCTGGGGGCCAGCCGCGGCCGGCTGTTCCGGCGCATCGTGTTTCCGCTCGCCATGCCGGGCTATGTGGCCGGAGCGTCCCTGGTGTTTCTCAAGGTGTTCGACGACCTGGGCACGCCGCTGCTGCTCAACATCAACAACATGCTGGCGCCGCAGGCGTACCTGCGCATCTCGTCCATCGGCATCAACGATCCCATGGGCTACGTGATTTCGGTGATCCTGGTGGCGTTTTCCCTGCTCGCGCTGTGGACCTCGTTCCTGGCATTGCGCGGCAAGGATTACGCGACCGTGCAGAAGGGCGGCGGCGGGCTCATGAAGCGCGATCTGGCGGGCTGGGAAAAGGCCGGCTGCTATACCGTGGTGATCCTGATCCTGCTGCTGGTGCTGTCGCCGCATATCGCGCTGACGCTGCTCAGCTTCGGGACCGTGTGGTCGTTCAGCCCGCTGCCCGACGCCTATACGGCGCAGCATTATGTCGACGTGGTCTCGACCTCCTCGGTCTACATCACCAACACGTTGCTGTACGCCGGGCTGGCCGCCGGGATCGACGTGGTGTTCGGCACCGCCATCGCCTATGTGGTGTGGCGCACCGGCCTGCCCGGGCGCAAGCTGCTGGACTACATGGCCATGGGGGCCGTGGCCATTCCCGGCGTGGTGTTGGGCATCGGCTATTTGCGCACCTTCTATCAGTTCGATGTGCCGTTCATCGACAAGCCCCTGGCGTCCTGGTGGGTGATCATCGTCATCGCGCTGGCCATTCGGCGCCTGCCTTATGCCTTGCGCGCCTGTGTCGCGGCCTTGCAGCAGGTCAGCGTGATGCTGGAGGAAGCGGCCGAGAACCTGGGGGCGACGAAAAGCCGCACCGTGCGCCGCGTCGTCGTGCCGCTGATGATGGGCGGCATCGTCGCCGGCTTCGTGACCAGTTTCGCCACCGCCTCGGTCGAACTGTCGGCGACGATCATGCTGGTGTCCCAGGAATCGGACGCGCCGCTTGCCTACGGCATCTATGAATTCATGCAGTCCGCGTCCGGGCGCGGGCCGGGGGCGGCGCTGGGCATGATCGCCGTGCTCATCATCGGGATCGCGACCTATCTGTCGCACCGCATCATCGATAAGAAGGAAAGCGAACGGGCGCCCCGGCAGGCGGCGGCCCCGCAAGAAAAAGTCCAGGGAGCATAATCATGGCACTGAACCAAACCAGCGGCGTCACGGTCACCGTCGACAATCTCAGCCTGTCCTTCGGCAAGACCGAAGTGTTGAAGGGCGTGAACCTGGAGATCAAGCCGGGCGAGCTGTTCACCTTCCTGGGCCCGTCGGGGTCGGGAAAATCGACCCTGCTGCGCTCCATCGCCGGGTTCGGGCCGCGTCCGGGCGGACGCATCCTGATCGACGGCGACGACATCGCCGGCCTGGCGCCCTGGGACCGCAACGTCGGCATGGTGTTCCAGTCCTATGCCCTGTGGCCGCACATGACCGTGCGCAAGAACGTCGCTTTCGGGCTGGAGGAACGCAAGGTTCCGGCGCGCGAGATCGCCGAGCGGGTCGAGGCGGCGTTGGATCTGGTCGGGCTTGCCGCCTACGGTGACCGCCGGCCGTCGCAATTGTCCGGCGGACAGCAACAGCGGGTCGCCCTGGCGCGGACCATCGTGGTCGAGCCGCGGGTGCTGCTGCTGGACGAGCCGCTGTCCAACCTGGACGCCAACCTGCGGGTGCAGATGCGCCGCGAAATCCACGAACTTCAGCGCAAATTGAACCTGACCACCATCTTCGTGACCCACGACCAGGAAGAGGCCAACACCATTTCCGACCGCATGGCCGTGCTTGATCAGGGCGTGATCCAGCAGACGGGGACGCCGCTGGACCTTTACGACAATCCGGCCAACCGCTTCGTGGCCAGCTTCCTGGGCACGGCCAATCTGCTGGAAGGCCGGATCGAGGCCGGGGACGGCGGGCTTTGGTTTGCCGCGGACGCGGGGCCGCGTCTGCCGCTTGCGCCGGGCGCCGGGGCGGCCGGTGACCGAGTGGCCGCGATGATGCGGCCGCAGAACCTGACGATCACGGATGCGGACGGCGCGCTCGGCGAGGCCGCGGCGGTGTTGGAGGGTACGGTGGAGATGCTGGAGTTTCTCGGCACCATCGTGCGTTACGCGGTGCGGGTCGGCGGGGCGTCGATGCTGGTCGACGAGACCCATCGCGTGGGCCGGGCCGTCCATGCCGTCGGCGACAATGTGCGCCTGGGCGTCGAGGCCGCCGATATCCGGCTGTTGCCGGCGTAAGCAAACAGCCCCCGGGGGTGCTTTCCGCACCCTCCGGGGGCTGTGCTTTCATTACAGGCTGGCGAGGACGCTTTCGGCGCTGGTCTTCTCGAAGGCGCCGGCGGCGTCGATCTCGATCGATTTCACCGTGCCGTTGTCGACGACCATGGCGAAGCGCTGGCAGCGCAGGCCGAGGCCGCGCGCGTTCAGGTCGAGTTCCAGGCCGGCGGCCTTGGTGAACTCAGCCGAGCCGTCGCCGACCAGCAGAACCTTATCGTCGGCACCCTGGTCCTTGGCCCAGGCACCCATGACGAAGGCGTCGTTCACGGACATGCAGACGATCTGGTCGATGCCCTTGGCCTTGAATTCGTCGGCCTTGGCGATGAAGCCCGGCAGGTGCTTGGCCGAACAGGTCGGCGTGAAGGCGCCGGGCACGCCGAAGATGGCGACCTTCTTGCCGTTGAAGATGTCGTCCGTCGAAATCGCGGCCGGGCCTTCGCCGGTCATCTGGTACAGCGTCGCCGCCGGAATCTTGTCACCAACACCAATCGTCATTGGAATTTCCCCTGAATCTGGATTTTCAAACCTGGCCGGGGGCGGCGGTAGACAGGTGCCGCCCGGGCCGTTCATGCCAGCATGAGATAGTGGATTTCGGCGAAGAGTCCATGAAAAACAGCCCCGCCGGCGGCGGCCGGGCTAGTTTTTCGCGATCACCACGTTGCCCGCGCGGGAGACGGCCTCGGTCACCGCGTTTTCCGTCAGCAGTTCGGGCAGCGGGATGCCGTCCGGGGCCTGCGGCCCGTAGACGGCGTTGAACGGAATGCCGTAGCGCCCGAATTTGGCCAGGTAGGCGGCGATCACCGGATCGGGGCGGGTCCAGTCGGCGATCATGGCGACGATGCGTCCGTCGACGATGGCCTTGCGCACCACGCCCTGGTTGAGGACCAGGCGCTTGTTGACCTGACAGGTGATGCACCAGTCGGCGGTGACGTCGACCAGAACGGTCTTGCCCTCGGCCACCAAACGGGCGATCCGCGCCTCGTCGAACGGCTGCCAGTACAGGCGGGCATCCGCGTCCTTGGCGCCGCGCAGGTTCGTCTCGCCGGCGGTCCGGGGGGGCGCGTCGCCCACGGTCGGCAGCACGGCGGCGGCCAGCACCATGGCGACGCCAAGCGCGATGGGGGCCCCCGGCACCAAGGCACGGGCCGGTTTCACGCCGCGCCCGGACAGCCACAGGACAAGGCCCAGGACGGCCAGCCCGGCGGCCAGCCCGGCCGTGGCGGTCGCCCCCAGGATGCCCATGACGACCCACAGCAGCCAGCCCGCCGTGGCCAGCAGGGCCAGGCCCATGATCTGGCGCAGGCGGATCATCCAAGGGCCCGGGCGGGGCAGGCGGGTGGCGGCGGCGGGCACGGCCGCGATGGCGAGGTACGGCAGGGCGAGGCCCAGCGCCAATCCGGCGAAGATGGCATAGATTTCCAGCGCCCCCCGGGCCAGGGCGAAGCCCACGGCGGTGCCCAGGAAGGGCGCGGAGCAAGGCGTCGCCAGCAGGGTCGCCAAGGCGCCCTGAAGGAAATGACCCATGGGGCCGGTGTGGTGACCGGGATCCACGGCATGGGCGCCCAGGTCGCCGATGGTTTCGGGCAGGGCGATCTCGAACAGTCCGAACAGGTTGCAGGCGAACACGAAGACGATCACCGCCATGGCGGCGAGGAACCAAGGTTGCTGGAACTGAATGCCCCAGCCGATGGTCATGCCGGCGGCCTTCAACGCCACCAGCCCGGAGGCCAGCACCATGAAGGCGGCGAGAATGCCCAGCGCCGAGGCGATGAATCCGCGGCGGACCTGCCCCGTGTCGCCGCCGCCGTGGCCCATGACGCCCAGAACCTTGATCGACAGCACGGGCAGCACGCAGGGCATCAGGTTGAGAATCAGCCCGCCCAGCACGGCCAGGGCGATGAACAGCAGCAGGTTGGGCTGCCGCGCCGGGGTTGTTTCCGCGATGCTCAAGGCCGGGGCGTCGGCGGGCGGCGCCAGGTCGCCGGGCGTCAGCATCAACTGCCGTTCGGCACTGCGCGCGCCGTCGACCAGGGTCGCGGTCAGGGTCTCCTTGGCCAACCGCTGCGGCCCGCCGTTCAGGTCCTTGACCCCGTAGACGGTGACGTCCAGGCGCGCCTCGCGCCCGTTGTCGGAAAAGGTCACATGGGGCTTGGAGTAGGCCAGGACCTCGGGGCCCTCCAGGTAGATATCCGGGGCCGAGAACGGCATTTCCGATTTCGCCCGCACGCTGATCAGCATTTCGCCCTTGGCGGTGTCGCCGGGGCTCAACGCCGCCGCGTCGGCCAGCATCAGCCCATGCCCGGTGCCGTCGCCCGGCACGGTGGCGGCGTGGCGGCTGATCAGATGGGCGAATTCGCTGGGCTCGGCCGCCCCCGCCGGCAGGGTCAGGCTCAGGTCGGCCGTGTAGGGAATGCAGATGTCGTCGCAGGTCAGGTAGGGGATCGTGGCCTTGACCATGAGGGGCTTGCCCGGTTCCGCCGGCACGGCGTCGATGGGGAACACGACCTCTTTCTTGTAACCGAGGGTTTCCAGGCCCAGCACGCTGAACCGTTCCGGCGCGGGCCAAAGAACCTTGGCTGACTCCAGGTTGTCCGAACCGTCCCAGTTGGGGCGGGGCGGGATACCGGCGTCGCCGGGCGACCGCCAATAGATCTTCCATCCCGGCTGCATATGGAATTCCAGGCCCAGACGCAGCATCGCGGCCGACCCCGTGCCGGTCACGGCGGCGATCAGGCGGGCCTTGGTCTGCTCCGTTTCATGCCAGGCGGATTGCGCCGTGCCAGCAGCCTGCGCGGCGGTCGCGGAGACCAGCAACAAGGCGGCCGCGATCAGGGCGGTTGGGCGGACGGCGCGAAAAAGGGTTGCAGCGGTCATGAGGCGATTCTTGTTTTCCGGCGGGGCGGTATGGTTTTTACGGTGCCCATATTATGGCACGGCGCCAGCGGACACAGCCAATAAATGGCGCGTGATTACGGCGGTTTCCGGGCAGTGCACGATGTTTTTTCGCAGGGGTGTGCTTGCGGGGCAGGGGGCACGACGCCATAATTATCAGGCGCGGTTGTGCTATAAACTGGTGAAACTGGACGGATATTCGAGGCTCATCCCATGCCCCGGACCCTAGACGACGAAGCCTATCTGGCCGGGCATCTGCTGATTGCCATGCCCAACATGCCGGATGAGCGGTTTTCCAAGACGGTGATCTACATGTGCGCCCACAATGCCGATGGCGCGATGGGGCTGGTCGTCAACAAACCTCTGGAAACGCTCAGCTTCCCCGATCTTCTGGAACAGCTGGACATCGTGCCGACCGGGCGCAGCCAGCCCATCAACGTGCATTTCGGCGGCCCGGTTGAATCGGGCCGGGGCTTTGTTCTGCACACCCCGGACTATGTCCAGGAAGCAACCATGGTCGTCGACGAGCAGATCGCCCTGACCGCCACGGTCGATATCCTTCAGGCCATCGCCGACGGCATCGGCCCCCGGCAATCCCTGCTGGCGCTTGGCTATGCCGGATGGGGGCCGGGGCAACTGGATTCGGAAATCAAGGCCAACGGCTGGCTGCATGTGGCGGCCGATCCCGCCCTTGTGTTCGGCGGCGGCATGGACGACAAGTGGGAACAGGCGATGCTCAAGATCGGCGTCGATCCGCGCATGCTGTCGGACGAAGCCGGCCACGCCTGAACGCCGCCAACCACGCCGGAACCGTTGATATGAGCCGCCCCTCCAAACGCAAGCCCGCGGACGACCTGCGCCGTCTTCTTCTGGACCGCATGGAAGCCTGCCCAACCGCCGAGGCCCTGAACGACCGGGTCATCCTGCCCTTCATCCAGGCGCTGGAGGATGTTTGCGGGGCGCGCGGCTATGTCCTGAACATCTACGGCGAACAGGCCAACCTGACGTTCACCGGCGACGAGGACGTGGCCGAGGAAATCTACGCGCTGATCGAAAATTATCTGGACAGCCGTGCGGGCGAGTCCGCCGACGGCGAATGATCCGGGCGGATTACATACGCCTGTAGGCCGAATTCAGTTGAAAACCGGAGATCAAGGCCGCACCGTGGACGTTGATTCCGCCGACGGCGGGTATCCGGATGCCGAAAAAAGGCGGAGCAGGCATTCAGGGGGAGCCAGAGCATAGGGGAAGGGCCCGGCGCCATGCTGATCCCGCATGACGACTTCAAGGTCTCCCGGATCATCAAATCCGATTTCATGGATGTTGAGGGTCTGGAGGTGCCCGGCTTGCTCAAGGCTCATGAATACTGGGACAAGGTGCGGGCCGGCAGGGTCGGTCCGCCGCGCCGTGACTTTCGCCTGGAAGCCCTGCCGGCGGAGGTCATTCCCTGCATGGTGATGGTCGATTTCATTGGCCCGCCGCTCGATTTCTATTACCGCTTTTTCGGCACTCGCATGGTCGAGATCGCCGGTCAGGAATTGACCGGGCGGCGTTATTACGCGGACAAGATCACGGGCTATGGCTTCGTCAATGCGGAGATATTTCCGATCATGATCGAGAAGCGCGTGCCCATCTGTTCGCGGACGCAATGGATCACGGTTCGGGGGGTGGAGATGATCACGACCACCGTGCGTCTGCCGTTGTCGGAAGACGGCGAAACCATCACCGGCGGTGTCACGGCGAACAGTTTTCAGACAGGCCACATTTAGGGCGGGCAGCCGTCCTGCGGTGGAAACACGTTGAATTTCAGGACCGGGCGTCCCACGATATTGCGTGACGGGGCAACGGCGCCTGCGGCAGGTGATACAACCCTAGGTTCCCCCAAGCATGTTCGAATCCATCCGGGACCAACGCGTCGCCTATATCGTCGATAAGGAAATCCTGGACCTATCCGGTATGGATGACCCCGGACATATCGCCGCCTTTGAATATTGGGGCAGGGTCCGCCGCGACCGCGTCGGACCGTCGGTTGGCGAATTTCGGTTGGAGGCCTTGCCGCCGGCGATCATCCCGAGCATTGCCGTGATTGATTTTCTGGGGCCGCCCATGGATTTCCGCTACCGCTTTTTCGGCACCCACATGGTCGAGGTCGCGGGTCAGGAACTGACCGGAAAGTGCTATTTCGCCGACAACATCAAGGGGTTCGGATTCGTCAACGCGGAAGTGTTCCCGGTGATGATCGAACGGCGCGAACCGATCTATTCGCGCACCCGCTGGATATCGGTGAAGGACCTGACGTTCACCACGACATCCATCCGCCTGCCCCTGTCCGAGGACGGCGCAACCATTACCGGCGGCGTGGTGGTCGACCGCTTCACCCCCGGTCACGGGGCATGAGCGGGATACGGCGAATCAGGCGCTGAGCCGGGCCGCGAAGGCGTCGCCGGCTTCCAGGTTGGCGAGTGGCCCGATGGCCGACAGGGTCGGTTTGGTGCGGAACAGGCGTTCGGCCACGCGCACGACGTCGCCCGCCGTGACGGCATCGACCTTGGCGACGATTTCCTCGGCCGGGACCGGGCGGCCGTAGATCAGCATCTGGCGCGCCAGTTGTTCGCAGCGCGACGACGTGCTTTCCAGGGACATCAGGATCGACGCCTTCAACTGGGCGCGGGCGCGGGCGACCTCGTCCTCGTCGACGGACATCCGCACCTTGTTCAGTTCGTCCGCGATCAGCGGCATCAGTTCGGTGACCTCGTCCGATCCCGTGCCGGCATAGACGCCGAACAGGCCGCCGTCCGCATAGGCGGACTGATAACTGTAGATCGAATAGACCAGACCGCGCTTTTCGCGGATCTCTTGGAACAGGCGCGACGACATGCCGCCGCCGAGCAGCGCCGACAGCACGGAGGCCGCGTAGTAATCGTCGTCGTCGTAGGCCAGGCCTTCGAAGCCTAAGGTGATGTGGACCTGTTCCAGGTCACGGTCGACCCGCACGTCGCCGCCGCCGTAACGCGCGGCTTCGCGCGCCGCCGGTGCCCCCGCGGGCAGGTCCTTGAAGGTGGTGCGCACCATGTCGACCACGCGGTCGTGGTCGAGGGCCCCCGCCGCCGACACGACGCTGACCGGGGCCGCGTAATGGGCGGTCATGTAGTCGAGGACCGCGTCGCGGGACATCGCCTCGATCAGGGCTTCCGAGCCCAGGACAGATCGCCCCAGCGCCTGATCGGGAAAGGCGACGGCCTGGAAGTTTTCGAACACGATATCGTCGGGCGTGTCGTGAAGCTGGTGGATTTCCTGAATCACGACATGGCGTTCGCGTTCCAACTCGTCCGCGTCCAGGGTCGCGTGCTGCACCAGGTCGGAAATCACGTCCATGGCCAGGCCCAGGTCTTCCTTCAGCATCTTGGCGTAATAGGCCGTGTGCTCGCGGGACGTATAGGCGTTCATATGCCCGCCGACGGCTTCGATCTCCTCGGCGATGGCGCGGGCACTGCGCGTCTCCGTGCCCTTGAACACCATGTGTTCCAGCAGGTGGGACACGCCGTTCACGGCCGCCGGTTCGTGCCGGGCGCCGACGCCGACCCAGGCGCCGACGGACACGGTTTCGACCCGGTCCATGCGTTCGGTGACGACGCGAAGGCCGTTTTCAAGGTCGGTGATCTGTACTGACACTCAGGATTCCCTTACGCGAGGGTTGTTTCGATGGCGTGTTTCAACTGGTCTAGATCGTTGGCCAGGCTTTGGCAACGCTTCGGCCGGTCCAATAAATCCGCCAGGCGCGCGGGCAAGGCCGGGCGCAGGCCCGTGGCGTCCTCGACCGCGTCGGGGAATTTCGCGGGATGGGCGGTCGCCAGGATCACCATGGGCGTGCCGTCCGGCGCGGGGTTTTCCCGCGCCGCACCCACGCCGATGGCCGAATGGGGGTCAATCAGTTCGCCCGTCGCGCCGTGAACCTGTTTGATGATTTCCTTGGTGCCGGCGTCATCGAACCGCGCGCCCGCGAACACCTTGCGGGCACGGGCCAACTGGTCGGCGGATACTTCGAACCGGCCGGTCTTGCGGAAATCGGTCAGCACCCGGGCGCAGGTGGCGCCGTCGCGGTCGACCAGGTCGAACAGCAGGCGTTCGAAATTGCTGGAGACCTGGATGTCCATGGACGGGCTGGTGGTCGGCACCACGCCCGCCATCTCCATGGCGCCGGAGGCGAAGAAGCGGGCCAGGATGTCGTTGGCGTTGGAGCCGACGATCAGTTTCGCGACCGGCAGGCCCATCTGCATCGCGCCATAGCCCGCGAACACGTTGCCGAAGTTGCCCGTGGGCACGGAGAATGCGATCGGCTTGTCGGGTGCCCCCAGCTTCACGGCGGCCCAGAAGTAATAGACGATCTGCGCCATCACCCGGGCCCAGTTGATGGAGTTCACGGCCGACAGGTTGAAGCGGTCGCGGAAGGCCTGATCGTTGAACAGATCCTTCACCCGGTCCTGGCAGTCGTCGAAGGTGCCTTCGATGGCGATGTTGTGGACGTTGGCCGACAGCACCGACGTCATCTGCGCTTCCTGCACCGGGCTGACCCGGCCGCGGGGATGCAGCATGAAGATGTCGATGGCTTCCTTGTCGCGGCAGGCCTCGATCGCCGCCGATCCCGTATCGCCAGAGGTCGCGCCCACGATGGTGATGCGTTCGCCGCGTTTCTTCAGCACGTAGTCGAAGAACCGGCCCAGCACCTGCATGGCCACGTCCTTGAACGCCAGGGTCGGGCCATGGAACAGCTCCAGCAGGTATTCGCCCCCTTGTCCTTCACCTTCGCCGATTTTCTTCAAGGGCAGCACGTCCGGCGCGTCGAAGGTGGCGTAGGCGTCCTCGATCAGCGCCTTCAGGTCGGCCGCCGGAATGGCGTCGCCGATGAAGGGCGCCATGATCTTCTGCGCCAGGGCCGGATAGGACAGGTCCTTCATGGCGCGGATGTCGTCGGCGGAAAACCGCGGCCAGGTCTCGGGCACGTAAAGGCCGCCGTCGCGCGCGAGACCGGCCAGCAGGACGTCCTCGAAACCAAGCGCCGGGGCCTGGCCCCGCGTGGAGATGTATCTGGGCTGTGTCATGTCAGGGCGCTAGATAGCGTGTTCTGAGGTGCATCTCAAACACCTTCGGGTCGAGCGGCTTGCCCGTGGCGGCAATCAGCAGGTCTTTCGCGCTGACGGACGAGCCCTTGCCGTGCACGTTGGCGCGCAGCCAGGTCATCAGGGGCGCGAAGTCGCCGCGCCCGATGGCGGGCTCGATGGCTGTGTCCTGATCGCGGGCGGCGGCGTAAAGCTGCGCCGCGGTCATGGCGCCCAGGGTATAGGTCGGGAAATAGCCCCAGGCCCCGTCGTACCAATGGATGTCCTGCAAGCAGCCGAGGGTATCCGTCGGCGGGCGGATGCCGAGCAGGCGTTCCATGCCGTCGTTCCACGCACCCGGCAGATCGGGGATTTCCATGTCGCCCTCGATCAGCGCCTTTTCCAGGCGGTAGCGCAGGATCACATGGGCCGGATAGGTCACTTCGTCGGCGTCGACGCGGATGAACGACCGTTCGACCTGGGTATATAGGCGGAACAGGTTGTCCGCGTCCCAGGCCGGGCCCGTGCCGCCGAAGGTTTCGCCCATGATCGGGGTTGCGTAATTGAGGAAGGTCTTGGACCGGCAGACCTGCATTTCGATCAGCAGGGATTGCGATTCATGCACGGACATGCCCAGCGCGTGGCCCACGGGCTGGCCGCGCCAATCCTTGGGCAGGCCGCGTTCGTACATGGCATGGCCGGTTTCGTGCAGCACGCCCATGAGGGCCGAGGTGAAATCGTTTTCGTCATAGCGCGTGGTGATGCGCACGTCGTCCGGCGTGCCGCCGCAGAAGGGATGCAGGCTGACGTCGAGCCGCCCGTGATGGAAGTCGAAGCCCAGCATCTCCATGAACCGCTGGCCGAGCGCCTTTTGCTTTTCCTCGGGAAACGGGCCGTCGGGCAGAATGACCTTGGGCGCCTTGGCCTGATGGTCCAGCACCTCGCCCAGGAACCCGGGCAGGAAGCCTTCCAGTTCGCCGAACACGGCGTCGATTTCCGCGGACCGTCCGCCCGGTTCGTAATCATCCAACAGCGCGTCGTACAGCCCCAGACCCAGGGCTTCGGACTTCATCTGCGCCTGTTCGCGGACCAGGTTCAAAAGCGTGCTCACCAATGGCTGCACGGCCTTGAAGTTATTATCGGCGCGGGCTTCGCGCCACACGGCTTCGCAGGTGGTGGAGGCCCGGGACAGCCGCGTTACCAGATCCTCGGTCAGCGCCGTCGCCTTGGTGACGCGGCGTTTGATCTCGCGCAGGTTGGCGCGCTGCCAATCGGTCAGATCGGCGGCCTCGGCCTCGGCGGCGGCGACCAGATCACTCGTTTCCGATGCGGTCAGCATGCCGTGATGAACGGCGGACAGTTCGGCCAGTTGTTCCGAGCGCGCTTCGTGCCCGCCGCGCGGCATCACCGTCGACATGTCCCAATGCAGGACGGCCTGCGCTTCGGACAGGGCGTTCAGGCGCCGGAAACGGTTTTCCAGGCGGGCATAGGCGGGGGCTTCAGGGGATTGGCTGTCCGGCATATCGCCTATATGGGGTCAAAACACCGCGACGAACAGGGTGCGGTCGGCCAGCAGGGCCAGGAAAATCCCGAACAGATAAAGGATCGTATAGAAAAACATCGGCCGGCAGGGGCCCTGCTTGGCATCGGCGACGTTTTCCGCCCGCCACACCCGCGCCATGTGCACGACCAGCCCGACGTTCAGGCCGGCGACCGCCAGGGTGTAAAGCCAGCCCGACAGGCCGAGCAGGGTGGGCGCGAAGGTCGCGGGGATCAGCAGCGCCGTGTAGACGGCCATCTGGATCTTGGTGCGGTGTTCGCCGACCACCACGGGCAGCATGGGCACGCCCACGTTCTGGTAATCCTGGCGGCGGAACAGGGCCAGCGCCCAGGTATGGGGCGGCGTCCACAAAAAGATGATCATGAACAGCGCGATGGCACCCCAGGGATCGGCCAGGAATCCGGCGTTCCCGGTCACGGCGGCCCAGCCGATGACCGGCGGCAGGGCGCCCGAGGCGCCGCCGATGACGATGTTCTGCGGCGTCCGGCGTTTCAGCCAGACCGTGTAGATGAACACGTAATAGAGGATCGTGAAGGCCAGCAGCCCGGCGGAAATCAAGTTGACCCAGGCACCCATGGCAATGACCGAGGCGATCGCCAGGACCGTGCCGAACACCAGCGCGTTGCCCGGGTCCATGCGGCCCGCCGGGATCGGCCGGTTCATGGTGCGCTGCATGTGCAGGTCGATGTCGCGGTCGTACCACATGTTGATGGCGCCCGAGGCCCCGGCGCCGATGGAAATGCACAGGATCGCGACGAAGGCTTCCAACGCGCTGATGGTGCCCGGCGCCATGACCAGGCCGACCATGGCCGTGAACACCACCAGCGACATCACCCGGGGCTTCAGCAAAAGGGCATAGTCGGCCAGCCGGAACTGGGGCTCCGGTCGGGGCGCGGCCTCGGCCGGTGCGCTGATATGCGGGGCGACGGTGTCGCTCACGGGCGTCCTCATGACGTTGATCTGTGTGCGTGGCCTGGGCGCTTTATATTTTAAGTTCGCGCCGAGGGCCAGTGTCCGTTGGTCCAGGTCGGCGTAAAAGTGCCCGCCCGACGATCCAGATGAACATGACGCCGCCGGCCACGGCGATCACCGCACCCACGCCCATGCCGTAGAGCCCGACCTTGGCGCCGAACGCTTCCAGCCCGGCGACGTCGCCCGCCACCTTGCGCGGCGCGCCGTATCCGCCGGCCAGGAACAGGCCCGCCGAATGCAGCGCCTGGCCCAGGCCGTAGAGCCAGAACAGGGCAAACACGGCGCGGCCCAGCCTGGGGGCACGATCCAACGACGGCAGCAGGGCGCAGAACACCAGCCCCATCAGGGCCAGGTTCACGCCGCCGATGACGCCGTGATAATGGGCCGGGGTGCGGGTGTCGGCGCCGTCGACGAACAGGCCGAGCAGCCCGCCCAGGAAAAACACCGCCATGGACAGATGGAGGGCGGACCGCGCCAGACGCGCGCGGTCGTCGGCGGGCGGCGTGCCGCCGCCGGTGAACAGGAAGGCGGCGGCCAGCACGACGGGAGCCGGGCCCAACAGGTATTGCAGGTCGGTGAAGGCCCGGGTCTGTTCGGGGCTGAACATGGGGTACGCCCAGTACAGGGTGGGGCCGATCGACGCGAAGGCGGCCAGGGCCGCCAGGGCGGCGAAGAACAGCCCGCCCGGAAGCGGCCGCCCCGCGGCCCCGGCCAGGGCCCACCAGGCGCAGAGCATCAGGCCCGTGTTGACGAACTGCAGGACATGCCCGCCGCCCCAGAACAGGCGTTCGTTCAACTCCACCGAGGCCGGTTCACCCGAGGCCGCTTGAAAGGTCACGGCGAAGCAGGCGAAGGCGGCGACGTAGATCAGGCCCGTCAGCAGAATGCCCAGGCCGCCCGGACCCGGTTGGTTGACGCGGCGCAGGAACGCCGCCGCGAGGCGCAGGACGACGAACAGCACCCCCATGAAGATGAACACCAGGCCCAGGTAGTAGAGCGGGTCGATCACCGTCGGCACGTAGTTGTTGAGGGATGGCTGAGTGTCGTGCTTCAGGGCCGGGATCATCAGCAGGATTTCCCCGGCGGCCACCATCCACACGGCCGAACGTCCCGTCGACCGGCCGCGCGACCGGCCGCCGTCCAGGTGATAGGTCGTGGCCGCCGCCAGGGCGCCGAGCAGGCAGAGGAACCACACGACGAAGGAATAGACGACGTGGATGACCAGGCCTTTTTCGAAGAAATGGAGCGGCCAGGGAATCATTCGTTCCGCCCCGGGCACGCGGGACACGGCCAGCATCAAGGCGAACGCCCCGGCGATGGCGAGCGCGGCCAGGCCCAGCAGCAGCCAGGCGCGGGTTTCCCAGCGCGCGTCCTCGCTGCCGGCGGCGGCGCCCAGGGTTCCGTCAGGGATTTCCACGTTGTCCGTCATTGGCCCGTATAAGGATAAAGGTGCACGGCCATGACATAAACCACGACGCCGGAAATCCCGACATACATCCACAGCGGCCAGACCCAGCGCGCCAGCGCCTTGTGGCGCGCGAACTGGCCGGTCAGAGCCCGCCAGAAGGTCATGGGAACCAGCGGCGTGATGGCGATGGCGCCGATCACATGGACGATCAGGATGGTGAAATAGACGGGCCGGATCATGCCTTCGCCGCCGAACTTGGCGAAACCGGAATTGAACTTGTAGATCACGTAGACCACCAGGAACAGGGCCGAGGCGGCGGCCGCGCAGAGCATCATGGCGCGGTGTTTGTCCTTGGCACCCTGCCGGATGAACACGTAGCCGATGGTCATGAACACCACGGACAGGGCGTTGAAACCGGCGATCAGGTGGGGCAGGTCTTGAATGGTCATGACGGTGGGCGGTCTAGCGAGTCGTCATATTGAGCCAGAAAAGCAGGTACATCGTCACCGCCACGACGCCCAGGATGGCGCCCAACTGCCAGTTCTTCATCATCTTGCGTTCCTTGCTCAATTTCGTGCCGCCCGCCTGTCGGGCAAGAACGTCGCCATGTCGGCGGCGGCGGGGGCCGTCCGCCCCAGGTTGGACCTCGATGGCGGAAAATCAAGGCTATTAGGCCGTTTGTCCAGGGTAAAAAAGCCTTTGCAATGCCGCCGGGGGATGCTAGCTAAGACCTCTCGTCTCCCCGGTGGCGAGGCGCCATCGCGCGCGGCCGGGCGTAGGCATAATGGGTTAAGAAACAAGGGCCTAACGGATTAACGTCTTTTGAGTGTAAATCCCAATGCCCGGTAATTTCGGATGAGGACCATGACCTTGAGATTGCACGCCCTGATCACAGGTGCCGCACTTTTCCTTCTTTCCTTCGGCGGCAGCGCCTTGGCGGACGGCATCGCGAAGCCCTGGCAAATGAACTTCCAGGAAGCCGCGTCCCCGGTCATGGAACGGATTGAGGATTTTCATAATCTGCTGTTCTGGATCATCACGATCATCACGTTGTTCGTGCTGTTTCTGCTGATCTACGTGATCGTCAAGTTCAACGAAAAGGCCAACCCGGTGCCGTCGAAGACGACCCACAACACCTTCATCGAGGTGGTGTGGACCGTGGTGCCGATCATCATTCTGGTGGTGATCGCGGTGCCGTCGTTCAAACTGCTGTTCTTCCAGGACAAGTACGAAAACCCGGACATGACCCTCAAGGTCGTCGGGCATCAGTGGTACTGGTCCTATAAATATCCGGATCACGGCGATTTCGGGTTCGACAGCCAGATGGTCCAGGCCGAGGATCTTAAGCCCGGCCAGCCGCGCTTGCTGACCGTCGACAACATGGTCGTCCTGCCGGTCGACACGAACATCCGCGTGCTGCAGACCGCCGACGACGTGATCCACAACTGGGCCATGCCGGCGTTCGGTCTGAAACTGGACTCGGTTCCCGGCCGGACCAACGAAAACTGGGTGCGGATCACCAAGCCGGGCGACTATTACGGCCAGTGTTCGGAACTCTGCGGCGTCGGCCATGCCTATATGCCGATTCACGTGAAGGCGGTCTCGAAGGAAGAATTCGCGGCCTGGGTGGCGGCGGCGAAGGCGAAATACGCCGACTCCATGCCGGCCCCGGCAGCCGGAGAGGCCCAGGTTAAGGTCGCCCAGGTCAAAAACTGATCGGGCGGTTTATTCGGCATTTCAGGAATTCACGGCACGCCGCGGCGGCCGCAATATAACGGAACGAGAAGAGGTTGACCCATGGCCAGTGAAGTGAGCGCCCACGACGGACACGGCGGGCACGACGATCACAACCACGCTCCCAAGGGCATTGGGCGGTGGCTTTATTCCACCAACCACAAGGACATCGGGACCCTGTACATGGTTGTCGCGATATTCGCGGCGATCCTGGGCGGGGTGGCATCCTGGCTGATCCGGTTGGAACTGGCCGAACCGGGCATTCAGTTCATCGCCGACGCGCACTTCTATAACGTCCTGGTCACGGCGCACGGCTTCCTCATGGTGTTCTTCGTGGTCATGCCGGCGCTGATCGGCGGATTCGGCAACTGGTTCGTGCCGATGATGATCGGTGCGCCCGACATGGCCTTCCCGCGCATGAACAACATTTCGTTCTGGCTGCTGGTCGCCTCAACGGTGCTGCTGGTCTTCTCGGGCGTCATCGGCGGTGGCGCCGGCACGGGCTGGACCGTGTATCCGCCGCTTTCGAGCATCGATTTCCACCCGACCATGGCCGTCGACTTCGCCATCCTGTCGCTGCATGTGGCAGGGGCCTCGTCGATCCTGGGCGCCATCAACTTCATCGTCACGATCCTGAACATGCGGGCCCCCGGCATGACGATCCACCGCATGCCGCTGTTCGTGTGGTCGATCCTGATCACGGCCTTCCTGCTGCTGCTGGCCCTGCCGGTGCTGGCGGGCTGCCTGACCATGCTGCTGACCGACCGCAACTTCGGCACCACCTTCTTCGTGCCGTCCGGCGGCGGCGACCCGATCCTGTGGCAGCACCTGTTCTGGTTCTTCGGCCATCCCGAGGTCTACATCATGATCGTGCCGGCCTTCGGCATCATCTCGCAGATCGTCTCGACCTTCTCCAAGAAGCCGGTGTTCGGTTATCTCGGCATGGCCTACGCCATGGTTTCCATCGGCTTCATCGGTTTTGTCGTGTGGGCCCACCACATGTACACGGTCGGCCTGAACGTGGAAACGCGGGCCTACTTCGTGGCCGCCACGATGGTCATCGCGGTGCCGACGGGGGTTAAGATCTTTTCGTGGATCGCGACCATGTGGGGCGGCTCCATCCGCTTCGACACGCCCATGCTGTGGGCCATCGGCTTCATCTTCCTGTTCGTGGTCGGCGGCGTGACCGGCGTGGTTCTGGCCAACTCGGGCGTCGATCTGGCCTTCCACGACACCTATTACGTGGTCGCCCACTTCCACTATGTGCTGTCGCTGGGCGCCGTGTTCGCGATCTTCGCCGGCTGGTACTACTGGATCGGCAAAATGTCCGGCCGTCAGTATCCGGAAGCCCTGGGCCGCCTGCATTTCTGGGTGACCTTCGTCGGCGTCAACATCCTGTTCTTCCCGCAGCACTTCCTGGGCATGGCCGGCATGCCGCGCCGTATCCAGGATTACCCGGACGTTTATTCGGGCTGGAACATGGTGTCGTCCATCGGCGCCCTGGTGACCATCGCCGGTACGCTGTTGTTCTTCGTCGTGCTGTGGCGCACCCTGTCCGCCGGGAAGCCGGCGGAAGCCAATCCGTGGGGTGTCGGCGCCACGACCTTGGAATGGACCGTGCCGAGCCCGGCGCCGTTCCACACCTTTGAGGACGTGCCCGACATGACCGGCAAGGCCGAGGCCCACTAAGGCCCGGCGCTGGAACTGGCAACGAGGACCCCGCCCGTGTCACGGCAACCCCGCAATTCCAACAATCGGCGGACGGCGCTTGCGCTGTTCGCCGTTGTCGGCGGCATGGTCGGTCTATCCTATGCGTCGGTTCCGTTGTACCAGCTGTTCTGCCAAGTCACCGGCTACGGCGGCACGACCCAGGTGTCGGACGCCGGCGCCAAGACGGTTTCGTCGGCCATGCAGGGTAGGACGGTCACCATCGCCTTCGACGCCAACGTGGCGCGCGACCTCAACTGGGACTTCCGCCCGGAACAGCGCCGGGTGACGCTCCATGCCGGGGAACAGGCGCTTGCCTTCTATTCCGCGAAAAACGACGAGAGCACGCCGGTCACCGGCACGGCCAGCTTCAACGTGACGCCGTACAAGGCCGGCATCTACTTCACCAAGATCGAATGTTTCTGCTTTACCGAACAGACCTTGCAGGCCGGCCAGCAGGTCGACATGCCGGTGCAGTTCTATGTCGATCCGGAGTTCTTCACGGACCCCAACACCAAGGACGTGCGCGAGATCGTGCTGTCCTATACGTTTCACCGGGCGGCTGATGCCGCCTCCGCCGTTCAAAAGACCAGCGCCGTCGCTGTTGGCGACGCGCGCCCGGGCGGTTGACCGGCTCCATCTGACAGGCTTACGGGAACCGCGGTTCCCCATACGAACGACCAAAGGGAGTAAAAAGAATGGCGAGTGGCGGTAATCATCCCTTCCACATGGTGGAGCCCTCGAAGTGGCCCCTCATGGGATCGGTGGCGGCCCTGATAACGGCCTGTGGCAGCATCTGGTTCATGCACGGCGGCCCCTGGTACCTGATGGCGGCCGGCTTCGTCATCATGTTCTACACCTTCTACGGTTGGTGGAAGGACGTGGTCGCGGAAAGCCTGACCCGCAAGTACCACACGGATGTGGTCGCGCACGGCCTGCGCGTCGGCATGCTGCTGTTCATCGCTTCGGAAGTGATGTTCTTCTTCGCCTTCTTCTGGGCCTTCTTCCATGCCAGCGTGCCGTTCCTGTCGAACGTCGCGACCGTGCCCTGGCCACCGAAGGAGATCATTCCCTTCAATCCCTGGAACATCCCCTTCCTGAACACCTTGATCCTGCTGACCTCGGGCGCCACGGTGACGGTCGCCCACCATGCGATCCGCCATGGCGACAACAAGATGTGTGCGCGCTGGCTGGTTTACACGGTCATCCTGGGCATGATCTTCACGGGCTTCCAGGCCTACGAATATCACCATGCGGCCTTCGGCCTGAAGGACGGGATCTACCCGTCGACCTTCTATCTGGCCACCGGGTTCCACGGCTTCCACGTCATCGTCGGGACGACCTTCCTGCTGGTCTGCCTGTTCCGGGCGTCGAAGGGCCATTTCACGGCGGAAAAGCACATCGGCTTCGAAGCCGCCGCCTGGTACTGGCATTTCGTCGACGTGGTCTGGCTGTTCCTGTTCGTCTCCATCTACTGGTGGGGCAAGGGGACCGCGACCCAGCTTCTCTAAGTCGAACACCATCCTTTGGTTTCGGAAACGCTCCCCTTCGGGGGAGCGTTTTCTTTTGTGGGCTTTCATCAGCGTCTGCTGGTAATCGGCGCATCGCCGCCTTATCTTCAATTCACGTCTGGGGGATGTAGAATTTTCAGGAGTTGACCATGAACGACCTTGCGAGCAGCCCATCCCCCAGTGCGGACGGCGACGGCGCCTCGCCGGTGATGCGCGGCATCCGTGGCCGCTGTCCGCGCTGTGGCGAAGGCCGCCTGTTCAAGGGCTACCTCAAGGTCGCCGACACCTGCGACGTCTGTGGCATGAGCTTCCATGGCCATGACACCGGCGACGGGCCCGTCGTGCCGGTGCTGCTGATCATCGGCGGGATCATCGTCGGATTGGCGCTGGGGCTCGAGGTTGTCTACGAGCCTCCGGTCTGGGTCCATCTGCTGCTGTGGATTCCCCTCGGCACGCTGCTTACCCTCGGCATCATGGTGCCGCTGAAGGGCATGGCCGTGGGCCTGCAGTACAAGTATCGGTCGACCGAGGAAGAGACACGCCCGGGCGGGGTCTAGGGCCGGCCGGAGCGAGCCTGCGCCGGCGGGCAGGGCACGGTGGCGTAGGAACAAAACACGCAGCAGTCGCCCGGTTCCGGCGTCAACAGGCTGCCGCATTCCATACATTGGTAATAATAGATGCACTGGTCCGTCGGCATGACCTCTGTCGCCGTATGCTCGCACAGGGGGCAGGTCAGGGTCGTGATCTGGGAAATGGGGCCGTCGATGCTCATGCCTGTGATCCTACGGCAGATAGCCCAGGAACCGCCACCACAGGAAGCTCAGCGGCAGCAGAAAGACGATGGTCAGCGCCGCCAGCAGCAAGGTGAATTGCCCGGCCTTGCGCAGGCTGACGCCGCCCAGTTGCAGCGCCACCACCAGCGGCGGTACCTGATAGGGCAGGAACATGGTGGAATAACCCAACACGAAGGTCATCAGCACGGTGACCAGGGGAAAGCCCGTGGCCGTGGCCAGGTCCTGGGCGAAGGGCGGCAGCACGGCGGGCACGCTGGGGGCGGTCGCCAGCACGCCGGTCGCCGCGCCCAGCCCGATCAGGGTCGCGAAGTTGGTCGCCGGGGTCGCCGGGTCGAGCGGCAGCAGCGGCAGGATGCGGGCCGCCAGTTCCCGTCCCACCCCGGAATCGACGATGATCGCGGCGACGGACAGCACGGCGGCGATGTAGATCACCGAGGCCGTGTTGAAGCGGGTCATGAAGTCGTCCTTGGTGACCAGATCGACGCCGGGCAGTAGGCAGACCACGCCCGCCGACAGGGCGATCCAGGCCGGCGAAACGCCGTGCCAGAAATCAAGCGCCCACAGGGCCAGGGTAACGCTCAGGACAACGGCCAGAACCTTTTCGTCGCGGCTCATGGGCATGGCCGGCGCTGTCTGCGCGGTAGGCGTGTCGGCGCGGTCGGGAAACAGCATCAGCACGGCGAAATAGATGGCGATGGCCTTGAGCACCCCGGTGATCGGAAAGTGCAGCAGCAGATAGGCGCCGTAAGTGAAATGCATGCCGTAGAGCGTTTCCGCCGTGCCGGCCAGGACCATGTTGGGCACGTTGGCCGGCAGGATGGCGACGGCCGGCATCCAGGTGCCGCAGGCCACGGCCATCACCAGGCCGTTGCGGCCGTTGCGCCCCGCGGTGAAGCCCAGGCGGTCGGCCAGGGCCAGGGCGATCGGCACCAACAAAATCACCCGCCCCATGGTCGAAGGCATGAGGAACGACAGCGCCACGCCGACCAGCACCATGGCGGCGACCTGGGCCTTGTAGGTTTCGCCGAACAGGCCGGTCAGCCGCGCCGCCAGCCTGCCGCCCAGGCCCGTACGGGTGACCGCGATGCCGACGATCAGGCCGCCGAAGGTCAGCCACAGGGCGGTCGATGACCAGCCGGCGAAGATCACGTCGGCCGGGGCCACGGCGATCAGCGAGGCGACGGCGAAGAAGGCCAGGCCGGTCACGAATTCGGGCATCACGCCGGTCGCGAAAAAGCCCATGGCGAACAGGACGAGGGCGCCGCCGCGCAGGACCTTGGGCTCCCACCCCTCGGGCGTGGGGGCAAGCAGCAGCAGGACCGCCAGGGAAAACACGGCAAGGGCTGTCCACCTGGGCAGGGTCATGGTCACGGATCGTGCGGGCATGGGTCCTCCATTGTCCCCGAGGGCGTCCCCCGCCATGCTTTTAGCGGGCGGGCCTGCCGGGGAAAAGTGCTCAATGGCCGGAAATCCACAAGGCCAACCCGTGGCGCGGCCGGGCAAAGGACGATACACTCGTATCAGCCATCGCCGTCCATTGCTGGAATCTGGCCGCATGACCAAGACATCCGAAAAGTCTCCGCCCCGCATCGGCGTCACGGAAACCAAAGCCGGACCGGAAACGCCGTTTCCCGACGCGGAGGCGGCGCAGCGCGCCGCCCAGGTGCTGAACGAACGCTACCAGCGCATCATGCAGCAGTTCTGGGACCGTCAGGCGGAACAGCAGGGCTTTCAGATTCCGGACCCTCTCGTGGTCGGCAAGGCGTTCTTCGAACTGGGGGCGGCCATGTTGCAGGACCCGGTCAAGCTGGCCGAGGCGCAGTCCAAACTGTGGCAGGGATATGCCGACCTGTTCGATGCGGCGTCGAAGCGCCTGAACGGCGAAACCCCCGGCCCGGTGGCCGTGCCCGCCCCGGACGACAAGCGGTTCAAGGACGAGGTCTGGTCGGAAAACGTCCTGTTCGACACCTTGAAGCAATCCTACCTGCTGACGTCGAACTGGATCCGCGAGGCGGTCAGCGACGTCGACGGCCTGGACTCCAAGACGCGGGACAAGGTCAATTTTTATACCCGGCAATGGGTGAACGCCCTGGCGCCGACAAATTTCGCGGCGACGAACCCCAAGGTGATTCAGCGCACGCTCGACACCAAGGGCGAAAACCTGATCAAGGGCCTGGATCATTTGCTGGCGGACCTGGAGCGCGGCGAGGGCCAACTGCGGATTTCCATGACCGACGAAACGGCCTTCACCCTGGGCCAAAACATCGCCGTCAGCCCGGGCAAGGTGGTGTTCCAGAACGACCTGATGCAGTTGATCCAATATGCGCCGACCACGGAAAAGGTGGCCAGGCGGCCGCTTCTGATCGTGCCGCCCTGGATCAACAAGTTCTATATCCTGGATTTGCAGCCCAAGAACTCGTTCATCAAATGGGCGGTCGATCAGGGCCATACGGTGTTCGTCGTGTCCTGGGTCAACCCGGACGAGAACCTGGCCGGAAAATCCTTCGAGGACTACATGCTCGAAGGGCCGCTGGCCGCGATGGACGCGATCCGTGACGCCACCGGCGAGGACAGCGTCAACATCATCGGCTATTGCATCGGCGGCACCTTGACGGCATCGACCCTCGCCTATCTGGCGGCGCAGCCGGAAGGCGCCAAGTACACCGCCGACCGGGTGGCCTCCGCGACCTTCTTCACGACCATGACGGATTTTTCAGAGCCCGGTGAACTGGGCGTGTTCATCGACGAGGAGCAGTTGGACCTGCTTGAGGAACACATGGCGGAAAAGGGCTACCTGGAAGGCAGCTACATGAGCCAGGTGTTCAACATGATGCGCGACAACGACCTGATCTGGTCCTTTGTCGTGAACAATTATCTTCTGGGCCGCGAGCCCATGGCCTTCGACCTGCTGTACTGGAATTCCGACAACACGCGCATGCCCGCCATGATGCACGGCATGTACCTGCGCAAGATGTATTTGGAAAACCGTCTGGTGACGCCGGGCGGGATCGCGCTTGCCGGAACGCCCATCGATCTGACGAAGATCAAGACGCCGGTCTACATGCTGTCGACCTCCGACGACCATATCGCGCCCTGGAAATCGACCTATGCGGCGACCCAGCTTTATGCCGGCCCGGTGCGCTTCGTGCTGTCCGCGTCGGGCCATATCGCCGGCGTGATCAATCCGCCGGCGGCGAACAAGTACTGCCATTGGACCAACGCCAAGACGCCCAAGGATCCGGACGCCTGGCTTAATGCGGCGACCCGCCACGAGGGCTCCTGGTGGCCTGACTGGCAAAAGTGGATCGCGAAAAAATCCGGTGGCCAAGTCGCGGCCCGCCTGCCGGGCGGCGGCAAGCTGGCCGTCATCGAGGACGCACCCGGGTCCTACGCCGCGGTGCGTCTGGGCTGACAGATCAGTCTACGACGCCGACGGCGATCCCATCGTCGGCGCGTTTCGATTCCTTCTTCGTCACGGCGATCTGCTGCGCTAGGTCGTCGGGCGTGATCCCGGCGCGGCCCGGTTTCAGGTGCATGACGGCGATGGACACGGACAGCAGGGGAAAGACCCGCTCGACGCCGCCGCGGTCCTTGGCGACGATGCCGCCGGTGTCGCGGGCGTCCTTGTCGTAAAAGGTTTCGACCTGATGGCGGAACGACTCGCGCAGATCGACCAGCCGTTCCCGCGCCTGATCCAGGCCGACACCGCGCCAGCCGGCGAAGAAATCATCGCCGCCGATATGGCCCAGAAAGACCCCGTCGGCGATGAATGATTTTTTCAACAGCTCCGCGAACAGCAGGATCGCGCGGTCACCCTGGCGGAACCCGTAGGTATCGTTGAACGGCTTGAAGTTGTCGAAATCGAAATAGGCGATGACCGCTTCCGTATCGCCGTCGGTGACCAGGTCGGTCACGTATTCGACGACCATGTGGTTGCCCGGAAGCTTGCTCAGGGGATTGGCGTCGCGCGCCATGGCCAGATGCTTTTCGTTGACGACCTGAAGCAGCGACGCGGCGGTCAGGAAACCCACGTAACGCAGGTTCTCGACCACGATGATCCCTTCCTGGGTGCCGGACAGGGAATATTTCTCCAACACCCGCTCCGCGTTGTCGTGGATGTCCGCCACGGGGCAGGGGCGGATGAATTCGTTGAGGTGACGCTTGTAGGACACGTTGGCCAGCAGGTCCTTGCCGTAACGCGAATAGGTGAAATCCTTCAGGTCTTCCTCGCGGATGATGCCCAGCGGCTCGTCCATGTCGTCGACCACGGGAAAGAAGGTCATGTTCTTGTTTTCGCGGAAATGTTCGAAGGTCGCCATGATGTCGCTGCTGCTGCGGATGGGGGCCGGCATGGACAGTTCCTGATCGATGAAACGGCGGTCCGTTTCACCCTTGCGCAGGTCGCGCACGCGGGGATAGGCATCCCGCAGGTCGGTTCCCAAAACCAGCGGCCGTTCGATGAAATAGCCCTGGATCAGGTTGCAGCCCATTTCCTTGCAGGTCAGCAGTTCCTTTTCCGTCTCCACGCCCTCGGCGATCACCGTGATGCCCAGGGTCTGGGCCAGGCTGACGATCTGCGACACGAACAGCTTTTTCATGCGGTCGGTCTCGATCCCGGAAATGAAGAAACGGTCGATCTTGATGTAATCGGGGTTCTGGTCGTACAGCAGCTTCAACCCCGCGAAGCCGGTGCCGAAATCGTCGATGGCGATGCGGAACTGCCGGCGCCGGTAGATTTGCGCCAGGGTTTCGGTGCTGGAGATGTCGCGATCGACCTGATGGCGTTCGGACACTTCCAGGGTCACGCGTGACGGCGCCAGATTCGCGGCCCGGGCGGCCTCGACCGTGTCGGCGGCACGGTGATCGTCGGTCAGCAGCACGCGGTTGTCGATGTTCAGGAACAGGCGCACGGACGGTCCCAGGTTGAGCGCCGAAAACTGTTTCATGGCGCGCCCGCGCAGCAGGACTTCGATCTCCTGTAGAATGCCCATGCGGAAGGAGAAATCGAAAAAGGCGTGGATCGACGCGAAATCCAAATCCTCCTGCCCACGCATCAAGGCTTCGACGCCGTAGAGATGCCCCGTATAGGGGTCGATGATCGGTTGAAAGGCGAACCGGACCTCGTCCCGCGCCCAGGTCAGAAACCGGGTAGTGGGATCATTGGTGGGGCGGCGCGGTTCGGCGGTGGGGAGAGCGATGGTGGGGTTGGCGGGGGTCATGGCGCTTCCGGTTGGTTGACGGCCCATGATGTTCGGGCGGGGTGTGGCTGAATGTGTCCCGATTTGTCGACAATTTTCGGTATAGGTCGGGAAATGTCCATGGCAATCAGCGCGTGAAATCAAAACTTCATCTGTCGTTCATGGATGGGGCGGCCCGCATTGCCGCGATGACCGGGGCGCCGGCGCCGGGGGATGGGAATGCGGCGTTGCGCCACAAAAACATTCACATATTATAGATTGTGTTTGGGCCAAGGAAGGCAACCCGCGCCGCTGCATGGGGCGGTGCGGGCGGCGTTTGCATTCACTGGGGGGGGGTAATGACCAAGCTGATCGATTTTAAGAAACTGAGCACGAAATTCTTCGGGGCGACCGTGCTTCTGTTCGCCATCGCGGGGACGGTAACCGTCGTCATGAGTACGCGCAGCCTTGATCGGTTGAGCGCGATCATCGGCGAGGGCGACGGCTTGCTGAGCCGCGAAGAGACATCCCTCAAGGCCGCCCAGATCGACCTGCTGAAGTCGGAACAGGCCCGCCAGCTTGCCGACATCGCCGCCGCCGCGGCCCGCGAACTGGGCGTGCGGCAGCAGACCATCGCGGTTCAGGAAGAAAACCTGCGCGGCTTTTATCAGGGCGCGTTGCGCATCATCGCTTCCCAGTTGGAATCGATTCTTTCCCCCATGGACCCGGGCGACCGGGAGTTTTTCATGCTCAACGGTTCGGTCTATCTCGCGGTCATGCCCGGCGCCAAGTCGGTGAAATTCTTTGCCGCCCACGATGCGGCAAGCTTGGCCGCGGTCGTCGAACAGGAAGGCCTGACACCGAACCGCGCCAATGTTCTGGCCAGCGTCATCGCCGAAAACACCGGCACAGAGGCCCCGCATCTGGCGATCGACCCGGCCGAGGGCGTGATCCGTGTCGTCGCCGCCATTGGCCCGACCAAGGAGCGCTTCGGCCTGTTGGAAGTGGTGCTGGAGGACCGCCTGACACCCATGAAAACCGAAGCCCGCGACCTGGCCGCGTCTTTCGCCGCCAGGACCGAGACCAAGACGGCGGAACAGGAAAAGGCGTTCAAGGAGCGAGAGGCGGAGTTGACCGCCGCCGCCGCCGCCGCCGAACGGTTGCGGGCCGAACGGGCGGCGCGCACCGCCGAGGAAGAAGCGTCCGCCCGGCGTCTGCTGATCACGGCGGTGGTTTTGTCGTCCCTGTTCGGCGCGGTCGCCATCAGCGTCCTGGTGGTCGGTCTGATCACCCGGCCATTGGGGCGGAATGTCGCGATCATGTCGCGTCTGGCCGGCAACGACACCGATGTCGAGGTGTCGGACGCCCACCGCACCGATGAGATCGGCGAGATGGCGCAGGCGGTTCAGGTCTTCAAGGACAGCCTGATCGCGGCCGAACAGCAGGCCAAGGAGCGGCAGGCGGAACGCGCGGCCCGCGAGGCCCGGGTCCAGAAGATCGAGGGCATGGCCAAGGAATTCGATGCCCATGTGTCCGGGTCGCTCGACAACGTCAGCACCGCGACCAGGGACATGCGGGCCACCTCGGAGCATATGTCCGGGGTCGCCCGGCAGACCGCCGATCAGACCAAGCTGGTCACCCAGGCATCGGAAACGGCGGCGGCAAGCGTGCAGACCGTGGCCACGGCGGCGGACGAGCTGTCCAAGTCGATCTCCGAAATCGCCGAACAGGCGGCGACGTCGAGCCAGGTGTCCGAGGCCGCGGCCGATCAGGCGCGCAAGACCGATGAGCGGGTCCGGCGCCTGAACGACGCGGCGCTGAAGATCGGCGAGGTCATCCAGCTGATCACCGATATCGCGGAGCAGACCAACCTGTTGGCGTTGAACGCCACCATCGAGGCGGCCCGTGCCGGCGAGGCGGGCAAGGGCTTCGCCGTCGTCGCGTCGGAGGTCAAGAACCTGGCCAACCAGACCGCCAAGGCGACCGAGGAAATCGCCGCCCAGGTCGCCAACATTCAGTCCGAAACCGGCGACACGGTGCGCGCGATCGCGAAAATCACGGAAAGCGTCGACCGGATGTGCGAAATCGCCGCCGGTATTTCCGCGGCGGTCGAACAGCAGTCGGCGGCGACGCAGGAAATCGCGCGGAACACGGACGAAGCCACCGTCGGTACCCGCCGCGCCAGCGACAACACAGCCCAGGTCGCCCAGGCGGCCGCCGAAACGGAGCACTCCGCCGCCGAAGTGTTGAAATCCGTCGATACCCTCGACCGGGAAGGGGACCGGCTGCGCCGTTATGTCACCGAGTTCCTGGATCAGGTGCGTGCGGCCTGATGCCAACGGTGCCAAAAATGGACTGAAATGCGACCGGACTATTTACCGATGTCATTGAATACGGGCATAGTTCCGGCATGTCTAATGCGCCAGCCCTGAACATCCGCGACGCCGCCGCGGAGGATGCCCGCCGGTTCCAGGCCAATCTGGAGCTGCTGGCCGAGATGTCGCAGGATTTCGCGGCCTCGCGCGACCTGGACGCGGCGCTTCTGAAGGCCGTCGGGCATATCACGGATTCCGTCAATGCCGAGGGCGGGGCCTTGTTTCTGCTCGATGACGCGGGGGAAAACCTGCGCTGCCACGCCTGCGTCGGCGCGACGGAGATTACCGGCCTGGTGATCGCCGCGGACAAGGGCATTGTCGGGCGCTCGGTGCAGAACAACCTGGGCGAGATCGTCCGCGACGTGTCGAAGGACCCGAACTTCTTCGGCGGCGTCGACGAAAAAACCGGCTATACGACCAAGTCCATTCTCTGCGCGCCCTTGACCGTGAAGGACGAGCGCATCGGCGCCATCGAACTGATCAACAAGCGCGGCGGCGACGGACTGTTCAGCCCCGACGACCTGCATTTTCTGGAAGCCCTGGCGGCGTCCGCGGCGCTGGCCATTCTCAACGCCCGCCAGGCCGACGCCTTGCTGGAACAGGAACGCATCAAGCGCGAACTGGAACTGGCCCGCGAAATCCAAAGCTCCCTGTTGCCCCGGCCCGCCGGCGACGACGCGCCCATCGGCGGCGTCAACCAGCCCGCGCGCGAGGTGTCCGGCGATTTCTTCGACCATTTCCCGCTCGAGGACGGGCGCATCTGCTTCTGCCTGGGCGATGTCTCGGGCAAGGGGGTCAACGCGGCCCTGCTGATGGCCAAGACCGCCAGCCTCTACCGCTGTCTGGGCAAGGCGATTTTGTCGCCGGGCCGCCTGCTGGCCCTGGTCAATCGCGAGATTTGCGAAACCGCGGCGCGCGGCATGTTCGTGACCATGGTCGGCGGCATCTACGATCCGCGCACGGGCGTGGTCACGCTGTCCAACGCCGGGCACGAACCGGCCCTGCTGCTGACGCCGGAGGGCGATTTTCAGGCTTTTGAGGCCGAGGGCCCGCCGCTCGGCATTCTGGCCGATCCGCCGACCAAGGATGGCTACCCGGAAACGGCGATCGACCTGAAGGGCGGCAGCCTGTGGATTTTCACCGACGGCGTGACGGAAGGCTATGTCGACGACGCCGGCACGGAACTGGGCGTCGACGGCGTGAAAAGGATTCTTTTGGAAACCCGGGGCCAGACGCTGCGGGCACGGCTGGATGCGGTGGTCGGGCTTATCCAGCCCGGCGAGGGCGGCATGCGCGACGACGTCACCTTGCTGGGCGTCAGCGATACGGCGGCCGAGCGGCCGGCGGCCCTGGCCGCCGCCGAACGGGTGGCCGGTGGGTCGGAATTGATCATGTCCATGCGCCTGCCGGCGCGGGCCGACCGGCTCCGCGTGATCCGCCATGCCGTGCGCGCGGCGTTGGATTTCCTGATCTGCGAGGACGAGATGACCGAACAGGTCATCCTGGCCGTGGACGAGGCCTGCCAGAACGTGGTGCGCCATGCCTATGGCGGGCGCGCCGACGGTGAGATCGCCGTGGAACTGCGCCGCGACGGCGACGATTTCGTGGTCGAATTGCAGGATTTCGCGGCCCCCGTCGATACGGGCCAGATTAAGGGCCGCGATCTTGACGACATCAAACCGGGTGGGCTCGGCGTTCATTTGATCCACGAGATCATGGACGACGTTCAGTTCGTGACGCCTCCCGCCGGGGTGGGTAATCTGTTACAACTGCGAAAGCGGCTTCAGACAAAAGCCGGCGCATCTTGAGGGGACTGGACATGAAGCACGAAGTCAAAGACGTCGGCGGATCCGTCGTGATCGCCTTCGAAGGCGACGTCGATCTGCAAACGTCGCCGAAGGCGCGTGAAGCCCTGTTGGCCACGGTCGGCCAAGGCAAGCCCGTGGTCGTCGATCTGGCCAAGGTCGGCTATATCGATTCGTCGGGTGTGGCCTCGCTGGTCGAAGCCCTGCAGACCGCCAAGAAGGGCGGCCAAACCCTGGCCCTGGCGGCGGTCAGCGAAGGCGCCTTGCGGGTGCTTAAACTGGCGCGCCTCGACGCCGTGTTCGCCATTCACGCCAGTGTGGACGACGCCGTTTAGCCCCTGCCTCGCCCCAGACGACCGGAGAAACCGCGCGTGACCCCAACCGATACCCGAAACCCGATCGTCGTAACGACCGAAAAGGTCGGCCGCGCCGCCGTCGCCGGGATCGAGGAAATCGGCCTGGGCGCCATGATGGTGGTGGAAAGCTTCTATTGGCTGATTTTCGGGCGGCGCGAAAAGCAGGCGGTGCGCCTGGGCGCCATTGCCGAGCAATGCATGGCCGTCGGTATCCAGGCGGTGCCGATCATCGCGCTTCTGGCCGCGACCATCGGCATGATGCTGGCCATTCAGGGCATCCATACGCTACGCATCTTCGGCGCGGAAAGCCGCGTCACCGTCGGCATTTCGTTTTCCGTGGTGCGCGAATTCGCGCCGCTGATCACCGGCATCGTCATCGCCGGGCGGTCCGGCTCGGCGCTTGCCGCGCGCATCGGCACCATGAAGATCAACCAGGAAGTCGACGCCCTTTACGTCATGGGCATCAACCCGGTGCGCTTCCTGGTCGTGCCGGCCATGGTGGCGATGCTGATCATGGTTCCGGCGCTGACCCTGTTTTCCGATTTTGTCGGCCTGTTCTTCGCCGGCGTCTATGTCAACCTGGACCTCGGCATCTCGCTCGCCGCCTATATGGATCAGACCATCGACCTGCTCAGCGTCGACGACCTCATGCACGGGCTCGGCAAAAGCGTCATCTTCTCGATCCTCATCGCCGTGATCGGCGTGGTCAACGGGGCCTCGGTCCAGGGCGGCGCCGAAGGCGTGGGCAAGGCGACGACGCGCGCCGTGGTGCAGTCCATTTCGGCGATCATCGTCACGGACATGCTGTTCGCCTTCGTGGTCACGCGGTAAGGACGAGGGCATGAACGACAACGCCCAGGCACAACCCCGCAATGTGATCGAGGTCCGCGATCTGGTCACCCATTACGGCGACCGCATGATCCTCAAGGGCATCTCCATGGACGTGCATGCCGATGAGATCATGGTCATCATGGGCGGCTCCGGGTCCGGGAAAAGCACACTTTTGCGCCACCTGATGGCGTTGGAGCATCATACTTCGGGGACCATGCGCATCCTGGGCCAGGACATCGACAAGCTGTCGGGGGTCGAATTGGTCGAACTGCGCCAGAAGCTGGGTGTGGCGTTCCAGGGCGGGGCCCTGTTCTCGTCCATGACCGTGGGCGAAAACGTCATGCTGCCGTTGTTCGAGCATACCGGCCTCGACCGCAAGACCATGGAGATCATGGCCCGCATGAAGCTGGAGGTCGTCAGCCTGGGCGGGTTCGAGAACCTGATGCCGTCGGAACTGTCCGGCGGCATGATTAAGCGCGCGGCCTTTGCCCGCGCCATCGTCATGGACCCCAAGATCCTGTTCTGCGACGAGCCGTCGGCGGGCCTGGATCCGGTCGTCGCCTCGGCGCTGGACGATCTGATTTTGCTGCTGCGGGACGCCCTGGGCATGACCGTGGTCGTGGTCACCCATGAACTGGAAAGCGCTTTCAAGATCGCCGACCGCATCACCATTCTGGACCGCGGCGAAATCCTGTTCATCGGCACGCCGGACGAACTGCGGGCCGACCCGTCGCAACGCATTCAGAACCTGTTGAACCGGGTGGCCGAGGACGACGCCATGGACGCGGACGCCTACCTGAACCGGCTGACGGGCGAACAGCCCGCCTACCGGCCCCTTTGAAAACCGACACGGTGAGAGCGAAGACGTGAGAAGCAACAAGATAAACTATCTGCTGGTCGGCACCTTCGTTCTGGCCATGATCGCCGGGCTGATCGTGGCCCTGTCGGTACTGACGGGACGCACGGGGGCGACGGACGCCTACCACGCCTATTATTCCAACGTCACCGGCGTGAAGTTCGGCACCCAGGTCGTCTACGAAGGCTATCCCATCGGCCAGGTCGAAACGGTGACGCCTGAGCCGTCCAAGGGCGGCATGCGGTTCCGCGTCGATTTCGAGATCAACGAAGGCTGGAAAATTCCCAAGGACAGCAAAGTGGCGATTGCAGCACCCGGCTTGCTCGCGGCGGTGACGCTGAGCATTTCCGCCGGCGCCAGTCCCGATGCCCTGGCCCCGGGCGCGGAAGTCATGGCGGTCGAGGGCGGCGATCTGTTCGCGGTCGTGTCCGGCGTGGCGGAAAAGCTGGGCGGGCTCAGCGACAACAGCATCGAACCTCTTCTGGCCAGCGTTCAGCGGGCCGTGAACAACGCCAACAAGCTGTTGGACAATCACGGCGAGGCCCTTGCCGGAGACCTCAAGCAGATGATCAACGAGGCGTCTCTGCTGGTCGCCGACGTCAGCCGCCGCATTCCCGTGGTCATCGACAACATGGAACTGATCGCGTCCGACGTGAAGTCGTTCAGCGGCGAATTGAAGGCCGCGGCGACCCCCGAAAATCGCAGGCTGGTCGAGGAAACGGTCGCCAACCTGAACGGCGCGACCAAGGACGCCCGCGCCGCCATGGCCAACGGCGACAAGTTGATGATGACCCTCACCGACATGGTCGGCAAGAACGACGGCGACCTGCGGCGCGCGATCAAGGATGCGCGCTACGTGGTCGAAAGCGTTGCCCGCCGCATTGACGCCATCAACGAAAACCTGGAAGGCATGTCGCGCAATATGTTGGAATTCTCGCGCCAGATCAGACAAAGCCCCGGCCTGTTGTTGAACAGCAAGCCGGTCACGGACGAGGTGCAGGCGAAATGAGAACGGCGATGATTCGACGATTGTCCGCGTTGGCGCTGGCGGCCGTTCTGGCGGCCTGCGGCGGCAACGCCACGGTGCCGGAAAACCACTTTTACCGGCTTGAGGTGGCGCCCCCCGAAACGAAGGGCAAGCTGCTGATGCCCGGCGTGCTGGAGGTCGACCGTCTGCTTGCCGCCGGTGAATTGACGCAGCGTTCCATCGTCTACCGTCATGCCGACAATCCGCACCAGCTTCGCGCCTATCACTATCATTTCTGGAATGAAGCGCCGGGGGTTCTGCTGCAGGCTGAACTGGTCAGCTATCTGCGCGCCGCCGGCATCGCCGGCACGGTGGTGACGCCGGAAATGCGCGCCCGGCCGAATTTCGCGGTGACCGGACGGGTCGAGAAACTGGAACGGGTGATCGGCGGATCGAACGCGGGTGTCATTGAAATGAACCTGGTGTTGCGCCGGGTCAGCGACGGCACGGTCCTGGTCGCCAAGACCTATACCCGCGAATTCACGCCCAAGGACGACGGCCTGACGGCCCTGGTCAAGGGATTCAGCGCGGCCGCCCGCGACATCTTCAAGGCCTTCGTGAACGACGTTGCCGCGAAAATCTGACGCCCATCGGACCCGCCGGGGGCGCGCCGGCGGCGGGCGGTCCGGCAGCCGCCGCGGCCATGCCCGCACGGTCCAGTTCAAGGAACCGGCCCGTGTGACCGTGACCGCCCTGGCGGCGCAGGGCGACGGGGTGGCGGACACGGACGACGGCCGCCGCCTGTTCATTCCCTTCACCGTTCCGGGTGACGAAATCGACGTCGAGATTGGCCCCGCCCGGGGCGACGGGTTCGAAGCCCGCGTGCGGTCCTTCGTCACCAAGGGGCTTCGGGGCGCGGCGTTCTGCCGCCATTTCGAAATCTGCGGCGGCTGCGCCGTGCAGCATCTGACGGATGCCCATTACATTGAATGGAAACGCGGTATTCTGATTCAGGCCCTGTCCCGGCGCGGCCTGATGCTTGACGTGCTGGATCTTGCCGCCGTGCCCAGGGATGCCCGCCGGCGTGTCACGTTCCAGGCGGAACGCACGGACAAGGGGGTGATTCTCGGCTTCGCCGAACGACGTGGCCACCGAATCGTCGATATCGACGCCTGTCCTCTTCTCTTGCCGGAGATCAACGCTCTGTTGCCCCTGTTGCGCGATCTGGCGGTGGCGATGCTGCAAGCGGGGGAGCGGGCGCGCCTGGCCGTCGCCCGCACGGAAGGCCCCGACGGCGGGGCGCTCGACCTGGTGGTCGAACGCGACCGCGAACCGGACCTGGCGGCGCGTGAGGCCCTGGCGGATTTCGCGCGGCGGTCGAACGCGGCGCGGATTTCCTGGCGTGACGGGGCGGGGGTGGTCGAGCCGGTCGCCCATATCATGCCGGTCGCCGCCGAATTCGGCCCCGCCGTGGTGGAACTGCCGCCGGGTGGCTTCATGCAGCCGACGACGGCCGGCGAGGACATCCTGCGCAATGCGATTTTGGCCGGGGCCGAAGGCGCCACGCGCATCGCCGAGCTTTATGCCGGCGCCGGCACCTTCACCTTCGTGCTTGCCAAGATGTGCCGGGTCCATGCGGTCGATGGTGACGCAGCGCTGATGCGCGCCCTCAGCACCGGGGCGGGCCGATCCGGCCTGGGCGGGCGGGTGACCACGGAAACGCGGGACCTGGCGGCGCGGCCCCTGCTGCCCGGTGAACTGAAGGATATCGACACGGTGATCCTGGACCCGCCGCGGGCGGGGGCGCTGCGCCAGGTCGAACAGATCGTCCTGGCGCCGGGCGTGCGCCGCGTGGTCATGGTGTCCTGCAATCCGCAGACCTTCGCGCGGGATGTCCGGGTGCTGGTGGACGGCGGGTTCGATCCGGGGCCCGTCCTGCCCGTGGATCAATTCCCCTATTCCCACCACCTGGAATGCGTGGCGGTGCTGACGCGGGGCGGCTGACGTGCCCGGTTCCTACATGCCCACGGCGCGCATGTAGATGGTCAGGACTTCTTCCATTTCGTTGCGGTCGCTTTCATCCATTTTGCGCAGACGGATGAGCTGACGCATCACCTTGACGTCGAACCCGGCGGACTTGGCTTCGGAATAAACTTCCTTGATGTCTTCCGCGAGGGCTTTCTTTTCCTCTTCCAGACGTTCGATCCGGTCGATAAGGGCTTTCAGGCGCTCGCTGGCGGCGCCGCCGATTTCGCTTTCGCTCATGCTTGGGTGTCCTTGGGCTGTCTTTGGGATTTGGGGGCATGGGATGTGCGCGCACCATAAGTACCCGGCTCTGTCCGGGCAAGCGGTTGAAAAGCGGGGATAACGGGATGACGCTTTTTTAACGCCAGATATGTTCAGATTTGCCTTTATGCATGTATGATTGGGGGCAACATCCTAGTAAGGGGCCCAAAAAATGGCGGTTTATAAATTCGACCGCGTATCCGTGATGGTGTGCGAGGACAATGCCTTCGTCCGGCGCACGCTGGAGGATGTGCTACGGCAATTCGGTTTCGAGCGCATCACACTCCTGAAAAACGGTCAGGAAGCGATCGAAAGCCTGAAGCTGCTGAAACAGGCGAAAAACCCCGGTCCGGATCTGATCATCGCCGACCTGGTGATGGCACCGATCAACGGGCTGTTGCTGTGCCGCTGGTGCCGCTCGGCCAAGGAAACGCCGAACCGCATGGTGCCCTTCATCATGCTGTCCGGGGCGGCCGACCAGGATTACGTGGGCTCGGCCCGCGATTTGGGGGCGACGGAATTCCTCGCCAAGCCGTTTTCCGGCGAAACCATCTACAAGAAACTTCTGGAGGTCATCGACTTCCCGCGTCAGTTCGTGATGACCCAGAACTATTTCGGGCCCGACCGCCGGCGCAAGAAAGAACCGCCCGAGAACGACCGTCGGGAAAAGACCGAAGAGGACTGCACGGTCGTCTATTCGGCGGAAAAAATGACCAAGCCGAAGACCGACAGCGATGTCTTTTTGTTCAAGCCGACCAATTATCTGAGGGAGAAATGCGCCGGCGGCAAGCTCAACCCGCTTGAGCGCGGCGAGATGCCGACGGCGCTCATCGAAGAGGCGGAAAAGAAGCTGGAGCGCGCGACCCTCGACTTCACCAAATGGGCGCAGGACTACCTGGGCCGTCTGTCGGACCTTTGCACCCAGGCGCTGCTGGAGCCGGGCCGGCGGACGCAGCAGTTTGTGGAAATCAACCAGGTCGCGCTGGAACTGCGCGGGCAGGGCGGAACCTTCGGCTATCCGCTGATTTCGATCTTCGGCAAGATGCTGTTCGATTCGACCCGTGACGGCTGCCGCGAGGACGATGCTCAGGTGGAAATCGTCAAGGCCCATGTCGATGCCATGCGGGCGGTGCTGCGCGAAAAGATCGCGGGCGACGGTGGTGAGATCGGCAAGGAACTGATCAAGGCCCTGCGCGAAGGCATCGAAAAGCAGGAAAAGGCCCGCAAGGCCGCCATCGAAGAAATGAAACAACAGGCCGGCGGCTGACGCCCGGTCCGCCGCTCGTTACTGCGGATCGCCGGGCAGAATGCGGGTTTCCGCCAGATGGCGGATGGCGTCCTGCACCGCCGTTTCCGTAATCCGGGACAGGGCGGCCTCCGCGCCGACCCATTCACGCTTGCGGAAGTGCTTCTCGTCCCAGGTATCAAGCTGTTCGGTGACGTAGAAGGGAAAGATTTCGACCCGGTAGACACGCCCGAACTTGGAATAGAAATATTCGCCCAGGGGCTGCTCGCTGGTTTTTCCCAAAAGTCCCGCTTCCTCAAGCGCTTCCTTGGCCGCCGATGCGGCGGCGGTCATGTTCGGTTCGACCGTGCCCTTGGGCACGATCCAGCGCCCCGTGTTGCGCGATGTGATGAGGGCGAATTCGATCCAGGTTTCGGTCGTCCGGTAGGGGATGACGCAGGATTGTTCGACGGGGCGTGGCGTCAGCATGGGTCAGGATTCCGGCATTCTGATGGTTTCGGCGATCAGGCGGTCGACCACGGCGGCCAGGGCCGCATCGGGGGTTGCGCCGGCGGCAAGGGCATCGGCATGGGCGGCAAGCTGGCGATGGGCGCCGGTGCCGCGCGTCTGGATGGTTCTCAGATGGTCGATCTGGGCGGTGCAGCCCAGGGCCTCCGCATCCTCGGCGATCAGGCTCGTGATCTCGTCGAGCAGCAAGCCGAAGGGAATGACTTCGCCCTTGCCGAAATCGACCAGACCTTCGTCCAGCCCGTAACGCTGGGCGCGCCAGCGGTTTTCCTCCAGCAGCATGGGCGAATAGATGCGCCAGCGCTGGTTCCGCAGCTTCAGGCGGTACAGCATGCGCAGGATGCAGGTGAACAGGGCCGCGATGGCCAACGCGTCCTCCATCAGGGGGCAGACGTCGGTGACGCGCATTTCCAGGGTCGGGAACCGCGCACTCGGCCGCACGTCCCACCACAGCTTGGTCGCGTCCTCGATCAGGCCGGCATCGACCAAAACCTGGACATGCCGCTGATATTCGCTGAACGACTGGAACTGGTTGGGCGGGCCAGTGCGCGGCAATTCATTGAAGATGCTGAGCCGGTAGGACTTGAGCCCGGTGTCCTGCCCCCGCCAGAACGGTGACGAGGTCGACAGCGCCAGCAAGTGCGGCAGGAAATAGCTGATCTGATTCAGAAGGTCGATGCGCAGTTCGTCGTCGCCGCCCAGGCCGACATGGACATGCATGCCGCAGATCATCAGCCGCTGCGCCGGGGCCTGGATGTCGTGGGCGATTTGGTTGTAGCGCGCGCGGTCCGTATGATGCTGGGATTCCCATAACGAGAACGGATGGGTCGAGGCCGCGATCGGCGCCAAGCCGAAATCGTCCGCGACCTCGGCGACGGTCGTGCGCAGTTCGGCCAATTCCGCCCGCGCCTGGGCGATATCGGCGCAGACGCGGGTATTGACCTCGATCTGCGAGGACAGGAATTCATGGGCGACGCGGCCCTTCAGGCGTTTTTTGCAGGCCGCGAACAGGCCTTCGGGGGCGTGGTCCGTGACCGCTCGCGTTTCCGTGTCGACGAGTAGGTATTCCTCCTCGATCCCCAGGGTGAAGGGCGGGGCGTCGTGCGCCACCTTAGAAGTACTCCACCTTGAACAGGCCGTCGTCGCGGAGGATCTCGGTCATGACGTCGGTGAGAATGCCGGCCCAACGCTGGACGCCCGCGTCGTCCGCGACCTGATCCTGGTTGATCTCAAGGACGCAGTTGGCGAGGCCGCAGGCCCCGGCATGGGCGTCGATGGTATAGGCAACGTCCTTGCCCGAATAGGGCAGGTTGTCGCCGACATCCAGGCCGCGGTCGTGCAGGGCCTTGATCAACGGCCTGGCGAGGCGCTGATCGTGGTTCCACAGCACGCCCACGTCCCAGGGCCGGGGGCTGCCGCCGAACCGGGGTGAAAAGCTGTGCACGGAAAACAGCACCGGCGGCCGGCGATGCAGCCAGACGTCGGTCATCGTGCGGCGAAGCAGCTGGTGGTAGGGCTCGAACAGGGCGTCCAGACGGGCCGTCATCTGGGCCGGGGTCAATGCCTGGTTGCCGGGAATCAAGGTTTCGTCCGAAACCTCGGGCATGCTGGTGGGATGGCCCGGCGGGCGGTTGAGATCGACCACGAGGCGCGAATAACCCGCCAGAACGGCGGTCGCGTCCAGGGTCTCGGCCAGCAGGCGGGTCACGCCTTCGGCGCCGATGTCATAGGCGATGTGGCGGTCGAAATGTTCCGGATTAAGGCCCAGATCGTCCAGCGCCCGGGGCACCCGCCGGCTGGCGTGATCGCAGGCCAGGACCAGGGCGCCCTCGGCACCCGCATTGATCCGTTCCGCGGCGGGGGCTTCGTCGGCGGCCAGCAGGGGTTGACCCGCGTCTATGGGTTGGGGTGCGTCCATCCCCCCAATATAACGTTCTGCCCCGGCGGGGGGAGTCCCTTGTGCGGCCCCTGCGGCATCCCTGGACAGACGGTGCCGTCGCGGCAATAGTGCGGGCATCCCGCCCGCGACCGCGAAGGAAAACCCTGCGTGACCGATTCCCGGCAAGCCCTGCGAACCCCTGCCGGATGGATCCTGGCGGCGCTGGTCATGGGCGCCCTGTTCGCCGGGTCGTCGACCCTGTTCGTGCGCCTGAACGAGCTTGGCCCCGTCACCTCGGCCTTCTACCGGGCCTTCCTGGCCCTGCCGGTGTTGTGGCTGGCGATGGGCTGGGAAACCCGCGCGGGGGCCACGGCGCCGCCGCGCGCCCTGGGGCGGCGCGACCACGGGCTGCTTGCCCTGGCCGGGCTGTTCTTCGCGGGTGATCTGTTCTTCTGGCATCTCGCGATCATGAACACGGCGGTCGCCAACGCGACCTTGCTGGCGACCCTGTCGCCGGTCTATGTCACGGCGATCCTGTTCGTGCTGTTCCGTGAACGGGTGCGGCCCTTGTTTCTGGGCGGCACGGCCCTGGCGGTGGCGGGGGCGGCGCTGTTGATGGGCGACAGTTTCGCGTTCCGCCCCGACCGCCTGCTGGGTGACGTCTACGGCCTGATCACCGGCCTGTTCCTGGCGGGCTACATGGTGACCGTGGGGCGGCTGCGGCAGCGGGCCGGGATCGGCACCGGCACCCTGATGTTCTGGTCGACCCTGGCCACGGCGGCGGCGTTGTTGCCGCTGGCCCTGGTGATGGAGGACCGCATGGTTGCCGGTACCCTGTTCGGCTGGGCCATGTTGGTGGCCCTGGCCTTGGTCAGTCATGTCGCGGGCCAGGGGTTGGTCGCCCTGGCCATGGCCCATCTGCCGACGGCTTTCGCCGCCGTCGGCCTGATCATGGAGGTCGTGGCCGCCGCCGTGCTGGGCTGGGCCTTCCTGAACGAGCCCCTCGCGCCCCTGCAATGGCTGGGGGCGGCGGTGGTCGTCGCGGGGGTCGTCGTCGCCCGGGGCGGCAGCCGGACCTGACGCCGCCCTTGACGGTCCCCGGGGGCGATGTGCGAGAAAGAGGCGCAGGAGACAACGTTTTGCCCGAAGCCCCCATCGATAAAGCCCTATTGGAACAGTTGATCTGTTCCCCCTGTATCAGCGTGTGCGTGCTGGACGAGCCCACGGGCTTCTGCAAAGGCTGCTGGCGGACGGTCGACGAGATCGCCCAATGGCCCAAGCTGATGCGTCACCAGCGTCTGGAAATCCTGGGCCGTCTGGCCGAGCGCCGCGGCGCCGTGTCGCTGACCGACCGGGGCCGGGGGCCGATGCTGGCGTCGGATTGACCCGTCGCCCCAACCGTTTGGGGTTTGCGGCTACCAGCTTCCCGTATTCGCCATCGACGCCCAGGGTTCGGCCGGGGCCAAGGCCTCGCCTTCCTGCAACAACTCGATGGAGATGCCGTCCGGTGAGCGGACGAAGGCCATGCGGCCGTCGCGCGGCGGGCGGTTGATGGTCACGCCGCCGTCCTGAAGGCGTTGGCAGGTCGCGTAGATGTCCTTCACATTGAAGGCGAGATGGCCGAAATTGCGCCCGCCCGTGTATTCCTCGGGGTCGTAGTTGTAGGTCAGCTCGATCTGGGAATCGGGGTTTTCCTCGGCCGCGACGAAAATCAGCATATAACCGTGTTCGGGCCGGTCCGAGCGGCGCACTTCCTTGAGGCCCAGAAGGTCGCAGTAAAAGCGCAAGCTGGCGTCCACATCGGATATCCGCACCATCGTATGCAGGTATCTCATTTGCCTGTTTCTCCCTGAATGTCCTGGCGGTGTAGAGTTGGTCTAACAGATTCCAACACGCAAATCCAAGAGCCCCAGCCGTGACCCCGACGGATTCCGATCCCTCCCATCCGCTGCACCGTCTTTTGCCCTGGTTTATCTGGGGCCTGGGCACCTTCCTGTTCAGCTTTGTGCATTTCCAAAGGGTCGCGCCCGGCGTCATGGTCGATACCCTGATGCGGGAATTCGCCGTGGGCGGGGCCCTGCTGGGCAACCTGTCGGCGATCTATTTCTATTCCTATGCCGTCTTCCAAGTGCCTGCGGGGCTGATCGTCGACGCCTACGGCTCGCGCCGGATCATGGTGTTGTCGGCGTTGCTGATCGCCGTCGGATGTTTCGTGTTCGCCCAGGCCGAGACCGTGCCGGGCGCCTTCGCCGGAAGGCTGCTGATCGGCATCGGAGGGGGCGCGACCTTCGTCGTCGCGCTCAATCTCGCGGCCGTATGGTTTCCGCCAAGCCGCTTTGCCCTGCTCAGCGGCCTGACCGTGGGCGCGGGGGTCGCCGGCGCCGTCGTCGGCCAGGTGCCCCTGGCCTGGGCGGTCGAGGCCGCCGGTTGGCGGCCCGCCATGCAGGTAACCGGTGCGGTGGCGCTGGCGGCGGGGATCGGCGCCATTCTGGCCTTGCGCCTGCCCCGGCCAAGGGCACCGGGGTTGCGCCCGCTCAGCCCCGGCCGGGGCGGCCTGCTCGTCGGGTTTCGCAGGGTATTGGCGCAGCGCGACCTTTGGATCCTGACTGGTGCCGGGGCCGGCAACATGTCGGTGATGCTGGCGTTCGGCGGCCTGTGGGCCGTGCCCTGGCTGGTTCAGGTCCATGGCATGACCCGTGGACAGGCGGCGGTGGCGGTGTCTCTCAACGCCGTCGGCTGGGTTGTCGGCTCGCCGCTGCTCGGCTGGATCGGCCAACGCCTGGGCGGGCGGAAAGTGCCCTTCGTCTGCGCCAATCTGGTGTCACTCGCCTGTTTCGCCACCCTCATCCTGGTGCCCGGCCACGGTTCGGCCGTGCTGCATGGACTGCTGTTTCTTCAGGGGCTTGCCACGGGGGCCGTGGTGCTGGTGTTCACCACCACCCACGAACGGTTCGCGGGCCAGGAAAGCGTGACCCTCGGCATCGTCAACACGGGGATCATGTTCGCCATCGCCGTGTTCCAGCCCCTGGTCGGCTGGGCCCTGGACCTGAATTGGCACGGCGACATGGTGGACGGGGCCCGGGTCTATGACGCCGCCGCCTATCGAAGCGGGCTCAGCCTGTTGTTGACCGGGGGCGTCGTCGCCGTGCTTTCGGGATTGATGCTGCCGGAGACGGCGAAGGCACGGGCATCCGGCGGCGCGGATTAGGGCGCTTATTCGGCGGGGACGATCTTGGGCGCGCGGCCGCCGACGATGCGGGTCTTCACATGATGGCCGACGGCGCCGCCGGTGACGATCGACGCCAGGGCGATCAGGCTGCCGAGGGACAGGGTGCTCATGCCCGACAGGCCGGCGCCGATGGTGCAGCCCAGCGCGAGCACGCCGCCGAAACCCATCATGGCGGCGCCCAGCACGTAGCGGCCCATATGGCCCGGAGAATCGAATCCCTCGGCCTTGAGCGACCGGGTCGCCGCGGCCCAGGCGAAGGCCCCGGCCAGGGTGCCCGCGATGGCGGTAATGCCGAAATCGGCGGCCGTGCCCGTATAGGTCATGAGGAATTGCAGCGCGTCGCCCATGGGGGCGGTGAAGGTCAGGCTGACCGGGCGGGTCGGATTGAAATCGTCGAAGCCGAGCACGCCCGAGACGTACCAGGACGCCGGAATCAGCAGGCCGACGACAAGACCGGCGGCGATCCCGCCAAAGGCGCCCGGCTGATGGCGCAGGCGGAATGCGGCAAGCAGACCGACGGCCATCAGGCCGGCGGCGATCACCAGGGCTGTCGTGCCGGCACCCTCCGCGCCTGAGATCAGCAGCGGCAGGGCCTGCGGCGTGTCGCCCAGGCTGAACGTGCCCGCACCCTCGATCCAGGTGCGCGGCAGGGCCAGGATGCCGCGCAGGGTGGCATAGGCGGTCAGGCCCAGGACCGTGATGACGACCCAGGCCCGCAGGTTGCCGCCCGCCGCCAGAACCAGATGGCGGCCGCCGCAGCCCCGTGTGATGACCATGCCGAACCCGAACAAGAGGCCGCCGACGATCAGCGCCAGCCACGTCACGGAGGTGCCGAGATAGATGCTGCCCTTCAGGTCGATCACGCCGAAATGCGCCAGCACCTGCGTGCCCAGAATCGCCAGCGGCAGGGCAATGGCCCAGGCGGCGGCTTGGCGGGCCGGGCGTCGGTCGATGACCTCGATCACGGCCGAGCGCAGGCAGAACCCGGAGGCGCGCGCCACGGTGCCGTAGATGAAGCCGACCGCAAGCGCGCCGGCGAGAAGAAGAAACCTGGGTTCAAGCGTGTCCATGTCGTATCGGTCCTGCATGGCCCCGGGCGTTCGCCGGGTCCTTGGGGCGGTCGGTCCCTGTATTTAAACAGCGATTAAGGGGGAATCAATAATTATATTCACAAAAATATATGTGATTTAATTATATTTCACACAATTTGTGTACAATTGCCGGGTCATGCCGATCCTGGGAATCCGGGGTTTTCCCCTGGGCACATCATGGTACAACCGCGGGTCGCCGGATTTCAGGTTCGGCAGGCCGACCCAGGGGACGTCCATGACCGCCTTCGCCTTCACCGCCGCCGTGTTCCTGACCGCCGCCGGGGCCCTGGTCCTGGAAATCGTGGCCGCGCGCCTGATCGCTCCCTATGTGGGGATGTCGCTATACACCTGGACCGCGATCATCGCCATCGTTCTGGCCGGACTTTCGATCGGGCATTGGCTGGGCGGGCGTCTGGCCGGGCCGGACGTCGGGCGGGCCGAGGGCGTGCGCCGCACGGCCCTGGCCCTGGCCGCCGCCGCAGTCACCACCCTGGCGTCGCTACCGCTGCTGCGTCTCGTTTCGGGGCCGCTGTTGGCGGGCGGGTTGGGCGCCGTCACGGCGGTGGTCGTGCTGACGGCGGTTCTGTTCCTGCTGCCGTCCCTGTTTGTCGGCATCGTCTCGCCCCTGGCGACCAAGTTGGCCATCGATGCGGAACCGGACCAGGCCGGGCGGGTGCTGGGCCGCATGTTCGCCGCCGGCGCCGGCGGCAGCATCTTCGGCACCCTGGCCGCCGGATATCTGTTCATTTCCTGGGTCGGGGCGACGGGGACGGTAATCGCCGTCGCCGTGCTGTATGCAACCCTGGCCGCGGCCTTCGGCCTGTGGTCGCGGCGCTGGGCGGCGGTTCTGGCGCTGCTTGTGCTGCCGGGGAGCGGGCTCGCGGTCTGGGGCAACACGCTCGCGGCCTACCGCTCGCCCTGTCAGGTGGAAAGCGACTATTTCTGCATCCGCTTCGACGACTTTTCGGCCATGAGCGGGCGGCCCAGCCGCCTCATGGTCCTCGACCATCTGGTCCATTCCATCAACGACCGTGACGACCCGACGCTGCTGTACAGCCCCTATGTTCATTTCGTGGACGAGATCGCGGATCTGCGCCTGGCCGGGCACCGCGCGACGCGGGCCTATTTCATCGGCGGCGGCGGCTATACCCTGCCGCGCGCCTGGGCGCGCCTGCACCCGGACATGAAGATGACCGTGGCCGAGTTGGACCCGGCGGTGACGCAGGCGGCGGCGGATCAAATGTGGCTCGCCCCAAAGGCGGACAACCTGCGCATCCTGCATCAGGACGCGCGGCGGGCGCTTTCGGCGCTGGATCGGTCGGAGCGTTTCGACGTGGTGTTCGGCGACGCCTTTCACGACATCGCGGTGCCGGCCCATCTGGTGACCCGGGAATTCCATGGTGAACTCGCGGCGCGCCTGAGCGAAGGCGGGTTCTACGCGGTCAACGTGGTCGACCTGGGCATCGATCCGCGTTTTCTGTTCGCCCTGGTCAAGACCTTGCGCCTGGATTTTCCCGCCGTCGAGGTCTGGAAGACCCTGGACGAAATGGACGAGACCGGGCGCGTCACCTTCATTGTTCTGGCCTCGGCGCGGCCGACCCCGGAAACCCGCGTCGTCTCCCTGCGCGGTCTGGCGCGGGCCTGGGCACGCTGGCCGGAAGCCGACCTGGACCGGCGGCTTGCGGCGGTCGACCCGCCCGTGCTGACCGACGATCATGCGCCGGTCGAACGGCTGTTGTCGCGGCTGCTGCGGGCACCCGATATCTGATCTTTCCCCAAAGTCTGACTTTTCCAAGGCGCCTAAAAAAGGGGGCCGCGGTCTTTCACCACGGCCCCCATTCAGGCTTGGGGGAGGGAGAGTCTTCAGAAACGATGCCGGTTACGGCTTGATATAAGTGTAACCCATTTGTTGCAGATGGGAGAGTTCGGCCACGCCCGACGGCACGATGTCTTCCGGGAAGACCTCGAGAAGGTCTTTCTCGTAGTTGATCTTGCGGCCCTTCAGCGTGTTGTTGCAGACGTTGAATTTCACGTTCTGCGCTTTCAGGCTGACGACCTGACCCTTCAGTTTTTCGTTGGTCATGGCGCCCTTCAGAAGACCCAGGCCGTTACCGTGCAGGACGACCTTGATCTCCATGTTTTCCGCGCCGACGGCGTTGATGTGGTTCTGAATGTTGCGCAGGGCGCCGCGGTATTTCTTGTCGGCGTCGCCGCCTTCATAGTTGATGTGATAGACGACTTTCTGCTTGCCGTAGGATTCGGCGGCATCGGCCTTGATGGCCCCGGCCAGGACAACCCCAAAGACGGCGAGCGCCGTCAGCATGCTGGTGAATACCTTCATTATTTCCTCCGTGTTTTTGTAGTTTAAGGCGCAACCCTATTTTGGGCGCCGACAATGGAAGGATTCCACACCTTTCAAACATATTCAATAAATCTTATGTGTTTTGTCGCGGTCGGGATCAGCCCCAAACCTGTCCCATGATGCCGCGCAGCCAAAGCTCCGCCTTCTCGGCCCCGGCTTGCAGATCCTCGGCCGTGGCCCCTTCGGGCGTGCGTTGCATGGTCGCTTCGTCAATGGCGACATGCCCGTTTGCCAGGTGAAAGCTGGTGCTGGCCTCGAACCCATGGCCGGGGGCGGCCAGGGAATAACAGCCTGCATGCCAATGGGGTGCCGGCATGTCGGCCTGGGTCAGGTCGCGGACGACGGCCTGGGCGCAGGTTTCCGCGACGCTGACTGCCGCTGCGGCGGCCTTGGGCAGGGGCGGGGCGAAGGCGGCGTCGCCGATGACATGGACATGAGGAACGCGGGTCGAGGCGAAGGTCGCGGGATCGACCGGGCACCAGCCCGTCTCGTCGGCGGCGCCGGCGGCCAGCGCGATGTCGCCGGCGCGCTGGCGGGGGATGAAGTTGACCACGTCGGCGGTCACGTCGTCGAAGTCCGTGGACACGGCGCGCGTTTCCGGATCGATGGCGCGGACGATGCCGTCGCTTTCCGCCAGCCGGTATTCGATCATGCCGGGATAGAGCGCCGCCCAGGCCTCCTCGAACAAAGGCTGCAAGGAGAACTTGGATTTGGCGTCGAACACGATGATCTTGGATTTGGGTTTGGCGGTTTTGAAGTAATGGGCGGCCAGGCTGACCCGTTCGCCGACCGCGGGCGGGCAGCGCAACGGCCCGACGGGGGCGACCAGGGCGAACACACCGCCGTCGGGCATGGCCTCAAGCTGGCGGCGTAGCAGGACCGTCTGCTCCCCCGCCTGCCAGGCGTGGGGAATCCGGTCCGCCGTGGCGGCGGAAACGCCCTCGACCTCGTCCCAGAAAAACCCGATGCCGGGCGACAGCACCAGTTTGTCGTAGGGCAGGATCGATCCGTCGGCGAGACGCAGGTTCCGCGCATTCGTATCCACGGCGTCGGCCCGGCCGGTGACGACGGTAACGCCGTCTCTGGCCAGGGCCCCATAACCGACGCTCTGATCCTCGATGCGGCCGAACCCGCCGATCACCGTGTTGCTGCCGGGACAGCAGACGAAGGTGGTGTCCCGCGCGATCAGCGTGACCTCGATCCCGGGCGCCAATTGCTTGATCCTGCGGGCGGCCGTGCTGCCGCCGAACCCGCCGCCGACGACCACGACGCGCCCGCCCTTGGCCCGCGCGACCCTGGGCAGAGCCAGCGCGGGGGCGGCGGCGATCAGGCCGAGGACGGTGCGCCGGGTCCAGCCGGAAGTCATGAAGGGTGTCCTTTCAGAATTCGCCCCGGCTTGACGCCGGGCCCCGCATCATGGCTCTAATCCCGGCCCATGAAAAGCATCACACCCGACGGCGTGCGCGCCCAGTCCGTCATCGCCATCCTCCGGGGCGTTCTGCCGGCCTTGATGTGGGCGGCCCTGCTTGTCGGTCCGCAGGCCGCGTCGGCGGCGGAACTGGTGCTGTTCGAAAGCGACACCTGCGAATGGTGCGAACGCTTCCACAAAGAGGTCGGCCCCGTCTATCCGAACACGGCCGAAGCCAAATGCGCGCCGCTGCGCCGCGTCGATATCCACGATCCGCGGCCGGACGATTTGACCCATATCAAAGGCGTCGTCTTCACGCCGACCTTCGTGCTGATCGAGGACGGTCAGGAGGTCAGCCGCCTGGTCGGCTATCCGGGTGAGGATTTCTTCTGGAGCCTGCTTGAACGCGATCTCAAGAAACTGCGCCGGCCTTGCGCGGCCCCATAGCGGGCTTCGTGGCGGGGCCCGAGAGGACGGGTTTGAAGAGGCGAAACTCTACATTGATATATTGCATTTATTGAATATGCTTTGTCCAAGAACCTGCGAACAATCGGGGCATGGGGCCGCCAAAGGCTTCCTTTTTGGGAGATTTAAGATGTCGAAAAAGCTGTTTACGGGAGTGCTGGGCCTTGCGCTCGGCCTGGGCGCCGCCGACGCCGCGCGGGCCGAAATGGCGTCGCCCATCATTCTCGCCAATACCTGTTTTTCCTGTCACGGAACGGACGGACAAAGCGCCGGCGCCATGCCGTCGATCAAGGGGAAGCCCGCCGATTATATCGCGACCATGCTGACCGCGTTCCGAAACGGATCGAAGCAGGGGACCGTGATGAACCGCATCGCCAAGGGTTTTTCGCGGGACGAGATCACGGCCCTGTCCAAATACTTCGCGAACCAGCAGTAGGGAGGGCGCCATGACGCGAATTACGCGACGCACGTTCACCCGCATCCTCGGCGCCGCCGGCGCGGGCGCCGCCGCAAGCCTGGCCGCACCGGCCGTGTTCGCCCGCGCGCGCGCCAAGGTCGTCGTCGTCGGTGGCGGCTTCGGCGGCGCGACCGCCGCCAAATACCTGAATCGATTCGATCCGGGCATCGAGGTCACGCTGGTCGAACCGGCGTCGCATTTCGTGACCTGTCCGTTTTCCAACACGGTGATCGGCGGGTTTCGCGACATGGACGACATCACCCGCAATTTCGACGCCATGCGGCGGCGCGGCGTGACGGTCGTCCACGACAAGGCCAAGGTCGTTGACGGCGCCAGGAAGAAGGTGGTGCTTGCCAGTGGCGGAGAACTGGACTTCGACCGCTGCGTCGTGTCGCCGGGCATCGACTTTCGTTGGGATGCGATCGAGGGGCTCAGTCCGGATCTGGCGGAAAAACTGCCGCATGCGTGGAAAGCGGGACCACAGACCCTGCTGCTGCGCCGCCAGTTGGAGGCCATGCCGGACGGCGGCACGTTCATCATCTCGCCGCCGGTCGATCCGTTCCGTTGTCCGCCGGGGCCGGGGGAGCGCATCAGTCTGGTCGCCCATTATTTCAAGCAACACAAACCGAAGTCGAAGATCGTCGTCCTCGACCCCAAGCAAAAATTCTCCAAGCAGGGCCTGTTCAAGCAGGGCTGGGAAAAGCTCTACCCGGGGATGATCGACTATCACAACCTCGACAACGACGGCGTGGTGGCGCGGATCGATGCGGCGAACATGACGCTGCACACGGACTTCGGTGAGTACAAGGGCGACGTCATCAATTTCATCCCGCCGCAGCATGCGGCCCGGATCGCCAAGGATTCGGGGCTGACCGACGTCACCGGGTGGTGCCCGGTCGATCACCGGACCTTCGAATCCGCGTTGGTTCCCGGCGTTCACGTGATCGGCGATGCCAGTATCGCCGCCCCCATGCCCAAATCGGGATTCGCGGCATCGACCCAAGGCAAGGTCTGTGCCGCCGCGATCGCCGCGATCGTCGGCGGAGGGGGGCCGGGAACGCCCAAGTTCGTCAACACCTGTTACAGCCTGGTCGCGCCGGACTACGGCATTTCCGTCGCCATGGTCTACGGCTACAAGGACGGCAAGATCGTCAAGGTTGACGGCTCGGGCGGGCTGAGTCCCATGGATGTCCCCGATTTCGGCCGCAAGCAGGAAGCGCTTTATGCGGACGGTTGGTATCGGTCGATCAGCAACGACATCTGGGGCTGAGAGGCTCGCACCCGGAATTTCAAGGAATTCCGGGGAGGCCGGCCCAGATGGCATGGCTTTGTGAAAGAGGGCGTGACCCCCGTCCGATTTCCAGGTTTTATGGCTGTTCTGCGGCATTCAAACTTGATACATATATTTTTTTATGAATATGATTGCCGCATGAAGAAGGCGGAAACGCCCGTAGAAAGCTAACAGCCGTGATCGGGGCGGTAGAGCGCCGCCCCCTGAACCGGCGACAACGTTGGGGAACAGGTATGTCCAAGAAATATACGACACCATTCGTGGCGGCGGTGGCCGGTTGCGCGGTTTTGGCGCTGGCGGCGGTCTGTGCCCAGCCGGTATCCGCGGGCACGGTCGAAGTCGCGGCCATGACCGAAATGAAGGAACCGCTGACCAAGCAGCCCGGCGACGCGGCCAAGGGCAAGGGGGTCTTCGCCAACCGCAAGCTCGGCAACTGTCTGGCCTGTCACAAGCTCGAAGCCATGAAGGAACAGTCGTTCCACGGCGAAGTCGGCCCGCCGCTTGACGGCGTCGCCTCACGCTATTCCGTGGCTGAACTGCGCCTGCGCGTGGTCGATCCTAAGGCCTTGAACCCGGACACCATCATGCCGTCCTTCTACAAATCGGAAGGGCTTCACCGGGTGCTCAAGGGATTTGTCGGCAAGCCGATTCTGGACGCACAGCAGGTCGAAGATTTGCTGGCCTATCTGGCGACCTTGAAGGAATAGGCCGCCAATGGCGGGCGGCGCCGATATCTAGGTTTTCTGTAACAAGGACTGAAGAAAAATGACTGAAACGCATCTCACCCTCTCGCGGCGTCAGGCTCTCAAGGGCGTGTCCGCCTTTGCGCTGACCCTGGTGGCCGCGGGACTTCTGGCGCCGGGCGCGCACGCCGATGCCGCGGCCGTCGACGCCGCCATCAAGAAACTGGTCAAGGGCACGCCCGAAGAAGGCAAGATCAAGCTCGACCTGCCGCAGATCGCCGAGAACGGCAACACCGTTCCCGTCGCCTTCGAGGTCGAAAGCCCGATGTCCAAGGACGACCACGTGAAGACCGTCCACCTGTTCGCCGAAGGCAACCCGTCTCCGGAAGTCGCCAGTTTCCACTTCACGCCGCAGTCCGGTCTGGCGCGGGCGTCGACCCGCATGCGCATGGCGGGCACGCAGAACGTGGTCGTCGTCGCGGAAATGAGCAACGGCAAGGTCTATATGGCCAAGCAGCAGGTCAAGGTCACCATCGGCGGCTGCGGCGGCTGATCAGAGCATCGGAGAAAGAAAATGTCAGACGTTAAACCGCGCGTGCGAATCCCGAAATCGGCCAAAAAGGGCGAGATCGTGGAGATCAAGTCTCTGATCGAGCACAAGATGGAAACCGGCCAGCGCAAGGGCAAGGACGGCAACAAGATTCCACGTAAGATCATCAACCGCTTCGAATGCAAGTTCAACGGCGCGACGGTGTTCGCCTCGGACTGGCATCCGGCGGTTTCGGCCAACCCCTACCTGGCGTTCCATTTCCGCGCCGAGGAAAGCGGCGAGTTCGAATTCAAATGGATTGAAGACGGCGGCGCCGAATACACGAAGAAGGCAAAGATCACGGTCTCCTGACGCATCAATAACAACAATGTCAGGAGCGCGGAGAAAGGGATCCGAGTAATGGGAATCAATCTAAGCAAATACGCGCTCTTCGGTCTGGCTCTTGCCCTGACCGCCGGCGTGGCGGCGAATGCCGTTGCCGACGAGAAAAAGAACTGGGGGGCCTATCAGGTCGAGGACCGGCGGTCCGGTTACACCTACGCGGCGCCGGAAACGCGCGCCATGCAGGACGACAACTTCCAGAACCCCGGGATGCTCTGGGCCGAAATCGGCGAGGAGCTGTGGAACAAGGTGGACGGCGAGGCGGGCAAGTCCTGCGCGTCCTGCCACAAGGGCCCGGAAAGCATGAAGGGTGTCGCCGTCAGCTATCCGAAGTACGTGGCCGAGAAGAAAAACCTGGAAAACCTGGAGCAGCGCATCAACCGCTGCCGCACGGACAACATGAAGGCCAAGGAGTGGAAGTACGAATCCAAGGAACTCCTGGGCATGACCGTGTTCGTGCGCCATCAGTCCCTGGGCATGCCGATCAACGTCAAGGTCGACGGCGAGGCCGCCCCCTACTTCGAGAAGGGCAAGGCATTCTATAACGAGCGCCGCGGCCAACTCGACATGGCCTGCAAGCATTGCCACGAGGACTTCCCGGGCGCGCATCTGCGTGCCAACGTCCTCAGCGAAGGGCAGGGCAACGGTTTCCCCGTGTATCGCCTGAAATGGAACGGCGTCGGCTCCCTTCACCGCCGTTTCCGCGGCTGCAACAAGCAGGTGCGCTCGTCGGCCTACGGTTACGGCAGTGACGAGTATCTGGCGCTCGAACTTTACGTCATGTGGCGGGGCCGGGGTTTGCCGGTTGAAACGCCCGCCGTGCGTAACTGATATCACGCAAGTTCAACGTCCGGAGGAACGGTATCCCCCGATCCTCCGGACGTTTTTTTTCTTTAATCGATTTTTCGACCCCCCATCTGAACAGCAGTAAGTGGAGACGAACGTGTTAAGTCGGCGTGAATTCTTTCATCTGGCCGCCGCGACGGCGGCCCTGCCCGCGACGGCGCTGAACTTCCGGTCGGCCATGGCCAAACAAAAGGTCATGCAGCAGGACCTGTTGCAGTTCGACAGCCTGGGGCAGGTCACCCTGCTGCACTTCACCGACATGCACGCGCAGCTTGTCCCCATCTATTTCCGCGAACCGACCGTCAATCTGGGCGTCGGCGAGGTCCGTGGCCTGCCGCCGCACATCACGGGCAAGGATTTCCTGCATAAGTACGGCATCGGCCCCGGCACGCCCGAAGCCTACGCCTTGACGGATCAGGATTTCACGTCGATGGCCAAGTCTTACGGCAAGGTCGGTGGCGTCGACCGCATGGCGACCCTGGTCAAGGCGATCCGCGCTGAACGCCCGGACAACACCCTGCTGCTGGACGGCGGCGATACCTGGCAGGGCTCCTATACCTCGCTGAAGACCGGCGGCGCCGACATGGTCGACGTGCAGAACGCGCTGGGCATCGACGCGATGACGGCCCACTGGGAATTCACCTACGGCGTCGACCGGGTGAAGGAACTGCAAGACAGTCTGAATTTCCCGTTCCTGGCATCCAACGTGCGCGACACGGAATGGCAGGAAGACGTGTTCGAGGCGATCAAGTATTTCGAAAAGGGCGGGGTGAAGATCGCCGTTATCGGCCAGGCCTTCCCCTATACGCCGATCGCCAACCCGCGCTACCTGATGCCCAACTGGTCCTTCGGCATCAACGAGGACAACATGAAAAAGCGGGTCGCCGACGCCCAGGCGGCGGGCGCGGACCTGATCGTCCTGCTGTCGCACAACGGCTTCGACGTCGACCGCAAGCTGGCATCCCGCGTGCCCGGCATCGACGTGATCCTGACCGGCCATACCCACGACGCCCTGCCGGCCCCGGTCAAGGTCGGCAACACCCTGCTGATCGCCTCGGGCAGCCACGGCAAGTTCCTGTCGCGCCTGGACCTCAAGGTCGAGGGCAAGAAGGTGACGGCCTACAATTTCCGCCTGATCCCCGTGTTCTCCGACGTCATCGAACCCGACAAGGACATGGCCGCCCTGGTGCAGAAGATCCGCGAACCCCACATGGTGGAGATCAGCCGCGAACTGGGCCATACGGAAGACCTGCTGTACCGCCGCGGCAATTTCAACGGCACCTTCGACGACGTCATCTGTCAGGCGCTGTTGGCCGAACGGGATGCGGAAATCGCCTTGTCGCCCGGCTTCCGCTGGGGCGCCTCGCTGCTGCCGGGGCAGGCGATCACGGTCGACGACGTGCACCACCATACGTCCATCACCTATCCCAACGTCTACCGCACGGAAATGACCGGCGAGTTCCTGAAGACGATCCTGGAAGACGTGGCCGACAACCTGTTCAACGCCGATCCCTATTATCAGCAGGGCGGCGACATGGTGCGGGTGGGGGGCATGTCCTACACCATCGACATCAACAAGAAGATCGGCTCGCGCATTTCCAACATGACCTCGCTGAAGACCGGCGCGGCCATCGACCCGGCGAAGAAATACGTGGTCGCCGGCTGGGCCTCGGTCAACGAAGGCACGGAAGGCCCGCCCGCCTACGATCTGGTCGCGAACTATATCCAGCACCAGAAGGTCATCAAGGTGCCCGACAACCAGACGGTCAAGGTCGTCGGCGCCTGATCACCGGACGGCGGACAAGCAGCAAGGACTGAAGAACGGCCATGGACGTTTCCTACGGTGGCGCCTTCCTGGCGGGATTGCTGAGCTTCCTGTCGCCTTGCGTGTTGCCGCTGGTGCCGCCTTATCTGTGCTTCCTGGCCGGCACGACGTTCCAGGCCCTGGAGGCGCAGGGGACGGGTGCGGACCGCGCGGCCCTGGCCCGCGTGCGCTGGACGGCGCTGGCCTTCGTGCTCGGGTTTTCCACGGTGTTCGTCGGCATGGGGGCCACGGCCTCGGCCGTCGGTCAGCTGATCGCCGAATACCACGCGGTGTTTTCCAAGGTCGCGGGCGCCATCATCATTCTGCTGGGCTTGCAGTTCCTGGGCGTGTTCCGCATCGGCTTCCTGCAACGCGACGCACGGTTCGAGGGGCCGAAGAAACCCATGGGCGTGCTCGGCGCCTATCTGGTCGGCCTTGCCTTTGCCTTCGGCTGGACGCCCTGCGTCGGGCCCGTCCTGGCGGCCATCCTGATGATGGCGGCCTCGGGCGACGGGCCGTGGTCGGGGGCGGGGTTGCTCGGGGTCTACTCGGCGGGGATCGGCCTGCCGTTCCTGGCCGCCGCCTTCGCGGTCGGCCCGTTCCTGGGTTTCATGAAACGGTTCCGCCGCCACATGGGGCTGGTGGAAAAGGCCATGGGCCTGTTCCTGGTCGTGACCGGCGTGCTGTTCCTGACGGGCAGCGTATCGGAGATCGCCAACTGGCTGCTGAATACCTTCCCCAGCCTGGGCAAGGTCGGCTGACCTCGTCTATCCCAGCTTGAAATAGAGAATCCGGTCGAAGGACATGAGTTCGCGCAGGATGTTGACCACGCCGAGCGAATCCTTCCGGTCGACCGCCGCCGGCATGGACGAGATTGACGCGTCGGCCCCGTCGTAGATGCGCTTGAAGTCGTCGGCCTTCCTTTTCGCCTCCGGCGCCATGGCGCGGCAGGCGCGCAGGATGTCGCGGTATTTCAGGGCCGCCTTCATGACTTCGTCGCCGACGCCGGGCTTGGCGAAGTCGGGGCGGTCGTGGCGCCATTTGAACAGAACCGCCATGTGCCGGTTCAGGTCGGTGACGCATTCGGAATAACCCTTGCGCCCGGCCCGGTCGCGGAGCCCGTAGATCAGGTCGCGCACGGGGGCCAGTTCCTGGCGGGCGGCTTTGCTCTTTTCCTCGTCCAGCAGGTCGGCGCCGCGCGCGATGCGGCCCACGATGGCCTTCAGGTCGGCCGCGAATTGGCTGTCCTTGGCATAGGCGGCGGGTGGGGTTTCGCCGAACTTGGCGATAATCTCGTCCCACACGGCCTGGGCCTGACGCAGTTCGATCCCGGCCAGGGCCGCGTTGCCCGTGCGGGCATAGAACAAGGCGGCGCGGTAGCCGCCCTGGGCTTCGTCGACCAGGGAATCGAATTCCCCGGCATCCGCCGCCAGGGCCGGCCTGGGCGCGGCCAGCAACAGACAGAACGCCGCGGCGATAAAACTTATTCTTGAAATCACGGTCATGGTTTCCTTCCTATAGCGTCTTGCCAGACCGCGGCCCATGCGGTCAATATGCATTCAACAAAACGAATGTGAGGTGCCGCCTTGGCATCGAGACAAGAGGACATCCGAACAGTGATACCCCGGCGACGTTTCAATGGATGGGCCACGGGCGCGCTTGCCGCCGCGGCTTTGGCCAGCCTGACCCTTGGCGGCGCGCGTCCGGCCGCCGCCGCGACCATCGGCGCCGATGGCCTGATGACCGAGCCCTGGTTCCTCAACTCCTTCATGATTTTGAAGGAAGACCTGGAGGAAGCGGCCCAGGCGGGCAAGCGGTTCGCCGTCATTTTCTCCCTCGAAGGCTGCCCTTACTGCCGGGAAATGCACGAGGTCAATTTCGCGCGCCAGGACATCACCGACTTCGTGCGCGCCAACTTCAACATCTTGCAGATCAACATCATCGGCTCGCGCATGGTGACGGATTTCGACGGCGAGGAACTGTCGGAAAAGAAACTGGCCGAGAAATGGGGGGTGCGTTTCACGCCGACCACCATCTTTTTCCCCACGGCGGACAAGCTGCCGGCGGGGGTATCGGGCAAGAAGGCCGAGATCGCCCGCATGCCGGGCTACATGAAGCCGTTCCACTTCATGTCCATGTATCAGTTCGTCCAGGAACAGGCCTATCTGAACGGAAAGTTCGGGCCCTACGTGCGGGAAAAGATCAATGCCCTGAAATCGGCCGGAAAATCGCCGGAAAATTGGTGATTTTTCCAAAGTTTTTCAGCGCCCCGCCCTGGACAACATATTCATAAAATATATAATGTGAATTCCATCATTGAGCAGGTGACGCCGCCATCCGGGCGGGGCCGCCCCATAATTCTTGGAGCGCGCATTAATGAACAAGACCAAACCACCGGCAAAGCCGGGAAGCATCCTCACCCCATCCGTCGATCAACCGACCGACGCCGGCCGCCGCAAGGCGTTGCTGGCCGGGCTTGGGGCCGCCGGCGGGGCCGCCGCCGCGGGCCTGATGACGCCCGCCCGCGCCCTGGCCGATCCGGCCAACCTGCCGCCCAACGTGGCCGACTGGTCGAAGGTTCTGGGGCCGGGCGTCGACGTCGCGCCCTACGGCATGCCGTCCAAGTTTGAGAAGACCGTCGTCCGCCGTTACGTGGACTGGCTGACGGCGACCCCGGAAAGCTCCATCAATTTCACGCCGCTCTATGCCCTCGACGGCATGGTCACGCCCAACGGCCTGTGTTTCGAGCGCCACCACGGCGGCGTCGCCGAGGTCATTCCCGACGATTACCGCCTGATGATTCACGGCATGGTCGAACGGCCCCTGGTGTTCACCTATCAGGACCTCAAGCGCTTCCCGCCGCAAAGCCGGTTTTATTTTCTGGAGTGCGCCGCCAACGGCGGCATGGAATGGCGCGGCGCGCAGCTGAACGGCGTGCAGTTCACCCATGGCATGGTTCATTGCGTGCAGTACACGGGCGTGCCGCTGCGCACCCTGCTGGAAGAAGCCGGCGTGAAGCCCAAGGCCAAATGGCTGTTGGTCGAAGGCGGCGATTCGGCGGGCATGAACCGCTCCCTGCCGCTGGATAAGGCGTTGGATGACTGCATGGTCGTCTATTCCATGAATGGTGAGCGCCTGCGCGCCGAACAGGGTTATCCCATCCGTCTGGTGGTGCCCGGCTTCGAAGGCAACATGTGGGTCAAATGGCTGCGCCGCATCGAAGTCGGTGACGGCGCCTGGATGGCGCGCGAGGAAACGTCGAAGTACACCGACCTTATGCCTGACGGCCGGGCCCGGCGCTTCACCTGGGAAATGGACGCCAAGTCGGTGATCACCAGCCCCTGTCCCGAACTGCCGTGCAAGCAGAAAGGCCCGCAGGTCATCAAGGGGATCGCCTGGTCGGGGCGCGGCAAGATCGTCCGCGTCGACGTCACCGTGGACGGCGGGCGCAACTGGCATCAGGCGCGCCTGGAAGATCCGGTCCTGCCGAAATGCCTGACCCGCTTCTACCTCGACGGCTGGTCGTGGGACGGCAACCCGGCCTATCTGCAAAGCCGCGCCATCGATGAAACCGGCTATGTGCAACCCGAAATGGCGGCCTTGCAGGCCGTGCGCGGGGTCAATTCCATCTATCACAACAACGCCATCCAGACCTGGCGCATCAATCCGACCGGGGAGGTGGAAAATGTCCGCTTGGCGTAACCTGGCACTCACGGCCGCGGCGGCCGGTCTCGTCGTTCTGTCCGCGGCAAGCGCCGATGCGGACGGGCGCAAATTTCCCGAACTGGGCGCGGCGGCGACGCCGGAACAGATTCAGGCCTGGGACATCGACGTGCGGCCCGATGGGCTGGGCGCCCCGCCGGGCTCGGGTACGGCGGCCAAGGGCGAAAAGGTCTACATTCAAAAGTGCGCCGCCTGTCACGGCGATTTCGGCGAAGCCCGGGGCCGCTATCCGGTGCTGGTCGGCGGCCATGGCACCATGAAGGACGACCGCCCGGAAAAGACCGTCGGCAGCTATTGGCCCTATGCCTCGACCATCTTCGATTATATCAAGCGGGCCATGCCGTTCGGCGAGGCGCAGACCCTGACCAATGACGAGGTCTATGCCCTGACCGCATTCCTGCTGAACATGAACGACGTGGTCGACTCGTCCTTCGTGCTCGATGCTTCCAACATCGGCAAGATCGAGATGCCCAACGCCAAGAACTTCTTTGACGACCCGCGTCCCGACGCCCAGACCGTCAAGATGGCCGCGCTCTGCATGAAGGATTGCAAGGCCGAGGTGAAAGTCCTGGGCCGGGCCAAGGTCATCGACGTGACGCCGGACAAGGGTGGGGCGGCGGCCAGGGCCGCGGCCGAACCTGCGGCGAAGGCGGAACCGGCGCAGGTCGCGGCATCCGTCGCGCCGGCGGGCGATCCCGAAGCCGGCAAGAAGGTGTTCCGCAAGTGCGCGGCCTGCCATGTCATCGACAGCGCGGCCAACAAGCTGGGCCCATCGCTGAAGGGCATTCTGGGGCGCACGGCAGGCTCCGTCGACGGCTTCAAGTATTCCAAGGCGTTTCAGGCGGCCAACGATATGGGCCTGAAATGGACCGACGACGTGCTCAAGGCCTTCGTCGCCGACCCCAAGGATTTCGTGAAGGATAAGATCGGCGCCGACAAGGGCCGCACCCGCATGGCCTTCCCCGGCTTGCGCAAGGAACAGGATGTCGAAGACCTGTTGGCCTTCATGAAGGCCGCCGGCGGCCAGTAATCCGCATGTACCCCCCGGGCGGTCCGCCGCTCGGGGGCCTCAATCTTATTCAGGCTGGGGTGTCAGGCGGCGGAGCGGGCGGCGGCCTTGATCAGGCGGCGACGCTCCATGGCCTCTTCCGAACAGAACAGGCCGTACATGAGCTCCAACGTCTTGCCCGCCTCGTTGCTGGCCAGGCTGTAATAGATGGTCTTGCCGTCGCGCCGGGTCGCCACAAGGTCGTCGGCGCGCAGCCGCGCCAACTGCTGTGACAAGGTCGGCTGACGCAAGTCGAGCGCCTGTTCCAGTTCGGTGACCGATTTTTCGCCGTCGCCCAGCATGCAGAGGATGAGCAGACGGTTTTCGTTGGCGAGCGCCTTCAGAAACTGTGCCGCTTCCTTGGCGCCTTCAAGTACGTCTTCTTCTTTCATGCGAGTCCGATCTCTCCAGGTTTACCGCCGCCACGCGGCGGTCATTCCTCCCTGGACCTTTTTTTGGCTCCGGCCTTCCGGCCAAGCCTTGAATTCTAAAACGCTGCCGATCTCCCCACCGACGATTGGCCAAGTTTACGCCAACTGACAACGGTTCTCAATAACCCCACCCGCCGATCATTGAAAAGTGACCTACGGGGGCAATGTGGAAATACGGACTAAACTACACCTTATGAAAACAATTTAATTTAATCGAATATATCGCACAACGGGAAAGTGGCAGCCATCGATACGGGGCCGACACGGTCTCAACGGAATTATTTAGGGAGTCTGAGAAATGGTGCCGCCGCACAGAATTGAACTGTGGACCTCTCCCTTACCAAGGGAGTGCTCTACCCCTGAGCTACGGCGGCATCCGGGAGGTGAAGAGGGGCGGACAATAGTATAGGGCTTCCATGATGACAAGCACTGCGTGCCTCCAGACTCGCGGAATATTTCATCCCTGGTTGTGCGGTGTTTCAGCAGGCTTTTCCCTTCGTTAATGGCTCCATTCAGATGATCGCAATGGCTCTTTTAACCGGGCCAATGCTGGATCAGCATGCCTCGCGAAACGAAACAGGTTTTTGCAGGGGATTGCCGTGAATTCAAAAGTCAGCGGGATGTTTGAAGAGGGGCTCGACCCCGTTATTCGACAGGAAATGATCGCGCCGAATCTAACGCGCGAATTCCCCGAGGTGTTTCCTTTGATTACGCAGATCAACAAGGCCCATGTCCTGATGCTGGCCGAAAAGGAAATCCTGACACCGCAGCAGGCGACGGCTCTCGGCGCGGCAATCCTGGATATGGAGCGGGATGGAGAGCAGGCATTCGATCTCGATCCGTCCTTGGAGGACCCGTACTTCAATTATGAGGGGGCATTGATCCGCCGTGCCGGCCCGGATATCGGCGGCCGCGTCCATATTGCGCGAAGCCGCAACGACCTTTACGCGACCATGGACCGGTTGCGTGCGCGGCAGGCCGCGTTCGGTCTGTCCGGCGCGGTGTTGGCCCTGAGAGACGTGCTCATCGAGAAGGCACGGGAACATGCTGACGTTCTGATGCCGGGGTACACGCACCTGCAGCCGGCCCAGCCGATCACCTACGGATACTATCTGGCGGGCATCGCCGAGGCGTTGGAAAGAGATTTCGCGCGACTGGCCCAATGCCGGCAGCGGATCAATGTTTCGCCCTTGGGGGCCGGCGCCATGGCGGGGACGTCGTTCGCCATCGACCGGCAGGCGACCGCCCGGTGGCTCGGGTTCGACGGCGTGGGACTGCATGCGCAGGACTGCATCGCGGCGCGTGATTTCTTGGTGGAATTGCTGTCTGCGGCGACGCTTGCCGCGACGTCGTGGGGACGCATGGCGCAGGACTTTTTCGTCATGACGACCTACGAGTTCGGAACCCTGGAACTGCCCGACAGCGTCGCGCAGACGTCCAGCATGATGCCTCAGAAAAAGAACATGTCGGCCCTGGAAGTCCTGCGGGCCAGTTCATCCCAGGTCCTGGGCGCCCACGTAACGGCCATGACGGGATTGAAGGCGACACACTACTCGTTCGGTTTTGATTCTTGTTGCGATCCGTTCCGCTGGACATGGGATGCCTTGGACGCCGCGTCCCGGGGGGCGGCTGTCGCCCGGGTGGTGGTATCGAAGGCGCGGCCGCGGCCAGAGCGCATGAGCGACCTTGCGCGGGTGAATTTCTCGACCGCGACGGATCTGGCCGACCTTCTGGTGCGGGAGTCGGGCCTGTCGTTCCGTGATGCCCATCACCTTGTGGGCGCAGTCGTTCGGGCGGCGGCCAAGAACGGGATGACGGCAGACCAGATCAGCGCCGAATTCATCGCAGAGGTTGCCCAGACCGGCTTTGGGCAGACGGTTTCTCTTTCGGAAAGATCCGTCGCAATGGTCAGCGATCCGCATCAGGCGGTCCAGGCGCGGCGGAACTCGGGGGGGCCGTCGGCCCATGACATGGCTGGGTTGTTGGAGAAACTGGAAAAGGCGGCCAATCTTGATCGGGAGGGTTTGGCCAGCGAAATGGCATCCGTCAAAGCGGCTGAGACGGCGCTGAACCAAGCCTTTGACCGGCTTGCTGGGATGGCCGGAGCCGATGCTTGACCTTTCCGGCAAGGGCAGGCCAATCTCGCGAATCGGAGATTGCATCATCATGTCGGACGGCGGTAGGAAACGCCCGGGCCAAAGCGGCGCCGGGGCGGCGGCGGAAGCGGCGCGCAAGGCGCGTCAGGCCGAGCAGCTGCGCGCCAATCTGGCCAAACGCAAGGCGCAGCAACGCAAACGGGACACCGATCCGGCGGGCGGCAAGGGGGCATGACCGCCGTCGCCGGCGGGGCCGCGAAATAATCCCAATCCCGCCATGACAGGGCCCCATTCCTTCTGTTAATCAACGGTCATGGACAGTATTCGCATCCGGGGCGGCCGCCCCTTGAACGGCACCATCGCCATCGGGGGGGCAAAGAACGCGGCCCTGCCCTTGATGGCCGTCTCTCTGTTGACCGAGGACCCGGTCGAGTTCACCAACATGCCGACCCTCGCCGATTTGGCGACCATGGGCAGCCTGCTGGGTGAACTGGGCGTCGAATTGACGCGCACGGTCGACGACAACGGCAACGAACCCGTGGTGCGCCTCCAGGCGCGCAAGATCACCGCGACGGAAGCTCCCTATGACCTGGTCCGCAAGATGCGGGCCTCGGTCGTCGTCATGGGTCCGTTGCTGGCCCGCGCCGGCACCGCCCGCGTGTCCATGCCGGGCGGCTGCGCCATCGGCACCCGGCCCGTGGACCTGCACCTCAAGGCGTTGGAGGCCTTGGGCGCGGAGATCGAACTGAAGGAAGGCTATATTCAGGCGACCGCGCCGAACGGTTTGACCGGCGGGCATATCCTGTTTCCCAAGGTCACCGTCGGCGGCACGGAAAACGCCCTGATGGCGGCGACCCTGGCAAAAGGCGACACGGTGATCGCCAACGCGGCGCGCGAGCCCGAGATCACGGACCTGGCCAACTGCCTGACGGAAATGGGTGCGAAGATCACCGGAATCGGCACGGACACCCTGCGGATCACGGGCGTGGATCAGTTGTCCGGCGCCCGCCACCGGGTTCTGCCCGACCGCATCGAAACCGGCACCTATGCCGCCGCCGCCGCCATCACCGGGGGCGAGTTGACCCTGACGAACACCCGCGCCGACCTGATCGAAAGCGTCATAGACCTTCTCGAGCGCGCCGGGGTCGAGGTCACGGAAACCAAGGACGGGCTCAAGGTCAACCGCGCCAATTGCGAACTGCGCGGCGTCGACAGCATGACCGAGCCCTATCCCGGGTTCCCGACCGACATGCAGGCCCAGATCATGGCCATGATGACCGTGGCCACAGGCGCCGCCATGATAACGGAAACCATTTTCGAAAACCGCTTCATGCACGTCCCCGAACTGTGCCGCATGGGCGCCGACATCAACGTGCACGGGGCGTCGGCCATCGTGCGCGGGGTCAAGAAACTGTCGGGAGCACCCGTCATGGCGACGGACCTGCGGGCGTCGGTGTCGTTGGTCCTGGCCGGCCTTGCGGCGGAGGGCGAAACGCAGGTCAACAGGGTCTATCACCTGGATCGCGGCTATGAGCGGCTGGAGGAAAAACTGGCCGCCTGCGGCGCCGATATCGCCCGGGTGGCGGGGGTCTAAGGCTTTTAGTATCCTTCCCTGAAAACCGGGAGGATAGCACCATGATGAAGGCCCTGAGCCCAGAGGCTCTGAAGCAATTCCAGGAAGATGGTTATTACACCCCGGTCGACGTGCTGTCGGCGGCGGAAGCGCATGACCTGCGCGCGAAGATCGAGGCCTTCGAGGCGTCCCAGGGTGCGCCCCTCAACGGCCTGCAGCGCAACAAGACACACCTTCTGTTCAAATGGCTGGACGATCTGGTCCATGACGCCCGCATCGTCGACATGATGGAGGACATCCTGGGGCCCGACATCCTGTGCTGGAACACCCTCAGCTGGACCAAGGAGGCTGGCTCCGGTCAGTACGTTTCCTGGCATCAGGATTCCAACTACTGGGGGCTTGCCGGCGGCGAGGTGGTGACGGCCTGGCTGGCGCTGTCGGAAGCGAGCGAACAGGCCGGCTGCATGCGCGTCCTGCCCGGCACTCATCTGGGCCCGCCGCTCAAGCACGAAGACCTTTATCACGAGAACAACATGCTGACTCGTGGCCAGGAGATCACCCAGGGCATCGACGAAAGCAAGGCGGTGGCCATGCCGCTCCGGCCCGGACAGATGTCCCTGCACAACATCCGCCTGGCCCATGCCTCCGGCCCGAATCTGTCCGGGGACCGGCGGATCGGCATTTCGTTCCATTACATGCCGGCCAAGGCCATGCAGAGCGTCGGTCAGTGGGATTCAGCCGCCCTGGTGCGCGGCCGGGACCGCTTCAATCATTTCGAGCACACCCCCCGGGTGACCGCCGACATGGCTCCCGAAACCGTCGCCTACCACGCCCGCGCGGCCGAGGCCGTGCGCCAGGTGCTGTACCACGGCGCCGAGCAGATGACGGGCAAGCTGTAGGGCGATTAAGCTGGGCGGCCGAAGTTAGTGCTCAGTGGTCGTTGGGCGACAGATCCTGCAACACCCAGGTGCCGGCCGCCGTGCGCGCCGCCGCCAGTTCGTACACCGGAATGGTGATCAGGAAGGCAACGCCCGCGCGCGGCAGGTTTTCAAAGCTGATCTTGCCCTTGTGGCGTTCCAGGATCGATTGCGCCGCCTGCAAGGTGATGGCGGCGCCCTCGCGGCCCGGATCGATGGCCGAGGGGTCGATGCCGTAGGCGTCGAACAGCCGCTTGCCGATGCGCGACGAGATATGCGGCCCGGCGTCGGTGATGCGCACGATCAGGCTCAGGCGATCACCCATGACCTCGACCAGAATGCGCCCGCCCTTGGGGCTGCGCGAGACGGCGTTCAGCAGAACCTCGACCAGGGCCTTGATCAGCCGGTCGGACTGCCCCTTGACGATGCGCCGGGCGACCATGCCGGGGGCGAAGTGGATGCGGATGCCGCGCGCGGTGCCCAAGGGGGCGATGCTCTCGATCACCGTTTCCAGCATGTCGATCAGGTTGATGGGCTCCCAATTGGTGATCAGCGCGTTGCGCTGCATGGCGTTGGCCCGCTCCAGATCCGCGATCAGGGTATAGACACCGTTCACGCTGCGGACCGCGTCGTCGATCAGAAGCCGCGCCTCATTGTCGTTCAGGTTGGCGATCTGCGAGCGCAGGATGCCCAGCTTGTCCCGCATGTTGCCGGCGGTTTCCGTCAGGTCCTGAATGGTCCGCTGGTACAGCTCGGTCTTGGCGTCGTTCGCCAGTTCGGCGTTCTCCCGCGCCAGGGCGGCTTCGTCGCGGGCGATCTCCATGGCGTGTGCATGGGCGCGCAAAACCCGCCGGGTGACCGTGCGCTGGCTGCGCAGGACCGTCTGCAATATCCACAGGGCATATCCCATGCCGACAAGGGCGCAGATCACGAAGGCGGCCAGGATGTTGCCCGGGTTCCATTCAGAGAACCGATGCACGAAGGCGTCAATGCCGCCGAACAGGTCGAAATGGATCGTCGCACCTGCCAAGACGGCGGCCGCACAGCCAATCAGTACCGCGTTCCCCACGCGGCGGCGGATGGGCGTTCGCATTGCTTTCCATCCATGTCCTCAGGGTCCTCGCGCCGGGCGCGGGGACCGTTTCCCCACTGCTAGAGTGGGCGGGGGCGGGCCATCTGTAAGTGATACCCATCACAGGAAACCGGACCGTGGCGGCCGCCTGTAGATACCTCGGCGCCGCGGGCCGGCGCCTGGTCAAGCGAAAGGCCCCTAAAAAGGTGACGCCGTTGGCGTGGCGTCACCCTGCTTTCGGCCCTCGCGCCTGTTCCGATAGTTGCCGGGTGGTGTCGGTCAGGCGACCGAAAGGCGACATGCCTGCTTCGGCCATTGCCCGGCGCGCGCGGCAATTGAAGCCGTGCCAGATGATCTTGGCTGCTGCCGCGCAAATGACCGGCGCGGCCAAGACCGCCAACTCGTTGTGCAAGCCGATCCGTATCAGGCTGTCGGCCTCCAAGCCGATGGCGACAAGAATGGTTGCCCCGACGGCGATGGCCAGCAAGGTGTCGATGGCATCGCGCTTCAACCAAGCGGCGCGGTTGGCGTGCCGCATCATAAGGACGGCGGCCTGAACCAGGGTCAACGATGCGATCATGGCAATCGTTTCCAGTGCGAATGAGAAGATGGGGGACATGATATTTCTCTCGTCTATCGTGAATGCATGACGATGACCGGACCGGCCGCTGCCTGGACGCGGCGTCGCGACCGAGCGCCGGGGGACTGTCCGGACGATTGAGCCAAGTCATCGCCGCAGGCGAGGACCCATGACACGGTCGGTTCTCGTCATGCTGGGGGCGGCCTAGGCGGCCGCCGGTTGTAGGGGGGTGTTATGCGGCGTTCACCGCAGCAAGGTCAGACGCCCGGCGGCGGCGCGCGGGACTGGAATCCGTCTGCCGGCGAACGTCGGCATGTTTGTCGGCGGGTCGCCGCCACGACAGGATCGCGGCTGTCCGCCCGCGCGATGGCCGAGGCTGTGGCCGGAAGCGCCTGGGGGTCATCCAGGTCGGTCAGTGATTGCAGGGGGTGGGCGGCCGTGGCGCCATTGCCTGGCGCACGGCGAAGCAGGGCTTCGCGTTTTTCTCTGATATTCAGGTCTGGGGAGCCCGGCAGGGACAGCGGGGCGCTGGTCTGGATGATCCCGCCGCCCCAAGGCGCGGCATTTGCAACCGCCGACAGCCATAAAAGAACCGCCGCGAAGCAAAGGCCCGCCACCAGGCAATCCTGGGTGGCCCGGAATGTCGATGACCTGGACATGCCGGTAATCTACCATGCCTGTGTTCCCGCGGGGAACGACGCTTTCCGGGGCGGTGGCGACAGGGGGCGAACGCCCGCCCCGGCACGTTCGAAGGAGCGAGAACCGGGGATTTTCCGGGGTTTGTTTCCTGGTATCCTGGCGCGAATGGCATTATGTATGCGCCGCAAGCACCCGATTGACCGCGACGGAAAACGATCATGAACGCCAATGAAAAGCTCGTCCTGGCCCTGCCCAAAGGCCGCATCCTCGAAGAAGTGATGCCGCTGGTCCGCCATGCGGGGATCGAGCCGGAGGCCGCCTTCGACGACAGCAAAAGCCGCCAGCTCCGTTTCACCACCAATGTCCCGGAATTGGACATCATCCGCGTGCGTTCGTTCGATGTCGCGACCTTCGTCGCCTTCGGCGCGGCCCACCTGGGGGTGGCCGGCAACGACGTGCTGATGGAATTCGACTATTCGGAAATCTACGCGCCCGTGGACCTGGGCATCGGGCATTGTCGTCTGGCCGTGGCCGAGCCGGCGGAAATGGTCAAAAGCGACGACCCCCGGCAATGGTCGTCGATCCGCGTCGCCACCAAATATCCCGGTCTGACGCGCCGCCACTTCGCCCGGCGCGGTGTCCATGCCGAATGCATCAAACTGAACGGCGCCATGGAACTGGCCCCGACCCTGGGCCTGTGCCGGCGCATCGTCGATCTGGTGTCGACGGGGGCGACGCTGAAGGCCAACGGCCTGGTCGAGGTCGAAACCATTGCCGAGATCACCTCGCGCCTGGCCGTCAACCGCGCCGCCTGGAAGACCCGGCCCAGGGAAATCGGCGGCTGGGTGACCAAGTTCAAGGAGGCCGTCGATGCCCTTGCGGCTTGATTCCCGCGATCCCGGCTTCGAAGACGCGTTCAAGGACCTTCTGGGCGCCAAGCGCGAGAGCGAAGCCGATGTGAACGACGTCGTCGCGGCCATCCTGGCCGATGTGCGCGCACGCGGCGATGCGGCGGTTCTGGAATATACCAAACGGTTCGACAGGTTCGATTTGACGGCTGACGCCATGGCGATCACGCCGGACGAGGTGGACGCCGCGCGCGGCCAATGCACCCCGGAAACGCTGTCGGCCCTGGCCACGGCGGCCGGACGCATCCGCGCGTTCCATGAAAAGCAGTTGCCGGAAGACCTGGATTTCACCGATGCGGCGGGCCTGCGTCTGGGCTACCGCTGGCAGGCGGTGGAGGCGGCGGGCCTCTACGTGCCCGGCGGCACGGCGGCCTATCCGTCGTCCGTGCTGATGAACGCGATCCCGGCCAAGGTCGCGGGGGTGGACCGTCTGGTCATGGTCGTGCCGACCCCGGACGGAGTGCTCAACCCCCTGGTCCTGGCGGCGGCGGCGATCGCCGGCGTCGATGAAATCTACCGCATCGGCGGGGCCCAGGCGGTCGGCGCGCTGGCCTACGGCACCGAGACGATCCGCCCGGTCGACAAGATCGTCGGCCCCGGCAACGCATACGTGGCGGCCGCCAAGCGTCTGGTGTTCGGCACCGTCGGCATCGACATGATCGCGGGGCCGTCGGAAATTCTGGTGCTGGCCGACGGCGCCAACGATCCCGCCTGGATCGCCGCCGATCTGTTGAGCCAGGCCGAACACGACACCGCCGCCCAGGCCATCCTGATCACCGATGACGCATCCTTCGCCGATGCCGTCGAACGTGCCGTCGAAGGGCACCTGAAGACCCTGCCGCGCACGGGCACGGCGGGTGAAAGCTGGGCGACCTACGGCGCGGTCATCACCGTTCCGGATCTGGCCGACGCCATCCCCCTGGTCGATCGCATCGCGCCGGAACATCTGGAAATAGCCACCGACAACGCCGACGCCCTGGGCCGCAAGGTGCGCAACGCGGGCGCCATCTTCATGGGCCGCTACGTGCCGGAAGCCATCGGCGACTATATCGCCGGACCCAACCACGTGCTGCCGACGGCGCGCAGCGCGCGTTTTTCGTCGGGCCTGGGCGTGCTTGATTTCATGAAGCGCTCGTCCCTCATCGAATGCGACGCCGAGGGCCTGCGCGCCATCGGTCCCGAAGCCGTGACCCTGGCCCGGGCCGAAGGCCTGGACGCCCACGCGCTTTCCATTTCCATCCGCCTGAACGCGCCGGCGGGGGATTAGGACGGGAGCGGCGGGATGAGCGGCGACACGCACCGTATTGTCCAAATCGACCTGGATGAAAAAAGCGTCGTCAGCCGCAGCCCCCAGGTCGACCATGAACGGAAAGTGGCGATCTACGACCTGCTGGAGGACAACAGCTTCCGGCCGCTTGAGATCGACCACGACGGCCCCTATGCCCTGCGCCTGTCGATCCAGGACAACCGCCTGGTGTTCGACGTGGACGACGAAGGCGGCGGCCACCTGGTCAAGATCACCCTGCCGATCAGCGTCATGAAGCGCATCGTGCGCGACTATTTCATGATCTGCGACAGCTATTTCAAGGCGATCAAGACCATGTCGCCCAGCCAGATCGAGGCCATCGACATGGGCCGCCGCGGTCTGCACAACGAAGGGGCCGAAATTCTCCGCACGCGACTCGAGGACCGGGTCGAAATGAACCTGCGCACGGCCCGGCGGCTGTTCACGCTGGTCTGCGTGCTGCATATCAAGGCTTAGGGGGGACGGCGAATTTGGCTGACCTTCCTTCTGCGGTCCTGTTCTCCTGCACCATGAATTCCATCCGCTCTCCCATGGCGGAGGGCATCCTGAAATTTCTCCATGGCCATCGCATCTATGTCGACAGCGCGGGTGCGCGCGAAGGGCAGATCGACGGCTTCACCATCGCCGTGATGGACGAGATCGGCATCGACATGTCGAAGCACAAGTCGAAGACCTTCGACGATCTGGAGGACGATTTCTTCGATCTGGTCATTACCTTGTCGCCGGAAGCCCAGCACAAGGCCATGGAACTGACCCGGATCATGGCCTGCGACGTCGAATTCTGGAACACCTTCGATCCGTCGATCATCGAGACGGATAACCGCGAGGAAAAGCTGGGGGCCTACCGCATGGTGCGCGACCAGCTGATGGAGCGCATCAAGGCGCGGTTTCCCGTGCATACGGTCGTCGATACGTAAGCGATCAGGCCGGGAAGGGCGGGTTTCAGACGGCTCCGAGGCCCGCCGCCGGGTCGGACAGGGTGTCGAACATTTCCGTCCAATGCCCGGCGTTGGAGCGCCAGTCGGCGAAGGAAATGACGCCGGAAACAGTCTTGCCGTCGTTGGCAAGCGGCAGGCGCAATGTTTCCTGAAATTTGGAAACCTGGGCGAAGCCCGGGCGGATGTCGTGGATGAAGGCCACGGGTTTGGCGGCGTCGGTGACGGCCCGGTATTCGTCGTTGATCATGCGTCCGTAATCCGCCGGCGCGTGGTCACGGGGCGAACGGCCGGTATAGTCGTACCCCTTCACATCGACATGGCCGGTTCCCCAGTAGCGGTAGCGGAATTCCCCGTCCTCGGTCAGGTCGACGACGCTGATGAACGGGATGGCCGCGTGCGGGTAGCGCAACATGTCGGTCACCCGCCAGGGCGGTGCCATGGCGTCGCCGCGCAGCGTGTTCCATACGGCGAGGACATCCGCGAACAGGGGGTTCCGCAGGTCCTCAATGGCGACCTCGCGCTGAAAAAAGCGGTATGCCGGCTCGGGCGTGGAAGCCATGATTCCCCCAAGGAACCTAAAAAAACACGCAGGTCCATGCCCGCGCGCGTCGTTACCTACCGCGCCGCTCCATGAACCAGCATGCAAAAAAGTGGTCGGGTTATACGCATCGCTGCCGCAGGGGAATGTGACGGCTGTCACGGGGGTAGAAAAATATGGACTCCGGGCTCGCCCTGGCGGGTTGCTTCGGTAGAATGGTCGGAACAGGGCGGACCGGCGCCTGAAAACCGATGTAAGGAGACTGGATGTCGCGTTCATACCGGACCTTTCGGCCCAAAACCGTGCTCGCGGCGGGCGCTTCCCTGGCCGTCGCCATCGGAGGGGCGCCCATTGCGGCTTTGGCGCAGACCGGGGACCTGTTCGACGGCCTGGCCGCACAGCCGGTGACGTTGATGGATGCGGGAATCAAGCGCGTGCGGGCCGGGGCGCAGGCGGCGGCGGGCCGCCTGACGACGGCGGTCGGGCCGCCGGCCCAGTATCGGGTCACCTTCGACAACGCCCTGCGCCGCCTCAATGTCCGGTTCGATGTCACCGTCGCGCCGGAAAAGGCCAATGAAGGGTTCTGCTGGGCGCGGCGCGGGGTCGCGATCCGCGAGATGTTCGGCGTCGGCGCGATTCGCTATTCCCTGAAACTGTCCGACGAGGAACGGATCCGGCGCCGCCTGGGCGTCATGTTCTCACGCGAGCCGGAAGCCACGGAGCGGGAGATCGTGGCCCTGGGCCAGCGCTTGGCGGAATCGACCTATGTCGAACTGAACCTGTTGACGCCGACCAGTGAAACCCCCACGACCTGCCGCGCCGTCGTCCATCGCCTGGAATGGCGATAACCGGCTGCCGCGTGTTCCGGGGTTAGCGGAACAGCAATCCGTAGAAATACAGGGCGAACGGCAAAATGACGCCGCCGCCGACGATGAGCATGAACAGGGCAAAGCCCGTGATGTCATCAGCGCGCTGCCAGAACGACTTGGTACTGGGGGCGGCGGTGTCCTGCGGCATGCCGGAAGGGGCCGGAGAGGGGGTAGAGGATTGCGTCAACATGGTGTGCCTTTCTGAGAAGGGGCCATTCGTGGGAGGGCGATTTGGCCGACGGGTTGCGGTAGAACGAATTCGGTAGGCCTAGGCGCAGGCTGGAAAGTCCATGGAACGCTGCCGGAAAGGGCTTCCGCCGCGGCGTGGCGCTCGGGAACGGGGGGTGCGTCAGTGCGTCTACCGCTCCCGTTCCCGATGACGCCCTCCCAGGCGCGTTCCTGCAGGGCCGGACCACAGGCCCGTTCCCGCATTCCTCGATCAGTTGGTGCGGATGGAAATCTTGCCGCCGCGGATCACGGCGACCTGGTCGCCCTGCACGCTGACGGCTTCGTCACCCAGCACGAGTTTGCATTTTTCGCAAAGGTTCGGGATGGTCTCGCCGGCGGCGATGTTCACCATTTCGGACCCTTCGGAATCGGAAACCGTCAGTTGGATTTCGGTTTCCTGTTCATTGGTCACGTCCACGGCCTTGGCCGGTGCCGCAAGAGCAAGCGCGATCGCGGCGGCGCCAATGAAGGGCAGGACTTTCATGTATTCCTCCAAAAAGGGGTGGTTGTCCGTGATTGGACCGGGCAACTCTCGGAGAAATTCAGACATTTCTCAAACGAAATAAAATTATAGTTTATATCAAAAATTCCGATGTATAATTCAGACTGAATTCACCGTCGGATTTCATTCGGAAGCGCCCCATGGACATCAATCTCGCGCGTACCTTTCTCGCCATCTGCGAGGTCGGAAACTTCGTCAAGGCGTCGGAGCGCCTCTACGTCACCCAGTCGACCGTGAGCACCCGGGTCAAGCTGCTGGAAGACCTGTTGGGGCAACCGCTGTTCGTGCGCACCAAGGCGGGGGCGTCGTTGACGGCGGCGGGCGCGCAATTCCGCCCGTTCGCGGAAAAACTGCTGCAGACCTGGGAACAGGCGCGCCACAACGTCGGCCTGCCGACGGAATATTCCGCGCTTCTGACCGTCGGCGCCGAATTCACCTTGTGGGAACGCATGATGGTGCGTTGGATGTCCTGGGTTCGCGAGGCTTTGCCCGAGGTCGCCCTGCGCGCGGAGGTCGGCACCTCCGACACCTTGATGAGCCAGGTCGTCGAGGGCTTCATCGATCTCGCGGTCAGCTATACGCCGCAGCACCGTTCCGGCCTGGTGGTCGAAAAACTGGCCCAGGACAGCCTGGTCCTGGTATCGACGGAGCCGACGACCCGCGGTCCCTGGGACTCAAGCTACGTGTTCGTCGACTGGGGTGCCGAATTCCGCATGGAACATCTGGAGGCCTTCCCTGATCTGGCGGCCCCGGCGCTCGCTGTGAGCTACGGGCCGCTGGCGCAGCAGCATATCCTGCGTGCCGGCGGGTCGGCCTATCTGCCGCTGCGCGCCGTACGCCCGCGCCTGGAGGAAGGCGTGCTGCATCTGGTCGAGGACGCCCCCGTTTTCCGCCGGCCGATCTTCATCGTCCATCTGGAAGGGGTCGATAACCCGCTGTTCCAGACGGCGGTCGAGGGTCTGCGCCGCGCCGCCCGCGACGAGGCCGGCGACGACGGCGACGCCTGATCGGAAGCCCGAATTCCGGCGATATTGGCAAATCCCCGCAATCCCTTGATTTTTACCCGGCTAGACGTCATGTTCTGGGGCGTTTTGGCCAAATTATTGGAGTGCTAATGGCGAAAGAAGACGTTTTGGAGTTTACGGGCACGGTGACGGAACTGCTGCCCAACGCCATGTTCCGGGTGAAACTGGACAACGAACACGAAATTCTCGCCCATACCGCGGGCAAAATGCGCAAGCACCGGATCCGGGTGCTTGCCGGCGATCGCGTCAATGTTGAGATGACGCCCTACGATCTGACCAAGGGCCGGATCACCTTTCGTTTCAAATAAAGTTTGGCAGGCATGCCCATGGCTGGCCGCTTGATTCTCGCCTCGGCGTCGCCCAGGCGGCTGGATTTGCTGTCCCAGGTCGGGATCGCGCCCGCCGCCGTGGTGCCCGCCGATATCGACGAGACGCCCCGGCCGGGCGAACAGCCGCGCGCGATGGCGCGGCGTCTGGCCTCGGAAAAGGCCGCCGCCGTGGCGCGGACCCATCCGGATGACTTCGTCCTGGGGGCCGACACGGTCGTCGCCTGCGGCCGCCGGTCGTTGCCCAAGCCTGCCGACGAAGCGGAGGCGCGGCGCTGCCTGGACCTGTTGTCCGGGCGCCGGCATCGGGTCATCGGCGGTGTCGCCCTGGTCTGTCCGGGGGGGCGGGTCGTGGTCCGCGACGCCGTGACGGCGGTGCAGTTCAAGCGCCTCAGCCGGGCCGAGGTGGATATGTATCTCGCCTCCGGTGAATGGCGGGACAAGGCCGGCGGCTATGCCATTCAGGGGCTTGCCGCGCTGTTCGTCTCGGCGATCAACGGCGATTACAACAATGTGGTCGGCTTGCCGCTCGCCCTCACGGCGGCGCTGCTGACCGGCGCCGGGGCGTGGTCCCCGGTGGGGAAAGGATAGCCATGCGCGCCGACACGATCCTGATCAATGCCGGGCCGGGCGAGATGCGCGTGGCGCTGCTGGCCAAGGGCACGGTGGTCCAGGTTCTGTTCGAACGGGACATCGACGAGAGTGTCGAGGGGGCGGTATTCGCCGGGCGCGTGACGGCCATCAACCGCGATCTCAACGCCGCCTTCGTCGATATCGACGGAGCGGAACCCGGGTTCCTCGCCGCCGCCGACGCGCGGCGGTCCGGCGACCAGCGCATCAAGTCCATCACCGAAGTCCTCGGCGAAGGCGACAAGGTTCTGGTCCAGGCCGACCGCGAGGCCATGGACGGCAAGGGGCCGCGCCTGACCTGCCGCCTCGCGCTGACCGGCCGCTTCGTGACCCTGCACCTGGGCGGCGAGGGCATGAAGTTCTCGCGCTTTCTCGCCCCGGCCGAGCGCAAGGAACTGGAAGTGCTTGAGGAAATTCTGCCCGGCGACTGCGGCCTGACCTTCACCCCCGCCGCCGGCGGGGCCGAGATCGCCCAGATCTCCGCCGACCTGGATCGCCTGTTGGCCCTGCGCGACGATGTCGACGCCGCCTTCGACGACACGGTCAAGGCGCCGGAGGCCCTGCTGGCGCCGCCGGACGCCATCGAGCGCGCCCTGACCCTGGCCGGGCCGCGCTGCCGCGTCGTCGCCGACGATCCCGAGGCCCTGCGTCTGGTCAGGGATCTGGCCCCCGGCGTCAAGGCCGAGGCCTGGGCCGGCAAGACGCCCCTGTTTGAGGAATTCGGCGTCGAGGAAGCCCTCGACGGCGTGCTGTCGCCCATCGTCCCCCTGCCGTCGGGCGGGCGCGTGATCATCGCCGAAACCCCGGCGCTCACGGCCATCGACGTCGACACGGGCCAGACCAAGGGCGGGCCGCTCGGCTCCGGCTCGCCCCAGCGCTTGGCCGCCAAGGCCAACCGCGAGGCCGTGACCGTGATCGCCCGCGAACTGCGCCTGCGCAACCTGGCGGGGCAGATCGTCATCGATTTCCTGGCCATGAAGGGCAAGAAGGAACGCCTGGAAGTGCTTGCCCAACTGCGCGGCGCGCTGGCCGGCGACCCGGTCGAATGTCATGTTCTGGGTTACACGGGATTGGGCTTGGTCGAATTGACGCGCCGCCGCCGCGGCCCCTCGCTGACCCGCCTGTTGGCCCGCCCGGCCGGCCTGACGCCGGATCCCACGGCGGCGGGCCTGGCCGCACTTCGCCGCGCCCTCGCGGTGCGGGGAGCGGTGATCCGCATCGCCTGCGCCGCCGACGTGGCCGATGCCCTGGCCGGGCCGCTCAAGGACGCGCTGGACGACGCCAACACCCGCACCGGCGGGGCGATCCGGGTGGAACGTGACGGCGCCCTCGGCCCGGGGCGGTTCGAGATCACGGAGGGCTAGGGCCATGAACGAGACCAAGAGCGCCAAGATCGTGCCTCTGAAGCGCAAACCCTGCCCGATCTGCAAGAAGCCGCCGGTGACCGAATATCTGCCCTTCTGCTCCAAGCGCTGCGCCGATATCGACCTCGGCCAATGGCTCGGCGAGGGCTATCGTATCCCGACCAACCAATCCCCCGAGGATCCGGACGCCGAGGGCGAGTATACCGAGGATTAAGCCCGCGGTCCGGCCGCCCGGCAGTGGGGAAGACGTCCGGAAACACTTGAAAATCCGCGTGAAAATTCCCCGCGCGCCCGCGCTGGACAGGGCCTCGGATTTCTTCTATAAGCCACGTCTTGCCAACGGGCGGTGGCCTTTCAGGCCGTCGCCGACGCACGGTTTGCCCAGGTAGCTCAGTTGGTAGAGCATCGCACTGAAAATGCGGGTGTCGGTGGTTCAAATCCGCCCCTGGGCACCATTCCCTCCCCAAGATATTGATTTATCTCTGCGTTTCCGGCGCAGGGCCTCTGCGCGTGCCGCCCGTTATGGACGCGGGACACGGACAGACGCCACCCCCGCGAGATCCGCTCAGGCGAGCGGGTCACGCGGGGCGTCATCGTCGGAAAGGTTGTGAGGCTCAGGCCGCCTTGGCCAGGTCGTCGAACAACTGTGCGTTCGGGCAGAACCAGTGATAGTCCTGGGCGCTGTTGAGGCCTGCCAGCCAGGAAAAGCACGCGTCAGCGTTTTCGCAGGTCCGGCAGCGCGCATTGGCCAGCCGCATGCGGTCTTGCGGCACGCGGGCGTCGTCGATGTCGAGGGTTTTCAACGCTTCCGCAAGAAGCGGGGATCGGGCGGCATCGCCGCTTTCAAGAAGGTGAACCATGATGATGCTCCTCATCGTTCAGGGTGGTCATTGAGGCCACCTTAACGATCGAGCACAGGTGCGCATTGATCCAGGTCATCCGCGCCGCCGTTCTTCGCGGCGGGATGAGCCGGGATCGATGATCTCGTCAGGCGGCCGGCAGCGTCGCCCGCACGGTCGCCGAACGGTCCCAGAGGTTCGGCACGCGGGTCGAGGAATAGCCCGAGACGAAGGGTTTCACTTCGTCCGTTTCCGGCTTGAACACATGACGCGAGACCGCGCCGATGTTGGCGCCGTAAACGTGGATGCTGATCGACGGCTTGTCGGTGAAGGAATTTTCGACGACGTGGATATCGCCGATGGTCGGCGACACGGCCTCGACCTGGCCGGGTTTCAGTTCCGCCACGCCCCCGACTTGGTGCAGCTTGCCCTGGGCGTCCTGTTCGAAGCGGACTTCCTTTTCCGCCCCCCGCAGCATGCCGATCAGGCCCCAGACCGTATGGTCGTGGACGGGCGTCTTCTGGCCAGGGCCCCAGACGAAGCTGACGACCGAAAAGCGTTCCAGCGGATCGGCGTGCAGAAGATACTGTTGATAGTATTCGGGATGGGGCTGGGTGAATTCCTCGGGCAGCCAGTCGTCGCGCGACACCAGGGTGGCCAGCAGCTTGCGGCCTTCGGCGATCAGGGTTTCCTCGGTGTCGGTCTTGGAAACAAGGTTCGTCATGGCGATGACGAAATCGCGCAGCGGGGCGATGGTATCGATGGGAGCGGTCATTCGGATGCCCTTCTTTTTTCTTCCTGTTGTTGGGGGGGAGGTCGGCCGGAGGCCGGGAGAGGAGATGAGGTGGCGGCGCCAACGGCGCAAGGATTGAAAGGCGTCAGCGGCGCCGCACCGCCGGCCAGGGCGCGTTCGACGGCGCCGGCGGCTTCGGTGACCTCGACGCCCAGGGCCTTGAAGCGGCCGGGGCGCAGGCGTTCCGCCGGGCCCGAAACGCCGATGGCGGCGATCACGCCGCCGGCCGGATCGTGGATCGGGGCGGCCACGCCGCAAACCGTTTCCTGCCATTCGCCGGCGTTGACGGCGTAGCCGCGCGTGCGGATGCCCGCCATTTCCTGAAGGAAGGCCGTGGCATCGGTGATGCTTTTGGGTGTATGGGCGTGCAGGTTTTCGGCAAGCGCGCCGAGCGCCGCCTCGTTCAAGGCGGCCAACATGGCCTTGCCCGTGGCGACGCAGCGCGCGGGCGCGCGGCCGCCGATCGCGGAATAGGCGCGCACCGGCTCGGGACTTTCCAGTTTGTGCAGGTAGACCACCTCGTCCCCGTCGAGGACCGAGAGATGGACGCTTTCCCGCGTCCGCGCGAGCAGCGCCTCCATGGCCGGAAGGGCCAGCTGGCGGAGGTCGAGATGGCCGAGCATGGCCGTGCCCAGCTCCCACAGGCGGATCGCCGCCGCATAGGTGCCGGTGGCGGCGTCGCGCCGGACGTATCCCAGTTCCGTCAAGGTCTGCAACAGGCGGTGGGCGTTGCTCTTGCCCAGGTCGACCCGCGCCGCCAGTTCCGACACGCCGAGCGCGCGGTCGCTATGGGCCAGCACCTCCAAAAGCGCCATGCCGTTGACCAGGGTGTTGTTCATGCGACCACTCCGCCGGCCCGCCACCCGGCGATGTCTTCGGCGCTGAATCCGGCTTCGGCCAGGATTTCGTCGCTATGTTCGCCGACATGGGGCGGCGCGCGGTCGATGGTGCCGGTGCCGTGGGCTAGTTTGAAGCCCGGCCCGACCAGGCGCAGGGGGCCGTAGGGCGAGTCCACTTCTTGCAGGAGGCCGCGTTCCGCGACCTGGGGGTGGTCGGCGATTTCGTCGATGCCCTTCACCGTGGCGCAGGGCACGTCGGCCTGGGTCAGACGCTGTTCCCAGGTATCGGGATCGCCTTCGCGCATTGCCCCCTCGATCACGTCGCGGAGCGCGCCCGCGTTTTCCGTCCGCGCCGCCCAATCGGCGAAGCGCGGATCTTCGAGCGCATCCTCCCGGCCCAGCGCCTTCATCAGGTTGATGAACTGCTTTTCCAACAGGATCGCCAGGATGATGTAGCCGTTGCCGCAGCGGAAACGGTCGGCGGTCACCTTGCGGGTGACCGACAGGTTGCCGTATTGGCGCTGCACGAAGCCGGCGACGGTGTATTCGGTCACGTGCTGGGCCAGGAAATTGAGGGTCGAATCCAGCATGGAGACGTCGACGAACTGGCCTTGGCCGGTCTGCGTCCGCTGATGCAGAGCCGCGGAAACGGCGAAGGCGCCGGTCATCCCGCCGATCAGGTCGCAGGCGGCGAAGCCCGCGCGCATGGGCCCGCCCTCGGCCTCGCCGGTGATCGACATGATGCCGGACATCGCCTGAATCTTGCCGTCGAACGCCGCCTTGGCGCTTTCCGGTCCGCTATGGCCGAAACCGGAAACCGCGCAATAGATCAGTTTCGGATTGATCGCCTTGAGCGCCTCATAGCCCAGGCCGAAACGGTCCATCACGCCGGGGCGGAAGTTTTCCCAGACGATGTCGGCGTCCTGGACCAGGCGTTTGACGATCTCCTGGGCTTCCGGTTTTTTCAGGTCGAGGGTCAGGCTGCGTTTGTTCGCGTTGATCGACATGAAGGCCGGCGCCATGTTGCGGTCGACCCATTCCTGGCTAAGCTGGGCGCGCCGGTTGTCCTCGCCGCCGATGGGCTCGATCTTGACCACATCGGCGCCCAGCAGCCCGAACTGATAGGTTCCGAAGGGCCCGGCGAAGAAACGGGTGAAGTCGAGAACCTTGATCCCATCGAAGGGGCGGGGGCCCGTTGCGGTCATGCCTTCCCCCCGGCCGAGGCCCGTTTCAATTCCTTTTCGCGTAGTTCCTTGGCGACGATGCGGGCGTTTTCCGCCTCGGCGCGCAGCGCGGCGACTTCCTCGGGCGAGCGGCGGGCGATGTTGCAGTAGTCGCCCTTCCAATCCGGGTCGTCGGACCAGCGCAGCGGCGATTGCACCGTGGTGCGCGGGCCGATGGCGCTTTCCAGCACGCGCAGCCCCAGTTCCAGCGTCTCCGCCTGGGACGTCGGATCGTGGGGCCGGCCGGCGGCATTGCCCAGGGGAAAGTCGCTGAACAGAAAGCGCGGCACGCCGCAATACTCGACGATGTCCTTGGCGCAGCCCATGACCACCGTGGGGATTCCGTTGGCTTCCAGATGGCGGGCGATCAGGCAGAGGGTCTGGTGGCAGATCGGGCAGTTGGGGACCAGGATCGCCACGTCTGCGCCGTCTTCCCGGCAACGGTTGAGGATTTCCGGGCAATCGATATTGAGGGTGTGCTGCTGACTGCGGTTGGTCGGCGCACCGTGGAAGCGTTTCGTCAGGCCGCCGATCCGCCCGGCCGCCACGGCGTCCCGCAGGGCGGTCAGGGGAAACCAGGCGCGGGCGTCTTCCATGCTGGTGTGAATCCGGTCGATGCCGACATGGGAAATGCGCAGGTCGTGTTCTTCCGCCGTGTCGCCGGAATAGACTTGATAGAACTTGGCGGCGGAATTATAGGGCGCCCCCGGCCCCTGCGGGCCCTTGTCCGGCTGATAGGGGGCCGCCGTGGTGATGAAGGTCGCCTTCGACTGCGCCAGGGGCTTGACCAGCGGCGTGAACGGCACCTCGATGTAATGGGCCCAGACATAGGGGTTGTCATAGCCCAGCGCGAGATACCATTCCCGCGTCCGGCGCATATAAGGGACGGGTTGATCCAGTTCCGGCGCGAAGGCCAATCCGCCGTCGGTCTTCGGCGCGCTCTTACTCGATGTCATCCTCATGCCTCGTGTCTTGATCTCACGGGTCGGTCGGATCTGGTGATCCGTTTGTTCTATTATATAGAACATAGATTCTATTTTTTGGAAACGGTTTTATCTTCGGCGCCTCGCGGTTGCCCTCGCGCGTCGCCGATGCGCCCTACGTCGCCTTGGCCGATATCCGGCACATGTAGCCTTTGAGGTTGGCGTGATCCGACAACGGGTCGCGCTGGCTCTCGTCGGTCAGATAATTGACCGAGGCCCAGGGATGGAACGGCTGCGCCTTGTCCCAGCCGATGGGGATGAACACCGTGTCCATGCGGATGCCCGCGTGCAGCCAGGCCCGCGCCGTGATGCGGCCATGGTCCGTTTCGACCGTCACTTCCCGGCCGTCCTCGATGCCCAGCGCGGCCGCCTTGGCCGGGTGGACCTGCACGTAGAGGTCCGGCCACATTTCCTGCGCCTGCCAGGCGTAATGGGTCCAGGAATGGAAATGCGGGGCGGCGGGCCGGCCGGTGATCAATTGCGTGTCGAAGCCGCGGGCCTTCAGCGCGCGCGCGGGCGAGTCCATGTCCGGCTGCACGATGCGCGACGTCACCGTGTCGGCCGGGGTTTTCGCGAAGGGGCTGCGCACCGCCTCGCCGCCCGTCGTCCGCACCGCATAGGGCAGGTCGATAAGCTGTTCGCGGTCCGTATAGAACTCGGGCAGAGCGGAGAAACCGAGGGTCCGGAACTTGGCCTCCAGTGCCTCGGTCCAGAATTCCAGCTTGCCGCTTTTCGTGGGAAAACGGTGGCCCTCGGGCCGGCCCAGCGCCGTCGTGCCCTCCAGGTGCAGGGTCTCGATCTCGGGCGCGTCCTCGTCGGCCACGGGCACGCGGACCCAGCGCCAGGGCACGGAATGCAGGCGCTTCTGCGTGCAGCCCTTCATCCAGGGGTCGTTGATGCACATTTCGTCCCAGAACAGGGCTGAGTCCTTGTACTTGTCCTGGAGCACGTCGTCGAAGCCGAACCGCTTGCCCAGCTCGATCCAGATCCAGCCGTCGGCCTTGGCTTCGCCGGGCGGCTCGATCACCTTGTCGATCCAGACCACGCGGCGGTCCTCGCTGGCGCGGCTGATTTCGCCCTTTTCCACCCCTGTCGCGGCGGGCAGGACGTAATCCGCATAGGCGCTGGTTTCGTTGGCGAACAGTTCGATATGCACCAGCAGGTCGAGCGCCTTGAAGGCCTCGCGCACGCGGTCCTGATGGGGCCAGGCCGAGAGCGGGTTGTTGCAGGTGATGAAGGCGCGCAGCGGATAGGGATCGTTGGTCTGCATGGCGTCGAGCCAGCGCGCCGGGTTGACGCCGGCCATGGGCTTTTGCGGATGGCGGATGCGGTCGGCGGGCGCGTTGGCGACCACCGGGGACGGCGTGCCGAAGTTGAAGAAAGCCCCGCCCTTGCGCCCGATGTTGCCGGTGATGGCGGCCAGGAACATCAGGGCGCGGTTGGTCTGGGTGCCGTTGGCATGCTGGTTGACGCCGCGCGCCGCGAATATCACGCAGCCGTCGGCATGGGCGATTTCCTCGGCCAGGGCGCGGATTTTCGAGGCCTCAATGCCGGTGACCCCGGCGGCCCAGTCCGGCGAATAGCCCTTGGCCATCAGGTAGTCGCGCCAGACGTCCCAGCCCGCGACCCAGTTGTCGCAGAACCGCTGGTCCTGCAGATTGCATTCAAAGACGTGGTGGGCGAGGGCCAGGGCCAGCGCCAAATCCGTGCCGGGCCGGATGTCGAGCCACAGGTCGGCCTTGCTGGCCGTCACGGTCAGGCGCGGATCGACCACCACCATCTTGGCCCCGTTCTTGAGCCGCCAGTCGTTGATCATGCCGAAGTGGACGGGCCGGGATTCCGCCTGGTTGTCGCCAAAATAGACGTAGAGCGCGGCCGATCCCAGATCACCCGGGGTATAGCTGTTGCCGCTGCCGAGCATGCCGATGGTCTGATCGTAGGCGACGGCCTTGGCTTCGGAACAGAACGGTTCCGTATCGGTGAAGTTGGGCGTGCCCCACATCTGGGTGAACAGGCGGATATAGCCCTTGCGGGTCAGCGTGCCCGTGCGCGTGCCGGCGAAGATGGCGAGGGCTTCCGGGCCATGTTCATCGCGCACGGCCTCAAGCTTGGCCGCGATCTCATCCAGGGCCTGATCCCAGGTGATGGGTTCGAACTTGCCCTCGCCCCGTTCGCCGACGCGCTTCAGGGGCTGGGTCAGGCGGTCGGGGCTGTTGTGAAGCTGCAACAGGAATTGGGATTTGGGGCAAACCTTGCCCTTCCATTGCGGATCGTCCTCGTTCCCCGTCACGCGGATCACCTTGCCGTTCTTCAGGTGATATTGGGTCGGGCAGCAGTTGAAGCAGATGTTGCAGCCGCCGGGCACCACGGTGTCGGGGGTGCGCTCGGCGCGGGTCGAACGATAGGGAAAGACCACGTCGTCGGGCGTCAGCGCGCCGCGCCGGGCCGGGTCGTCGATCACCGCCGGACGGTGGCGGCCCGCCATGGTAAATCCTTCGGCGGCGGGAGCCGTGGCCTTGATGCGCTCCAGAAAGATGTTGGCGGGGTTGAGCAGGAAGGCGTCGTGGTCGACGGCCCGCCGGCCCTCGGCCTGGATCGTTTCCAGATGGTCGGCGCGGTCGCCGAAGGTGATGGCCTCGCCGGGGCAGACGGTAGCGCAGGCGGGCTTGCGCCCGACCGCGCGCCGGTCGTGGCACAGGTCGCATTTCACCGCGTGATGGTCGGTGGCGTCATAACCCATGGCGCCGTAGGGGCAGGCGATGATGCATTCGCCGCAGCCGGTGCATCGGTCTTCATCGATGCGGACGACGCCGGTGTCAGGGTCTTTGAAAATAGCCTTGGGCGCCACCGGGCAGGCGCGCAGGCAGGCGGGCCGCTCGCAATGCTGGCAGGACAGGGTCAGGAAATCGAGGGCCGGGCGCTCCAGATCGCCGAGCCAGACCACGCGGTTGCGGTTCTCGCCCGGGCCCAGGCCGTGTTCGGCCTTGCATGCGGCCTCGCAGCTTTTGCAGCCGATGCAGCGTTCCATGTCGATCATCAGGGACAGGCGGGACATCTGTGCGTTCTCCTACCAGGCCGCCAGATGCCACCAGTAGATGTCGCGTCCTTCGGCCACGTAACCGGCAAAGAACGTAACCACAATGACATGCAGGATCAGGCCGGCGAGAAACAGCCAGGCGAGCACCATGTGGACGGGCCGCCACCAGGCCTGCAGCCAGGACACGGATCGGCGGGCGCCGATCAGACGCGCCTCTTCCCGGGCCAGCCGGGCATAGGCGAGCGATTTCAAGGGGCCCCGCAGGAAATGCCGCAGGGTGGGCGAAAACAGGGCCTCGCTGGCCTGGGGGTCGAGGCGCTGTAAAAGGGTGGTCTTCCGGTCGATGAGGACGCGCAGCTTCGCTTTCAAGTCCGGATCGGCGGCCTGGAACGGCGCTGGCTTGCGCCCGAAGGTCGATGCCATGCGGGACGACACATGGACCCGCGCCACCACGCCGGTCAGGACCAGCAGCGCGAGGCACGCGGCCAGGGCCAGGGGCGGGCCCGAAAACGCGGCGGCGGCATGGAGGGAGACCAAAAACATGCCGAGCAGGCTTGCCCCCACATGCAGGATGAACAGCCGGTTGGGGATTTTGCTGTGGCCGCTCCGCTTGCCGAGGGAAAACAGGAAAGGGACCAGCAACAGGATCGCGCCGAGGGCCGCCAGAGGCTGTAGAACCTCCGTGCCCGGGTGCTGCCAGGGAGGCGGCAGGAACGGTTTGGCGGCAAGGTAGGCGAGGATCGCCAAAACCAGGGCCACGACCCAGATCAGCAGCCGCCGGTCCGTGAGGTCGGGGCGCCCGGCCGAATTGACCGGCACGGTTCCGTCAGGTTTGGTCACAGGCGTCTGCGTGGTCGTGGTCATGTCCCCAAGGTTAGGGCATTGCCGGTCACTGGGGAATATCTCCCGCGACGGCGCAGCGGATCATGTGGCGATTTTCCGACATGTCGTAATCGGCCACCGCGCGATGGCAGGTCGACCGATTGTCCCAGATCACCAGATCGCCGACGCCCCACATGTGACGGTAGATGTATTGCGGCTGTTGGCAATGCTCGAACAGCATGTCGAGGATACGGCGGCTTTCGGTGAACGACAGTTCGTTGATCCGCCGGGTGAAGCCGGGATTGACGTAGATCGCCTTTTTCCCCGTTTCCGGATGGGTGCGGATCACGGGGTGAGCCACGGGCGGCACCTTGGCCTTTTCCTCCGCCGTCAGGGGCGGGCGGTCGGGCAGGTGGGCGAAGAAGGTGTCGTAGACGTTGGTGTAGTCATGGGTCGCGGTCAGGCCGCAAAGAAACGCCTTCATGGGGTCCGACAGATCGTCATAGGCCTGCGTCATGCTGCAAAACATGGTGTCGCCGCCGTAGCTGGGGATTTCCTTGGAATGCAGGAACGATCCCTGGGTCGGCCGCGGCATGTAGGACAGGTCGGAATGCCAGTACTGCCCGGCATAGATGGCGCCGATCGGCTTGCCCGCCTTTTTGACGTTGGAGATCAGCAGGACCTCCGGGTTCTCCACCATGTTGAACTGCTTCAGGACATGGGCTTCCAGGGGGCCGAACTTCTTTGAAAGTTCGACAAGTTGGTCCGGTGTGAGGTTCTGGCCGCGCAGCACGATCACCTGATGGTCGAGAAAGGCCTGATACAGGGCCGGGAACAGGTTGTCGTAATTTCCCTCGGCGAGGCTGAGGCCCGTAATTTCGGCACCCAAGGCGCCGGTCAGGCGTTTTACCCCGAGTCCGGATTGCGTCGTGGTCATGGTTCCTTCCGGCATCGCTTGCTCCGATAGTCTCTGCGTGTGTTTGAATTTCGGGGGCAGTGTAGCGGTGCCGGACTATGCCCATGAAATACCTTTGGCAATCATGATATGCTTAAACAGCATATCAATGGATAACCCGTCATTGCCGGAGCGCGCGCCTTGAACCTGAAAGCCCTACAGTATTTTCATGCCGCCGCCCGTTACGGCAGTATCGCCCAGGCGGCGGCCCATCTGCATGTCGCGCAGCCGGCCGTCAGCCGCCTGATCCGAAAATTGGAACAGGATCTGGGGGTGCGGCTTTTGACCCGCACGGCGCAGGGGGTATCCCTGACGGGGGAGGGCGATCATCTTCTCGCCCGCACGGCCCCGATCCTGAAGTTGTTGGAGCAGACGCGGGCCGAGGTCCGCAATTGGGATCAGGAGCCGGCCGGGCCGGTGTCGGTGGCGCTGATGCCCGCGGTGGCGCCCCTGGTCGCCCCCTTATTGGTCCGCCGCGTGCGCGACCGGCACCCCAAGGTTCTGCTCAATCTGTCGGAAGGACTCGGCACCGTCATTTCCGACGGGGTGCTGACCGGGCAGTTCGACCTGGGCCTGTTCCATGCGGACCGGGAGGTGCCGTCGCTTGCGATCATCCATCTGTTGGACGAACCCATGTTCCTGATCGGACCGGAGGACGGGACGGGCGTTGACCGGGAGGCGATCGACCTCGGCGACCTTGCGGATTTCCCCCTGCTGCTGCCCGAGGCCCCCAACCCCATGCGCCGCATGATCGACCGGCTGACGGCGGACCGGGGGCTTGCCCTCGACATCCGCGAGACCGTCAATTCGACGGCGATGATCAAGGCCATGGTGGCGGCGGGGCTGGGGTACACGATCCAGAGTTACAGCTTTTTCCATGAGGAAACGCAGCAGGGCAGCCCCCGGTTCCGGGTTCAGAAGATCGAGGGCATGTCGCGCAACTGGTCGCTGGCGCGGCTAGAAGGCCGGCCCATGGGTGGCGCCGTGCTGGCCGTCGCCGGGGTTCTGACCGATATCGCCCGGAATTTCGCCGATACCCATTACCAGCCGCCGGCGGGGTAAGGCTCAGGACTTGATGCGCGTGCCCAGGTCCAGAATGTAGGGCGAGGGCGGGATAAAGAAATCCTGATAATAAATTGGCCGGGCATCGACGGAATAGGCCGTGACGTTGACCGTCGAGGCCATGGCGCCGTCGGGCCAGGCGCAGCCGCTGATGACATAGGCCGGCGGCATTTCCACGCGCAGCCGCTGACGGATGTGGTGCACCGGCATGTGATGGTGTTCGGCCATGACTTCGTGGAAATTCGCGCCGTCGAGCGTGGAGATCGGCGGATCGACCAGTTCGGGATAGCGGTCGGCCGAGGCGTAGAACACGGCGTAGATTTCCATCGCCTTGTCGATGGTGACGATGCGGTCGATGCGCACGACCTTGTCCTGGCCTTGGTCGATGGCGGCTGACCAGGGGCCCTTGTCGCGGCTGACGCGGCGGTCGATCACGCGGGTATAGACGGGCAGCAGATCATTGGGCCCGCCGTCCGCGGTGCGGAACAGGAAATGCCAGGGCTCGGCCACCTGATTTCGCAGCGAGGCGACGGTGGTGCCGCTGCCGCGGCGGCGATGAATCAGGCCGTCGTCAACGAGGCTGCGCAATGCCCGCTGCACGGTGCCGAGGGAACAGGGGGTTACCGCCGCCCATTCGCTTTCCGTCGGCAGGCGCGACCCCGGGGTCCAGAAGCCGTCGGCGATGGAGGCGGTGATCGCCTGACGCAGGCGTTCGTGCTTGGGTAGGTCGTCCTGGGCCGGCCAATAGAGCCGGAGAAACTCTCCATATCCGCCGGGCACGTCCGTCTGCATTCGTGCAAAATCTCCAAAATCATAACGGGGTGTGATCTTGTCGCATTTTTACGACGAGACGGCCACCATGACCATCCCGCTTGACAATGCAATTAACTATATAGTTATTCGATTGTCTCATCTCCAGCGCGCTTTGCGCCAAGAAACCGGCCGGTCGATCGAATATCGGCCGCCAACACAGGAAACACCGTCCAGATGGAAGCCAAGAATCTCATCATCCTGATGTCGGACGAGCATACCAAGGCCGTCACTGGCTGCTACGGCCATCCGTTCATTTCGACCCCCAATATCGATGCCCTGGCGGCCGGCGGGACGCGGTTCGACGCGGCCTACACGGTCTGTCCTGTCTGCGTTCCGGCGCGGGCCAGTTTCGCCACCGGCAAGTATGTTCATCAGATCGGGGCCTGGGACAACGCGACGCCGTTCGACGGCACGCAGGCCAACTGGCACGCGCTGTTGCGCGACCGGGGCCATCAGACCGTTTCCATCGGCAAACTGCATTTCCGCTCGGGCGAGGACGACAACGGCTTCGCCGACGAGGAACTGGCGATGCACATCATCGACGGGAAGGGCGATTTGCTGGGCCTGATCCGTGACGAGGACACGCCGAAGCGCGGTGCGTCATGGAAGATGGCCAAGCTGGCCGGCCCGGGCGAGAGCATGTACACGCGCTATGACCGCGACATCACGGCCCGCGCGCAGTCCTGGCTGTACGAGGAAGCGCCCAAGCATACGGACAAGCCCTGGGTGCTGTTCGTGTCCTTCGTGGCCCCGCATTTCCCGCTGACGGCGCCGTCGGAACATTTCTACCGCTATTACAACCGGGACCTGCCACCGCCCAAGCTCTATGACAAGCGCAATGCGCCGATCCATCCCTACATCGACGACTACCGATCGATCTTCACCTATGATGAGCACTTCAAGACGCCGGACATGGTCAAGCGCGCGCAGGCGGGCTATCTCGGACTGATCTCCTTCATGGACGAACAGATCGGCCTGATCCTGGCGGCCATGGCGGATGCGGGCCTATCGTCGGACACCCGCGTCCTCTACACCACCGACCACGGCGACAACATGGGCAACCGGGGGGCCTGGGGTAAATCGGTGATGTACGAGGAAGCCGCCGCCGTGCCGCTGATCCTCTCGGGCCCGGACATCCCCAAGGGCAAGGTCGTGAAGACGCCGGCCACCCATTGTGACATCTATCCCTTCATCATGGATTGCGTCGGTGCCGCCGACGGCGAAACCCTGCCGGATGACCTGCCGGGCACCAACCTGATGGACCTGGCGGCCGGGGCCGAGCCCGACCGCGTCGCCTTTTCCGAATACCACGGCATGGGATCGAAAACGGCGGCCTTCCTGGTCCGCAAGGGCGACTGGAAGCTGGTCCATTACGAGGACTATCCCGACCAGTTGTTCAATCTGGCCGACGATCCCGAGGAACTTTCCGATCTGGCGGGCGACCCGGCCAACGCCGCGGTCATGGCCGATCTGGCGGCGGAACTGCGGAAAATCTGCGACCCCGCCGCCGTCGACAAGGCCGCGCGCAAGACCCAGGCCCGCATGATTGTTGAAAACGGCGGCAAGGACGCCATCATCAAGCGGGGCGACCTGGGCTTTTCCGTGCCGCCCGGCGTGCAGCCGATGTTCGACTAACCCAGGAGACGACCAATGACCGCCAACGTTCCTTTTTCCATGGTGCCCCTGCCTACGGTGCGCTCTCAAAAGCCGCGTAAGACCGGCCTGACCATGATGATGGACTGGGGCCTGCCCATGAACCGGGTGGCCGATTACATGGACCTGCTGGCCCCCTATGTGGATCTGGCGAAGATCGTGGTCGGCACGGCGCGGCTGTATCCCGAGGACTACCTGGTCAAGAAGCTGGCGCTGTATAAATCCTATGACGTGACGCCGTTCCTGGGTGGGCAGTTTTCCGAATACGTGTTCGCGACCCAGGGCTGGTCGGCCATGCCGGGCTTCTTCGCCGAGGCCAAGCGGCTCGGCTTCGACGCGCTGGAGGTCTCCGACAACTGCGTGCCGCTGGACGACAATGAGCGCGCCAAGATGATCAAGATGGCCATCGCCGAGGGCCTGGAAGTCCACGGCGAAGTCGGATCGAAGGTCGTCAACCAGACGCCCCAGGACCTGATCGATCAGACCCAGGTCTGTTTCGACGCCGGCTGCGAGATCGTTCTGGTCGAAGGGGCCGAACTGGTCACCGACGGCAAGGTCAACGAGGCCATGATGTCGGCCTTGAAGGACGGTCTGGACCTGGAACGCACGTTGCTGGAACTGACCGGCCCCTGGATCAAGGGGGTGACCCTCAACGACGTGTTCGAGTTGAAGAAGTTCCTGCTGGGCGAATTCGGACCCGAGGTGAACCTGGCCAACGTCCAGCCTGATGACGTGATGGAGACCGAGGCCCAGCGCTGCGGGCTGTCCGTGGTCGGGCCCAAGACGCGGGCCGAAGCGGCGGAATAGCCGCTTTTCCATTGTATACAATTTACAGGCGGGGCATCCGCGCGTTATCGTCGTGTCCCGAGCACGAGACCACGGACGATCTCCCATGTACAAAACACACGGATCCCACTGGGGGGCGTTCGAAGCCCGCGCCGAAGACAACCGCATCGTCGATATCCGGCCCCTTGCCGGCGATCCCGACCCGTCGCCGATCCTGGACGGCATGGCCGAGGGCGTGCATCACGATTGCCGCGTCAAGGCGCCGGCCATCCGCGAGGGCTGGCTGAAGCACCGCGACCGGGCGCGGGGCGGCGGCCGTTTCGTCGAGGTGCCCTGGGACGAGGCGCTCGACATCGTCGCCGAGGAACTGCGGCGGGTGAAGGACGCCCACGGCAACGAAGCGATCTTCGCCGGGTCCTACGGCTGGTCCAGCGCCGGGCGTTTCCATCACGCCAAGACCCAGATGCAGCGTTTCATGAACTGCTTCGGCGGTTACACGGGGCAGAAGCACAGCTATTCACTGGCCGCCGGGTTGGCCATTCTGCCGCATATCGTGGGCGACCTGGCGCCGCTGCGGGGATTGACCGCCTGGGACTCCATCGCCGAGGCGACGGACACTCTGGTCGCCTTCGGCGGCATTCCCATCCGCAACACGCAGGTGGAACCGGGGGGCACCGCTTCCCACACCACCGTGCCCTGGCTGAAGAAGTTGGCCGCGCGCGGCACGCATGTGGTCAGCATCACGCCGCTCCGCGACGACACACCCGATTTCCTGAACGCCGAATGGATCGCCCCCCGGCCCAACACGGACGTGGCCCTGATGCTGGGCCTGGCCCATACGATCGTGACGGAAGACTTGTACGATGCCGAATTTCTCGCGACCTATGCGGTCGGCGGCGACCGTTTCCTCGCCTATGTGACGGGCGCGGCGGACGGCCAGGCGAAATCCGCCGATTGGGCGGCCGAAATCTGCGACGTGCCGGCGGACACGATCCGGGCACTCGCCCGCCGCATGGCGGCGGGCCGCACCATGATCGCCACCAGCTATTCCCTGCAACGCGGCGACCATGGCGAGCAGACGTTCTGGATGACCATGGCCTTGGCTTGTTTGCTGGGCCAGATCGGCCTGCCGGGCGGCGGTTTCGGCTTCGGTTACGGCAGCATGCACGGCCAGGGAAATCCCGTGCCCAAGATGCCGTCGCTGACCCATTCCGCCGGCACCAACCCGACCGGCAGCTTCATTCCCGTGGCGCGGGTCACGGACCTGTTGCTGAACCCGGGCGCGGAATACGATTTCGACGGCGAACGGCGGACCTATCCGGATACCAAGCTGATCTACTGGTGCGGCGGCAACCCGTTCCACCATCACCAGGACCTCAATCGCCTGCTCGACGGCTGGCGGCGGCCCGACACGGTGATCGTCAACGAGCCCTGGTGGACGCCCACGGCCAAGCTCGCCGACATCGTTCTGCCCGCCACGACGACGCTGGAGCGCAACGACATCGGTCATTCGTCCCGCGACCGTTTCCTGGTCGCGATGAAGCAGATCGTCACGCCGCAATTCGGCGCGCGCAACGATTTCGACATCTTCCGGGGCCTGGCCCAGCGTTTGGATATCGAAGCCGCCTTCACCGAAGGCCGCGACGAGGACGCCTGGCTGCGCCATCTCTATGATCAGGCCCGCGAGGGCGCCGGTCCGCTGGCCAACCGCATGCCCGATTTTGATGCGTTCTGGGAAGAGGGAATCCTGGAACTGGAAGCGCCCGAGAAGCCGCATGTGGTCTACGAGGCGTTTCGCGCCGACCCCGCCGCCAATCCCCTGCCGACGCCGTCGGGCAAGTTCGAAATCTTTTCCGAGGAAATCGCCGGCTTTGGCTATGACGACTGCCCGGGCCATCCGGTGTGGCGGGAGCCGGCGGAATGGCTGGGCGGGGCCGAGGCGAAGACTTGGCCGCTGCACCTGATTTCCAACCAGCCAAAACACAAGCTGCATTCCCAGCTCGATTTCGTCGGCCCCAGCCGCGCCGCCAAACAGGACGGGCGGGAGCCCGTGTTCCTGTCGCCCGGCGACGCCCAGGCGCGAGGCATTCAGGATGGCGATTTGGTGCGGCTCTATAACGGCCGGGGGGAAACCCTGGCCGTTGCGGTCATCAGCGACGACGTGCGGGACGGCGTGGCGCAGCTGCCGACGGGGGCCTGGTTCGACCCGGCCGACTGGGCGGCGGCGGGTGCCCTGGAACGGCACGGCAACCCCAACGTCCTGACCCTGGACAAGGGCACGTCCAAGCTGGGCCAGGGTCCGATTTCCCACACCACCCTGGTCGAGGTCGAGAAATTCGAGGGGCGGGCGGAAGCGCCGGAGCCCTTCCGATTGCCGGAGGTGGTGGCCCTGCCCGCCGCTGAATAGACGAAACTTAGAGCAGCTTCAGAACACCCTTGAGGTCCTTGCCCTGATAGGTCGGACCCAAGGCCGGGTCCATGGGCAGATCGCCGGTGCGGTTGGACCAGTAGCAGGTCATGCCGTAGGCGATGGCCCCGACCACGTCGCCGGCACCCCCCGCGACATGCAGGATGTCCTTCGATCCGATGCCGAGCACGCGGGTCGGCAGTTCGTAGACCGAGGGATGGGGTTTGTAGAAGCCCGCCGTTTCCGACGACAGCACATGGTCGAAAGCGCCGGGGCCGAACACGCCGGCGACGCTGTCCAATTGGTCCTGGTCGCCGTTGGACAGGATCGCCGTGGCGTAGCCCTTTTTCTTGATCGCCTGCATCACCGCCGGGGCCTCGGGCCAGGGCGTCAGGGTGCCCCAGCCGGCGACCAGTTTCCGTTTCGTCGCGGCATCCACCTTCTTGCCGGACTTGCCGAGCGCATAGTCGAGACCGATGGCCGTGCAGTCCTTGAACGGCATGCGTCCCTTGCCGAGGGAGTTGCTGGCCGCGGCGCGGCTCATCTGCACCTGGCGCCAGGTGCGGGAAAAGGCGGCGGCCTTGTCCTTCCGCATGCCCAGGGTTTGCTGCACGATGGCGGTCAGGCTCGACTGGATGTCGAGCAGGGCCGAAAAGACGTCGAAGGTGACGAGTTTGTAGGGCTGGGTCATGGCGGTCTCCTTGGTGTTCTTGCGGGGGCGTTCCGGGCAAAAGGATACCCTCTCCTCGGGCCGAGGAGAGGGTTTGAATGTTCACATATTCGCTATTGGGCTCGGTTGCTCTTAGACCGGGCGCGTGCCGCGGACGGTGGTCCGGTGCATGGAGCGTTCTTGGCTGAGGTCATAGTCCGTGGCCCGGTGCATGGTGCAGCGGTTGTCCCACATCACCACGTCGCCCTGCTGCCATTTGTGGCGGTAGACGAACTGGTCCTGGGTCGAATGCTCGAACAGGTGTTCCAGAAGGTCGCGGCTTTCGTTGTCGCCCATGCCTTCGACGCGCGAGGTGAAGCCTTCGTTGACGAAGATGGCCTTCTTGCCCGTTTCCGGGTGGGTGCGGGCGATCGGGTGGATGACATCGACCCACTGCGACAGTTCTTCCTCGGTCTTCACCGGGCGCACGCCGGCGTTCATCATGGCTTCGTAGCGGGTGCGGTAGGTATGAACGGCCTTGAGGCCTTCGATCTTCGCCTTGGTGGCGTCGTCGAGGGCGTCATAGGCGGCCGTCATGTCCGCGTAGAGGGTGTCGCCACCCTCCGGCGGGGTGATCAGGCCATGCAGGATGGAGCCCATGGGCGGGACGTCTTCGTAAGTGATGTCCGAATGCCAATAGGCGCCGCCGTTGTTGATGGGCTGCGCCCCGCCCCGGCCCCGGTTCGACAGAACCAGGATCTCGGGGAATTCGGGGTGCAGGATTTCCTTCACCGTGTGACGTTGCAGGTCCCCGAAGCGGCGGGAATATTCCAGGTGCCGCTCCATGGTCAGGTCCTGCTGGCCCCGGACCACGAGAACCGGATAGGCCATCCACGCCTTGTGCAGGTCGGCGATGGTTTGGTCGTCCAGGTCCATGTTGAGGTCGAGGCCCACGACTTCCGCCGCCAATGGATTGTCGAGCGGCTTCACGGGGATTTGGATGGTCATGGTCACGGGATGGTCTCCGAGGTTTGTTAGCGCTGCATACCCCAGCGGCTGACGGTCTTCAGCTCGATGTTGCGGAAGATCAGGTTTTCCACGGTGATCCCAATGAGGATGACCATGAACAGGCCGGCGAACACACCTTCGGTCTCGATGTTCTGAGACGATTCGAAGATGTACCAGCCCAGCCCGCCACCGCCCGACGAGGCGCCGAACACAAGTTCGGCCCCGATCAGGGTGCGCCAGGCAAAGGCCCAGCCGACCTTCATCCCGGTCATGATCGACGGCAATGCCGCCGGAACCAGGATTTTGACCACGAAGGAAACGCCCGTGAGGCCATAGTTCTCACCGATCATGCGCAGCGTGCTCGACACGTTCTTGAACCCGGAATGGGTGTTGAGCGCGACCGCCCACAAAACCGCATGGACCAGCACGAAGACCAGGCTGCCGGTGCCGAGACCGAACCACAGCATGGCCAGCGGCAGCATGGCGATGGACGGCAGCGGGTTGAACATGGCGGTGGCCATGGCGATGAAGTCGCCGCCGAGACGGCTCGACGTGCCCCATAGGACCAGGACAGCGGCGATGGCCATGCCGGTGGCATAACCAATCAGCAAAACCTTGACCGAGAACCAGACCTTCGCGGGAAGGTCCCCGTCGACGAGATCCGTGACAAGCCGGTCCAGAGCGGACAGGAACGTCGGGAACATCAGGGGCTCGACATTCATGAGCACCGTATAGGCCTGCCATACGGCGACCAGGCTGAACAGAATGAAAGCCTTACGGACGCCGTTGATGTTCCAGAGTTTCTCGAAAAGGGACAGTTTAACGGCGACGTCGCCGGTATGGGCAAGGGCGATGTCTTCGTTGATGAACTCAGGCCGTATGACCGGTTCGGGAAGGGTTCTTTGAGTGCTCATGACGATTGCATCCCCCAACGCCGGATGGTCCGTGTTTCGATCGTCGAGAAAATCAGGCTCTCGACCAGCACGCCGACCAGAATGACCGTGAACAGACCCGCGAAGACGTAGGGAATCTGCATGTCCATCTGGTTCGCGAAGACGAACCAGCCGAGCCCGCCGGACTGCGTGCCCGAGGTATCGGCGATAGCGCCGCCGAACACCAGTTCGGCCGCGATCAGGGTCCGCCAGGCATAGGCCCAGCCGACCTTGAGCCCCATCAGGATGGACGGGAAGGCCGCCGGAATCAGTAGTTTGACCACGTAGGAGACACCCTTGAGGCCGTAGTTGCGGCCGACCATGCGTTGGGTGTCGGAGACCCCCATGAAGCCCGTATGGGCGTTCAGCGCGACCGGCCAGATGACCGAATGCAGAAGCGTGAACACCACCGAGTTCGACCCCAGCCCGAACCACAACAACGCCAAAGGCAACAATGCGATGGCGGGAAGCGGATTGAGCATGGCCGTCAGCGTCGACAGGACGTCGCTGCCGAACCGGGTCATGATGGCGGCCGTCGTCAGAAGCGTGGCGATGACCAGACCGATGACGTAGCCGGTCAGCAGCACGGACATCGAATTCTTGATCATGATCAGAAGCTGATCGTTGACCAGGGAGTCATAAAGGGCCATGGCCGTGTCGGAAAACTTGGGCAGGATGTATTCGGACACGCCCGACAACCGGGTGTAGATCTCCCAAACCAGCATGAGCGCGATAAGGATGGTCAGCTTGCGCATGCCATCCATGTCGACCAGCTTTTCCCACAGCGACAGCTTGCGGGCGACGTCGCCGTGGGAGGCTGCGGACAGGTCTCCGGCGTCGAATTCGGGCCGGACGACCGTTTGCGGAAGTGTGCTCATCAGCGCTCGGCCTCGGCCGCCGCCAGTTCGTCTTCCAGGATGCGGTCCGCGAACAGCATGTTGTGGATCTTGGTCTTCAGTTCCCCGAATTCCGGATCACCCGTGCTGGCGTGGGTCAGGTGGTGGGCATTCAATTCCGCCTTCACCTGGCCCGGATGGGGCGACAGCACCAGAATGCGCGAGCCGACGATCAAGGCTTCCTCGATGGAATGGGTGACGAACAGCACCGTGAAGTGCGTGTCTTCCCACAGTTGAAGCAGTTCTTCCTGCATCTGCAGACGCGTCAGTGCGTCAAGCGCCGCGAAGGGTTCGTCCATCAAGAGGATGTCCGGTTCCATGGCCATGCCGCGGGCGATGGCCACGCGCTGTTTCATGCCGCCGGACAACATGTGCGGATAAGTGTCCTCGAACCGGTCGAGCTTCACCTTCTTGATGTACTCCATGGCGACCTCATCGGCATCCGATTGGGTCTTACACTTGCCGCCGTTCATCAGCGCGAAGGTGATGTTCTCCTTGACCGTCTTCCAGGGCAAAAGCTGGTCGAATTCCTGGAACACCATGACCCGATCAGGGCCCGGTTCCTTGATGTCGACCCCTTTCAGCCGCATGTTGCCTTCGACCGGCTTGAGATAGCCGGCGACCCCTTTCAGGAGGGTCGACTTGCCGCAGCCCGACGGGCCGAGCAGGACGAAGCGATCCGCAGGATAAACCTTGAAACCGACCCGGTAGGTGGCCGTGATCAGGTGTTCCTTGGTCTTGTACTGAAGTGTGACACCGTCGACATCCAAGAGGGGGTCAACGGCGGCCGCGGCGGGGGAGTTCCCCGCCGCGGTGTGGGCGCCTTGATTCATGGTTAGCTACCACTCAGATCGTGGTTGTTTTCCCAGTAATAGTCTTTCCAGGAAGACGGCATGTTCTTGATGGAGCCGATGGAGTGCATGAACCGGGCAAACTCCATGGTCCGGCTGGGCATGATCGAGTAGTGCATTTCGCCCTTGTCCTTGATCATCGCCTTGACGTCTTCAAGCGGCAACTTGGACTTGGTGAACTTGTGGAACAACTCGGCGGCGCGGTCCGTGTCCTCGTTGATCCACTTGGCGGCCGTGCGGAAGGAGTCGCCGACGCACTTGAACAGCTTCGGGTTGTCGTTCTTCCACTTCTCGGTGTTGTACAGGGCGACGGTGGAATGTTCTCCGCCCAGCACGTCATAAGAAGTCATGACCGTGTGGACCTTGCCGGTCTTAATTTCCTGATAGGACGTCGGCAGGGTGGCGAAATGGCTTTTCACCGCCTGTCCGCCGGCCAGCAGCGCCGCCGCAGCGGACGGATGCTTCATGGAGACGGTGATGTCGTCCAGCTTGAACGCTTCGTTGGCGCCCCACTTCTTGGCCGCGGCCATCTGCAGGACCACCGCCTGGATCGACACCTTCACCGAAGGCGTGGCGATCTTGTGATCGGTCAGGCCGACGTAGTCTTCCAGCTTTTTGATTTTGGGATCGTTGGTGTTCAGCTTCAGCGGCATGGCCGACAAGGTCGCGATGGCCTTGACGTTGATGCGGCCCTTGGTCTTGTCCCACAGCTTGAGCAGCGGGCCGACGCCGCCGGCGGCGAAGTCGACGTTGTTGGACAGAAGCGCCTGGTTCACGGCGGCGCCGCCCGAGAAGCGGTGCATGGTGACCTTGATGTCGCCCAGGCCGGCATCCTTGGCGCAGGTTTCGACCATCTTGTGGTCAACGACCACGTGCTGGGGCAGGTAAAGCAGGCCGAACTGCTGCGCGAAGCGGACTTCGTTCGTTTCTGCCTTGGCCGGGGCGGCGCTGCCGGCCGTAAAGGCCAATGCGACGGCGCCGCAAACGGCCGCGGATACGGCCTTACGTGTAAAGCTTCTGTTGGTCATGATTTTCGTCCTCCCTGATGACGATGTTTGGTCTGTCATGGAACGGGTTTCGATGCCGCGTTGTGCCCGACGAACCTCGCTGTCCGATCGGTAGGGACGCTTACTGCCGCGCCTGATCCCGCATCCCAACCCCCTGGGACTTGCGGTGCGGAAGGGCGGAGCGTCTTGTTGGCTATTCGTCCCTGGCATCACAGGTATTAAGACTATCGGGAAAAATCCGATATTCCTATATAGTTTTTCGAAATTTCCCCCGATATAGTGCCTCGCCAAGTTACGATATAGTTTTCATGGCTGGGTTGGCAATCGCTGTTGCAGCCCGCTTCACTAGACGACGCTAAATAAGACAAATCAATGGGACATAGGTCCAGGAGGGGACAAAATGCTCGACCAGCAGGATGACGGCGGCCAGGGCGCGCTCAATTCAAGTTCAACCATCGAGGCGCCGATCGCGCCCCATGAACTCGGCCATGCGGTGCTGACGCCGTCCGGCGCGTTCGAGGCCGGTTCGTGGCAAACCTTCAAGCTGGTTTATACCTGCGGCAAGTACGGAATGGATGACAGCGCCTCCATGCGCGTCTGTTTCCGCTTCGCCTCGGACCAGAGCCGCCCGCAGTTCGACGATCCCAAGTGGCGCAACTACACCACGGTCGTCGCCTCCAACAATGCCGTGTTGGAAGCCCGCTACGACCCCAAGGGCAACGTGCGGCCGTGGGACAGGGCGCTATATATCAAGGTGGTCAAGGGCTTCATGAAGGAAGGTGACACCATCACCATCACTTTCGGCGAAACCTCGGGCGGATCGCAAGGCATGCGCCTGCAGACCTTCTGCGAGGATACCTTCGAATTCCGCGTCCTCGTCGATCCCATCGCCACGGCCAACTACCAGGCCCTGCCGGAACAGCCGGTGATCCGCATCGTGCCCGGCAAGCCCGCGACCTTCGCCGCCGTGGTGCCGACGGCCCGCCGCCCCGGCGAAACCTTCGACCTGAAGATCAAGGGCGAGGATATCTGGGGCAACCCGTCCGACCAGTGCGACGTGACCTTCAAGGTCAAAAGCTCGCGGCCCGTCAACGGCCTGCCGGATAGCGTGACACTGACACCGGGCTCTTTCGCGGCTTTCGTCGAGGGGCTTAGCGTCGACGGCGCCGGTCCCGTGCAAATCTGGTTCGAGGACGCCTCGGGCGCGGAAGTCTTCCGCGCCAACCCTCTGTGCATTCAGAAGGACCTGGACCTGAAGCCCTATTGGGTCGATCTGCATGGCCAGTCCGAGGAAACCATCGGCACCGGCTCGGCCCGGGCCTTCTTCGAATTCGCCCGCGACCGCGCCTTCGTCGACGCCGCCGGTCATCAGGGCAACGATTTCCAGATCACCAAGGGCTTCTGGTCGCACCTGGACAACCTGTGCGAGGAATTCGACGAACCCGGCAAATTCCTGACTCCCCTGGGGTATGAATGGTCGGGCAATACCGCCTTGGGCGGTGACCGCAACATGTTCTATCCCTCGAAGGACCGGGTCATCCGCCGGTCCTCCCACGCGCTGATCGAGGACAAGTCGGACCTTGCCACGGACTGCAACACGGCGGGCGAGCTTTACGCAGCCCTGGCCCGCGACAAGGAATGGGATGCCGTATCCTATGCCCATTGCGGCGGCCGCTATGCCGATGTGAAACTGGCCCACGACGGCCGGTTCGAGAAATCCATGGAAATCCATTCTTCCTGGGGCACCTTCGAATGGCTGGTCGAGGACGCCCTGGACATGGGCTATCGCACCGGCATCGTCGCCAATTCCGACGGCCACAAGGGCCGCCCGGGCGCGAGTTATCCCGGGGCGTCCCTGTTCGGCGCCGTCGGCGGGCTGACCTGCATGCTGATGCCGGAATTGACGCGGGAAGCCCTGTTCGACTGCATCCGCAAGCGCCGTCACTATGCCACCACCGGCGGCCACGGCGGCCGCATGGTGATCGACGTGAAGGCACGGTTCGACGCGCCGGGCACGCTCTATCATGACGATCCGGCGCTCGACTATCCGACGCCACCCAAGGGGGCCGAAACCCGCGAGGCCATGATGGGCGACATCGTCCACCTGCCCGAAGGCGGGGTGAAGCTTGATGTCGACATCCTGGCCGCATCGCCGGTCGAACGCATCGACATCTTCAACGGCCGCGACCTGATCGAGACCGTGCGGCCTTACGGCCAGGAAGACCTGGGCGGGCGCATTCGCGTCCATTGGGAAGGGGCCGAATACCGGGGCCGCTTCCGCCAGGTCATCTGGGACGGCACGGCCCATGTCCAGGACAACGAGATCGTCCGCGCCCAGGCCTTCAATTTCTTCAATCCGGAAAAGGTCCTGGAGCAGACGTCGGACACGGCGCTCAAATGGATGTCGTTGACCACGGGCAACTTCGCCGGCTTCGACGTCTGGGTGAAGGACGCCTGGGGCGGCACGTTGCAGATCGAAACGCCGCTGGTGCAATGCGGCGTGCCGCTGGAGGAAATCGGCCTGGAGGACGAGATGTTCGACAAGTCGGGCATCCTGCCCCGGTTCCTCAAGGTTTTCCGCCTGCCGGAGGAAAACCCGCACCGCAAGGTGTCGTTCTCGCGCCGCATTGATCTGCGCGACGACAAGGACAACGCCATCTTCATCCGCCTGACGCAGGAAGACGGCACGCGGGCCTGGACCTCGCCGGTTTACGTCTGTCGCAAGTTGTAAATCCGCCGCGACCTCTTGTAGCCTAGCCGACACGGACGGGAACAGACGTCCGTGTCGGCGCGCGCCCGCGCACCGTCGAGCCATTCGAGACCACCAATCGGAAAATTGAGGACCACACTTGAAACCTTACGCATGGGACAGGGAAACGGACGTCATTGTCCTGGGCTTCGGCGGCGCCGGCGTGGCGGCGGCGGTCACCGCGCATGATCAGGGGGCGGAAGTCCTGATCCTGGAAAAGGCGCCAGAGGGCCTTCATGGCGGCAACACCCGCATCGCGGCCCAGGGTTATCTGAACACGTCGGACGCGGACAAGGCGGCGATCTATCTGGAAGCGCTGTGCGGACCCTACCCGGTGCCGGATGACATGATCCGCACCTGGGCGCGGGAAATGTGCCTGAACAACGACTGGGTCCGGGATCTGGGCGGCGACCCCCAGGAACACCAGCATCAGCCGGAAGGGATCGAATACCCGGAACTGCCGGGGGCGACCTGCGTCCACAAGTTCCATGACGGCCCGACCTACGGCTATTCCTTTACCTGGAACCGCTTCGAAAGCTTCGTCACCGAACGGAATATCGCCGTCGAATACGAAACCCCGGGTCGTGAGCTGATCCAGGACGGCGAGACCCGGGAAATCATCGGCGTGCGCGCGGAAAAGGACGGCAAGTCCGTCCTCATCAAGGCGCGGCGGGGCGTGGTCCTGACCTGCGGCGGGTTCGAGAACAACCAGGAAATGATCCGCAACTACCTGCCGGGCGTCTCCCATTGCTATCCGTCCGGGACCCCCTACAACGAAGGCGACGGCATCTCCATGGCGATGGCGGTGGGCGCGGATCTTTGGCACATGAATAATTACGCGGGCCCGTCGATGGCCCTGAAGGTGCCGGAATTCCCGGCCACCATGTCGATCCAGGCCCTGCATTTCGCCAAGGAATACCCCGGCGGGATGATCATCGTCGGGCCGGACGGCCGGCGGTTCTACGACGAGAAGTTCAAGCACCGCCACGGTAAGGTGCCGGTCAACGGCGTGTGGTCGCCGATGCACGTGCCGACGCCCATGTTCATGGTGTTCGACCAGGACATGATGTCGGCGGCGCCGCTGTACAACAAGGACCCCAACCGTGGCTGGACGCCGATCATCACGCGCTATGACTGGAGCGACGACAATTCGGCCGAACTGGAAAAGGGCTGGATCAAGAAGGGCGGGACGATCGAGGACCTGGCGCGGACCGTCGGCCTCGATCCCCAGGCGCTGGCGGCCACGGTCGCGCGCTGGAACGCCAACGCCGAGGCGGGCGAGGACCCGGATTTCGGGCGCAAGCTGATGCTCAACCCGCTGGCCAAGGGGCCGTTCTACGCCATGGAACTGTCGCCCTCGATGATCAACACCCAGGGCGGCCCCCGGCGCAACGAGGAGGCGAAAGTTCTGCGGCCCGACGGCACGCCCATTCCCCGGCTGTACAGCGCCGGCGAGCTGGGCTCGATCTACAGTTATCTCTATCAGGGCACGGGCAACATCGGCGAATGCCTGGCCTTCGGGCGGATCGCCGGGCGCAACGTCGCCGATGAAACGCCTTGGTCTTGAGACTTTTCAGAGGGGTCAGTCGGGAACGACGTTCTTCATACCTTCGGCGCCCATGTAGACGACGAGAATCCGCACGGGTTCCGTGCCCGTGTTGATGCCCTGATGGCGCTGGTCCATGGCTTCCATCAAGGCGGCGCCGGTGGTGTAGGTTCGGACCCCCTTGTCGCCGTAATCGACCAGCAGTTCGCCGGACAGGATGTAGCCGAACAGCGGCACGCCGTGGCGGTGCCAGCCGGTCGACTTGCCGGGCGGCAGGGTGACAACCGCCGCCGTGACCTCGGCGGGCAGGCCGCCGGGATAGCGGACCGCTTCCCCGACGATGGTCTTCGTCGGCCCGGACAGCAGCCGTTCGACCTGGACTTTCCCGTCGCCGGCCCGGTAGGCATCCTTGGTGTCCCCGGCCGTTGCCGCCCCGGTCATGGCGAACAGCGCCAAACCCGCGAACGCCGCGCGGGCCATTTCGATTGTCATCGGATCGTTTCCCCCTTTGGTGTAACGGTGCCCGGCCATGGGTCCCGTGGCCGGGCCTATGCCTCGGCGGGAACCGCCGCGGGTGCCACGTCCACGGCGACCGCGACCTTGTGCGCGCCGCCGCCCAGCACCATGCCGTTGATCGGGCTGACGTCGCCGTAATCACGGCCCCAGGCGACGGTGATGTGTTCGTCCCCGGGCATCATGTTGTTGGTCGGGTCCAGATCGACCCAGCCGAATTCGGGCACCCATACGGCAAGCCAGGCGTGGGAGGCATCGGCGCCGACCTTGCGTTCCTGGCCTTCGGGCGGATGGGTGCGCAGGTATCCGGAGACATAACGCGCCGGCAGGCCCATGGTGCGCAGGCAGGCGATTTGCAGGTGGGCGAAATCCTGGCACACGCCGCGCTTGTCGGCGAGCACCCGGTCGATGGGGGTGGAGATGTCGGTGACGCCGCCTTCGTACTTGAAGCCATTGTAGATGCGCGCCATCAGGTCCAACGCCCCTTCCAGCACCGGGCGGCCCGGTGGGAAGGACGTCTGGGCGAAGGCCTCGGCCTGGGCCGACACGGTGAACGGGCTTTCGAACACATACTGGCTGGCGTCCAGGCACACCGGGTCCGACTGATTGACCAGATATCCGGCGACGTCTTCCCAAGGCGGGGTGGCGGCGGGATCGGGGGCCGGCAGGGCATGGATTTCGACCTGACAGGTGGAGACGATCGAGAGTTTGTTATGCGGCTCCTCAATCGTCAGGTAGGTCGTCGGATTGCCGAAGAAATCCATGTCGTTCTTGGACAGGGTCGGGGGCGGTTCGATGATCAGGGCGTGATGGTGGGTGACCTGATGGGGGCAGGACCGGGGGGCGAGATGAAGCAGGTGCTGGGACAATGCCACGTCCCAGGTGTAGGTGATCGTCGTCTGATGACTGATGTCGTAGATCACGGCCTGACACTCATGGGACCATGCCCCCGGCGGACGTGCTACGGGTCGGCAGCACGTGGCTGAAGTACTTGCGGGCAATCGCGTTCGACATTTCCAGGGTCTGATTGGCGATCTGATCCAGGAACTGGGCCAGTTCGTTGCGTTGGCCGCGTTTGTTGCGCTGATTGCAGAGCTCCATCACGTCAGCCAGGCGGATTTGGCTGTACATCGACTGAATCAGGTATTCCTCGCGCGGCAGGGTGGCGCTTTCCTCGTCATGGGGAAAATGGCGGATGTGTTCGCCCAGGGTCGCGACCTGGAAGGCGAGAGAGCGCGGGTTGGTATCGTCGGCCAACAGCAGATCGACCACCGCCGGCAACTGCACGGTCGAAAGGTAGCGCGTGCGGTAGGTCATGGAACTGTCGCCCAGTTCCAGCAGCAGGTCCAGGCGGCCTTCCTCGGCCGGGTTGCCGTCGACCACCAGTTCACGGATCAGCTTCGCCGTATGGGTCGTGCGGTCGACCCGCCGCCCCGTGTCCAGCAGGCGCCAGCCGAGCGAGCGGGTCATGTTTTCCATCTGCATGCCGCTGAAGGCCGAAAGCTCTTCCAGGATGTGGTTGAGCAGCGCCAGCGCCGCCGACACGTCGAGCCGGATCATCGCCGCCTGGCCCACGGCGCGCTGATGCAGGCCGTTCAGCACGCGCCAGGAATCCGTGGACAGCCGCTCGCGCACCAGGGATGCGGTGCGTTGCAGGTTGCCCAGCAGGTTCAACAGCCCGTTGGCCCGCCCCCGGTCGAACAGGATCATCGCCATCTCGCGTTCGACCGCGCGGATGCCGCCGGCCGCGGCCTTTTGCGCCGTGCGGCGGTTGAGATAGTCCAGATCGACCAGGATGTTGGTCAGGCGCGTCAAGGTCTGCGGATCGTCCCCGGCGCCGGCTTCGCCGGCAAACCGCAGGATCAGGGCCCGCATCAGGCGGACCGAGCTTTCCGTGCGTTCCGCATAACGGCCGAGCCAGAACAGGTTGTCGGCCACGCGCGACGGCAGGTCCGAACCGGACCGCCGGAGCGTCACCGCCTGGTCGGGCGCGGTCAGCCGGGTGAAGGTCGAGACCGGGCCGTCGGACAGCACCCAGGTATCCTTCGACGCATCGCCCTGCTGCATGGTGATGGCCTGGGCGGCGACGCTGTCGGCGGTCCGCGTCAGCCCGCCGGGCATCACCCGGTAACTGTCGCCGTCGGCGCAGACATAGACGCGCAGCACGACCGGCCGGGGTTCGATGCCGGCCTCGGACCAGCCGGGAGTGGTCGAGAGCGTCAGGGTTTCCTGCCCGAAGTACTGGTAACCACGGCGGCCGAGCAGGTCGATGATCTCCTGCCGCCGCTCGCCCGAGGCCTGACCGGGCAGTAACGCGCCGTTGCGGTTGTTGAGGATCGAGGAATTGGAGAACGTCGGGCGCAGCACCAGGTCGTCCAGGTGCTGGCTGACGTATTCCCGTTCCTTCTCCTGGCCGCACCACCAGGTCGCGAGGGACGGGACCTTCAGATCCTCGCCCAGAAGCTCGCGGCACAGGCCCGGATAGAAGCTCATCAAGGCTTCGCATTCGACGACGCCCGACCCCAACGAGTTGGCGACGACCACGTTTCCGGCGCGCACGGCGGCAACCAGACCGGCGACGCCGAGAAGGGAGTCGTTACGCAGTTCCAACGGGTCGCAGAAATCGCTGTCGACGCGGCGCAGGATCAGGTCGACTCGCTTCAGACCGTTCAGGGTCTTCAAGAATACGTGGTTGTCACGCACGGTCAGATCGGCGCCCTCGACCAGAGGAAAGCCAAGGTAGCGCGCCAGATAGGCGTGTTCGAAATAAGTTTCGTTATGCGGCCCCGGCGTCAGCAGCACGGCAAGCGGATCGTCCCGGCCGGACAGGTTGATCAGGTTGTCGCTGAGCGCCTGGAAAAACCCGGCAAGGCGGTGGACCTGGGCGGCGCGGAAGATGTCCGGCAGGGTGCGCGCCAGCACGATGCGGTTTTCCAGGGCGTAGCCGGCGCCCGATGGCGCCTGGGTGCGGTCGCTTAAAACCCACCAGCGCTGATCGGCGGCGCGCGCCAGATCGAACGCCATGAAATGCAGATGCACGCCGCCCGGTGGGTCGATGCCGCGCATGGGGCGCATGAACGCCGGATTGCCGTAGACCAACGACGACGGCAGCAGGTTGCGTTTCAACAGGGTCTGGTCGCCGTAGATGTCGTGGACGATGGCGTTCAGCAGCTTGGCGCGCTGGATCAGGCCGGCTTCCAGGGCCTTCCATTCCTCGGCCCCGATCAGGAAGGGGATCGGGTCCATGCGCCAGGGGCGGGTCGATTCCCCGGTGTCGTCGTAGATGTTGTAGGTGGTGCCGTTTTCCCGGACGAGGCGCTGCGCCGTGTCCCAGCGGTCCTGCAATTCCTGATCGCTGAACCGTCCCAGGCTTTCCAGGAAGTTGCGCCAATGGGGGCGCACGCCTGCCTGGACGTCCATCATCTCGTCATAAACGCCGGGGAAGGGGGCATAGTCGTCGTCCAGGAAAACGCCTGGCGACGCGCCGTTCTTTGCCGGATTGTTGCGGCTCACGCGATGCTCCACGCCCGACCGGGCCCATACCCATATTGGAGGGGCGAGGATAGGAGATCGCCGGGCGTTCGGCTAGTGCGTTGTTTGATCAAGATGAATCCAGTCGGAAAAGGGGTGTTCCCCGGCTCAGTGCACCGTTTTCGCGCGGCGCAGATCGAGCGTCATGGGAAACTCGTCGTTGTCGCGGCGTTTCGGCGCGTCGGAGGGGCCGGTGGTATGGCCGATGTCCTCGAACCGGGCCAGACGCCGGCTTTCCGCCTCATAGGCGTTGACGGGGAAGTGCTCGAAGTTGCGCCCGCCGGGGTGCGCCACGTGGTAGGTGCAGCCGGAAACCGCCCGCCCGGTCCAGGTGTCGTACAGGTCGAACACCAGGGGCGCGTCGACCTCCACGCCGGGGTGCAGGGCCGATGCGGGCTTCCACGCCCGGAAGCGCACGCCGGCGAAGTACTCGCCGGCCTTGCCGGTCGATGTCAATGGCACCTCAAAGCCGTTACAGGCAATGCGGTAACGCCCGCCGGTCATGCCGGTGATCCTCACCTGTAGGCGTTCGACGGAGGAATCGACGAAACGCACGGTGCCGCCGGCGGCCCCTTCCTCGCCCATCACATGCCAAGGCTCCAGCGCCTGACGCAGTTCGATTTCCATCTGCTCGTACTGCACGGCGCCATAGCGCGGGAAGCGGAATTCGAAATGCGGCGCGAACCAGTCGGCCTCGAACGGGTAGCCCTGGATGTTCATGTCGGCGATGACGTTCTCGAAATCGGCCCAGACGGAATGCGGCAGCATGAAGCGGTCGTGCAGTTGCGTGCCCCAGCGCACCAAGGGCCCGGAATAGGGCGTGTCCCAGAACCGCGCGATCAGGGCGCGGAGCAACAGTTGCTGGGTCAGGCTCATGCGCGCGTGGGGCGGCATTTCGAAGGCGCGGAATTCGACCAACCCCAGGCGGCCCGTGGGGCCGTCCGGGGAATACAGCTTGTCGATACAGATTTCCGTGCGGTGGGTGTTGCCGGACACGTCGATCAAGAGGTTGCGCAGCGTGCGGTCGACCAGCCACGGCGGGCATTCGGTGCCCTTTTCCGGGATCTGGGCGAGCGCGATCTCAAGCTCGTACAGGCTGTCGTGGCGGGCTTCGTCGATGCGCGGCGCCTGACTGGTCGGGCCGACGAACATGCCGGAAAACAGATAGCTGAGGCTCGGATGATGCTGCCAGTAGGTGACCAGGCTTTTCAGCAGGTCGGGGCGGCGCAGGAACGGGCTGTCCTTGGCCGTCGGCCCGCCGGCAACCACGTGGTTGCCGCCGCCGGTGCCGATGTGGCGGCCGTCCAGCATGAATTTTTCCGTGCCCAGGCGCGACAGGCGGGCTTCTTCGTAGAGCGTTTCCGTGCTTTCGACCATTTCGCGCCAGCTTTCGGCCGGCTTGATGTTGATCTCCAGCACGCCCGGGTCCGGCGTGACCTTGATGACGTTGAGGCGCGGGTCGTTCGGCGGGGCATAGCCTTCGATATGCACGGGCATGCCGGTTTCCGCCGTCGCGTCCTCGATGGCGGCGATCAGGTCCAGGTAGTCTTCCAGCGTTTCCGTCGGCGGCATGAACACGCAAAGCCGGCCGTCGCGGGGCTCGATGGTCATGGCCGCGCGGACCCGGCCCTTGGCGCCGGTCGCGGACTGTTCGGAAATGATCTGGCGGCCGCTGCCCGGATGCTCGGAACCTTGCAAGTAGGGCTGGCGCGCGGCGTCCGGTTCGGGCAGGTCGCCGCGTTCGTCGAAGGGGTCGGCGGGCACGATATAGGGATAGTCCACGGACCGGATATGGGGCAGGGAATCCAACGGCAGGCGGTAGCCCACGGGGGAATCGCCCGGGATCAGGACCAGGCGGTCCGTGCGCGTCGACCAGGGCTCGCTGTACCAGCGCCGGTTGCTGGCCCGCGCGTTCCAGCGCTGCACCGGCAGGACGTAGCCCGTCGGCTTCGACAGCCCGCGCGAGAACACCTTGCTCAGGCGTTCGCGCTCGAGCGGGTCGTCGAGTTTGGAATCCTCCAGGGTCACGTTCTCCGGCAGGCGGCGTTCCTGCTCCATGAAATGCCAGGGGTCCTCATAGGCGGCGATGGTCGCGTCGGGCGACACGTCCAGGCGTTCGGCGATGCCGCGGGCGAAGGTCTCGGCGGTCTTGATGTCGGGCTTGTGGTCGTCGACTTCCCGGGCGAAGGCGGACTGGTCGCGCCAGATCGGCACCCCGTCGCGCCGCCAATAGAGCGCGAAGGCCCAGCGCGGCAGGGGCTCCCCCGGATACCACTTGCCCTGGCCGAAATGCAGCAGGCCTTGCGGCGCGTACTTGTCGCGCAGGCGGCGGATCAGGTCGTCGCCCAAGGGGCGCTTGGTCTTGCCCGTGGCGGCGGTGTTCCATTCGTCGGCGTCGACATGATCGATGGACACGAAGGTCGGCTCCCCGCCGAGCGTCAGGCGCACGTCGCGCTTGATCAGCTGCTTGTCGATCTCGTCACCGAGCGCGTCGATCGCCTGCCACTGCTCTTCCGTGTAGGGCTTGGTCACCCTGGGGCTTTCGGCGATGCGGGTGATCAGCATGTCGAAATCGAAGTCGACCTCGCTGGGCCCCACGGCACCCGAGATGGGGGCGGCGCTCCTGGGGCGCGGCGTCGCGGCCAGCGGGATATGGCCCTCGCCGGTCAACAGGCCCGAGGTGGGATCGAAGCCGATCCAGCCCGCACCCGGCAGATAGACCTCGGTCCAGGCGTGCAGATCGGTGAAATCGACCTCCGACCCCGACGGCCCGTCCAAGGACTTCACATCCGGTTTCAGCTGAATCAGGTAGCCGGATACGAAACGCGCGGCAAAGCCCATGTGGCGCAGGATTTCGACCAGCAGCCAACCCGTGTCGCGGCAGGATCCCCGGCCGCTCGACAGGGTTTCCTCGCAGGTTTGGACCCCCGGCTCCATGCGGATCAGGTATTCGATTTCCGTTTGCAGGCGCTGGTTCAGGGCGACCAGATATTCGACCGTGCGGCCTTCCTGCTTGGGCAGCTTGTCCAGCCAGGCCCGCAGCAGCGGTCCGGCGGGCTCGGGCTTCAGGTAGGGTTCCAGCTCTTCCCGAAGGGCCGGATCGTAAGCGAAGGGCAGTTCCTCCGCATCGGGCTCCAGGAAGAAGTCAAACGGGTTCTGCACCGACATGTCGGCGACCAGATCGACCGTGACCTCGAACTTCTCGACCGGGTCGGGATAGACGACACGGGCCTGATAGTTGCCGTGGGGGTCCTGCTGCCAGTTGATGAAATAGCCCTCGGGCTCGATCTTGAGCGCATAGCTGAGGATTGGCGTGCGAGCATGGGGGGCCGGGCGCAGGCGGATGATCTGCGGACCCATCTCGACCTTGCGGTCGTAGATGTAGGAAGTCCGGTGGTGCAGGGCGATATGAATGCTCATGGCCGGGATCGCACCTAGTCATTGGGAGTTAAGGGTCCGCGCCGCCGCGGCACCTGTTGGATGCTACACCAACACAGACGTTCATGCCCGTCAATCGTTCGCGGGCGCACAAAACGTTGCGATTAGAGCAGAACTAATTCGTGTGGGTTTGTGGGACCTGGGCTATTGTTGATGTGTTCAACTATAGCGGCGGTTTGCAAGAGAGATGCGATGCTTGAGTGCCTTCGGGTAAGCGTGACTTGCTATAACTCTCCCGCTCTTGCGTGGATTTTGTACGCGTCCCTTGTCGCGCTTGCAGTACTTGCAGGTATTTATCTGAATCGTTACGCCAAGTTTGTTCATCGTACGACGTGGTGGGACCCCTCCGAAAAAGGTCCTTTCGAAAAGCTTGATTGGCCTGACGTCGTCACTTTGATGAACGAAGATCCAGCATGCTATTCGCCGAAAGAGCGATGCTATCGGTTTTGTTCGCAGCGGATGATGGTGCTGGGATTGTATGCCTTAGGGATAATATGGGGCGTGGCGAGCTTTTTTTTAATCCATTCGAAAATGAATAATTTGACCGTTGCAAAGCTAGGTGACCTGGGCACCTTCTTTGTTGGTATTTCCGTTGTCATTGGTGTTGCTGGGTTCTTGATACGCACGCGAATCGACACAAGGTCTCGAAATCGACAGGAATGGATTGATCAAATTCGTGGGTGTTTATCAGGGCTGTTCTTCCACATGCCGGAAGCGTGGCGGTATGCTGATCGAAAAGATGATCTGGGCTTATTTGTTCTCAAGCCGATCGAAGATGCGCAGGCATACTATCTGGAGCATCATGGGGAATTGGAGCTTCTGTTGAATCCGTCGGAATGTGAACACCGCGCGCTGTTGTCTCTCCTCAGGTACATGTACTTGCTGGACATGATCGGAATAGACGAGGTTGCTTATAAAGAGTTGGATCTCAATCAATATTGTCGCTTTGATAAATACAAGTGGATCGATCTCAAATCGAAAGCGGTTCGATTGTCCAATGCGGTTCTCAAACGGGAATGGGAACAAATAAAGCACGTGCGTTAACCGGGTGATATCGCACAAAAAAAAGCCCGCCGGCCCAAAAGGGCCGGCGGGAAGTAGCAACAGGGAAGTTGATCTAGTTGCCTTTGGTCAGATTTAAGACCGGAGTCTAATAGGACCGGGGCAACCCCAGCACATGCTGCGCGAGATAGCTGAGGATCAGGTTCGGCGAGATGGGCGCCGTTCGGGCGAGTCGCGCCTCGCGCCATTTACGTTCGATGTGGTATTCGCGGGCGAAGGCGAAGCCGCCGTGGGTGGTGAAGCAGGCTTCGCCGGCATCCCAGGCCGATTGCGCCGACAGCAGCCGCGCCATGTTGGCTTCCGCGCCGCAGGGCAGGCCGGCGTCGAACATGGCCGTCGCCTTGCGCACCATCAGGTCGGCGGCTTCGATGTCCGCATAGGCCTTGGCGATGGGGAACTGGATGCCCTGGTTCTGGCCGATGGGCCGCTTGAACACGATGCGTTCGTTGGCGTAGGCGACGGCCTTTTCGATGAAATAGCGGCCGTTGCCGATGGCTTCCGACGCGGTCAGGCAGCGTTCGGCGTTCATGCCGTCCAGGATGTACTTGAAGCCCTTGCCTTCCTCGCCGATCAGGGAATCGCCCGGGATCGGCACGTTGTCGAAGAACACCTCGCAGGTGTTGTGGTTGACCATGGCGTCGATGGGGCGGATTTCACAGCCGTGCTTCTGCGCTTCCTTCAAATCGATCAGGAAGGTCGAAATGCCGTCCGTGCGCTTTTCCACCTTGTCGGCGGGCGTGGTGCGGGCCAGGAGCAGCATCAGGTCCGAATGGGCGGCGCGCGATGTCCACACCTTCTGGCCGTTGACGACGTAGCCGTTGCCCTGCTTGTCGGCGCGGGTTTTCAGCTGCGTGGTGTCGGACCCGGTGGTCGGCTCCGTCACGCCGAACGCCTGCAAACGCAGTTCGCCCGACGCGATCTTGGGCAGGTAGTAGTCTTTTTGTTCTTTCGAGCCGTGCCTGAGGATCGTGCCCATGGTGTACATCTGGGCATGGCCCGGCGAGGCCGAGCAGCCGGACACGTTGATGGTCTCCAGAATCACCGCCCCGCCGCGCACGGGCAGGCCGGCGCCGCCGTATTCCTCGGGGATCAGGGCGGCGAGGTAACCCGACGCGGTCAGCGCCTCGATGAATTCGGTCGGATAGCTGCCCGACGGCGGCTGGTCTTCCAGCTTGTGCCAGTATTCGCCGGGAAAGTCGGCGCAGACCTTGGCGACCTGTTCGCGGATTTCCGGATAGTCGACCTCTAACGGGATGCTCAGTTCGGCGGTCATGCTGTGTTCCTTAAGTCGGGATCAGGCGGCGTGCGAGGCGGGCGTGAACCCCTTGGGCGGGCCGGCGTTGATGTAGGTGCCGTGCACGGGCTCGCCCTTCAACTGGCGTTCCATGATCTCGCGGGCGGCCAACAGGCCGTCCAGATCGACGCCCGTCTTCATGCCCTGGGCTTCCAGCATGAAGACAAGGTCCTCGGTCACGATGTTGCCGCTGGCCCCGGGGGCGTAGGGGCAGCCGCCCAGGCCGCCCAGGCAGGAATCGAATTCCCGCACCCCGGCGTCGAGCGCCGCGAACACGTTGGCCAAACCCAGGCCCCGGGTGTCGTGGAAGTGCGCGCCCACGGGCACGTCCTTGCCGACCGTGCGGTACAGTTCCGTGAACAGATCGCGGACCTGCTTGGGATTGGCGTAGCCGACCGTGTCGGCGACATTCAGGCGTTCCGCGCCGCGTTCCATCAGACCTTCGGCGACCTTCATGACGTCCTTGACCGGCACCGGGCCGGAGATCGTGCAGCCGAAGCAGGTTGCCATGCCGCCGGAGATGATCTGGTCCTTGTATTCCGGATGTTCGTTCCGATAGGCGACGATCTCGGCGAAGCCGTCGAGGGATTCCTGCACCGAGCGGCGGATGTTGGCCTGGTTGTGCTGTTCGGACACGGACATCACGACGCCGATCTGATGAGCCCCGGCGGCCAGGCCGTTCACGGCCCCCTTCAGGTTCGGCACCAGGGCCGAGACGGTCAGGCCGTCGATCAGGATCGATTGGGCGACGATTTCCGCTGAATCCGCCATCTGCGGCAAAAGCTTCGGATTGACGAAGGATCCGACCTGCATCTGCGGCACGCCGGCGGCGGCCTCGGCGCGGATCCATTCCATCTTGCCGTCGGTGGTGAAGATTGTCTGGATGCTCTGTAGACCGTCGCGGGGGCCGACTTCGCTGACCAGGACGTCGATATCGCGTTTCATGGTGGTCTCCTTATCTCTTCATCTCTTCGTGCGGTGACTGCGTCAGGAGCCCTTGAACTGGGCCTTGCGTTTCTCGTTGAAGGCGCGGACGCCTTCCATGCGGTCGTCGGTGCCGACCAGGCGGTTGTAGGCCTGAAGCTCGAACTGATAGCCGGACATGCGGTCGACCTGGGTGGCGATCGAGGTCGAACGCTTGGCGGCACGGATCGACAGCGGCGCGTTGCCGGCGATGCGTTCCGCCGTCGCGATGGTTTCCTCCATCAGCTTTTCCGGTTCGCACACCTTGTTGACCAGGCCCCAGTCGCAGGCTTGTTCGGCCGTGAACGGCAGGCCGGTCATGACGATTTCCTTGGCCCGCCGCTCGCCGACCGCGTTGGGCAGGTTAATCGTGCCCATGGCCCCCGGCATGATGCCCAAGGTGACCTCGGTCAGGGCGAACTTGGCGTGGCTCGCGGCATAGACGAAATCGCAAGTCAGCGCCGTCTCGCAGCCGCCGCCGTAGGCGGCGCCGTTAACCGCGCCGATCACCGGCACCGGGCAGCTGCGCATGGCCATCACCCCCTGTTCGAAGATGCGGTGCTGGACCTGCCACTGGTGGTTGGTCATGCCGTTGCGTTCCTTGAGGTCGCCGCCGGCGCAGAACGCCTTGTCGCCGCGCCCGGTATAGATCACGGCGCGGACGTCCTCGGTGTCGCGGTACAGGCCCTCGAAGATTTCGATCTGCTCCAGGCCCATCTTGGTGTTCTTGGCGTTGCGGACCTCGGGACGGTCCATCATCACGATCAGGATGTGTCCGTTCTCGCCGACCCGTTCCAGGTGGTAGGTTTCGTAATCCATCCGCATTATTTGGTTTTCCCTTTAATGGCGTCGTTGTGCTGTCCGACGGTGGGCGCCGAACGCCGGGTCGGCGGGCGCGTGCCGTCGAAGCTGAGGGGCAGGCCGACCAGCAGCGGCCCGCCGCCCATGGCGGTCTGCAAAATGCCGAGGGCCTGCGTCTGCGGGTCGGCCATCATTTCCAGGGTCTGCTGCACCGGGGCCGAGGGGATGCCGGCGTCGTCCAGGGCCTGCTGCCAGTCGGCGCGGGTCCGGGTGAGGACCACGGGCTCGATCAGGGCGTTCAGTTCGGCCAGGTTGGCGTAGCGGTTCTGGTTGGTGCCGAAGCGCGGATCTTCCGGCCATTCGGGATGACCCAGAACCTTGGACAGGCGTTCGAACAGGCGGTCGTTGGGTGCGGCGATGATGAGATGGCCGTCGGAGCATTCATAGGCCTGATAAGGCGCCATGCCGCGCGCCCCCGATCCCTCGCGGGCCGGGTTCTGGGGATCGACGGCGGCGGAGGCGACGGCGTTGTTCATCCAGCCGACGGCGGTTTCGTACAGGGAGGCATCGACCGTGCAGCCGGTGCCCGTGTCGTCGCGGCGCTTCAAGGCGCCCAGGATGCCGATGGCGCACCACATGCCGGTGCCCATGTCGATGATGGAGGTGCCGACGCGGATCGGCGGGCGGCCTTCCTCGCCGGTGATGGTCATCAGGCCGCCGTAGGCTTGCATCAGCGGGTCGTAGCCGGGCTTGTCCTTCAAGGGGCCTTCGTTGCCGAACGCCCCCAGATTGCAATAGATCAGGTTGGGGTTGGCGGCGCGCAGGGTGTCGGCGTCCAGGCCGTATTTCTTGACCGTGCCCGGGCGCATGTTCTGGATCACCACGTCGGCTTCGGTGATGCAGTAGGTGCGAAGCCAGTCGCGTTCCTCGGCACTGCTCATGTCCACGGTGATGGACTGCTTGTCGCGGTTCAGCGCGTGAAAGTACGACCCGATGCCGTCGGGGAACATCTTGCCCCACTGGCGGGCGTCATCCCCGGGGCCGGGGCGTTCGATTTTCACGACCTCGGCGCCCATGGCGCCCAGAATCCATGCGGCGTAGGGCGCGGCCACGCTGGACCCCAGCTCGACGACGCGAATGCCGGCCAGGCACTGCCAAGCCCCGACGTTGGGTTCGCTCACGATGTTCTCCCGGAATGCGTGCCGGCGGCCCATGAGGGCGCCGGTGCATCTTGTGCACTCATTGATTTGACGATCACATGCGTTGAAGAAAGTATCGCATTGTGATACATAGTTTCTGATTGTAAGATTACAACGTAATGCCCCGAGACTGTCAAGGGAGTCCCGATGCTCGATCTTGCCGACGATGTCCTTCCCTATCCTGTCTCCGAGGCCGACCTCGACCGGCGCGGCAAGCCCTTCGTGGCCTCCGTCGGCAAGTGTTTTCAGGTGTTGAAGGCGTTTCGCCGGGGCCAGACGGAATTGCGTCAGCGCGACCTGGGCCTGAGCGAAATCTGCAAGCTGTCGGGCCTGGATAAAAGTGCCGCGCAGCGGTTTTCCGAAACCCTGGTGACCCTGGGCTATCTGGAAAAGGACCCGGGCACGCGGCGTTACCGCCCGGGCATCGCGCTGATCGATTTCTATTACACCTTCATGGTGTCGCACCGCCTGGCGCAGATCGCCATGCCGATTTTGATCGAGGCGTCCAAGGTCTACGACACCACCGTTAATCTGTGCGAGATGGAAGGCACCGACGCCATCTACACGGTGCGCATCCCCCAGGCCAAGGCCAGTTACGGCACCATGCTGGCCGGGCGCCGGGTGCCGGCGTTCTGCGCCTCGCCGGGCACGGTGATGCTGGCCCATATGCCGGAGGACGAGGCCGATGCCGTGCTCGCCGCCTCGGACCTGCGCAAGATCACCGAATATACCCTGACCGACATTCCCGCCCTGAAGGCCCAGATGGCCGAGGCGCGGCGTCTCGGTTATCACGTGTCCGACCAGCAGTCGCAAATCCACAACGTGTCGACCGCCGCCCCCGTGCTGCGCATGGACGGGCGCGCCGTGGCCGCCGTGCACATTCCCGGCTATGCGCCGCAATGGAACCTTGAAAGCGTCCACGAAAAACTGGTGCCGCTGGCCGTGGATACGGCCCGGCGGATTTCCGATTCCCTGACCGAGGCCTTGTGACGCCCCGGCCGAACGAACAAAAGCAAAAGACAGACCATCCCAAGGAGGAACCCATGCCCGATACTCATCAGGCCGCTCATCAAGGCGGTGCGACCGAAACCCCCACCCGCGATCTCGCCCAATGGATCGCCGGCGTCCCGTCCGCCGATTTCACCGATCGCCCGCGCCGCTGGGCCAAGCACGCGATCCTCGACTGGTTCGGCGTCACTCTGGCCGGGGCGACGGATCCCCTGGTCGGTATCCTGGCCGCCGACGCGCTGGACGCGGGCGAAGACGGCCCCGCCCGCCTGGTCGGGCGCAGGGAAAAGGTCACGCCGACCATCGCCGCCATGATCAACGGCGCCGCGTCCCACGCGCTGGATTACGACGACGTCAACAAGCGCCTGCACGGCCATCCGACCGTGCCGGTGGTGCCGGCCATTCTGGCGCTGGCGGAACAGAAGGGCCTTGCGGGCCGCGCCGTGGTCGACGCCTTCATCATCGGCTACGAGACCGAATGCCTGATCGGCGAGATGATGGGCATGAACCACTACGACCACGGCTGGCACGCCACGGCGACGGTCGGCACCTTTGGTGCTGCGGCGGGCTGTGCGCGGCTGCTGGGCCTGGACGCCGAAAAATCCGCCATGGCGCTCGGCATCGCCGCGACCCAGGCGGCGGGCCTGAAATCCATGTTCGGCACCATGTGCAAGCCGCTGCATGCGGGCAAGTCGGCCATGAACGGCCTGATGGCGGCGCGCTGGGCGGCACGCGGCTTCACCAGCCGCCCGGACGCCCTGGAATGCGCCCAGGGCTTCGGGACGACCCAGTCGACGGAATTCCACGGCCTGCCCGTGCGGCCCGACGCCACGGCCCCCTTCGCGGTCGAGGAAAATTTGTTCAAATACCATGCCGCCTGTTACCTGACCCATTCGTCGATCGAAGCGATCCGTGAATTGAAGCAGCATCACGACTTTACCGCCGATCAGGTAACCCGCGTGCGCACCTTGGTCGACGCCGGTCACCGCAAAGTCTGCGACATTCCCGAACCGGAAACCGGCTTGCAGGTGAAGTTCTCGATCCGCCACTGCATCGCCATGGCGCTTTCGGGCATCGATACGGGCGACCGGGAAATCTATACGGACGCCACGGCGGCCCGGCCCGACCTGATGGCCCTGCGCCGCAAGGTCGAGGTCGAGGACAAGGTCCACGACAGCCGTCACGCGGCGGAGATCGTCATCGACCTGGCCGACGGCCGCTCCCTGGTGCAGTTCTTCGACGTGGGCGTGCCCGCCGACGACCTGGATGCCCAGGAACAGCGCCTGATCGCCAAGTTCCACCGCCTCGCCGACCCGATCCTGGGCGCGGACAAGGCCAAGCGGATCGAGGATCTGGTGCTGGGGCTGGACGACGCCAAGGATGTCGGCGACCTGATGGCCGCCGCCGGTTGACCGTCTAGACGGGATCGCCCTGGCGCAGTTTCCGGGTTTCGGCGGCGACGTCGAAAAACGCGCTGACCAGGCGCGAATCCCGCCGTTCCATCAGGCAGTTCACATGCGCCGTGGTGTGAATGTCGGCGTTTTCGATCTCGATGGTGCGCAGGTCGGGGTGCTTGATGAATTCGATGTCCGACACCACGCCGAGGCCGATGCCGCGGGCGACGGCCAGCCATACGGCCTCGCGGCTGCCGATCTCCATGACCGGATTGATGGTTACGCCGTGACGGGTGAGGGCGGCCTCCAGCGCCCGGCGGGTGGTCGACCCGCTTTCGCGCAAGACCATGCGGGCCCCCTCCAACTCCTCGATGCGGATGCTTTTGCGCTTGGCCAGGGGGTGTGACTTGTGGGCGAACACGATCACCTTATGGCGGCTGTAGGGCATGGCGAAGATGCGGGGGTCGTCCTCGACATGGGCCAGCACGGCGACGTCGGCGGAATAGTCCAGCAGACGGCCGACCATCTCGCTCGAGTTGCCGACGGTGACGGCAAGCCGGATGCCCGGATAGGCCTCGCTGAAGGCGCTGAGCATTTCCGTCGCGTGATAGGGGCCGACGGCGCCGACGTGCAGCGTGCCCGTATGAAAGCCGCCGAAGGCGTTCAACAGGTCCTGGGCCTGACCTTCCATGTCCATGATGCGCCGGGTCACGATGAGAAGGGCCTGGCCTGCCTCGGTCAATTCGATCCCGCGTCCGCGGCGGTGGAACAGTTCGACCTTGAACATGTCTTCCAGCGCGCGGACCTGGCTGGTCAGCGTCGGCTGGCCCACGTTCAGCACTTTCGAGGCGGCGGTGAATCCGTTCTCGGTGGCGACGGCGTGGAAGGATCTGAGCTGTGTAAATATCATCGGTTTTCTAAATGGACTATATACGATATTTGAATTTGCCCAATAGGTTTGAATTACCGATCATGCATGTGACCGGTCGCCAAAAGACCGGCAACCCAGGCAAGGGGGCCTTGATGCAGGACCGGATTTCACATTACCCGTGCGACGTACGGTCGGCCTGCTCGAGCCCATTTTTCCTTCTTGCCGATCCAGAGGCCGCTTTCGGCCCCGACATCCACAACAGAATCCATACCGCCATCGAAGCGGGGATCTCCGGCGCGGCGCCGTTGCGGCACGCCGGACACGGGAGTGCAACACGTCATGAGGAGACATCCAATGAACTTCGACCAAAGGACACGACTGTCCGTTAAACGCCGCGCCGGAACCTTGCTCTCGGCCCTGGCCCTGAGCGCCACCGTCACCGTCACCGGCGTATCCGCCGCCAAAGCGGCGGAATGCGAAAATCCCGACGCCTTGACCTTCGCCATCATTCCGACCGAGGAAACGGTGGCCGAATTGCAGCTCTACAAGCCCGTGACCGACCGCATGGCCAAGATGACCGGCAAGAAGATCCAGTTCTTCATGCCCACGTCCTATGCCTCGGTGGTCGAAGGCCTGCTCAGCAAGTTCGTCGATGTCGCCGTTCTCGGCCCCTATACCTACGTGATCGCCAACTCCAAGGACCCCAACGTCGAGGTGTTCGCGACCTACGCCAAGAAGAAGGGGCACATGCAGGAAGAAGGGCCGGGCTACAAGGCCGCCCTGATCTCCAAGAAGGGTTCTAAGTTCACCACGATCGACAGTCTCAAGGGCTCGACCCTGGCATTGGCCGATCCGGGCAGCACGTCGGGCAACCTGATGCCGCGCGTCGTGTTTTCCAAGGTCGTCAACATGGACATCGACAAGTTCTTCGGCAAGGTCATCTATTCGGGCAGCCATGAACTGTCGGCCGTCGCCGTCCACAAAGGCAAGGTCGACGCCGCCTTCGTCGCGACCCACCGCTTCGACAACGTGGTCAACAAGGGCGAGATCAAGCTGGAAGACGTGAACATCCTGTGGGAATCCAAGCCGATCCCGCAGGACCCCTTCGTCTACCGCAAGCCGTTGTGTGAAGACATCAAGAAGAACATCCGCGAGACCTTCCTGGGTCTGGACAAGGAACCCGGCGCCAAGAAGTTCCTCGCCAACGTGAAGTCCAACAAGTTCGTCGCCATGTCGTCGGAAGACTACGACATCATCCGCGACCTGAAGGCCGCGAAGGACGCGCGCAAGAAGAAGTAGGGGTACACTGCACCCCGGCGGCGGCCGGGTTCCGCCGGTTACTCCCTGTCGGGGGCCGGCCGCCGCATATTCTTCCCGCAGAACCGGGCAAAAGAACCGGAACGCCTTTTCAATCAACGACCAAACCTGGATGACACATCATGGCCGTCTTGGAAGTAAGAGACCTGCGTGCGCGCTACAGCGCCCGTGGCCCGGAAATCCTCAAGGGAATATCCTTCGACGTCGAAGGCGATGATTTCTTCGCCATCATCGGCCCCAGCGGCGCCGGAAAATCGACCCTGATCCGCTGTATCAACCGGCTGGTCAATCCGACGTCCGGGTCCATCGTGTTCAACGGACACGACGTGACCAAGATGTCGAGCAGAGACCTGCGCCTGGTGCGCCGCGACATCGGCATGATCTTTCAGGAATTCAACCTGATCGACCGCATGAGTGTGATGGACAACGTGCTGGCGGGCCGCCTTGGTTACACCGGGAACCTGCGCACCTTGTTCCGCATGTTCCCGCGCAAGGACATCGACCATGCCCTGCATCTGCTCGACCGGGTCGGCCTGTCCGACCATGTGGACAAGCGCGCGGATGAGCTTTCCGGCGGCCAGCGTCAGCGCGTCGGCATCGCCCGGGCCTTGATGCAGGACCCCAAACTGATGCTGCTGGACGAGCCGACCTCGGCGCTCGATCCCAAAATTTCGCGCGAGATCATGGCCCTGATCAAGGAAATGGCGCAGGAGCTGAACGTGCCCTGCCTGTGCAATATCCACGACGTCAAACTGGCCATGGAATTCTGCAACAAGATGATCGGCCTGCAGGACGGCATGACCATGTTCGCCGGCCCGACGGAACAGATGAACGAGGCGAAGCTCGACGAGATCTACGCCATGGAAGTTCTGTGAGGCGCGGGGAATGGACAACGCCACAGGATACCGTGTCATGGACATGAGAACCGAGGACATCCTGGCCCGCCGCACCCGGCGCCAGCGCAAAACCGCCGTCATCGCGGTGGTCCTGTTCGGACTTGTCGTCTGGAGCATCGACGTCACCGTGATCCAGGATACGGACTGGGCGCGCATCGGCAGCCTGGGCGAGGTCATGGAGGCCGCCGGCCAGTTCGCCGGGATCGATTTTTCCCTGTTCCCGAGCCTCCTCGGCCCAACCCTGGAAACCCTGCTGATCGCCTGTCTGGGCACGGCGATGGGCGCGGTTCTCTGTGTGCCGGCGACCTGGTTCGGCGCCATGAACATCACGCCCTTTGCGCCGATTACATACCCCATCGCGCGTCTGATGATGACCCTCAGCCGCTCGGTCCACGAAATCGTCTGGGCCCTGTTCTTCGTCGCCGTGTTCGGCCTGGGCGCCATGGCCGGGGTGTTCGCCATCGCCATGCGCTCGATCGGCTTCATCGCCAAGTTGTCGGCCGAGGCTATCGAGGACATCGATCCGGGACCCGTCGAAGCCATGCGCGCGACCGGCGCCAATACGTTTCAGGTCATGCTCTACGCCATCCTGCCGCAGGTCCTGCCACAGGTCATCGGCACCGTGATCTTCGAATGGGAGATCAACATCCGCCGCTCGGCCGTGCTCGGCCTGGTCGGCGCCGGGGGGCTTGGGCTGGTGTTCTTCCGCCAGATGAACACCTTCAACTTCCACGGCGTGACCTCGGTGATCATCGCCATTCTGGCCATCATTTTCCTGGGCGAGGCGATCTCTCACGCGATCCGCCGGCGCATGATCTAGGAGGCCGCCGAAATGTCAGCCAACATGTCCAGCAACGCATCCCCCGCCCCCCAGGCACCAGCCATCCCGAAACGGTGGTCCCGCTACAAACATCCGGAATCGCTGTACAGCTACGGCGCGTGGCTCATCGCCTTTTCCGTGGTGGTGTTCAGCATCGAATATCTGAACATTCCCCTGGACCGTCTGCTCGGTATGTTCGGGCGCATGGGCGAGGTCATCGCGCAACGCTACTATCCCGCCGACATCGACTACATCATGGACCGGGATTACCTGGGCTATGTGGTCGAAACCATCCAAATGGCCTATTTGGGGGCCTTGTTCGGCCTGCTCATCACCATCCCGCTGGCCTGGTTCGCGGCCTACAACATGACGCCGTCCAGGCTGTTCGTGTATCCGGGCGCCCGCATGTTCTCCATGTCCTGCCGGGCCGTGCACGAGACCATCTGGGCCATCCTGTTCGTCTCGATCCTGGGATACGGCATGCTGCCGGGCGTGCTGGCCCTGACCCTGTTCAGCGCCGGGTTCGCCGCCAAGTTGTTCGCCGAAGAGATCGAGGCCATCGACATGGGGCAGGTCGAAGCGATGCGGGCGACCGGCGCCAACCTGTTCCAGGTCATGGTGTTCGGCGTGTTTCCGCAGGTCCGCGTCGCCTTCACCGGCATCGCCATCTACACCTGGGACGTGGCGTTCCGGGCGGCGACGGTGGTCGGCTTCTTCGGGGCCGGCGGCATGGGCTGGTACCTGAAGCGCAGCGTGCTACAGATCGAAACCGAACGGGTCGCGGCGATCATCCTGTCGATCATCGTCCTGGTCCTGATTTCCGAACTTTTGTCCGCCTGGGCGCGCAACACCGTCATGAAGATGAAGTGACGGGCGCCGGTACTTTGCCAATTCCAAACGGCGCCCCCAGCGGCGCCATCCGATGAACGGAGATAACAGAATGCAGAAGAATGGCCGGGCCGTCGTCTACGATGCGCCGAACGCGCCCTTTGTCGTCCGCGAATTTCCCGTGCGCGACGTCCATCCGGACGAGGTCCTGGTGCGCATCACCATGTCGACCATCTGCCGGTCCGACATCCATTCCTACCAGGGCCATCGGCCCAATCCCTGCCCGGGCATCCTGGGCCACGAGATCGTCGGCGTGATCGAACAGCTGGGCGCCGAACGCGAGGTCGACCTGCGCGGCGACAGGCTCGCCGTGGGCGACCGCGTGACCTGGACCGAGTTCTTCCACGACGGCGATTCCTATTACGCCGACGTCCACGACATGCCGCAAAAGGCCCATGGCCTGCGCAAATACGGCCACGACCTGGCCGAGGAAGACCCGCACTTCCTGGGCGGTTTCGCGGACTATTGCTACATCATGCCGGGCACGGGAATCCTCAAGCTGCCCGACGCGATCACGGACGAGGAGGCGACGCCGCTCAACTGCGGGGCCGCGACCATGGTTTCCGTGACCGAGGCCGGAGAGATCGACGTCGGCGACACGGTCGTCGTCCAGGGCCTGGGCCTGTTGGGGCTGTACGGGTGCGCCATCGCCAAGGCGCGGGGGGCGCGCAAGGTGATCGGCCTGGACGCCGTGCCCGACCGCCTGACCCTGGCCGCCAAGTTCGGCTGCGACGTGACCTTCGACGTCTCGAAGTTGAGCGATGAACAACTGATCGCCGCCGTGCGCGCCGAATGCCCGCCTGACGGGGCCGACGTGGGGATCGAGGTCTGTGGCCTGCCCGGGGTCATTCCGGCGGGTCTCAAGATGCTGCGGGTCGGCGGGCGCTACGTTCTGGGCGGACTGGTCAATCCCAACGCCATGTTCACCGTCGATGGCAACGAGATTTTGCGCCGCTGGATCACCATCCGGGGGGTGCACAACTACCACCCCCGCCATCTGGTGCAGGCGCTCGACTTCGTCATGGCAAACCGCGACCGGTTCCCGTTCAAGGACCTTGTCGATTCCAAGTTCACCCTGGATCAGCTCGACGAAGCCTTCGCCCGCGCCGCCGACCGTTCGGTCCTGCGCGCGGCGATCGTGCCCTAACCTGTCGGATGGCCTGTTCGGGGCGATCAGCCCTCGAACAGGCTGCCCGTGGGCAGCGGCACCAGCAATACCTCGCGGAACAGGTAGAAGAAGCCGAGCACGATGGCGGTGCCGATCAGCGGGTAGACCAGGACGCGGAAGCGGGTCCAGGGATCGTACATGGCGATCAGGGTCAGGGCCGCGAATACGGGCAGGGCAGCACCAATGAAGCCGACCACGGGCATCGCCATGGTGCCGCCCAGCATGACGGCGACCAGCAGCATGCGCCGCGTCGCCGATCCGCCTTCCGGCGCCGCACCGGCCTTGGCCCGGCCCAACAGCCACATCACGATATAGACCAGGGAGGCCGCGATCAGGACGCCTGCGAAGGTGCGCGGGAACACGGCGGAATCCGCGTCCATGTAGCTCAGGGAATCCCAGATCACCAGACAGGCGATGCCGATCATGAAGACCGAGATGACGGCGCCGCCGGTGTCTTTCCGAACGTCAGTCTGCATGGGCCTGATCCTTGATCTTCTTCAGCCGGGCCAGCACGAAGGGGCTCAGCAGGGTGAACAGGGTGAACACGATGATGGCGATGGAGATCGGCCGGCCGAAGAACATGCCCATCTGGTTCTCCGTCGCGCGCCCGATGGTCCAGGCCTGCACGAAGCCCGATTCCGCGATGGGGCCCAGGATCAGGCCGAGCACGATGGGCGATGCCGTGAAGCCGAACCGCCCGATGATCCAGCCGAACCCGCCCAGCACGATCATGATGATGACGTCGCTGATGTTGTTGCGGATGGCGTAGCTGCCGATGATCGTCATGAAGGCGATGGCCGGCACCAGCAGGGCCTTGGGCAGGGTGATGATGGTGCGGTAGGCGTAGCGTCCGATGAACAGCCCCGTGGGCAGCATCAGAATGGTCGCCAGGATCAGGCCCCAGATGAAGGTGTAGACGATCTCGCCCTGGTTGGCGAACAGGCTGGGGCCGGTGCGAACACCCTGCACCAACAGCGCGCCCAGGATCACCGCGTCCGGCGGCGTGCCGGGAATGCCCAGCACCAGGGTCGGGATGAAGCCGCCGCCGACCGTGGCGTTGTTGGCCGATTCCGAGGCGATGATGCCGCCCGGTTCGCCCTTGCCGTACTGCTGGCCCGGCTTCGCCGTGCGCCGGGCCTCGGAATAGGACACCAGGCTGGCGATGGAGCCTCCGGCGCCGGGCAGGATGCCGACGACGGTGCCGATCACGGCCGAGCGGATAGCGTTGATCTTGTCGCCCCACAGGTAGCGCACGGCCTCGCCCAGGCGGAACCCGCGCGACCCGGTTTCGACCTTCAGGTGATGGCCTGGCTGCGCGACAAGGTCGATCAGCACGGGGATGCAGTACAGGCCGATCAAGGCGGCGACGATCTGGATGCCGCTGAGCATGGTTTGCGAGCCGAAGGTCAGGCGCACGTCGCCGGCAACCTCGGCGACCCCGATGCAGGACAGCAACAATCCCAGGGCGCCGCCGGCGACGCCTTTCAACAGGCTGCCCTCGGACAGGGCCGCGATCAGCGACAGGCCGAAGATGGCGAGCCAGAAATACTCGACCGGGCCGAAGGCGAGCGCCACCTTGGACAACGGCGGCGCCAGGGTCATCAGGGCGATGGCCCCGATCAGGCCGCCGATCACGCTGGCCAGACAGGCGATGGTGATGGCGTAGTCGCCGTCGCCTTTTTTGGCGAGCGGATATCCGTCAAAAGTGGTCGCGATCGCGGACGGCGTGCCCGGCGTGTTTAGAAGGATCGCCGAATAGGCGCCGCCGTAGATGGCGCCCGTGTAGATCGCGCCCATGAGAATAAGCGCCGACGAGGTCGGCATGGCGAAGGTGAGGGGCACCAGCACCGCAACCGACATGGTCGCGGTCAGCCCCGGAATGGCGCCGATCACCGTGCCGGCGACAACGCCGAACAAGGCGAAAGCCAGATTGAGCGGCGTCAGCGCGGTGAGCAGATGCTCAAGCCCTGCCATGAAACGTCTCCGTGGAAATTTGAATGGGCCGATGAGGCGGCCCCAAAGGGGTAAGCGATCACGGGCCGGCCCGACCGGAAACCGGGCAGGGCCGGCCCGTGATGATAAAGGCTGCTTACTTCAGCATGCCCGCTTCCTTGGCGGCGGCGGTCACGTCCTTGGCGAAGGAGGACAGGAAGTCGTCCGCCGACTTGCCGTAGGCGTAATCGACCGGCGCGAAGCCGCCTTCTTCCATCTTCTTGAGGAAGGCCGGGTCTTCGTTGACGGCCTTGATCATGGCCGTCAGCTTCTGGCGGATCGGTTCCGGCGTCGATTTCGGAACGGCGATGCCGCGATAGGCGCCGGACACGATGTCGATGCCCAGTTCCTTGAAGGTCGGAACGTCCGGGAAGCGCGGGTGGCGCTTTTCCATGGCGACGGCCAAAAGGCGCGTCTTTTCATAGTTGGCGGCCACGGTGGTGAAGGCCATGGCGGCGGTCACCTGCTTGCCCATCAGGGCGGCGACGCTGGCACCCGTGCCCTTGAAGGGAACGTAGGTGGTTTTCACGCCCGCCAGCTTGTCGAAACGGACCTGCGCCAGATGCGGCGCCGTGCCCTTGCCCGAGCCGGAGAAGATCAGCTTGCCCGGGTTTTCCTTGGCGAACTTGATCAGGTCTTGCAGCGTCTTGAAGGGGCTGTCGTCGGTCACCACGATCGCGTCGGGCGTGTAGTGGAACCAGTACAGCATGGTGATGTCTTCGGTTTTGTAGCCGACGTCCTTCTGCTGCGGTTGCAGGACGATGTGCGGCAGGTTGACACCCATCATGGTGTAGCCGTCGCCCTTGAGCGAATTCAGGCCGGACCAGCCCACGGCGCCGCCGGCGCCCGGCTTGTAGGAAATGACCAGGTCCTGGTTGAACTTGTCCTTGAAGAAGGGCTGCTGCATGCGGGCGGTGATGTCGGACTCGCCGCCGGGGCCGAAGGGGATGATGTAGCTGATGGGCTTTTCCGGATACTCGGCCTGGGCCGGCGCGGATTGGGCGGTCATGCCGATGCCGGCGGCAAGCGCCAGGGCTGCCCCCGTCAATACGAGAGAGCGTCGGGTGGTCTTCATGGTTGTTTCCTCCTGGTGGGGTTGGTGATCGAAGTTTGGTTTTTGCTCTTGTTGCTTTTGTCGTGGTGTCGTCGGTTGAGACCGCCGGAGCATTGCCCGCGGCCGGTTCCTGTGCCCGCGCCGGGCGCCTATCCCATATCCCTGTCCGAAGCCGGCGACAAGTCGATTTCAAGGCGGACCACGTCGCCGCGATAGGTGATCTCGGCAACATAGATACAGGTGCCGGCCCGGTCGCCGATGGTCCGGCGCACGTTGGCGACGGGGGCGCCCAAGGGAAGGTCCAGGCGTTCGGCCGCTTCCTGGCCGGCGCCGTCGACCGTCAGGGTCTGATGGACCTTGCCGATGGTGATGTCGGGCATGGCGGCCAGCATGGGCACGACGATGTTGCTGCGGAACTGGTCGGGTGCCCGCAGGTAGATGTCGGCGGCCAGGTAGATGTCGATCAGGCAGAACGGCTCGTCATCCCGGTAATGCACGCGCTTGATATGTTGATAGGCGGTCGCCGGCTTGCCCTCGCCGTCCAGGATGCGGGGCTGACGTTCAGCCGTTTCGACCAGGATCAGCTTCGGTTGCAGGGGCTCGACCATGCGCACGAAGGAATTCCAGTCAGACGCCAGGGGCAGCCAGCGTTGCTCCCGCGGCTCGCGCTCGACAAAGGTGCCGAGCCCGTGGCGACGTTTGACCAGGCCTTCGGATTCGATCACCCCGATGGCTTGGCGCATGGTCGCCCGCGCCACGTTGAAGCGGGTGGCAAGGTCGTCGATGGCGGGAAGCTGCTGACCCAGGGACCAAATGCCGGCTTCGATCTCGCCGCGCAGAGTGTTGGCGACCTGGGCGTAGAGCGGCATGGTGTGGCGGCGGGCGCGGGGCGGCAGCATCATTGTCGATCCGGCGTTGCGGTTACGTTGTGCCGATAATATAGTCGTATGGACTTATGGATGTCTATCACTGAAGGAAATTTCATGGCAATGAACGGTCATCCCGCGCCATCGACGGCACGGCCTTTTCCCGCCGGCGCGCTGCGCCTTCGCCGAATCGATGTCTGGGCCTTGCGGGTCGCCATCCAGCGCCCCGTCGAAACCTCGTTCGGGATCATGCGCGACCGTCCGGCCGTGTTCCTGCGGGTCGAAGGCGCCGACGGTGCCTTCGGGTTCGGGGAAATCTGGTGCAACTTCCCCAGTTGCGGCGCGGAACACCGGGTCCGCATGGCCGTTGACGAATTGGCCCCCCTGCTGGCCGGGCGTGATCTGGCATCGCCCGCCGAGGCCTATGCCCTGATGTGGGAAAAGACCCGTGTGCGTGTGCTGCAAACCGGGGAACCGGGGCCCTATTCCCAGGCCATCGCCGGGCTCGACATCGCGTTGTGGGACCTGGCGGCGCGCGCCGCCGGACGGCCGCTGCGCCATTTCATCGCCGACGACGCGGCGGACGCCGTGCCCGCCTATGCCAGCGGCATCCATATCGGCATCGCGGCGGACGTGGTGCCCGAGTTTCGCGTTGCCGGGTTCCGTAATTTCAAGGTCAAGGTCGGCTTCGACACGGCGCAGGACATCGCCGGGGTCAAGGCGCTGAAGGAATCGATGCAACCGGGCGAACGCCTGTTTTCCGACGCCAACCAGGCCTGGGACCTGGATGCGGCCCTGGAATTTGCCCAGGGGGCACGGGACCTGGGGCTGGATTGGCTGGAAGAACCACTGCGCGCCGACGCGCCGGCGGGGGACTGGGCACGGCTGGCGAAAGAGGGCGGCGTTCCGCTCGCCGCCGGAGAAAACTTCACGGGCTCGGAGGACTTCGACGCCGCCGTGGCGGCGGGATCGCTTACCTATATTCAGCCCGACATGGCGAAATGGGGCGGCGTCACCGGCTGCCTGCCCGTGGCCCGCGCCATTCTGGCGGGCGGGCGGACGTACTGCCCCCATTATCTGGGCGGCGGCATCGGGTTGCTGGCCTCGGCCAATCTGCTGGCCGCCGTCGGCGGCCCGGGGCTGCTTGAGGTCGATGCCAATCCGAATCCTCTGCGTTCGGACATTCCCGGCATGACGATGACGGACGGGCGGATCGCATTGGGGAGCGCGCCGGGCCTGGGGATCGAGGCGCTGCCTGAAACCTTGCTGCCTCAGGTCACCTTGCACGAGACTTGGACGGCCTAGCCGTCCGGGGTTTCCTCCCGCCCTGGAAAGCTGGTAAATACACCGGAAGATTGGAAAATCACCGGGTAGGAATTCCAGGGTCCATGGCGCTCAATCCCAAGGTTATTTCGTTCTTCGACGACCGCACCTTCACCATCACCCATATCGTCATGTGCCCGGAAACGGGCGCCACCGCGGTGATCGACCCGGTGCTGGATTATGACGCGGCGGCCGGGCGGACCTATCGGGAAAGTGCCGAAGCCGTGGTCAACCAGATCGGCCAGGACGATCTGACCGTGCAATGGGTGCTGGAAACCCATGTCCATGCCGATCACCTGACCGCAGCCCCTTTCGTGAAGGACAGCCTGGGCGGTCGCCTGGGCATCGGCGGCAAGGTCGGCCAGGTGCAGGCGGCCTTCAAGAAAATCTTCAACGCCGAGGACGCCTTCGCCACCGACGGCTCGCAGTTCGACCATCTGTTCGCCGATGGCGAGGAATTCAAGATCGGCAACCTGACGGCGCGGGTGATGCACACGCCGGGGCACACCCCGGCCTGCGTGACCTACGTGATCGGCGACGCAGCCTTTGTCGGCGATACCCTGTTCGCGCCCGATTACGGCACGGCGCGCTGCGATTTTCCCGGCGGCGACGCGCGCCAGCTTTATGCCTCGATCCAGAAGATCCTCGCCCTGCCCGACGATACGCGCCTGTTCCTGTGCCACGACTACATGCCGGGCGGGCGCGATGTGATGATGCACACCACCGTCGCGGCGCAGAAGGCGGGAAATATTCACCTCAAGGACTGCAAGGACGCCGACGCTTTCGCCGCCATGCGCGAGGGCCGCGACGCCAAGCTCGGCATGCCGGCGTTGATCATTCCGTCCGTGCAGATCAACATGCGCGGCGGCGCTCTGCCACCGGCGGAAGACAACGGCGTATCCTACCTGAAGACACCGCTCAATCTATTGTAATAAATAGATAATCCTCAATATATATAAATTTTACCCTATTGGTCCGTGACTTTCGCGCCGACCCGCGCGATCATCGATTCCGCTAATAATAAAAAAAACCACAACGCACTCTTGTTGGGCAGGGGGGGCAAATGCGGCAGAGAGGGTAGTTAACGATGAATGCGCTCAATAACGTCAGGATTCTGACGAAGGTTTCGCTTGGCTTCGGTGTGGTCCTGGCGCTTCTTGTAGTCACCGGCCTGACCGGCGGGGTCAACCTGAAAAACGGCGACGCCAATTTCGCACGTTACCGGGATATCGCGACGGAGACCAATCAGGCGGCCCGGGTTCAGGCCAGCCTTCTGGAAACCCAGTTGGAAATCCGCAAGTTCCTCAAAAGTGCGACGGAAGAGACCCTGGAGACCGTGAAAGACCGGGCCCAACTGACCATCCAATTGAATGATCAACTGACCAAGATGATCAAGGAGCCGCAGGAAAACGCCTTGGCCCAGGAGGTCGGGCGCAACCTTTCCAACTATATCTCCGCATTCGATGAGGTGGCGGGCCGTCAGGCGCGCATCGATGATCTGGTGCAAAACAAGATCGACGTACTCAGCCGCGAGATGCGGGACCTTATCGCCGGCATAAAGAAAAAAACTCAGGACGCCATCGACGTCACGGGTGCCTATAACGCCTCGACGGTGCAGCGCGACTTGTTGCTGATGCTGCTGAACACGGCCACGTTCCTTGTTTCCAACGATCAAGAATCGTTCGACAACGCGATCAAGGAATCAGCCGCCATGAAGGCAAACCAGTCCGTCATGGTCGCCGACTTCCTGGAAGAAGACTGGCTCAAGATGTCCGAGGAGCTGGCGGCCAAGCACGAGGCGTTCATCGCCACCCTGCGAGAGGTCTACGAGCATGTGAACGCCCGCAACACGGCGATCGAGACGCAGTTGGATACCATCGGCCCGGACGTGTCCGCCCAGATGGACGAACTAAAGCTGGGATTCAAGACGGACCAGGATCTGTTGGGCACGGACACCAGTGCCGCCATGCACAAGGGTCTTGTCACCATGGTTGGCGCCGCCGCCGTCGCCCTGGTTCTGGGGATCGCGGCGGCATGGTTGATCGGCACGGGCATTTCCCGCCCGATCGGCGCCATCACACGGGCCATGACGGCCCTCGCCCATGGCGACAAGACCGTCGAGATTCCCGGCCGCGATCAGAAGGACGAGGTCGGCGACATGGCGCAGGCGGTCCTGGTCTTCAAGGAGAACATGATCAAGGCCGATGAACTGGCGGCGCGCGAGCAGGAAGAGGCGGCGCGGCGCGAGGAGCGGTCGCGCCGTCTGGTCGAGCTGACCGGCAGCTTCGATGCCGACGTTACCGAACTGTTGCGCGCGCTTGGGGCCTCGGCGACGGAAATGGAGACAACGGCCGCCACCATGTCGGAGATCGCCGGCAACACCAATACCCGTGCCGCAACGGTTGCGGGGGCCGCGGAACAGGCATCGGGCAACGTGCAGACCGTCGCGACGGCGACCGAGGAGTTGTCCAGTTCGATCCAGGAAATCGGCCGGCAGGTCAGCCAGTCGGCCGAAATCGCCGGTCGTGCCGTGAGCCAGGCCACGCAAACCGACCAACAGGTCCAGGGGCTGGCCGATGCGGCGCAGAAGATCGGCGACGTCATCAGCCTGATCGCCGACATCGCCGAGCAGACCAACCTGCTGGCTCTCAACGCGACCATCGAAGCCGCCCGCGCCGGCGACGCGGGCAAGGGCTTCGCCGTCGTCGCGTCGGAGGTCAAGAACCTGGCCAACCAGACCGCCAAGGCGACCGGCGACATCGAGCAGCAGATCGGCGCGATCCAGGCAGAGACGCTGGAGGCCGTGACCGCCATCCGGTCCATCACCGATACCATCAAGTCGATGGATGAGATCGCCGCGGCCATCGCCGCTGCGGTCGAACAGCAGGGGGCGGCGACGGGCGAAATCGCGCGCAATGTCGAGCAGGCCGCCGTCGGTACGCAGGAAGTCACCTCCAACATCATCCAGGTGACGGCCGCCGCCGAGGAAACGGGAACATCCGCGTCCGAGGTCAAGCATGTGGCCGCCGACCTGAACCAGAAGGCCGACCTTCTGCGCAAACAGGTGGAAAGCTTCCTCGCCGACGTCCGCGCGGCCTGATCGTCTGGCCACCGGACAGCTTGCGGGAAAACCCAGCCGGCGGGTGCCGTGGCCGGTCATTTTTCCCGTATCGCGATGGCGGTGCGATTTTGGTCTGAATTGTGTTATGGTTTTTCGAATGCAACGCGCATTTCGTTTGAGGTGCCATGGCCGAATTCAAGCCTCACGGCACGCGGCTTGTGTCGCTATCCCTTGAGGATCTTAAATCCGAGGATCTGCTGTCCGCACTGGCACTGTGGCGGAGTTGGTGCGGCGACCGCCACGCGCCCGTTTGGGGCGACGTTGAGCTGTCGGCCTTTCCGCCCAAGCTTTTGCCCATGTCGACGGTCGTCGACGTCATCGACGGCGGCAAGGATTTCAAATACCGCTATTGGGGGTCGGAGCTGTCCCGCCTGTTCAAGCGGGAGGAAACCGGCCTGCTGTTGTCCGAACATGTGGTCAATCAGTCGGGGCACATCCGGTTCAGCCAGTTCTGGGAAGTGGTCGTTCAGGTCCGCCCGCTGCTGTTCATGACGATCTTTGAACGGGTCGAAGGGGTGATGGCGGAAAAGCTGAACCTGCGTCTGCCCGTGGTGGATGAAACGGGGACGGTGGACAAGATCATCTCGCTTAGTTCGATGGACAAGGTCGGCATTCAGGATTTTGAAGACCTGAGTGACCATTGGCAGGTCGAAATCGCCGGCTGACCGTCAGCACCCGCCCTTGATGGCCGGGAACACGGTGACCTCGTCGCCGTCGGACAGTGGCACGCCCGCGCGTCCGGCAATGGGCACCGCGTCCTCGTTCAGCATGGTCATATAGGCCTCGCCGATGCCGTCGGGCAGTTTCAGTTGCGTGATCAGGTCTTCCAGGCTGGCGCCGTCGGCAAGTGTGAAGGCGCCCACGCCGTTGCTGTCGAACCCCGGCGGGGAGAACGGGTCCATGGCGATCAGCTTGACCGTGACGTTCATGAAAATACCCGCCGGTCAGGCCAGGCCCAGGCGGGACAGCGTCTGGGTCGTCGGCTCACCGTCGGGGGTCCAGCCGCGCAGCTCGTAATATTCCGGCAGCATCTTGGCCAGTTCCGCGACATGGCCCTTGCCCGCACCGCCCTTGGCCGGCTCGGTCAACACCCGCTTGGGCAGGGTGTCGTCCTTGGCGGTGAAGCCGGCGGCGTTGTTGAACAGGCGTTCCAGGTTGTAGATGCGCTCACCCAGTTCCAGCAGACGCTCGACCGTCCAGTCGCCCTCGCAGGCGGCGTCGATCTGGTCGGCGTAGTCGGGGGCACCCCAGGCCGCCTTGGTGAAGGTGCAGAGGCCGGAGGAATCGATGGCCGCGATGTAATCCTGGCTGTCCTTGACGATCTTGGCCTTGCCGTCCGGGGTCACGCGCTGGAAGTCGTCCTGGAACGGGGCGGCCTTCAGGTGGCAGGCCCCCCGGTTCGACGTCGCGTAGCCGAGCGCCATGCCCTGCATCGCACGGGGGTCGTAGCCGGGGAATTCCTGACCCTTCACGACCATGGCGAATTCGGGATGGCCGTACTTTTCACACAGCCGCAGGGCGCCCAATCCTAAGTCCTTGCCGAAGCCCTGGGCCGTGCCCGTCACTTCTGCCGCCCAACAGAGGGCCTCCGCGTTGCCGAAGGAAAAGTCGCGGCCGTCGGTGTGTTCGGTGGTGATGGCGCCTTCCATGAACAACTCCATGGCGGCGGCGACCGTGGCGCCGAAGGAAATGGGGTCCATGCCGTGTTCGTTGCAGAGGGCCGAGGCATAGGTCGCGGCCTCCACGTCCTGCACGCCGCACATCGGGCCGACGGCATAGGCGGATTCGTATTCCAGGCCGCCGGTCACGCCGGAATAGCGCGCCTTGCCCTTGATGGAGAAATGGTCCGGGTCGATCTTGGCCATGCGCCCGCAGCCGATGGAACAGGCGAAGCAGGCCTTGTTGCCCTGATAGGGGGCCTCGCCGTCGGATTTGCGCACCGTATGCTGCTTCTTCACGTTGACGTCGGCGATGTGTTCGAACTGAACCTCGCGGCAGTTCAGGGTCGGCAGCGACCCATGGGCCTGGGTCACGTCCATCATGGCCATGGTGCCGAGCCCGGAATAGCGCGCGCGGGCCGGGCTGGGGTCCAGGATCTTGCGTTTTTCACGGGTCACGTCGAGGAACCGCTTGGGGTCGTTCACGGCGACCCCCGTGGTGCCGCGCACGGCGACGGCCTTGAGCAGCTTGGACCCCATAACGGCGCCGACGCCGGAGCGTCCGGCCGCGCGGTCGCGGTCGTTCATGATACAGGCGTAGCGCGACAGGCCCTCGCCGGCGCCGCCGATGGAGGCGATGCGGATCAAGGGGTCCTGATGGCGTTTCTTGATGGCGTCTTCCGTGTCCCACACGGTCTCGCCCCAGATGAAGCCTTCGGCGTCCAGGAGTTCGGCCTGATCGTCGACGATCATCAGATAGACCGGCTTGGCCGCCTTGCCCTCGATGATGACCATGTCCCATCCGGCCTGTTTCAATTCGCCGCCGAACTGCCCGCCCGAGTTGGAGCACGCGACCGTGCCCGTCAGCGGCCCCTTGGTGACCACGGAATAGCGCCCGCCGGTGGACGCACAAGTCCCGGTCAGCGGGCCGGTGACGAAGATCAGCTTGTTGTCGGGGCTCAGGGGATCGACCTTGGGGTCGATTTCCTCATACAGATACTTGGTGCCCAGGCCGCGCTGACCCAGGTACAGCTTGACCCAGTCCATGTTGAGCGGTTCCGGGGTGCAGGTGCCCTTGGTCAGGTTCACCCGAAGCAGTTTTCCATGCCAGGCCACGGTCAGTCTCCGTCGTCGGTGTCATAGGGTCGGTTGCCTTTAGGTGTAGGCAATCCGGGGCCTCGTTTCCAGTGGCAAAAGTGGGGCGCGGCGACCGTGACCGGCGCTTTCCGTGGCAACCTTGGGAATGGCGCGGTACGCAGGCCGCCGGACGACCTGTCCGGGACCCTTGATGAGGGGGTAATCCTTGTTCCTGCGTGCCCACGGTTATCGGGTGATTCCCAGGCCGGCGCGGAATGTTGTTGGCCGCCATTTCCATGATGTTTGATTGTATAGGTAGTATCAGTGTATGATGTAATCCCATGAAAAATATAGGGTTTATTAAATCTAGACAAATAATTGATGAAAAGTTGTGGATCATTAGCTCCCGCTAAAATTGACTGGATGAATTGGAATTTCTTCATCCGGTTTCGCAGTGAAACGGCAAGGCGAGTGGGTTGCCAGCCTGGGAGATGACCGCCGATGACAAACGATGCAGAGCGGCAGGTGTTCGCGCTGCCGACAACCTTCTATATCCATTACAACGACATTGATCCGCAGCACCAGGGCCTGATCGACATCGTCAACGCCTGCGTGGCGCGGCTGGTTGACGGTGTGCTTGAGGATTTCGAAGAGCCGTTCAGGATTTTCGTGGAGCGTCTGACCGCCCACTTCCGTCACGAGGAAGACCTCATGCGGGATCTCGGCTACAGCGGCCTGCAATGGCATGCCGATCATCACGCGGAATGCCTGACACGGGTCGAAAATCTGATCGCCGAGATGCAGGCGCAAGGTTATGCCGGCATGCGCGAACTACGCATCTGCTTTCACGACATTATCCGCGACATCGTCCATGCGGACCTCAAGTTCGGCGAGTTCCTGAACGGGGCGGGGTTGATTCCACGCAGACATTAGGCTGCGTGGACGGGCCGGGGTCAGATCAGGCGGCGCCTGATCTGGGCGTCGACCACGGCCAGGGCCGCCATGTTGACGATGCCGCGCGCCGTCACGGCGCTGGTCAGCACATGGGCCGGCATGTCCGTGCCGATCAGGATCGGCCCGATGGGCAGGCCGTTGTCCAGTGACTTCAAAAGATTGAAGGCGCTGTTGGCGGCTTCGCGGTCGGGAAACACCAGAAGGTTGGCCATGCCCTTGAGCCGCGAATTGGGGAACACGCGGTTGCGCACGTCCTCGTCGATGGCGGCGTCGGCCTGCATTTCGCCCTCGACCTCCAGGTCCGGGGCCTGTTCGCGGACCATGCGCAGCGCGTCCCGCATCTTGCGGGCGCAGGGCGAGTCGTCGGCGCCGAAGTTGGAATGGGACAACAACGCGATCTTGGGCGTTTCGCCGAAGCTCTGCACGAATTCCGCCGACAGCAGGGTCATCTCCGCCAATTCCTCGGCCGAGGGATCGGCGGTCACCTGGGTATCGACCAGGAAGAACGTGCCCTTGGGCAGCAGCAGAACGCTCAACGCAGAAACGTCGCGCACGCCCGGCGCCTTGCCGACCACGTCCATCATGTAGCGCAGGTGATAATCGTAACGCCCGATGACGCCGCACAGCATGGCGTCGGCCTCGCCCCGCTTCAGCATGGTCGCCGCGATCACCGTGTTGTTGGTGCGCACGATCTGGCGCGCCGCCCCCGGCGACACGCCCTTGCGTTCCATCAGCGCGTGATAGCTGCGCCAATAGGCTTCGTAGCGGGGGTCGTTCTCCGGGTTGCAGATTTCGAAATCCTTCTCCGGCTGGATGCGCAGGCCCAGGCGTTCGATGCGCATTTCGATCACATCGGGCCGGCCGATCAGGATCGGCTTGGCGATGCCTTCGTCGACCAGGACCTGGGTCGCGCGCAGCACCCGGTGGCTTTCGCCCTCGGCGATGACCAGACGCTTGGGGTCCTGCTTGGCGCGCTCGAAAATCGGCTTCATCAACATGCCCGAGCGGAACACGAACTGTTCCAGCTTGTCGCGGTAGGCATCGAAATCGGCGATCGGATGCTTGGCGACGCCCGAGTCCATGGCTGCCTTGGCGACGGCGGTCGCGACCTCGACGATCAAGCGCATGTCGAACGGCTTGGGCAGCAGGTATTCGGGGCCGAACCTGAGGTCCTCGCCCGAATAGGTGCGGGCCACGGTTTCGGAGCTTTCCGCCATGGTCAGGTCGGCGATGGCCTTGACCGCCGCCAGCTTCATTTCCTCGTTGATGGTCGTCGCCCCGCAATCGAGCGCACCCCGGAAGATGAAGGGGAAGCAGAGCACGTTGTTGACCTGGTTGGGATAGTCCGAACGGCCCGTGCAGATGACCGCCTGCGGGTTCGCGGCGCGCGCGTCCTCGGGCAGGATTTCCGGGTCCGGATTGGCAAGCGCCATGATGAACGGCCGTTCGGCCATGGTCTCGACCATTTCCTTCTTCAGGATGCCGCCGGCGGACAAGCCCAGGAACACGTCGGCGCCGCGCACGGCCTCGGCCAGGGTGCGGGCATTGGTCTTGGCGGCGTAGTCGGCCTTCTGCTCGGTCATGTCCTCCGTGCGGCCCTCGAACACCACGCCGACATGATCGACCAGGGTGATGTTTTCGCGCTTCAAGCCCATGGAGACCATGAGGTTCAGGCAGGCGATGCCGGCGGCGCCGCCGCCCGTGGACACAACCTTGACCTTCGAAATGTCCTTGCCGACCACGCGCAGCCCGTTGGTCAGCGCGGCGCAGACGACGATGGCGGTGCCGTGCTGGTCGTCATGGAACACGGGGATGCCCATGCGTGCCTTCAGCTTCTGTTCCAGGATGAAACAGTCGGGCGACTTGAAGTCTTCCAGGTTGATGGCGCCGAAGGTCGGCTCCATGGCGGCGATGATGTCGACCAGCTTTTCCGGGTCGGTTTCGTTCAACTCGATATCGAAGACGTTGATGCCGGCGAACTTCTTGAACAGGACGGCCTTGCCCTCCATCACCGGTTTGGATGCCAGGCCGCCGATGTTGCCCAGGCCCAGAACGGCGGTGCCGTTGGAGATCACGGCGACCAGGTTTTGGCGGCCGGTCAGCTTGGCGACCTGCTCGGGATCTTCCTTGATGGCCAGGCAGGCGAAGGCGACGCCCGGCGAATAGGCCAGAGCCAGATCGCTCTGCGTCGCCAAGGGTTTTGTGGGGGTGATTTCCAGTTTTCCGGGCACGGGCTCCGCATGAAAACGAAGCGCCCGTTCCTTCAGGGTGTCATCCATCCCAAACCTCTTTTCTTATTCATTGCATGTTGATTGCGAGAAAGGTCTTGTAAGACTGCTCGCTGATCGGCAGAAAGACAACGAATTTCATGTTAGGGATCCTCCCTTGAATACCGACCACCGCCTCGAGCCCAACGCCGTGCTGCCGAAGGTCATCGGTCATCGCGGCGCTGCCGGCCACGCGCCGGAAAACACGCTGTCCGGCCTGCGCAAGGCCCATGAACTGGGCGCGGCCTGGGTTGAATTCGACGTCATGCTGACGGCCGAAGGCACGCCCGTCCTGATCCACGACGAAACCCTGGGACGCACGACCGACGGCAAGGGGCGCCTGGCCGACCGCAGTTGGGACGATCTGCGCGGCCTCGACGCCGGGGCCTGGTTCGGCCCGGCCTTCCGGGGGGAACACGTGCCGTCCCTGCATCAGGCCCTGGCCGTGCTCGGGCATTTGGGCCTCGGCGCCAATGTCGAAATAAAGCCGTCCAACGACCAGGACGCGACCACGGGCGTCATCGTCGCCAAGACCTTGCAGGAAAGCTGGCCGGGGAATCTTCCGGCCCCCCTGTTGTCGAGTTTTTCCGAAAAGGCCCTGGCCGCCGCCGCCGATCAGGCGCCGGAATTTCCCCGGGCCCTTTTGGTGGGCAAGGTTCCCGGCGATTGGCAGGCACGCTGCGATTCGCTGGGGGCCACGGGGCTGCATGCCGGCGCCCGGCATTTGACCGAGAAGCAGGCGCGGCGGATCATCGACTCGGGCTATGCGCTCCGCGTCTATACGGTCAACGACCAGGCTACGGCGGATCGCCTTTTCGCCTGGGGCGTGGAAAGCGTGTTCAGCGATTATCCGGACAGGATAACCCCGCCATGACGGCCGGCGGCTGGGTGTCGGCGGGGGTCTGCTGATGGCGATCATGTCGGCCATGCAGGGTTCCACGGCGCCGGGCCGCGCCATCGCGCTGGCGGTCGCCGGCGGCGCGCTTCTGACGATTTCCGATGCGGGTCTGAAGTATCTGGCGGGCGACTTGCCGCCGGGCCAGATCATGTTCATTCGCGGCGTCATCGCCGGCCTCGCCCTGGTCATGGCGACCTTGGGGACGCGCGGGGCGGCGGCGCTCAAACCTCAGAAATGGGGGCTGCATGCGGCGCGGGGCCTGATGGCGGCCGTGGCGACCTTCACCTATCTGGTCGGCATCGGCAGCCTGCCGCTGGCGACCGCGACCTCGATCCTGTTCGCCAGCCCCATTCTGCTGACGGCCATGGCGCCGGTGTTCATCGGCGAAAACGTCGGTTGGCGGCGCTGGCTGGCGGTCATTGTCGGGTTCATCGGCGTGCTGATCATCGTGCGGCCGGCGGGTGACGCCTTCCAGTGGGCGGCGGTGATGATCCTGCTGGCGGCGTTCGGCGAATCCGTCCGCGATCTCATCACCCGGGGGGCTTCCGGGCGGGAGACGACGCATTCCATGCTGTTCTCGATGATGGTGGTGGTCGGTCTCGCGGGCCTGTTCGTGCCGCCCTACGACTGGCCGCCGCTGTCGGGCGAACATTGGCTGATGATCATCATGGCCAGCCTGATCTGGACCTCGGCCCATTTTCTGTTGATTGAGGCGTTCCAGTTCGGCGAGGCGGCCTTGCTGGCCCCCTTCCGCTACTGCAACCTGTTCTTCGCGGCGATCCTGGGGTTTCTCATCTGGGGCGACCTGCCTGATTGGCTGACCTGGGCGGGTAGTGCGGTGATCATTTCCTCGGGCCTGTACATTCTGCACCGAGAGGTTCTGCGCCGGGCCCCGGTCATGGCGGCCGACCCGGTCCACGACACGGCGGCGGACGACAATGGGGCCGCGCCGCGATGAACGTCATCTTCCTTGCCATCGTCGCCGTCGCCTTCGCCATGGGGGCCGTGCGCCAGATTGTCTGGGACGGTGTCGGCGAAGCGCCCATGGCGCTGCTCGGCAAATCCATGATCGACGCCGCCGGCGGGGCGGTGACGCTGGCCATCGGTCTGGTCGGCGTGATGGCTTTGTTCCTGGGCCTGATGAAGGTGGCGGAGGAGGGTGGCCTTCTGCGCATCATCGCCAAGGTCCTGCGCCCCCTGATGGTGCGCCTGTTTCCCGAGGTGCCGGCCGATCATCCGGCCATGGGGTCGATGATCCTCAACATGTCGGCGAACGCGCTCGGCCTCGGCAACGCGGCGACGCCGTTCGGCATCCGCGCCATGCAGCAGCTCGACGACCTCAACCCCCACAAGGGCACGGCGACCAACGCCATGGCCCTGTTCCTCGCCATCAACACGTCGTCGGTGACCCTGCTGCCCACGGGCGTCATCGCGCTGCGCGCCGCCGCCGGATCGACCGACCCGGCCGGGATCGTGCCGACCACCCTGTTCGCGACCATCTGTTCGACGGCCATCGCCATCATCACGGCCAAGCTTTTGGCCCCTTATTTCGCGGCCTCGTCGGGGCCCGCCGGGAACGGGGCGGAGGCCGCCGCGCCGACAGAGGAATCGATGCTGGAGGCGGCGGAAAATACGGATGGCGCCGGGTCGGACGCGTATCCCCTGTGGGTGTCGGTCACGGCGCTGATGACGGTCGGCGCCCTGGTGCCGCTGACCGTCGTCTATGGGCGCGAGATCGCGCCCTGGATCGTGCCCGGATTGATGGTCGCCTTGCTCGGCTTCGGCGCGGCCAAGCGGGTCGCGGTCTATGAATGCTTCGTCGAGGGGGCCAAGGACGGCTTCAACGTGGCGTTGCGCATCATCCCCTATCTGGTGGCGATCCTGACCGCCGTCGCCATGTTCCGGGCGTCCGGCGCCATGGACGCGGTGGTGGGGCCGCTCGGCGCCGTGACCAGCCTGATCGGCCTGCCGGCGGAAGCCCTGCCCATGGCGCTGCTGCGGCCCTTGTCGGGCTCGGGCGCCTACGGCGTGCTGGCCTCGATCATCCAGGACCCCGCCCACGGGCCGGACAGCCTGGTCGGCTATCTGGTGTCGACCTTCCAGGGGTCGACGGAAACCACGTTCTACGTTCTTGCCGTCTATTTCGGCGCGGTCGGCATCCGCCGCATTCGCCACGCTCTGTTCGCGGCCCTGCTGGCCGACGTGGCGGGCATCGGCGCCGCCGTGTTCATCGTCAATCAGCTCTACGGCTAACGGAATACGCCAAACCCAACGAAGGGTCCCGACCATGCCTCTCATGACCGCCGTCCAAGGTTCCAGCGCGCCCGGCCGCGCGATTTTGGCGATGATCGGGGGCGGCCTGCTGGTCACCGGCAACGACGCGGCCATGAAGTGGCTGGTGTCGGGATATCCCGTGGGCCAGCTTCTGTTCATCCGCGGCATGTTCGCCTTCGTCGCCATCGCCTTTTTCGTGCGGTTCTACGGCGGGCTTTCCAGCCTGCGGATCAGCAATGCCCGGTTCCACGTGATGCGTGGCCTGTTGGTCGTGTTCGGCACCGTTGTTTTCATCACCGGCCTGGGCCATCTGACCCTCGCCGACGCAATCGCGGTGGTCTATGCCGGACCGATGTTCGTTACGGCCCTGGCGCCGCTTTTGATCGGCGAGGCCGTGGGCTGGCGGCGCTGGTTGGCGGTCATGGGCGGGTTCATCGGCGTGATGATCATCATCCGGCCGGGGACAGAGGCCATGCAATGGGCCGTGATCTTTCCCCTGGCGGCGGCCTTGGCGGGGGCGTTGCGTGACCTGATTACCCGCAGCGCGGCGGCGACGGAACATTCCAACGCCTTGTTGGCGACCAGCACGGCGGCGGCCACGGCCGCGGGCCTGTGCACCTTGCCGTTCGGCTGGATGCCGGTTCCCTTCGAGGATCTGGCGCTGATGGCTCTATCGGGCCTGTTGCTGGGCTCCGCGCATTTCCTGATGATCGAGAGCTTCCGCTATGGCGAGGCCGGACTGGTCGTGCCCTTCAAATACCTGAACATGGTTTTCGCGGTGACGCTGGGATTTGTCCTGTGGGGCGACCTTCCCGATGCCTGGACCTGGACGGGGTCGGGCGTGCTGATCGCCAGCGGGCTTTACATCCTGCACCGTGAACGCATCCGTCACCGGATACCGACGCTGCCATCGGATGCGCATGGCGCGGGGCCTGCCGGACGGCGGTCCGACTAATATCCTGATTACTTCGCGGGTGCCGCGGGGGCGATCTCGATCGGCGATCCCGCGGGCAGGCCGCCGGAGAAGGTCGGCGCCGCCGGCTTGGTGACGTCCGCCGGCAGGGCCTGCTTCAGGGCGTCGCGGGCGACGATTGCCTTCTGGTCGCCGTTCTCAGCCGCCGCGCTGATCCATTTGTAGGCCAGGCGGTCGTCCTTGGGCACGCCCTGGCCGTTGTAATAGAGGATGCCCAGGTTGTACTGGGCGGCGGCGTTGTTTTTCTCCGCCGAGCGGCCGAACCATTCCGCCGCCTTGGCGTAGTCCTTGGCGACGCCGGTGCCGTTGTAGTGCATGACGCCGATGGAATACTGCGCTCCCGGATGACCGCCGATGGCGGCCTGGGCGAACAGCTTGGCGGCTTCGGCCTTCTGTTCCTGGGTCTTGGCGTCGGCGAACAGGGACAGGGCGCGCTTGTAGGTCAGATCGGCGGTGGCCTCGCGTTCCTCGATCGATGCCGGCGGGGCCTCGGCCGGTGCGGCGGGCTCGGGCACGGCGGCGGTTTCCGTGGCCGGGGAGGGCGGTTCCGGTTTGGCGTCCTCGGCGGGCGGATTGGTCAGCGCCAGGGGCTTGTCCGTCGCGGCGGGCGGCGGCGGTGCGGGCGGCTCCATGGCTTTTTCGGGCTGAGGCGCCTCGGCCATGGGTTTCTCCTCGGCCGCCGGCGGCGTCATCGACGGCTCCTGGGGCACCGCCTCGGCGGGCTTGTCCGTCATCGCGGGGGCGTCCGACGGGGCGGCGGCCTGTTCGCCGCTCTCGCGCTGAAGGTCCGGCGGCAGCTTGTCTTCGGCCATTTTGGTCTCGCCGGCCGGCTCCGTCGGATCGTCGGCCCGGGCCATGGGTTCCATCTGGGTGACGTGGCGGACCGGCGGCAGGTTCTGCGTGTACTGGGCGGTCAGGTCCAGGTCGAAGCGGTCGCGCAGATCCCACCAGATCGACCGCGCGGTAAAGGCCAGGTCGTCGCCGCTGAAATCGGCCTTGTCCTTGATGGCCGCCTTCAGGTCCATGACCTTGGCGACCTGCGCATCCGGCACCCCGGCCGCGCGCAGTTGCGCGGCGAAGGGGTCATCCTCGTAGAACACGGCAAGCGCAACCCCCGCGCCGGCCGCGACGATCAACAGCAGAATGAAACCCGTAAACAGTTGCCCTAAGGGGCCTCTGCGCTTCGCCATGCGGCGAGCCCTCCTTCGCCGAAGCACCTAATCAATTTAATCTAATGTGTTTTTCCGCCTCGTGGAACCCGCCAATAGACATAGTCCGATCATGCCACATGGGGGGTGCGCAACGGCTGGACTTGCACATCAGGGATTTCCCTTCTCCCGCGCCTCGGCCTGGGTCCGCAGGCCCGACAGGGTGGCGGTCGGGGTGATCGCCTCCGGGTCGGTGCGCAGTTCGATCAACGCGGGCGAATCGGCGGCCTTGGCGCGGGCAAAGGCATCGGCGAACTGGGCCGTTTCCGTGACCACTTCGCCGGTGGCACCGTAAGCCTTGGCCAGGGCCGCGAAGTCCGGATTGACCAGCTGCGTGCCCGACACGCGGCTGGGGTATTCGCGTTCCTGATGCATGCGGATGGTGCCGTACATGCCGTTGTTGACGACGATGAAGATGACGTTGGCGCCATACTGTTTGGCCGTCGCCATCTCCTGGCCGGTCATCAGAAAGCAGCCGTCGCCGGCGAAGCAGACCACGTCGCGCCCGGGATGGCGCAGCTTGGCCGCGACCGCCGCCGGCACGCCGTAGCCCATGGACCCGGACGTCGGCGCCAACTGCGTCGCGTATCCCCGGTAGCGATAGAAGCGATGGACCCAGGCCGTGTAGTTGCCGGCGCCGTTGCAGATCATCGCGTCGGCGGGTAGCTCGTCGCGCAGCCAGGCGACGATTTCGCCCATCTGCACGTCGCCGGGGGTTTCGGGCGGTTCGGTCCAGGCCAGGTATTCGTCGTGCGCCGTGCCGGCCCAGTTGTCCCAGCGGCCCGTCACCGGCGCCATGGCCCGGGCGGCGGCGGCAAAGCCCGGCATGCCCGAATTCATGGCCAGTTCGGCGCGGTAGACGCGGCCGAGTTCCTCGGCCCCCGGATGGATATGGACCAGGCGCTGCTTGGGCACCGGAATGTCGAACAGGCTGTAGCCGCCCGTCGTCATTTCGCCCAGGCGCGGGCCGACGGCGATGATCAAATCCGACGTCTTGACCCGTTCGGCCAGCTTCGGGTTGATGCCGATGCCGACGTCGCCGGCGTACAGAGGGTGGTCGTTCGGCAGCAGGTCCTGGCGGCGGAACGACACGCTGGTCGGGATGTTGTTGGCTTCGGCGAAGGCGCGGATGTCCTGGGATGCCTGTTCGGTCCAACTGCCGCCGCCCAGGATCATCAGCGGGCGTTCGGCCGTTTCCATCATGGCGCGCAACTGGGCCATGGCATCGGGACCCGGATGGGCCTGCACGACATGGGCCGGGCCGGGGATGGCGACCTGTTCCATCACTTCCTCGGTCAGCATGTCCTCGGGCAGGGCCAGCACGACCGGGCCCGGGCGGCCCGACATGGCCGTGTGGAAGGCGTGGCTGACGTATTCGGGCACGCGGGCCGGGTCTTCGATCTGGGCGACCCACTTGGCCATCTGGCCGAACATGCGGCGATAGTCGATTTCCTGGAACGCCTCGCGTTCGACCTGATGGCGGGCGACCTGGCCGATGAACAGGATCATCGGCGTCGAATCCTGGAACGCGATGTGGACCCCGGCGGACGCGTTGGTCGCCCCCGGGCCGCGGGTCACGAAACAGATGCCGGGCTTGCCGGTCATCTTGCCGTCGGCGTCGGCCATGATGGCGGCGCCGCCTTCCTGACGGCAGATCACCAGGTCGATGCCCGGCGCGTCGACCATGGCGTCGAGCACGGCGAGATAGCTTTCCCCCGGCACGCAGAAGGCGCGGTCTACCCCGTTGGCGACCAGCGTTTCGACCAGGAGCCGCGCCCCCGTTTGACCCTGTGGCATGATGATGTTCCTCTTGTCGGCGATGGTCTTTTGTTTAGTCCGCCGGGCCGGCGGCCCCCTGTCTTAGCGAAAGATCGGGGCCGGGGGAAGCCGCGTCGATGCCGCAGGCGGTCTCGCCGGAACAGCAGGGATCGACGTTCTGCCCGCAGGTCCGGCATTGCACATGGCCGTGCACGGACACGGGCTCGGACGGCTGATGGCATAGCGGGCAGCGCCAGGGGGCGGACGAGGAAGGCATGGCGGGCTCCGGCAGTCTGAGCGGAAATTGTGTACAATCGTCGCCCCAAGCGGTGACAGAGGCCAGCCCGGAATTTAAGATGCCCGCATGCGGGGGGCTTCGGCCCACCGGCCTGCGCCTGCGGGGCGCGGAAATTTTACGAATCGATCAGGGAGGCACGCAGAACATGAGCGGCAAGGACATCACCATTCAGGCCAAGGACGGCGGCAGCTTCACGGGATATCTCGCCCTGCCCGAAGGCGGCACGGGCCCCGGCGTCGTGGTCATCCAGGAAATCTTCGGCGTCAACGCGGTGATGCGCGAAATCACCGACGGCATGGCGGCGGCGGGCTATGTGGCGCTGTGCCCCGACCTGTTCTGGCGCCAGGAACCGGGCATCCAGATCACCGACCAGACCGAAGCCGAATGGGCGCGCGCGTTCGAATTGTTCAACGGCTTTGATCTCGACAAGGGCGTCGACGATCTGGAATCGACGATCCAGGCGTTGCGTGCGGTCGACGGCTGTAGCGGCAAGGTCGGCACCATGGGCTTTTGCCTGGGCGGCCGGCTTGCCTTCCTGACCGCGACGCGGACCAGCGCCGACGCCGCCGTCAGTTACTACGGCGTCATGTTGACCGACCACACGGGCGAGACGCTGAAGGCGCCCTGCATGCTGCATATCGCGACCGAGGACGAATTCGTGCCCAAGGAGCAGCAGGCCGCCGTTCATGCCGCCCTCGACGGCAACGCCAAGGCCGTGCTGCACGATTACGAGGGCCAGAACCACGCCTTCGCGCGGGTCGGCGGCAAGCATTACGACAAGGCCTCGGCCGATCTGGCGCGTCGGCGGACGTTGGATTTTTTCAAAACACACATTGGATAGGCAATTGAAATTCAATCACCTTTTCTCTCCGGGACTCTTTTTATTAGAAAATCCGGAGCTAAGTGACTCTCGTCACATCCGTATTGACCGGGGCCGCCTATAAAGAAGGCTGATGAGATTCACTCTTACCTGATCCACACCGGGCCGGTTTCACCGCCCGGTGTTTTTTTGTCCGCATCCCGGATTTCCGGCGTGGTTTAATGCCCCCGTCTCAACGGAGGGCCGCACCATGAAACATCTCGTGATCGCAATCGGGCTTGTCGTCCTGGGCGGCGTTCTCGGCGCGGCGGTTGCCGCGCCGCGCGGCCCGCTTTGGACCTATCACAACGGCAATACCCTACAGGGGCAAACGGCCGAATACCGGCAGGGCTTCATGATCGGGGTCATCGACGGTTATTTGCAGGGCCAGCGCGCCCGGGCGGAAACGGGCGACGACGGCCTGTGGCTGGAACACTGCCTGACCGCCGGCTGGACCCTGAAGCGCGCCGACCGCGAACTGGCCCTGCGGTTCGAGGCATCCGTGCCGCTCTATCCCAATCCCGCCGCGGCCATCGTGCTGGATAACCTGAAAGACGCCTGCGGCGTCAGGTAGCCGTTAAAACCGGACTTCCGCAGGGACCCGTGCGCGCGTAGACTGTCATCATTCGTTAAGCATAAAAACCACGAGGCAGTAGATGCGCCCGCCGTCCCCCACGGTTTTCGAGACCGAACCGGATTTCACGCCGACGATTCACATTCGACCGCGTGTCGACAGGGTGGATCCGCGGTTGAGCGCGCATATCCATCACCTGGTTAAAACCTATCCGCAGGATTCGGTGCGGGTGATCCGCGAATGGATGGCCGAAGGCCCCGCCCGGCATCTGCGTCATTGAGCGTTTGCCCGCGGGCGAAAACCTTTTACAAACCCCCAAGTCACCCTGACCACCGCCCACCAGGAGCCCATCCCCTTGCCCGACATCGACCTGAAAGACGCCGCCAGCTTCGATTGGTGGACCGACGTCTCGATCCGCTTTTCCGATCAGGACCCCAACCTTCACGTCAACAACACCGCCTTCGCACAGTATGCCGAGGCCGGACGGGTGGATTATCTGATGGCCATTCGGCGGCATCTGGGCATCGAGCCACGCTCGGCCCTGGCCAGCGTGCAGATCAGCTACGTCAACCAGCTTCATTATCCGGGTAACGTGCGGGTCGGCTCGCGGCTGCTGCGCCTCGGCAACAAGTCCTACACCCTGGGCCAGGGGCTGTTCGCCGGGGACACGGTGGTCGCCACCTCGGAAGCGGTTCTGGTGTTTTTCGACTACGCCAAGAACGCCAGCCGCGAAGTGCCCGCCGACCTGCGCCGGGCGTTTGAATCCGGCGCGCGTTTGGTGCCCGGCTGAGCCGACGGCCGCCACGTCACGGTCTGATTTGCGTGCGGTGCAATATGAACGAAACGGTGCCGTCACAAAAACTTCAATTGGGCCTTTCAGGACAATAACACATTGAATTTTATGTATTTAATTGCTCGTCAGGCATGTCCGGGGGTAATCCTGGACTAATGTCCTGTTGTGCGTTTGCGAAGGTCACGGCAACAATCCGGCATCAATGAATGCCGCGGAAGATCCACTCACCTTGCGGCTTCGGGCGAAAGGGCGAGAGATGTTGATCGGCCGTACATCCATCCGCTTCCGGACATTCCTGGGATTTGCATCGGTGATCGTGCTGCTGGGCGTATCCGCCGGGGTTTCCGTGTCCCGTTTCGCCGAATTCGCGGGCACCAGCGAGACGATCGTCAAGGACGTGGATCTGGTCGGCGCCGCCAACGATTACGCCTTGCGGCTTTTCGCGTTGTCGGAAGCGGTCTATCGGTTCCGTGACGCCAAGACGGACGCCGCCATCGACGGGATCGCCCAGGCCCGCGCGGCCGCGGACAACGCGGGGGAAGTAATCATGGGCGCCTTTGCCGGCAGCGGTCAGGAAGATCTGGTGGAGGCGATCACCGCGGCGCAGGCAACCTACGGCGGCCAGTTGGATGATCTGATCCGGCGCATCAGCGGCGACAGGGAAGGGGCCGACGTGATTCTTCTGGCGGCGGAAAAGCTGCCGGGGTCGATCGGCGGGCTGGTCACATTTCTCAAGGGCTATGACCATCCGAAGGCGCCGGAATTCGCCGACGCCGTGGCGGCCCATGGCGCGGAGGCCCTTCAGACCGCGTTGAAGCTTGCCGTGTCGCGTGACACGGCCCAGGGCGAGGCCGCCCTTGCCGCCGTGTCCCGTCTGGGTGACGTGGTCACGGCCGTTCGCGGCCTGCTGAAAGAACAGAAGGTGCCGCGCCGCGACCAACGGGCGGCCAAGTTTGCCGGACGTGACGTCGATACCTTGCGTCAGGGGGTTGCCTCGTTTTCCGGCGCCGTTCAAGGCACCAAGGATTCGTGGAACCTGTTCAAGGCCACCTTGAACGGATTGCAGGACCGCATTGCCGGTCTGCGCGGCGCCGCCCTGGCGCATCAGTCCGAGGGCATGGCCGGCCTGGCCGACCGTTCGCGGAACGCCGTGCGTGAAGGTGTCGCGGTTGGCGCGGCGGGCGTTCTGATCGCCGTTCTGCTGGCCTGGCTTCTGGGCCGCAGCATCGTGCGTCCGCTGAACCGTTTGCGTGACGACGTATCGGCCATGATCCCCGCACAGGACGCGGAGGCATCCGCCCGGTCCCGCGACGAAGTGGCGCAGTTGGCTCAGGCCTTCGACATCTTCCGCCGCGAGCACGAGGAGGCCGAACGCCTGCGCCTGGAGCGCGATGCGGAACAACAACGCCAATCGCGGCGCGCCTCCGCCATTGCCGGCATGACCACGGAATTCAACGATCAGGTGAAACAGGTGTTCGACGCCTTCGGCCACTGCATTCAACGCATGGGCCACACGGCCAATAACATGAACGAAAACGCCGAGCGCACGACGGAACAGGCGGTCACCGTGTCATCGGCGACGGAACAGGCGGCGGTCAATTTCCAATCGGTCGCGGCGGCGGCGGAACAGATGTCGATGTCCTTCGCCGAGATCGATCAGCAGATCCGACTGTCGTCGCAAAAGGTCGACGCGGCGGTGGCCGACAGCCGCGAGGCGGGGGCGCGGGTTTCCGCGTTGGCGCGCTCCGCCGACCGCATCGGCGACGTGGTCAGCCTGATCACCGTCATCGCCGAGCAGACCAATCTGCTGGCCCTCAATGCCACCATCGAGGCGGCGCGCGCCGGTGACGCCGGCAAGGGCTTCGCCGTCGTCGCGGCGGAGGTCAAGACCCTGGCCCAACAGACGGCCAAGGCGATCGGCGAAATCGAACTTCAGGTCGGTGGCGTGCAGTCGGCGACTCGCGACACGGTGCGCGTGATCGAAACCGTCACCGCCAAGGTCGGCGAGATCGCGGAAGTGGCGGAAAGCATCTCCGCCGCCATCGAAGAGCAGGTCCGCGTGACCAGCGAAATCGCGCGCAGCGTCGAGGACGCAACGCAGGGCGCCTCCTCGGCGGCGGAAAACATCGCCACCGTGTCCGAGGCGGCCAAGGCATCGGGCGCCGTCGCCAACGACGTGCTCGACACCTCGCGCGAACTGGAACAGATGTCGGGCCGCTTGCGCACCGTCATCCAGGGTTTCCTGACAGACGTGCGCGCGGCCTGACGTTGACGGCGGTCGGCGGCGTGGTGCAGGCTCTCGCCAACAATCAACAACCCATCGGGAAACGCCCATGTTCTGGAACATCAACGAGACCGCAGACCACGGTCTGCCCCGCAATCCGTGGAAGGCCTGCGTCGTGCCGCGCCCCATCGGCTGGATCACCACGATCTCCGAAGACGGCGAGGTCAACCTGGCCCCCTACAGCTATTTCAACGCCTGCGGCGAGAACCCGCCCATGGTCATGTTTTCCGGCGGTCCCCGGCCCGAAGGTCCGAAGAAAGACACGGTGGCCAATTGCGAAACCCAGGGCGAATTCGTGTGCAACATGTCGACCTGGGCGCTGCGCGACGCCATGAATCAGTCGAGTGCCGCCCTGCCGGCGGGCGAGGACGAAACCCGTTTCGCGGGGCTTGAGACGGAGCCCTCGACCCTGGTCAAGCCGCCCCGCATCAAGGCGGCCCCCATCCATATCGAATGCGTCTATCATCAGACCGTGGTCATGCCGCACAACGTCCGTGAAGAGGGGAACCGCGTGGTGTTCGGGCGTGTCGTCGGCCTTCACATCAAGGACGAGGTGCTGACCGACGGCTTCGTCGACATGGCCAAGGTGCAGCCCATCGCGCGGCTGGGTTACATGGATTACGCCCGCGTCGATACGGTGTTCAGCATGGACCGGCCGACCCTGAAGGCCGCCGAATAGGCGGGGGCGTCAACAGGAACGAAGCCGGTCAGCCGGTGCGCTTCAGGCGCATCAGTTCATGAACGGAGACCTGCGGGAAAATCCCCGGCGTGCCTTCGCGGTACAGCATCATCACGCCATTGCGGATGTCGGGGAAGCCGTCGCGGGTGTCGTCATAATGGCGGATTTCCAGAGACACGGTCTTCTGCGTTACCTTGTCGACGGCGCGCCAGATCATGGTCGGGTTGTCGCGCCGCGCCTGTCCGAAGGGGGCGACGGAGCGGGTCACGGTCGCCGTCGGCGGCCCGAAGCGGCGGACCAGCCAGTCGGCGATCTCACCGAAGCCATCGGCATTGAACACGGTATGGATGCGGGTCGGCGCTCCGTCGTCGAAGCGCACGACCGATCCCGTGCCCGTATAGAGGATCGTCGAGACCAGGAACTTGGGTTCCAGGAACGCCGGCCATTGCAGTTCCTTGATGCAGAACTGGGTGCGGCCGCCGGTCTTTTCGATGCATTCCGGCGCCCGGCCTTCGCCGCCACGGGCGTTTTCCGGAATGAAGGTATTGTACAGGCTGGTGCCGGCGCCGACCGACAGCGTGACCCCGTCAAGCGCCCGGCCCTGGCTGTTGAGCGCCGCTTGCGGGGATGTCCCATCGGGCAGGGCGGCGGCGGGCGGGTCGATGACGGCGCCGTCGGCCATCTGGACCTTGGTCACCGGCCAAGCGCTGGCGGAATTGGCGCCAGAGGGCATCGGCCCCAACTGGGCGGCGTCTTGCGCGGCCTTGTCGAACCCGGCGCGGAAGCTGGCGGGCGTCACGTAGGCGCTGGCCAGATCCTGCACGGGCGGGGCCTGACCGGGCAGGACCACCGGCAGGGTCCAGGCGGCGGGCAGCACCGGGCGGCCTTCGACATCCAGGCGAACCTCCGACCCCGGCGGCAGGGCGGCCAGGATTTCCTGAGGCGTCGCCACCGGCGGTTCGGCGTCGAGGGGGCTGGTGGACGGTTTATCACTGTCGAGCAGGCTGGACAGGTCGCCGAGCGCCTGGGACAGGGGATCACCGGCCTCCGCCGTTTTCTGGTCACCCTCAGGTGAGGCGCCGACGCCCAGTTCGGCGGCCAGGGGATCCCCGGCGGGCGGGCTGCCCGCGCCGCCCAGGCCAAGCTCCGCGGCCAGCGGGTCGGCGGCGAGCGGGTTGGCGACAGGCGTTTGGGGCGCCGGCGCGTCGAGGCCCAGCTCGGCGGCCAGGGGATCGGCCTTCGGCGCCGGTCCGCCGAACTCCTTTTCCAGGGCGTCCAGGGTTCCGCCGGGTGCCGTGACGGGTTTCGCGGCGGGCGTGGCCGGGCGCGGGGTTTCGCGGATCGGGGGCGCGTCGGGCATGTTGGCGGCAAGTTTCTGATCGGGGGTCTTCGCCTTGTTGCCCGGCAGGTTGGCCAATTGCGGCACCTTGGGCGTGGGCTCCGGCGGGGTGCCGCGTTCCGGCGGCGGCGCCTTCAGAGAACGATGGGCGGCGCGGATGTCCGGCTCATCCGGCGACACGTCGCGGAACCAGGGATCACGGGCGAAATTCTTGCGGCCCTTGGGGTCGGGCGGCGGCAGGGGAATTTTCAGGCGGCGGGACAGGTTGGTGCCCGGCGGCGGGCCCTCGACCGCGGAGGTATCGGTCTTGAGATTCTTTTTCTCGGCCGCGCTCAGGGCGGCTTCTGCCGCGTCGGCTTCGGCGGCCTTGCGTTTCGCCCGGTCGCGCAGATGACTGAGCGCCTCGTCCCGGCTGTCGGACAGGGATTCCTCGGCGTCGCGGGCGACCGGCTTGGCAAGCAGGGAATCGAGCCAGGCCAGCCGGTCCTTGGGCGCCATGGCCATCAGGTCGACCTTGGCGGGGGCCTTCGCCGTGGCAGGCGTGGGGGCGGCCGCCTTGTCGTCCGTGGGGCCGTCGAGCATGGACAAAAGCGGGTCCAGGCCGCCCGCGGGCAGGGGTTCGGTGCCGCCGTCGGGCTGAGCCAGGGCCTGGCCCAGGGGATCGCCGGGGGCGGGGCTGCCGGCCAGGGCGCGCGGCAGGTCCGCCTCCGGCAGGTCGGGGCTGGAGGCTTCCATGGCTGGGTTGTACTGCGCCGCCAGCTTGTCCAGATCGGGCAGGGTGTCGGCGGCGGGGCCTTCGGCGGGTTCCGCCGGAATGCCGGTATCCGCCGGGGGCGGGGTCAGGGCGGGGGGCGGCACGGCGGCTTCCGCCGTGTCCGTCGGCGGGGCCTCCGCGTCGGAGCCGAAGCCCAACAAATTGCCGAGCCAGTCCTTGGCGCGGGCCAGCATGCCGGGTTTGGGCGGCGCGGCCCCTTCCGGGGCGGCCCGTTCGGCCGGCTCCAGGGCCAGGGGCGGGGCGTCTTTCCCCGCAGTTTCTGCCGGGATCGGCGTCAGGACCGGGGTGTTCTTGTCATGGGGCGGGATTTTCGGCGCGTCGCGCAGGTCGGCGATGTCGGCGGCGGGCGGGACGGCGACGGGGATTTCAGGTGCGGCCTCGGCGACGGGTTCGGGCAGGGTGACCGGGGCGTCGGCGGCTTCCGTCTGCGGCGGGGCGGCGGCGGGGATCGGGCCCGCCGTCTTTTCCGTTTCGGCGACGGCGCGGTCAAGGGCGCGGTCGATGGCCTGATCGAGGGGCGGGTCGACCTTGGGGCGGCGGTAGGCCAGCAGGTAATGGGCAATGACATGATGGCCCAGGCGCACGGCGGCCTGGGGGGCGGACAGGCCGCCCGCGTCGCGCGCGCGCGGATCGGCGCCCGAGGCGACGATCTGTTTCACCGCGTCCAGATCGTTGGCGCGGATGGCGGCGAACAGGGCGCCGGCGCCGCTGTCCTGGGCCTGTGCAGGACTGCTGATCAGAACGGCCGTCCCCAGGCACAAGGCCAGGGCCGCCGCACGGATCGCGGAATTTCTGTTAACGGATTGATTTAAATGGCGTTTCGCCATCATTCCTTGCCCAATTCCCCGACCGCGGCGGAACCCCATCCGCGCGTATCGGCCCCGACAGTTTAACACGGGCCGAGCCCCCGGCGGGAGCCCGCGCCCAATACCCCGAATCCACCACGGAAATATGGCGATTTAGAGTAAAAATCCAGTTAAGCGCTTGATTGGCAAGGAAATGCGCTGTTACGCGGCAGCCCGTGCCTTGGCGTCCGCCAGGATCATGTCCGAGGCCTTTTCCGCGATCATGATGGCCGGTGCGTTGGTATTGCCCGAGGTGATCGTCGGCATGATCGAGGCGTCGACCACGCGCAACCCGCTCAGGCCGTGCACGCGCAGGCGGTCGTCGACCACGGCGTCCGGGTCCGCCCCCATCTTGCAGGTGCCGACGGGGTGGAAGATGGTGGTGCCGATCTGCCCCGCCGCGTCGGCCAGCTCATCATCCGTGGTCAGATGGGCGCCCGGTTTGTATTCCTGGGGCTTGAAGCGGGCGAGCGCCGGGTGGGACACGATGTGACGGGTCAGGCGCAGCGCATCCGCCGCGACCTTGCGGTCGCCGGGGGTCGACAGGTAATTGGGCTGGATCGCGGGCGGCGTGAACGGATCCGGCGAGGTGATGTGCACGGTGCCCCGGCTTTCCGGACGCACGTTGCACACGCTGGCCGTGAAGGCCGGGAAGGGGTGCAGGGGTTTGTCCCAGGAATCCAGGCTCAGCGCCTGGATGTGGTATTGCAGGTTGGGCGTCTCGCGCGACGGGTCCGATTTGGCGAAGGCGCCCAGGGTCGACGGCGCCATGGACATGGGGCCGGAGCGGAACAGCGCGTATTCCAGCGCGATGCCCATCTTGCCCAGCAGGTTTCCCGCCCGCTGGTTCAGGGTCCGCGTGCCCTCGACCCGGTAAACCGGGCGGATTTGCAAATGGTCCTGCAGATTGCCGCCGACGCCCGTCAATTCGTGGCGGACCTCAATGCCCAGACCTTGCAGCAACGCCCCCGGGCCGATGCCCGAGACCTGTAATATCTGCGGCGAGCCGATGGACCCGGCCGATAGAATCACCTCGCCCCGGCAGGTGACACCCGCGTCCTCGCCCGCGACGCGCAGGTCCAGGCCCGTGATGGTCTTGCCCGACAGGCGCAGGCCCTTCACATGGGCATGGGTGACGATGTCCAGATTGGCGCGGTTCTTGGCCGGGCCGAGGAACGCCTTCGACGTGTTCCAGCGCACGCCCGACCGCTGGTTGACGTGGAAATAGCCGCAGCCCTCGTTGTTGCCCTTGTTGAAGTCGTCGACCTTTGGGATGCCAGCCTCTGCCGCCGCGTCGCGGAAGGCGTCCATGATTTCCCAGGTCGTGCGCACGTTCTCGACCCGCCATTCGCCGCCGGCTTGGTGGAAGTCGTCGAGCGGGATGGCGGCCTGATCTTCCGATTTCTTGAAATAGGGCAGCACGTCGTCCCAGGACCAGCCGCGGTTGCCCATCTGCGCCCATTGGTCGTAGTCGCGGGCCTGGCCGCGCATGTAGATCATGCCGTTGATGGACGAACAGCCGCCCAGCACCTTGCCGCGCGGATAGTTCAGCGCCCGGCCGCCGAGCCCGGCCACGGCCTCGGTCTTGAAGCACCAGTCGGTCCTGGGATTTCCCATGCAGAACAGATAGCCGACGGGGATGTGAATCCAGTGGTAGTTGTCCTTGCCGCCCGCTTCCAGCAACAGAACCCGGTTGGCCGGGTCGCGGGACAGCCGGTTGGCGAGGACGCAGCCGGCGGTGCCCGCACCGACGATGACGTAATCGTATTCTCCCAGATCGCGCATGGGCTGCTCTCTCGCCTTTCCTGGAGTTTGTCCCTCGGGTTTACTGTCCGCCGCGTGGTTGGGTCCGCGGCGCTTTCAGGCCTCAGCCGCCGAACAGGCCGAAAAAGCCCTTGCGCTTGGCGGTGGTGCTCAGGGTACTCAACGGCCGGCGCATGGCAATAGCCTCGATGATGCGGAACTGTCCGCCGGTCAGCTTGTTGAACCGGCAGCCCAGGCTGGTTTCCGCGTAATCGATGCGCATGACCTCGCCGTTGGCGCCCAGCGGCACGCGGCCGTCATCCTCGGTCACGACATGGGTGACGGTGAAGCTTTGGCCCGGGCGCATCTTGCCGATGGCGTTTTTCAGCCGGAACCCGCCGACACTCATGTCGCCGACGGGAAATTCCTGATTATTGATGACGAATTTGACGCCACGGACGTCCAGACGCACGTCCCGGCGTCTGTTGTCATCCTTGAATCCGACGAGTTTTCGCCCGCTCATTCACCGCGTCCCATTTTATTGGTTCCGGAATAATACTCCCGAACATGCGCGCGGGAGAACCAGGCTTTTGATCTTTTTCAAAGGCCGGAAAAGCGCGGGGGCGAAGACGCGCACCGAAATTGTGGCCGCTTCCCGCCGTCGTTGTTAGAGTGGCCGCCACCATTTGCGCCCGAGGAAATCGCCATGCCGAAGACCCTGATCCTGACCTTCATCGCCGACGACCGGCCGGGCCTGGTGGAGCGCATTTCGCAAACGGTGGCGGACGCCGGGGGTAACTGGCTGGACAGCCGCATGGCGCATCTGGCGGCCAAGTTCGCCGGCATCGCCGAGATCGAGATTGCCGAGGACGGGATCGCCGCCCTGGAGGCCAGCCTCCGCGCCCTCGACGCCGAGGGCTTCCACCTGGTCGTCGAGATCGCGTCCGATACCGTGGCCCCCATGGGCCCCGTGTTCGAGATCGACCTGCTGGGGCCGGACCATCCGGGCATCCTGCGCGATATTTCCCATTGCCTGGCGGAACGTGGCGTCAGCGTCGAAGATATGGAAACGGACATCCGCGAAGCGCCCCATTCCGGCGGTACGCTGTTCCACGCCCACGCGCGGGTGCGCGCCCCGCAAGGCCTCGGCGACGAGGATCTGCGGGAAAGCCTGGAAATTCTGGCCGGCACCTTGATGGTCGATATTACGGTCGGCAAAATTCTCTGACACCAACACCCCTCGGGAGGACATCCATGGAAATGAAAATGACGGGCCGCAAGGCCCTGGTGACTGGCGGCAGCAAGGGGCTGGGCCGGGCCATCGCCCAGGCGTTCAGCGGCGCCGGGGCCGAGGTCGCCATCGTCGCCCGCCGCGCCGACGTGCTGGCCCAGACCAAGGCGGAAATCGAAGCCGCCACCGGCGGCCGGATCGTCGCCGTGACCGGCGACGTGTCGACCGCCGAAGGCTGCCAGGCCGCCTGGGACGCCGCCATCGCCGGGCTGGGTCAGATCGACGTGCTGGTCAACAACGCGGGCTCGTCCCACCGCGCGCCATTCGTCGAGGTGACCGACGAGGAATGGCAGGCCGATATCGACCTCAAGCTGTTCGCCGCGATCCGCCTGTGCCGCCTGGCGTTTCCGGGCATGACCGAGCGCAAGTGGGGCCGCATCATCAACGTGCTGAATTCGGGCGCCAAGGCGCCGCCGCCGTCGGGCGCGCCGACCGCCGTGACCCGTGCCGCCGGCATGGCCCTGACCAAGGTTCTGGCCGGCGAGGGCGCGCCCCACAACGTGCTGGTCAACTCCCTGCACGTCGGCAAGATCGAAAGCGATCAATGGGTGCGCCGCGCGGCGCAGCAGGGCAACGACATCGAGGCGTTCTACGCCGAACAGGGAAAGGCCCTGCCGATGGGCCGCCTGGGCAAGGCGGAGGAATTCGCCGCCGCCGCCTGTTTTCTGGCGTCGGATGCCGGGTCCTACATCTGCGGTGCGGCGATCAACGTGGACGGTGGCCTGTCGCCGGTGGTTTAGGCCGCCGCGTCGATCAATCGCCCATGACGGGATGTTCTGCTTTCAGACTCGACGGTCTGTAGGCAGCGCGCCCGTGATGGCCTAAACTCAGACGGGCCGGGGTTGGGAAGATCAGAGGAGGCCGCTGTATATGCCCGCAGACGCCGAACACATGCTCGTCCGCTACATTATCGACAGCGACGATGGATCGCGCGAGGTGTTTAATCTGGATATCTCCCTGCCCGAAGTCGCCCTGAAGCAGCCCCAAGGCGCGGACCTGCCCGACTGGGCGCGCCTGGAGTACCACCAATGCCGGCATTGCCCGCTGACCAAGCAGACCCACCCTCATTGCCCGGTCGCGGCGCTTTTGGTCGATTACGGCCAGCGGGTCGGGCGCATGGTGTCCTACGCCCAGGTCGATCTGACCATCGAACAGGGGACGACGACGACCACGGCCAAGGTCTCGGCCCAGGAGGCGCTGCGCTCGGTGCTCGGCCTGGTCATGGCGACCAGCGGCTGTCCGCACATGTCGTTCTTCCGGCCACTCGCGCGCTATCACGTGCCGTTGGCGGACATGGAGTTGACGATCCTGCGCGCCATGTCGTTCTACCTGGTCGGCCAGTACTTCGACGGCAAGGAAAAGCCCGATTGGGACACCAGCTTCGACGGCCTGATCAAGATTTACGAGAACGCGCAGGAGGTCAACAAAGGCATGGCGGATCGCTTGCGCAATGCCCAAGTGTTTACGGAACTCAATTGGCTGGCGGCGTTGGACACCTTCGCCGGGATGATGCCGCTGACCATCCAGCGCTCGCTTTTGAAGGCCAAGGCCTATTTCCTGAACTAACCCCCTCCACGGACCTAAAGCAGACGAGACCAGCATGAGCCCAGACAGCACCCACACCGAACAAACCCTGCCCGCCGGCGCCCAATCGGACGGCCGCGTGGCGGTGGAAGACCTGCCGGCACCCTATGACGGCCCGCGCCCGCAGGACGCCCTTCCCGAACTGTTCATTCAGGACGGCTATGCCAATGACGACCCGCGCCTGTGGGTGCCGCTGGCGCCGGGCCGCTGGTCGCGGCCCTTGTGCCTGAACGTGTCCAACGGCTACTGGGTGCACCTGACCAAGGTGGTCGGCGGCGGCCTGCTGTCGCGCCACCGCCATCCGGCCCCCGTGCACGGCTTCGTCATCAAGGGCCGCTGGCGCTATCTGGAACGGGACTGGATCGCCGAGGCGGGGTCGTACCTGTACGAGCCGCCGGGCGACATTCACACCCTGGTGGTGGAACCGGACTGCGACGAGATGATTACTTTGTTCCACAACTCAGGCGCCCTGATCTATTGCGACGCGGACGGCAACACGACCGGGACCACGGATGTGTTCGACCGCGTCGACGCCTGCCGCAAGCATTTCACCGAGGTCGGCCTGGGCGCCGATTACGTGGAACAGTTCATCCGATAAGGATTTTCGCTTCTTCCCCCTCACCCTGTCCCTCTCCCCCGTGGACGGGGGCGAGGGGACCCACGGACGGACACTCCCTCTCCCCCGAGGGGGAGAGGGCTGGGGTGAGGGGCGTTTCCTCAAAATCTTCCGCTAAGCCAAAACCACCAGCGCATCCACGGCGACCGGGCGGTCGTCCGCGACGATCACCGGGTTGACGTCGATCTCGGCGATTTCCGGATGGGCCAGGGCGGCCGCCCCCACGCCGATGATGGCGCGGGCCAGGGCCGGGCGGTCGACGGCCGCCATGCCCCGGTAGGGGCCGAGCAGCGCCGTGGCGCGGATATCGTCCATCATCGCGAGCGCGTCGCGCGTGCTGACCGGGGCCAGGCGCAGAACCGTGTCGTTCAAGGCTTCGGCGAAGATGCCGCCGAGCCCGAAGGTGACGCAGGGCCCGTACTGGGCGTCCCGCGCCATGCCGATCAGGAATTCCCGCTTGCCCACCGCCATTTCCTGGACCAGCAGATTGCCGCCCGGCGGCAATTTGGCCATCAGCCGCGCCGCCGCTGCCCGGACCGCGTCCGCATCGGTCAGGCCGATTTCGACCAATCCGGCCTCCGTCTTATGGGCGAGGTCCGGCGCATTGCCCTTGAGCGCCACGGGAAAGCCGATTTCGGCGGCGGCCCGGGCCGCCGTGTCCGCATCGACGGCAAGGCGTTCCGCCGTCACCGGCACGCCGTAAGCGGCCAGAACCTGCTTTGACTGATGCTCCGACAGGGTGCGGGCCCCATGAGCGCGGGCCTGTTTGATGATCTCGGCCGGGGTCATTGGCTGTCCTCCCGGGTATCCAGAAAGCGCCGGTAATCGAGCAAGGCCCGCATGGCGCGCACGGCGCCCCGGGCCGAGAAATAGATCGGCACCTGGTTGCGCTTGATCTGGGGGATCGCCTGGGCGGCCAGGGACTGCGCGCCGGTCCAGGCGACGATCACGGGCTTGTCGGTCGCCCGCGCGGCCTCGGTGAAGATGTCGCAATAGAAGCTGGCGCGGGGTTCAGCCACCATGGTGACCAGCAGGAACAGGCCGTCGATCGTGTCCTGTTCCAGCACCGTGCGGATGGTGTCCTGGTATCCGGTGGGAGAGCTTCTGATCTGCTGCGTCACGTCGATGGGATTGCGCAGCGCGCCGAACGGCGGGATGAACTGCTTCAAGGTTTCCTGGGCGTCCCGGGGCAGTTCCGGCACGTCGAGGCCGAAGCGGTGGCATTCATCGGCGCAGATGCCGCAGATGCCGCCCGACGGCCCGATCAGGCCCATACGGGGCCCCCTCGGCAGCTTGTCCAGCAGGCGGGAGAAGGTGATCGCCGTCGGCAGCAGGTCGGCCGCGTCGTCCACGCGGACCATGCCATACTTCTTGCACACGGCGTCGAACACGGCGTCGGAGCCGACCATGGCCCCGGTATGAGAGGCGGCGGCGGCGGCGGAGACCTCGGACAGGCCGATCTTGTAGACGACCACGGGCTTGCCCGCCCGGGCGGCCTTGGCGCAGGCGCGGGTGAATTTATCCGGATCGCGGATGCCTTCGATGAACAGGGCGATGACGCGGGTATCCGCATCGTCGGCGAGATAATCCAGATAGTCCGCGACCTGCAGGTCGGCCTCGTTGCCGACGGAAATCCAGTGGCTGAAGCCGCCCTGTTCCTCGGTCCCGGCGCCGAGCATGGAGCCGCCGACGGCCCCCGATTGGGTCAGAAAGGCGATGTCGCCCTTGTTGAAGCTTGGCATGGCGCAGACCATGGAGGTGCAGCAGACCATGTCGTTGACGATGGAGATCATGCCGTTGGTGTTGGGCCCGCAGAACCGAACGCCGCCCGCCTTGGCGGCGGCGGTCAATTCGGCCTCCAGTTCCGGTTCGCCTGCTTCGGCGAAACCGGACGCGAGCATGATCGCCGTCTTCACGCCCTTGGCGCCGCAGTCCTTCATCACGGCGATGCTGGCCTTGGCCGGCACGGCGATGAGGGCGAGGTCGATGTCGTCCGGGATGTCTTTCACGCTGGCATAGCAGGCGAGGCCCCGGATCTCCGTTTCCTTCGGATTAACGGGATAGATCTTGCCCGGGTAGCCGTGAGCGAGCAGATGGTTGAGCGCCACCGTGCCCAGCTTGTCGCTGCCGGTCTCGGTCTTTTGTTGGGACGCGCCGACGATGGCGACGGAGCGCGCCCGGATCATGGCGTCGAGCATGCGGGTTATTCCTTGTCGCCGCCCTTGGTCTTGGACTTGGCTTCCAACATCTCGGCCATGGCGTTCACGGCTTCCTCGTGCTCGGGCGTGTTGTGGGCGAGCGCCTGGAACGCCGCCGACATTTCCAACAGGGTGTCGAGCCGCGCGTGATGGCTTTCCCGCAGCAGCCGCTTGGTCAGGCGCAGCGCATGGCCCGGGTTGCAGGCGATGCGGTCGGCCAGTTCGTTGGCGGCGGTCATCAGCCCGTCCGCCGCGACGACCTTGGACACCAGCCCGCAGCCGAGGGCTTCCTGCGCGTCGATGGTGTCGCCGGTGAAGGCCATTTCATAGGCCTTCGAGAACCCGACGGCGCGCGGCAGGAAATAGGCCCCGCCGTCGCCCGGGATGATGCCCAGCTTGACGAAGCTTTCCGCGAACTTGGCGTGCTCCGATGCGATGCGGATGTCGCACATGGTCGCCAGGTCGCAGCCGGCCCCGATGGCGGCGCCGTTGACGGCGGCGATGGTCGGCACCTCGATGTTGTAGAACGCCTTGGGGATGCGCTGGATGCCCTTCAGGTAGTTGCTGCGGATCTCGGCGGGGATGCCCTGGGACAGGCCGGTCCTGTTTCGCATAGCGAAAATATTCCCACCGGCGCTGAAGGCCTTCCCCGCACCCGTCAGGATCACGACCTTGACGCTGGGGTCGTTGTTGACCCGCTCGCAGGCGTCGACGAAATCCTGGGACTGGATTTTTCCCGACAGAGAATTGCGCTTTTCCGGGTTGTTCATGGTCAAAGTGACCACGTTGTCCCGCTGTTCATAGAGAAGGAAGTGTTCCATTTTTTCGACCCGGCTGTTTCCTTATGGTCTTGTTGTAAACCATCCTGTGGCGTTATAAAACGATTGTATACAATCTGAACCAAGAAAATTAGGATTTAAGTCTTGGAGGACATCCGTTTCACGCCGGGCCTTCTGCCGCCCGAGGCCGAGGCCCTTCGCGCCGAGGTCCGCGCCTTCATCGCCGATCATCTTAAGGGCTATTCCGGCGTCAAGCGCGCCAAATCCTGGTCCGGCGCCGATCCCGAGTTTTCCAAGGCGATGGGGGCGAAGGGCTGGATCGGCATGACCTGGCCGAAGGAATACGGCGGCGGCGGGCGCAGTTTCCTGGAGCGCTACGTGGTGTTGGAGGAAATGCTGGCCGCGGGTGCGCCCGTCTCGGCCCATTGGGTGGCCGACCGGCAGAGCGGCCCCTTGCTGCTGAAGTTCGGGACCGAGGACCAGCGCCGCAAATACATCCCCGCCATCACCCGGGGCGAAAGCTATTTCTGCATCGGCATGAGCGAGCCCAATTCCGGTTCGGACCTGGCCTCCATCCGCACGCGGGCGGAAAAGACCGCCGACGGCTGGCGCATCAACGGCCAGAAGATCTGGACCTCCAAGGCGCATACGGCCCATCACATGATCGCCCTGGTGCGCACCCAGCCCCAGGATCCCAAGGACCGCCACGCCGGCCTGTCGCAGTTCCTCATCGACATGAAGAACACGAAGGGCATCACCATTCGCCCGATCCGCAACATGGCGGGCGAACAGATGTTCAACGAAGTGTTCTTCGAGGACGCCGAGGTGCCCGCCGACGCCCTGGTCGGCACCGACGGCGGCGGCTGGGGCCAGGTGACGACGGAACTGGCGTTCGAACGCAGCGGGCCGGAACGTTATCTCTCCAGCTATCAATTGCTGTTCGAACTGGTGCGCGAAATCGGCGCCGACGCCGGCCCGGCGGAAGCCGCCGGCATCGGGCGGCTGGCGGCGCATCTCTCGACCCTGCGCCAGATGTCGATCTCCATCGCCACCATGCTGGAAAGCGGCGAGACGCCCAATCTGGCGGCGGCCATCGTCAAGGAACTGGGCGTCGCCTACGAACAGGACATGCCGGGCAGGGCCCACGACATCGCGGGCATATCGCCCCGCGTGGGGGCGGGCGGCTTCGACCAGGTCATGGCCTACATGACCATGGCGGCGCGGTCGTTCTCGTTGCGCGGCGGCACGCGGGAAATCATGCGCGGCATCATCGCGCGCGGGTTGGGGTTGCGCTGATGACCGGAACAAGCGAAATGGCCAACATCCTGGCGGAAACCGCCGGGCGCCTGTTGCAGGATCACGTGACCCGGGACGTTCTCGGCGCGGCCGAGGACGGCGCATGGCCGCAAGACCTGTGGCAGGTGTTGGAAGACAACGGCCTGACCCAGCCACTGGCACCGGAAGACCGGGGCGGCATGGGGGCAAGCTTCGCCGACGCCTTCGTCATCGCCTTCGCCGCCGGGCGCCGGCGCGCGCCCGTGCCCCTGGTGGAAACCATGGCGGCGGGCTGGCTGCTGGGCCGGGCCGGGATCGACGTGCCGCCGGGACCCTTGGCCCTGATCGACGGCGGCGCGGACTTGGACTTCTCGGGCGGCGCCCTGTCCGGCATTGCCCCGGGCGCGCCCTGGGCGGCCCAAGCCGGGCATCTGGTCGCCGAGGTGGGCGGCACGGTGCTGCTGATCCCCGCCGACGCGGCAACGATCATCCCTGACCGCAACATGGCGGGGGAGCCGCGCGATACCGTCACCTTCGACAAGGTCAAGCCCTCGGTCACGGGTGCCCTGGACCTGACCGCGAGTGTTCCCGTCGCGCGAACCCTGGGGGCGCTCATGCGCGCGGCCCAGATGGCGGGCGCCATGGAAGGCGCGATCTCTCTGGCCGTGCAGCACGCGGGCGACCGCGAACAGTTCGGCCGGCCCATCGCCAAGTTCCAGGCGATCCAGCAGATGCTGGCCCGTGCCGCCGCCCGCGCCGCCCAGGCGCGGAGCGCGGCCGAAACCGCCTTTCTCGCCCTCGACCGGGCGGGGGGCGATCTGACGGACGCGGAATGGGACGTGGCCGCCGCCAAGGTGGTGGCCGGGGAGGCGGCGGAAATCGTCTATGACGCGGCCCATCAGACCCACGGCGCCATCGGCTTCACCTACGAACACGAACTGCATTTCACCACGCGCCGGCTCTGGGCCTGGCGGGGGGAGTTCGGGGCGGAAACCTTCTGGGCCCAGGACATCGGGCGGCGCGTGCTGGCGCGCGGCGCCGACAACCTGTGGCCGGACCTGACGGCGCGGCAGCGCGGATAACGCTCAGAGAACGGCCGTCGCCGCCGTCTCCAGGAACGTATCCACGTCGTCTTCCGGCGTGTTGAAGGCGGTGACCAGACGGGTTTTGCGCCGTCCCTGGTCATCCGCCCCCCGGTCGTAGAACAGGAAGCCCCGGGCCTTCAGTACATCGGCCATGGCGGCGGGCAGGCGCGGGAACACCTGGTTGCCGTCGACGGAGCCGACGATCTCCACGCCCAGGGCCGTGAGCCCGTCGGCCAGCTTCTTCGCCATGGCATTCGAGTGGCGCGCGTTCTTGAGCCACAGGCCGTCGGCCAGATAGGCCTCCATCTGCGCCGTCATCAGGCGCATCTTGGACAGCACGTGACCGGCGCGTTTCTGGCGGTAGAGGAATTCGTCGCCCAGGTCCGGGTTGAAGACCACCACGGCCTCCAGCGCCAAGGCCCCGTTCTTGGTGCCGCCGAAGCTGAGCACGTCGACCCCGGCCTTCCAGCTCATGTCGGCGGGTGAACAGTTGAGCCCGGCCAGGGCATTGGCGAACCGCGCCCCGTCCATGTGCAGGGCGAGGCCGTGTTTGCGGCAAACATCGCCGATGGCCGCGATCTCGTCGCCCCGGTAGGCCGTGCCCTTTTCCGTCAGCTGCGTGACGCTGACGGCGCGGACCTGGGAATAATGCTCGTCGCCCCGGCCTTCCAGGGTCGCGGCCTCGACGGCATCGGGCGCGATCTTGCCGTCGGCACCCGGCAGGCCGATCAGCCGCGCCCCGCCCGAATACATCACCGGGCCGTTGCCTTCGTGGTCGAAGATATGCGCCGTCTCATGGCACACCAGCGCCCCCCAGGACGGCGTGATCGAGGCCACGGCCAGCCCGTTGGCCGCCGTGCCCGTGGGCACGAAGAACACCTTGGCGTCGGTCTCGAACACTTCGCAGACACGCGCCCGCGCGGCTTCCGTGCCGTCGTCATGGCCGTAGGGCATGGTGCGCCCGTCGTTGGCGCGCACGATGGCGGCCATGATGTCCGGATGGGCGCCCGCCGTGTTGTCGGATGCGAAGTTCATGGACGGGGGCTCCTTGGGGTTGGGATTAATCGGCGACGAGGTTGAGGTCGATGGCGTGGAAGGCCGAGCGGTCCGGCGCGACGCCATGGGCGCGGGCGTCGACGGCTCGGCCGTCCTCGACCGCGACGATGACCCAGATCAGGTCCGTCTCATAGGCCATTTTCAAATCCGTGGCGCTGGGCATGGCGGGGCCGCCGGGATGGGAATGGTAATGGCCGACGATGCGCTCCGCCGTGCCGTCCAATGCCCGCATCAGGTCGAAGCGCACCTGGGGATCGATCTCGAAACTGTCTTCGGCCCGGGTTTCCGTGACGTTGGGGGACGGCACCATGCGGGTGACCAGGGTCTCGCCCGCCGCGCCGTCCCGGCCCGCCAGAAGGCCGCAGCATTCATGGGGGAACGCGGCCTCGGCGGCGTCGGTGATTCGCTCCAACAGAGTTTGGGGGATGGTCAGCACGGCGGCGGTCCTCCACCGCTCAGGGCTTGATGCGGCCCGTGACGCGGCCCGTCGCCGGGTCGACGATCAGCACCTGGCCGCACACGCCCGCGGGCTGGGTCAGCACGTAGATCTGCTGGCCGAGCTGCGTCACGCTCTTGATCTCGCAGCCCGTCGGCAGGTTCAGTTCGATATCGCCGGACAGGGGCACGGGCGGGGCCAGATGGGCCGGCGGCGGGGTGCCGGCTGCCACGGCGGCGGGCTTGGCGTCGCCGAACAGGCGCCAGGTCGGGTCCTGGCTGGTCTTGAAGAAGCCATAGACCAACAGCCCCAGGCCGAGCGCGATCAGAACGCCCAGGCCGATCACCAGTGTTTTCAATGCCGCATGCATGGAGGCTTAAGTGCAACGCGGGGCGGGGGCTGTCAAGCATGGTCGACGCCCGCGCTTGACACCTCACGGCCCCCGGCGTTTCCTCGCCGGACCATGAGCGAGACCCATACCCTGAAAATCCCCGCCGCGCAGGCGGGCGAGCGCCTGGACAAGGCCCTGACGGCGCTGCTGCCGGACCTGTCGCGCGCGCGCATTCAGGCCTTGCTGGCCGAGGGCCATGTGGCGGACGGCGCGGGCGCGCCCGTGACCGAGGCCAAGCGCAAGGTGCGCGCCGGCGAGGGCTATACGGTCACCATCCCGCCGCCCGTGCCGGCGACCCCGGAAAGCCAGGCGATCCCGCTCGACGTCGTCTACGAGGACGATTCCCTGATCGTCATCGACAAGCCTCAGGGTCTGGTCGTTCATCCGGCGGCGGGGAACGCCGACGGCACCCTGGTCAACGCGCTGCTGGCCCATTGCAAGGGGTCGCTGTCGGGTATCGGCGGGGTCGAGCGGCCGGGCATCGTGCATCGCCTCGACAAGGATACCTCGGGCCTGATGGTCGCGGCCAAGACCGACATCGCGCACCGGGGGCTCGCCAAGCAGTTCGAGGACCATTCCATCGACCGCGCCTACCGGGCCCTGGTGTGGGGCGTGCCGCGCCCGCCAGCGGGCGAGATCACCGGCGCCATCGGCCGTGATCCCCGGAATCGCAAGAAGATGGCCGTGCGCCCGGACGCGTCCGGCAAGTGGGCCAAGACGTTCTACACGGTGCTGGAACGGTTCGGCGACCGGGCCGCGCTGGTCGAATGCCGGCTCGCCACCGGGCGCACGCATCAGATCAGGGTGCATATGGCGTCGATCGGCCACCCGGTAATCGGCGATCCCCTTTACGGCGGCCGGCGGGCGCGGATTTCCGGCCTGCCGCCCGAATTGAAAACCCCACTATCCAACTGTAAAAACCAAGCCCTTCACGCGTGTATTCTGGGGTTTACCCATCCGGTGACCGGGGAGAAGCTCAACTTTTCATCAAATAAATATAATTATATCAATAATATACTGGACATTCTGCGGTCGATCTAAAATTTTCTGTACCTGACTAAATCCCTCGGCTAATATCCGACCAAATTGGTATGAATTAACGCAGTGCATCATCACCCTCCGTTCTGGCCGTCAGGTAGACGGCGGGTCAGCTGCGTTCGGATATAAGGGAAACCGCACCATGGGATACATGGCCCCTGAAAAGGACTTGAGTTTTGCCCCGGAAGACAATCTGTCGCGTTATCTCTATCGCATCCGGGATTTCCCCATGCTGGAGCCGGAGGAAGAGGTCGCCCTCGCCCGGCGCTGGCAGGAACACGCGGACGAAGAGGCCGCTCAGCGCCTGGTGACCAGCCACCTGCGTCTGGTCGCCAAGATCGCCATGGGCTATCGCGGCTACGGCCTGCCCGTGGGCGAGCTGATCTCGGAAGGCAACGTCGGCATGATGCAGGCGGTCAAGCGCTTCGATCCGGAACGCGGATTCCGCCTGGCGACCTACGCCATGTGGTGGATCCGCGCGGCGATCCAGGAATACATCCTGCGCTCGTGGTCGCTGGTCAAGATGGGCACGACGGCGGCGCAGAAGAAGCTGTTCTTCAACCTGCGCCGGATGAAGGCCCAGATGTCGGCCATTGACGAGGGGGATCTGCACCCGGAACAGGTGGCCGAGATCGGCCGCAAGCTGGGCGTATCCGACGTCGAGGTCGTCAACATGAACCGGCGTCTGGCCGGCGGCGACCAGTCGCTCAACGCGCCCTTGCGTCAGGATGCGGACGGTGAATGGCAGGACTGGCTGGTCGAGGATTCGGAAGATCAGGAATCCCGTCTGGGTGAGGATCAGGAACTTTCGGAACGGCGCGGCATGCTCAGTGCGGCGTTGAAGTCGCTTAGCGAGCGGGAACGCCACATCATCGAGGAACGCCGTCTGAAGGACACGCCGGCAACCTTGCAGGACCTGTCGGCGGAATACGGGATTTCCCGTGAACGCATCCGCCAGATTGAGGTCCGGGCCTTCGAAAAGCTGCAAAAGTCGGTCAAGAACGCGGTCATCGAACGCCACATCTCCCATTAAGGGGTGGGCGGCGGCGGTATGTGGGCAACCGGGGCTAGCGCGCCGTGCCCATGGAGGCGTCGCCGTCCGTCTCTTCCTTCGCCTCGATGGCTTCCATCGCCGCCATGGCTGCCTGCACGCCGCCGCCAGGGCCGTTGCTGGCGGCGGGGCCGCCCGGCCGTGGTGCGGGCTTGGCGGGGCCGCTGCCGGGGGCACGGACGCCCAGGGTGACCTCGTCGCCCCATTCATCGACGATGCGGCGCTGGTTGGCGCGCAGGGCCGACAGGCGCCGTTCCGTCAGCACCGTCATGAACGACGTGATGACCGGCGGGATCACCGTATAGACCATCCAGCCGGCCATGGCCGCGCCGTACATGACGGCAAGGGCGAACACGTCCGTGACGATGTCGAGCGCACCCGTGATGTTGTGGTTCCCCGACCACAAATCCATCAGGTAGGGAAACATGCCGGCGAAGTTCAGGCCGCCGATGCAAAAAAATCCGTATTTCTGATCCGTGCGGTCGGTGATCCAGGATGCCATCGCCGGCAACATGGCGACCCCGACGACGATGATGGTCGGAAAGGCGACGGCGATCATCGTCACCGAGATCAGCAGGAAATACAGCCAGAACTTGCCGCGCCGGCGGGGCGGCGGCGGTGGGGCCATGGCGCGGCGCATCGGGGGGCGGCCCATGGTCAGAACACCTTGATCATGAACAGGATCATCACGATGCACATGGTCACCAGGATGGAGCCCATGGCGGCGGCCTGTTGGCCCGTGCGCTCGGCCTTGGTCAACTGTTCCTCGCCACGGCCTTCGATATCCTGAATTTCCAGTTCGGCGGCGGCAAATTCGGCGACCGCGTCCTCGAAGCCTTCGATGTCCTCGCGCCGGCGGTCGGCGTTGTCCATCAGGTCGAACAATTCGGGCAACGACCCGCGGCGGACCAGACGGGGAATTTCCCGCTCGATCTCCTTGCGGGTGCTGCGCGAGTGATAGGCGTTGATCGCCGGGCCGAGATGCCCGCCGACCCAGCTTGCCAGGCCATAGACGGGTTCGATCCGCAGCTTCCACTGAATGAAGGCCAGCAGCGACAGCATGCCGATAGTCTGGGTATCGGGGTTTTCCGACGCCAGGGCCTTGAGATGGGGGTTGATGTCTTCCTTGAAGCGCGCGGTGATGAAGGCGGCGACATGACGGTCGAGCGGCTTCGACTTCAGGTCCTGTGTATTGGCGGCGCGGTCGAGCGCCGGCAGCAGGTGTTCGGTCTCCAGCACGTATTCCTGCAACAAAATCGGGCTTTGGCAGGGCAGGGACGGGTTGCTTTCATACAGGCAGCGTTCGATCCCGAAGCCCGGATCCTTGTTGTTGAGCACAATCTTGAGCTGCGAGAAGTTCTTTTGATGGATCGAGGCTTCCGGCGCATAGGCCAGCTGCGATTGGAACCATAGGTCGGGAATGTCCTTGGCGATGATCTCCGCCGGGATTTGCGGATCGCCCGTGCGCAGCAGGTCCATGGCGAAGGCGGCGCCGAAACCGTCGACCATGAAGGAAAAGCCCTTGAAGCGAATGGGGCCCAAGGGGTCCATGAGAATGGCGACGCGGGTCACGATCATTTCGTCCGAGCCGGCGAAGGATCCGGCCTGGGCATTGGCCACGTCGAGCACGTTCTTGATGGCGTTGGCCAGGTTGACGTCCTCGACCGAACGCCGGAGCCAGGTATCGAAGCTGTCGTGGCGGATCGCCTTGGCGGCGTCGGGCACGTGCTTGCTGAAGGCGTCGGCCAACTGCCGCACGCTCTGGTACGGGCGGCCCATGAAGGTCAGGGGGGTCTGTCCGCGTTTGCCCGCGCGTTTCTGCTGCGGCGACATCTTGCGGCCCGACAGCCACAGGTCGATTTCCTCGGGCCCCCAGCGTTGCTGGGGGTCGTCGCCGAGCATGCCGCGCAGCGGCTCCAGCAGGGACAGGGGCAGGTTCTCGTTGCCGGTGATCGCCGCGTAGGATCCCAGTTCCAGCTTCTCCGCCAGAATCTTTTCCGACCCTTCGGACGCTCCCGGTTCCTTGTCCAGAATAAGGCCGACGATGGCGACGGCGAAGGCATAGGCGTCGTCGCGGGAATTGCCGACACCGCGTCCGGCCGGGGGCGCCATGGCGCGTTCCGCCGGCTCGTACACCGCCGGCTGATCGTAGCCCGGCGGCGACGAATAGCATTCGCCGAAGGCAATCTGTTGCCGCCCGGCATCCATGAAGAACAGGTTGTCGCGGCGAATCGCCCGATGGGCGACGCCGATCGACGCCATTTCCTGCAACGCGCCGGCCAGCGGCTCGATGACCTTGCGCGGCAGGTCGTATTCGGAAATCCGGAACGTGCCCTTCTGCAACACGCGCCCGCCAAGCGGCCGTTCCAGGATCAGGATCATGGTGCGTTGGCGGATCAGGGGCCAGAACTCGACCTCCCATTCCAGGATGCCGACCAGGGCCTTGATGCCGGAACCGCGCAGGGACGTCATGGCGCCCAGCCGCGTCGGCAGTCCCGGGTTGCAGATCAGCGCGAATACGGGGCGGTCGATGTCGCGGCGGTCCTCGGCCATGAAGGCCTTGGCGGACGGGGAATCCAGATCGGGCAGCGGCGTTTTGGGATCGACGGCGAAGCGGTCCTTGATCAGGACCGGGCGCAGGCTGGCCGCGGACGGAATGCCGTCGCCGGGCTCGGTGCCGGCGTCCATGCCTTCCGGTGGCGCGCCGTCTTCGGGCGGCGGCCCCGCGGGGTCGGCCTGTGCTGTGGCGGTTTCAGCCATCGATTGTCGTCTTCAGCCCCAACATCGCGAATGGAAAAGTCGCGCGGACACGACCATTGCCGTCCGCGTGCCTGGAATTTCCCACACTTTCACGCCCTGATGGTACCCGCCATTCCCTTGACAGACAATTAATGCCGGGAACCGGGCCGCATCGGTCGGATCGGGCCGACCGGAAGGGGGACGATCAGTCGGCGAAGGGATCGTGGACGAGAATCGTGTCCTCGCGTTCGGGGCTGGTGGACAACAGCGCCACGGGGGCTTCGATCAGTTCCTCGATGCGGCGGATGTACTTGATCGCCGTGGCCGGCAACTCGGCCCAGGACCGCGCGCCCTGGGTGCTTTCGCCCCAGCCTTCCATTTCCTCGTAGATCGGCTCGACCCGGGCCTGCTCGATCTGCGATGCCGGCAGGTGATCCAGCTCGCGCCCGTTCAGGCGGTATCCCCGGCATACCTTCAGGACCTTCTGGCCGTCGAGAACGTCCAGCTTGGTCAGGGCGATTCCAGTGATGCCGTTGACCTTGATCGCCTGGCGGACCATCACCGCGTCGAACCAGCCGCAGCGCCGAGGCCGCCCGGTCACCGTGCCGAACTCGCGCCCGCGTTCACCCAGCGTACGGCCGACCTCGTCCTCCAGTTCCGTCGGGAACGGGCCCTGGCCGACCCGGGTCGTATAGGCCTTGGTGATGCCGAGGACGTAGTTGATCGCACTCGGCCCCTGGCCGGAGCCGACGGCGGCCTGACCGGCGACCGTGTTCGACGACGTGACGAAGGGATAGGTGCCGTGGTCGAGGTCCAGCATGGCGCCCTGGGCGCCCTCGAACAGGATGCGCTTGCCGCGGCGGCGGGCCTGGTCCAGTTCCTGCCACACGGTGGCGGCGAAGGGCAGAACCTTGGGCGCGACCTCGATCAGTTGCGCCAGCAGTTCGTCGCCGTCGACCTCGGGCATGCCGAGCCCGCGCAGCAACGCATTGTGGTGGAACAGCAGGCCGTCGACCTTGTCCTTCAGCAGGCCGTGGTCGCTCAGGTCGCCGACGCGGATGGCGCGGCGCGCGGTCTTGTCCTCGTAGGCGGGGCCGATACCGCGGCCCGTGGTGCCGATCTTGGCCTTGCCCGCGGCCTGTTCGCGGGCGAGGTCGAGATTACGGTGAAGCGGCAGGATCAAGGGGCATCCTTCGGACAGACGCAGGCTGTCCGGCGTCACTTCGACGCCCTGGTCGCGAATTTTTTCGATCTCGGACAGCAGCGCCCAGGGATCGACCACAACCCCGTTGCCGATCACGGACAGCTTGCCCTTGCGCACGATGCCCGACGGCAGCAGGGACAGCTTGTAGGTGACGCCGTCGATGACCAGCGTATGGCCGGCGTTGTGTCCGCCCTGGAAGCGCACGACCACATCGGCGCGTTCCGACAGCCAGTCGACGATCTTACCCTTGCCTTCGTCGCCCCATTGCGAGCCGACGACAACCACGTTCGCCATTTTCAGTGTCCGTTCTTGTCCGTGAAAAGGGGTGTTTGCCGGTCACGCCTCGCCGATGGGGGCGGGGCGGCCGTCGTGAAGCCAATGCGTACAGCCGAGAAGCCGGGCCTCGGCCCCGGCGTCGGCGCCGTCGTCCAGGCCGGCGACGGTGATCCATCCTTCGGCGCGCAGGGCGGCCATGCGGTCCGCCGCCGTGCCCGTGGGCACGAACAGCCGGCGGCCCAGCGCCGGGCGCGGCAGGGCGCGCAGCAGGGTGTCGGTGAACAGGGTAAAGCCCGTGGCCGGTTCGCCCGCGCCGGCGGCCGTGCCGCCGTTGCCGGCCAGATAGCGCCCGCCCGAGCCCAGTTCGCCGCGCACGCCGGCGGCGTACAGGGTGAAGGTCGCCCCGGCATGGTATTCGAAGCCGCGGTGCTCCACCGGATCGATGGTCAGCGGCAGGGCCGGCGCCAGGGCGCGGACCTTGGCGACGATGGCCTTCAGCGTGTTCCATTCGGCGGCAGCGGCGGCCGGCAGATCGATCGCATCGACGGCGGCGATAGTGTCGTCGACGGGGCCGGCGGCGAGAACCAGGTGTTTCAGCATGTCGGTCAGGTCGCCGCCGATCTGCGGCGCAAGGGCGTCGAGGGCCCCCGTGTCCTTGTGGTTCAGGGCCTCGCGCAGGGTGCGTTCGGCGGTGGCGGGGACGGCGTCGCCCAGGATCGCGGTGACCAGGGTCGGGACGGCCAGATCGATGGATACATCGGCGACCCCGATATAGCCGAGCGCGTCGGCGGCCATCACGATGACCTCGGCGTCGGCGGCGGGGGCGGCGCTGCCGATCAATTCCGCGCCGATCTGCGCGAACTGGCGTTCCGGGCGGATCTGGTCGCCGCGCACGCGCAGGACCTGGCCCGCATAGCACAGGCGAAGCGGCCGGGGCGCGGATTTCAGGCGGCTTGCGGCGATGCGCGCGATCTGCGGGGTGATGTCGGCGCGCAGCCCCATCATGCGCTGCGAGACGGGATCCATCAGGCGGAACACCTGGCGGCCCATGGCCGCACCCGTGCCGGACAGCAGCGAATCCTCGAATTCCATTAAGGGCGGCTTCACGCGCTGATAGCCGTGCGCCTGACAAACGTCGATCAGACGTTCGGTCACCGACGCCTCGAACCCCGCGTCAGGGGGCAGGAGGTCGGACAGACCGGCGGGCAGCAGCCCGGGATTGGAGGTGTCTTCCATCTGAGAGGCCGGGTTCAAGCGTTAAGACTGGCCGGCCGCCAATCAGCCGTCCACGGCCCCGTTTCCTAAACGGTTTGACCCGCCTGGGCAAGCGCCGTCGCGGTCGTGAGGCGGCGGCGGCGCCTGGACGGGGCCGTGCCGGTTGCGCGCAGGGGGCTTGCAATGGCTAGTTGGGAAGGGGGAAGACTTCGTTTTTCACGGTCTTGCCCAGGCTTTCGATCAGAGGCACGACCATGGCGCCGATCAGGGTTTCGTTGGTCGCGGCCCCCAGGTTGCCGGTCGCCCAGCCCTGCCAGTACCGTTCGATGCGGCCCGCTTCCGCCGGGCCGTCGATGGTCACCTTCAGGCGGTATTTGGTCGGCGTGACGATCTTGGTCCCGCCCTGGCCTTCGTTGAGGATGCCGCCGGTCTTGGAATCGAACACGTTGAACCGGGCCTCGGACCCTTCGGTGCCGGAACTGGTGCCCTTGGTTCCCTGGACGTCCAGGAAATAGCGTTTGTCGGTAAAGGTGAAGGCGCCCAGTTCGTCCAGCACCTCGAAGGTCAGGACGAGTTCCGCCTTGGGGTCGAGCCGGTAGCCGCGGGCCTTGAGCTCCCGCGCGAACTGGTGGCTCAGTTCCAGTGATTCGTCCGAATCGTCAAGCGCCCGTACCGCCAGAACCTTGCCGCTTGGCATGGGTTTCGATGAAATGGCGTTCAACTGGCCGTCGGCGGCACGAAGCGGGCCGGCGAAGGCGGCCGTCAGTACCAGGGCAAAAAGGGCGATCAAGGGTCTTTTCATCGTCGTTTCCGTTTGCGCGCGGGCATGTCTGCCGCCCGGCTTTTCAGTCTCACCTTCGGTTGTCCGTGCAATTCCGCCGCATCGCGGGCCGTGCCGTGATACGGGCGGCGCCGTTATGTCCACCCAGGCGGTCGACAGTCCGTTTATCGCTCGATTAGAGCATAAAAAAGTTAAAACCGATATAAGGGCAGCGGCGCCGAATGCCAAGTCGGGAAACATGCGCCGGGCCGCTCGGAGAAAGTTCGCCGGACGCCTGAACAGGGGTTTACGGCGGGAAACGATACAATTTCATTTCCTTTGGAGTTGCGCGCGGTTCTTGCATAAGATCGCATTAATAAATTTGCTCTTGTTTTAGGCGAAGGGGGTTCGCGTGACGGATGGCAATGCGCGGTCATTGGCGCAGATACATCTGCTGGAGGATTTGAGCGCGGCCGAGATCGGGCGGCTGGAGCAGGCTTGTTCGTGGAAGACCTACGCCGCGCAAGAACAGATCATCGACCGCCAAAGCGATACGCAGGACGTCTATTTCGTCGTCTCCGGTGCCGCCCGTGTCGTCATCTATTCCCTGTCGGGCCGTGAAATCACCCTGGACGATGTCAACGCGGGCGGCCATTTCGGCGACCTTGCGGCGATTGACGGGGAGCCGCGCTCGGCCAGCGTCATGGCGCTCCGGGACACGGTCATCGCATCCCTGTCGCAGGAACGCTTCCTGCAATTGCTGTCGGAACATTTCACGGTCACGTTGCGCCTCATGCGGGCGTTGACGCGCATTGTGCGGACTTCGACGGACCGCATCATGGATCTCAGCACCCTGGCCGCCAACAACCGGGTGCAGGCCGATCTTCTGCGCCTCGCGCGCAACAATATGGTCGGTGAAAACCGCGCCGAACTGAAACCCATCCCCGTGCACGGCGATATCGCAAGCCGCGTGTCGACGACCCGTGAAACGGTTGCCCGCGTGCTCTCGGACCTGTCGCGTCAGGGCATGGTCGAGCGCCAGAAGGACCGGCTGGTCATCGACGATGTCAATCGCCTGGAGGACATGGTCGAAGAGGTTCGCGGCGAGTGATCTTCGAATGATCCGGGCCCCCACCGTCGTTTGACTTGCCAGGGCGTTTCGGACACTATCTGGGCTAAGCGTGATGGTGACTTCAGCTCCGGCCGGATGCCCTTGATCGGGCCCGGGTCGTGGTGCCGGGCAAGGCACTGCCGGCGGCCCCGAAATTGATCGAAAGAACGAAATATGGCGAAAACGATTTTGATTGTTGAGGACAACGATCTCAACATGAAGTTGTTCAACGACCTGCTCCAGGCCAATGGTTACAACACCATTCAGACCATGGACGGCCGCGACGCCATTCAATTGGCCCAGGAACACCGCCCGGACCTGATCCTCATGGATATTCAGCTTCCCGAGATTTCCGGCCTGGAAGTCACCAAGATGCTGAAGGCCGATGATTCCCTGAAGGAAATTCCGGTCATCGCCGTCACCGCCTTCGCGATGAAGGGTGACGAGGAAAAGATCAGGGAAGGCGGGTGCGAAGGCTACATCGCGAAGCCGATTTCCGTTCCCACGTTCCTGGAAACCGTCGCGAAATTCCTCGGCTGACCGCCGCGGGCGGGACAGAGCATGTCGGCACGAATCCTCATCGTCGATGATCTTGCCGCCAGCGTGAAGGTTCTGGCCGCCAAGCTCACCAGTGAATATTACGACGTCCTGACCGCGCATGACGGGCCCACGGCGTTGGAAACGGTGGCCCGGGAAATGCCCGATCTGGTGCTGCTCGACGTCATGATGCCCGGCATGGACGGGTTCGAGGTCTGTCGCCGGATCAAGAAAACGGCGCGCACGGCGCATATCCCCGTGGTCATGGTGACGGCGCTTAACGACATGCGCGACCGCGTCAACGGCCTACAGGCCGGGGCCGACGATTTCCTGACCAAGCCGCTCAACGACATCATGCTGTTCGCCCGGGTGCGCTCGCTGGTGCGCATGAAGCGGACCTTCGATCAATGGTCCCTGCACCAGCAGACATCGCGCGACCTGGGCTTTGACGTCGACCCGGACATGACGGATGTCCACGGCCGCGCCGCGCGGGTGATCGTGGTCGATTCCAGCGAAATCCAGAGCGCCAACATCCGCGGTGTCCTGGAACGGGATGGCCATGCGGTGACCGCGCTGAATTCCTATGCCGATGCCGCCCCGAAAATTGCCGTCGACCTGCCGGACGTGGTCGTCGTGTCTATGGACTTCGAAGGGGACGAGCCTTTGCGGCTGGCCTCGCGTCTACGCTCGCAGGAGCCGACACGCCAGGTGCCGATTCTCCTGATCGGCGACGCCGAAGACGAAAGCAACCTGATCAAGGGCCTGGAACTGGGGGTCAACGACTGCGTGGTGCGCCCGGTTGACGAGCAGGAAATCGTCGCCCGCGTGCGCACCCAGGTACGGCGCAAGCGTTATCAGGAGATGTTACAGGCGAATTTCCAGCAGCACCTGTCGATGGCGCTGACCGACGGCCTGACGGGGCTGCACAACCGGCGTTATCTGGAATCGCACCTGGACGGCATCGTCAAGCGCGCCGGCGACGGCGGCCACGGGCTGTCCCTGGTGCTGATCGATCTTGACCATTTCAAACGCGTCAACGACACCTATGGCCATGCCGCCGGCGACGAGGTGCTGCGGGTGATCGCCAAGCGCCTGTTGCGCAACGTGCGCGGGTTCGACACGGCGGCCCGCTTCGGCGGCGAGGAATTCGTCGTCGCCATGCCCGACACCCCGATCGACATCGCCTTCGCGGTCGCCGACCGTATCCGCGCCAAGATCGCGGAAGAACCGATCCCGCTGCCCGACGGAACGCAACTGTCCGTGACGATGAGCGCCGGGGTCGCGGAATCGGTGGAACCGGGTGAAACGGCGGCCGAGCTGATCGAGCGCGCGGACAAGGCGCTTTACATGGCCAAGCATGACGGTCGGGACCGGGTCGTGCGCGCGGATCTGCTGGTCAGAAACACAGGCGAAACCGCCGTCGATTAGATCGGGCGGCGGCGGATCGGTTACGGATTGTGTGAAAGGGGCCGTCCCGTCAAGGACGGCCGGCCTGGGGCAGGAAGGTGGATCGAGGGGCGCCGATGGCGGCCTTACTTGATCTTTTCTTCCTTGAAGGCCACGTGTTTGCGGACCACGGGGTCGTACTTGCGCATTTCGAACTTTTCCGTCGAATTGCGCGGATTTTTCTTCGTCACATAGAAGAATCCCGTGTCAGCCGTGCTGACCATTTTCACAAGAATTGTGGCCGGTTTTGCCATGGTGCGAAGTTCCGCTTTGGTTTTCTGTCAGGTCGAAGGCGCGAAACATACAGGGCCGGACGCGCAAGTCAAGGGGCACGGCGAAACCGGCGCGTTGCGGCCTATTCCAGAGCCGCCGCATCGGCCCGGGCGGTCGTCGAGGTATAGGTCAGGGCGCGGGCATAAAGGGTGCGGTCTTCGATGATTCGCCGCGCCAGATCACGGTCCTTGGTGTCGTCATGGCGTTCCGGCGGGCAGGTGTCGCGCAGCCGCGTGCGTTCCTCCTCGCCCAGCGGCCCGCCGCGCCGCCAGTGCGCCAGGATATCGGCCTGATAGTGCTCTTCGCCGATGCCGGCCAGGATCGGATCCTTGGCCTTGGCGTCCGCGGGAATTTCCGCCAATGAAGACGTGCACACAATAGGGTGTACGCCCAGACCGTGCAGGGTGTAGCCCGTCGGCGTGATCAGCTTCGACCAAGTGATGGTCAGTTCGCCGTCGTTGGGCAGGCGGATGACCGTCTGCACGCTGCCCTTGCCGTAGGACGAGGTGCCCACGACCACGGCGCGCCCGCGGTCCTGCAGGGCGGCGGCGGTGATTTCCGCCGCCGATGCGGACTTGCCGTCGATCAGGATGACCAGGGGCAGGCCGTTCAGGATGTCGTCGCCATCGGCGTTGTAGTGATGGACGCTGTCCGGATGGCGGCCGCGCGTGGTGATGATATGGCCCTGGGTCAGGAACAGGTTGGCCAATTTGACCGATTGCCGCAGCAGCCCGCCCGGGTTGCCGCGCAGGTCCATGACCATGCCCTTGAGCGGCGCCTTGGCTTCGGCCTTGGCGGTAAGGATTGCCTTCTTCACGGAGGCGGCGGTCTTTTGATTGAAGCTCTCGACCGCGGCGTAGATGATCCCGTCCTTCACCGTGTGGCTGACCGTGACCGGCACGATATGCGCGCGGACCAGGTCGAGAGACCAGCCGTCCGGTCGTCCCGGGCGGGTCAGGCGCAGGCGCACGGCGGTGTCGATGGGGCCGCGCAGCAGCTTCACGATCTTGCGCGCCGACAGGCCCTTGAGTGCCACTCCGTCGGCCGACACGATGACGTCGCCGACCTTCAGATCGGCCTCCGCCGCCGGCGTGCCGGGGGTGATGCGATAGACCTCGGTGATGTCGCCGCGCTGCCGGAAGCGTACGCCGATGCCGCCGAACCCGTCGCGCCGGGCACGGTTGCGCTGGGCCTCCTCGCGCCCGGAATAGCGGGAATAGATGTCCAGTTCGGTGAGCATGCCGTCGAACACGGCTTCGTAGATTTTTTCCGGGCTGGCGCGGCGCATTTCCTCGGACCAGGCGCGCGCGGCCTGGGAGGCCCGCGCCGTCAGCAGGGCCCAGCCGTAGGCGTCGTCGCCCTTGGGCAGGACTTCGCGGACGATCTCGCGGCCGTTGTCGGTCAGGCGGACCTCGTTCTTGGCGGTGTCGATGGCGATGGCGAGGGCCGGATCGATGGCGCCCAGGCCGCGCAACCCCTCCATGCCGATCTCGCGCACCGGCAGGGCTTCCAGGTATTTTTCGGCGATGTTCTCGTATCCGGCCGCGATGACTTCGGCCGCCGCCGGCATGGAAAACCCGCTGTCCTTGTCGGCGGTGTCCCGGGGCGTTGGCGTCACCGCGCAGGCGGCGAGCAGAAGCGCCGCCGAAACGGCGACAAGGCCCGGGGTCAACCGGATTCCGGGAATGAGGGAACCCATGCGGATCATGGTTGGATTGTCGGCGATTTTCAGGCCGCCGTCATTATGAAAACTTTGTGACGTCTGGGGTCAGCCGCGTGCGGGTTTGCCGGATTTCTTGCCGCGGCCCTTCTTGGACTTGTCCTTGCCGCCGCTGCGCCCGCTTTTTTTCCGGCCGCCGCCGGTCGGCCGCGCGCCGGGAGTGAACCGCCCGCGGGCATTGCCGCCGGTTCGGCCGCCGGGACCGTCCATCAGCTCGAAGATCATGCCGCCGGTCAGCGGCCGGGCCTCGACCAGGCGGACCTCGACGGCTTCGCCCAGGACATAGGTCTTGCCGTTGGAGCGCCCGCGCAGGCGGTGGTGGGCCTCGTCGTGAATGTAATAGTCGTCGGGCAGGGAGCGGATCGGGATCAGGCCGTCGGCGCCGGTGTCACTGAGGGTGATGAACAGGCCGAAACGGGTAACGCCGTTGATGCGGCCGAGGAACGTGGCGCCGACCCGATCGGCGAGGAACTGGGTGGTGAAGCGGTCGACCGCCGCCCGTTCCGCCGCCGCCGCCCGCCGCTCCGTGAACGACAGGTGCTGGCCCATTTCGGCGAAGTCCTTGTGGCCTGTCTCCAGGGCGCCGTCGCCCATCCGGCCGCCGCGGATCAGGGCGCGGTGGACCAGCAGGTCCGAATAGCGCCGGATCGGCGAGGTGAAATGGCAGTATCGGCGCAGCGCCAGCCCGAAGTGGCCGATGTTGTCGGGCGAATATTCGGCCTGGGCCTGAGACCGCAGGACCAGTTCCTGGACCATGCGTTCGAACGGCCCGCCCTTGGCCTTGGACAGGATCTGGTTGAAGACGCCGGACTGCATGACCTGGCCCTTGGCGATCTTCAGCCCGATGGTTTCCAGGGCGTCCGACAGGCCCGCGACCTTGGTCGGGCTGGGTTGGTCGTGAATTCGGTACATGCAGGGAAGGCTTTTCTTTTCAAGGGCTTCCGCCGCCGCCACGTTGGCGGTGATCATGAATTCCTCGATCAGCCGGTGGCTGTCGAAACGTTCGCGCAGGGCGATTTCGGCGACGGTGCCGCGGTCGTTGATGATCACCTTGCGTTCGGGTAGGTCCAGGTCGAGTACGCCGCGCGCCCGGCGGTTGCGCGACAGCGCCTCGTAGGCCCCGTACAGCGGCGCGATCACGTCCTTGGCCAAGACGTCCGTCACGTCGTCGGGGCGGCCGTCCTGGGCCGCCTGGACCTGGTCATAGGTCAGGCGTGCGGCGGACCGCATCATGGCGCGTTCGAACCGATGGCGGGTCAGGTTGCCGTCGCCGTCGATCCACAGGTGGGCGGCCAAGCAGGGGCGGTCCTCCTTGGGCTTCAGCGAGCACCAGCCGTTGGACAGTTCCTCCGGCAGCATGGGCACGACGCGGTCCGGGAAATAGACGCTGTTGCCTCGGTCGTAGGCGCAGCGGTCGAGCGCGTCGCCGGGCCGCACGTACCAGGACACGTCGGCGATGGCGACCACCAGATGCCAGCCGCCGGGATGGTCCGGGTCCGGTTCGGCGAACACCGCGTCGTCGAAATCGCGGGCATCGGCGCCGTCGATGGTGACCAGCGGCAGGCCGCGCAGATCGACCCGGTCGCCCAAGGGGGCGGGGCCGGCGGCCTTGGCCTGATCGAGGGCTTCGGCGGGAAACTCGCTTGGCAGTTCGTGTTCGTGGATGGAAATCAGGCTGATCGATTTGGGATCGTCCATGGCGCCCAGGACGTCGGTCACCTTGGCCTTGCGCAGGCCCAAATCCTTGCCGGGCAGGGCGGCGGCGCGCACCAGGTCGCCCGGCTTGGCGCCGCCCGATTGTCCCGCCGGGACCACATAATCCTGCTTGGCGCGGCGATCGGTGCTTTCGATGCGGCCCTCGCCGCCGACCTCGCGGTAAACCCCCATGATCGCCGAGGGGGCCGACGGCAGGCGGCGGATGGTGCGGCCTTGGTAGACGCCGCGTCCGGTGCGCTCCAGGCGCGCCAGCACGCGGTCGCCGGTACCCAACGCGGCCTGGCCCTTGCGTTCGGGCGCCATGTAGATGGCCGGCGGCGGGCCGGCGGCGTCTTCATCCCAGTTTTCCGGGCGCGCCATCAGCTCGCCCTCGGCATCGATGCCGGTGATGTGCAGGACCGTGACCTCGGGCAGGGTGCCCGGCTCGGCGAACCGCTTGCTGCGCCCGCGCTGCAAGGCGCCGCCGCCTTCCAGCTCCTTCAGAATCTCGCGCAGCATGACTTTGCCCTCGGACCCCAGCTTGAAGGCGCGCGCGATCTCGCGCTTGCCGACGCGCTTGGGGCTCGACTGGATGAATTCCAGAATTTCCTCCCGCGTCGGGAAGGGCCGGGTTGATTTCGGGGGCTTGGCCACGGCGGGCGGCTCGGATCAGACGTCGCTGGCGGGCGGCGGCGTATCGCCGTCGGCCGGCGTCTTCTTCGCTGTTTTCTTCTTTGCGGCGGGCTTTTTGGCGGCGGTCTTTTTCTTCGCCGCGGCTTTCTTCTTGGGCGCGGCCTTCTTCGCGGCCGGCGCCGCTTTGCCGGATTTGGCGGCAAGCAGTTCCAGGGCCTTTTCCAGGGTCACGGAATCCTTGTCCATGTCCTTGGGCAGGGACGCCATGACCTTGCCGTGCTGGACGAAGGGCCCCCAGCGGCCGGCCTTCTGCACCACCGGCTTGCCGTCGGTCGGATGCTTGCCCAGTTCCTTGGGCGGATCCTTGCGCGGCTTGTCGGCGAACAGCACGACCGCACGGTTCAGGCCGACGGTCAGAACGTCGTCGTCGCCCTTCAGCGACACATAGGTGCCGCCCATTTTGAGGAACGGGCCGAAACGGCCGAGCCCGGCGGTGATCATGTCGCCGGTTTCCGGGTGCAGGCCGACCTCGCGCGGCAGGGCAAGCAGGCCCAGCGCCATTTCAAGGTCGATGGTCGCGGCGCTGACGCCCTTGGGAAGGGAGGCGCGCTTGGGCTTGGGGCCGCCTTCTTCGGCGTCGCCCAGCTGCACATAGGCGCCGTAGGGCCCCTTGCGCACGGTGATCGGCAGGCCCGTATCGGGATCGTTGCCGAGCAGGCGGGGGAAGATTTCCGCCGCCGCTTCCGCGCCCTCGCCGTTCTCGCCGTTTGGCACGGCCAGCGCCTGGGTGTGCTTGCATTCGGGGTAGTTCGAACAGCCGATGAAGGCGCCGAACTTGCCCAGTTTCAGGCCCATGCGGCCGTCGGCGCAGACCGGGCATTTGCGCGGGTCGCGGCCGTCTTCGCCCATGGGGAAGAAGTGCGGCCCGAGGAGTTCGTCCAGGGTGTCCAGGACCTCGCGCACGCGCAGTTCCTTGGTGCCGTCGACGGCCTTGGAAAAGGCTTCCCAGAAATCGCGCAGCACCTGTTTCCACTCGCGCCGGCCGCCGGAGATGTCGTCCAGCCGGTCTTCAAGTTCGGCCGTGAAGCCGTATTCCACATAGCGTTCGAAGAAGCTGGAGAGGAAGGCGGTGACCAGACGGCCGCGGTCCTCGGGCATGAAGCGGCGGCTTTCCAGCTTCACGTAATTGCGGTCCTGCAAGACCGAGATGATCGAGGCATAGGTCGACGGGCGGCCGATGCCCAGTTCCTCCAGCCGCTTGACCAGGCTGGCTTCGGTATAGCGCGGCGGCGGCTGGGTGAAGTGCTGATCGGCGTCCACTTCCTGGCGGGCCAGGTGCTGGCCCTGCCTGACGTCGGGCAGGATGCGGAGCTTGTCGTCGTCGTCGCCGTCGGCGGAAGCGTCTTCGTCCTTGCCTTCCTGATAGACCTTGAGGAAGCCGTCGAAAGCGATGACGGAGCCGGTCGCGCGCAGGGCCGAGGAGCCGTCGGCGGCGGCGATATCGACGGCGACCTGGTCAAGCACCGCGTTTTCCATCTGGCTGGCGACCGTGCGCTTCCAGATCAGGTCGTAAAGCTTGCGCTGATCTTCGTCCAGGTACTGGGCGACGTCCTCGGGACGGCGGGACACGTCCGTCGGGCGGACCGCCTCGTGGGCTTCCTGCGCGTTCTTGGCCTTGGTCTTATAAATACGCGGCTCGCCCGGCAGATAGGGCGCGCCATAAGACCCCTTGATCAGGTCACGGCAGGCGTTGACGGCCTCGTTGGCCATGGTCACGCCGTCGGTTCGCATATAGGTGATCAGGCCGACCGTCTCGCCGCCGATGTTGACGCCTTCGTACAGGCGCTGCGCGACCTGCATGGTCCGCTTGGCGCCGAAGTACAGCTTGCGCGCGGCTTCCTGCTGCAAGGTCGAGGTGGTGAACGGCGGCGCCGGGTTGCGCCGGGACTGCTTGCGCTGAACGTCGGCGACGGAAAAGGTGCCGGATTCGACGGTCTGCTTGGCGCGCTCGGCCTCGGCCTGCGATCCCAGGTCCATCTTGCCTAGCTTCTGCCCGTTCAGATGGGTCAGCTGCGCCGCGATCTTGTGTCCGCCCTCGGCGGCGAAGGTCGCCTTGATGGACCAGAATTCCTGGCGCCGGAAGATTTCGATCTCGGCCTCGCGTTCGCAGATCAGGCGCAGGGCCACGGACTGCACGCGGCCGGCCGACCGCGATCCCGGCAGCTTGCGCCACAGCACCGGCGACAGGGTGAAGCCGACGAGATAGTCGAGCGCGCGGCGCGCCAGATAGGCGTCGACCAGTTCACGGTCCAATTCGCGCGGATGATCGAACGCCGCCTTGACCGCGTCCTTGGTGATTTCGTTGAACACGACGCGTTTCACATCGACGTCTTTGAGAGCGTCATTCTTGTTCAGGACTTCGCGGACGTGCCAGGAAATGGCCTCGCCCTCGCGGTCGGGGTCGGTCGCCAGATACAGTTTATCGGCGCCCTTGACGGCATCGGCGATCGCCTTGATGTGCTTTTCCGACCGGGCATCGATTTCCCAGTCCATTTCGAAGTCGGCGTCCGGGCGCACCGAGCCGTCCTTCGACGGAAGGTCGCGGATGTGGCCGTAGCTGGCCAGCACCGTGTAACCGGGGCCCAGGTACTTGTTGATCGTTTTCGCCTTGGCCGGGCTTTCAACGACGACGACGTCGGTCATGCAGGACTTGCCTTTTCTCGGCCGGCCTTCGGGGCCGCTGCCCGGGCCGGCTAGTGGTCCATGAGCAGCGATACTTTGCTGCCGGGGTGCCTCTCTAACCGTCCTGCCAGTTCAAGTTCAAGCAAAACCGTTGACACCACGGCCAGGGAGAATTGGCAAACGCGGAGCAGTTCGTCAACAGTCGTCGGTGTCGGACCCAAGGCGGCGATGATCTCGTCGCGTGCCGAAACGGTCGTCTCAACGTCCGTCAGATCATTCTTAATATTTTGATTATAAACAATAATATCAGATTTGTCCGGGGCGCGTACATCGGCCATAACGGCGAATACGTCATCCGCGCTTTCCGTCAGGGTTGCCCCCTCGCGAATCAAATGATTGGTCCCGCGGGCCCTTGGGTCCATCGCCGCGCCCGGCACGGCGAACACGTCGCGCCCTTGTTCAAGGGCCATGCGGGCGGTGATCAGGGATCCGGATCGGGGGCTCGCCTCGACCACCACGACGCCGCGGGCCATGCCGGAGATGATCCGGTTGCGGCGGGGAAAGTGGCGGGCCTGGGGCTGGGTGCCGGGCGCGATTTCCGACAACAGGACGCCCGTTTCGGCGATGCGGTCGTAGAGATTCTTGTTCTCGGCCGGGTAGACGACATCGATCCCGCCGCCCAGTACCGCCGCCGTGCCGGTCGGAAGCGCTCCTTCGTGGGCGGCGGCGTCGATCCCGCGGGCCAGGCCCGAGGCGACCATCAGTCCGCCGGCGCCCAGATCGGCGGCCAGTTTCTTCGCGAAGCGGCGGCCGTTGACGGAAGCATTACGCGCACCGACGACGCCGATGGTTTTCTTGCCGAGAAGGTCGAGCCGGCCCCGCGCGTAGATCACCGGCGGCGGGTCGTGGATATGGGCGAGAAGTGGTGGGTAGGCGGGTTCGCCCCAGGCAATGGGCGTCGCCCCGATGCGCTGCGCCTCTTCCAGTTCGCGCGATGCCGCCGCGGCCGTGGCGATGCGGATGGTGCCGGCGCGCCCGCCCCGGCGGGCAAGGTCGGGCAGGGCGTCGAGGGCCCGCGTCGCCGTGCCGAAACGTTCCAGCAGGCGGAAGAAGGTGCCCGGCCCGACGTTGGTTGAGCGGATCAGGCGCAGCCAGGCGACGCGTTCATCGTCGGGAAGCGTGCGTTGGCGGTGATGGGCCAATCTGTCGGGCATGTCTGGGCTCTCCCAGGGGGCTGTCTGCGAAAGACTACCCGAGGAGAGTTATCTGTAAAAGGGAAAGTAAAGCGTTCATACGCCCGTTTTGGTTGTGCGTCCCAAAATCCAGGCAGGCACCAATGCCGTCGAGAAGACGATGGCCGAGACGATGAAGGCATCCTGGAATCCGAGGGTCGTCGCCTGGGCGTGAATGACCTTGGACAGGAAGTTGAGCGCGCCCGCCGTCTGCTGGGCGTCGGGCAGGCCGCTTTCACCGAGCACGCGGCCGACCTTTTCGATGAATTCCCGGCTGAGCGGGTTACCCGACGTCTGGGTCGCCGCCATGGCGTCGGCGTGGAAGGCCGTGCGCTGTTCGGTAATGACGACGAACACCAGGGTGCCGAAGGCGCCGCCCAATTGGCGCACGAAGTTGTAGGTCGCGGCGCCGGCGTTGATCTTGTGTTCTGGCACGGCGCGGATCGCCGCCGCCCCCATGGCGGGCATGACCAGGCCGATCGCGAGACGCGACAGCATGGTGAACAGCACCATGACGACGAAGGCCGTGTTGACGTCGGACTTGGAGATGAAGAACGCGGCGACGACGAAAAGCAGCACGCCCGCGGTAATCGGATAGCGGGGCGAGACATGGTCGTTCAAACGCCCGGCCAAGGGGGTGATCAGGAACAGGAATATCCCCGCCGGAACCAGAACCATGCCCGCCGCCGTGGCGGTGAAGCCCTGAACCTGCTGGGTGAACACGGGGATGGCGTAGTTGGTGGCGAAATTGCCCGCCCCGAACAGGAAGGCGATGACCATGGCCGAGGCGAAGGACGGGTCCTTGAACAGGCCGACATCCAGCATCGGGTTTTTCGAGTGCATCTGGTGCCACAGGAAGACGGCCCCGGCCGCCGTGCCGCCGACGAGAAGAACCAGGACCTCGTTGGAGTGCCAGCCCCAGCGCTGGCCGTTGGCCAGGCCGCTCATGACGCTGAAGCAGGCGGTGACGACCAGCACCAGGCCGGTCCAGTCAAAGGGTGGCTTGGGGCCTTTCTTCCGCTCCTGGGGCATGAAGCTGAGGCCCAGCAGAAAGGCGATGAAGGCGAGCGGCAGGGGCACGATGAAGATGTGCCGCCAGGTCAGGGCGTCCAGGATGGCGCCGCCGACCACGGGCCCGAAGCTGGGGGCCAAGGTCACGCCGACCGAATACATGCTGACGGCGAACCCCCGACGTTCGAGGGGAAACACGGAAATGATGGTCGACAGCACCAGGGGCTGCACGACGCCGGCGGAAATTCCCTGCATGACCCGCCCGACGATCAGGGTATCCATATTGGGCGCCACGGTGCAGACGAAGCCGCCCGCGGTGAACAGCACCAGGGTCATGGCGTAGGCGTTGCGCTGCCCCAGGTGGGCGACGACCCACACACTCATGAGCTGGCTTGCCACCATGGTCGTGATGAAGACCGTGGACGCCCATTGCGCGATGGTCTGGTCGATCCCGTAGGCCCCCATGATGGACGGCACGGCGACGTTGACGACCGTCGCCGACAGAATCATCGACACCGCGCCCAACAGGCCCGACAGGGTGACCGACCAGCGGCGGAATTCGCTGATGGAATGGGGGTCGATGGGGGCGGCGGCGACTTTACTGGTCAACGTCGATCTTGATTTCGACCATCATCCCGGGGCGCAGCAGGCGGTCCTGCTGGTCAATGGCGATGCGCACCGGCAGACGCTGGGTGATCTTGGTGAAGTTGCCGCTGGGGTTCGGGCTGGGCAGAAGCGCGAATTCCGCGGTGGTGGCGTTGCCGATAACCTGGACCTTGCCCGTGAATTCGCGGTCTGGATAGGCGTCGACGGAAACCTGGACGACGTCACCGACCTTGGTCTTGCGGATGTCCGTTTCCTTGATGTTGGCGTCGATCCAGATCACGTCTGGGTCGTGGATCAAGGCCAGGCGCTGGCCGGGGGTGACGTATTCGCCGACTTCGACGAAGGTCTTGTCGACGACGCCGCTGATGGCGCTGCGGATCGTGCGGTCGGACAGGTCCAGGCGCTGTTCGTCCAGTTTTGCCTGCAATTCCTGTTCGCGGTGAAGGTACACGGCGACGGCGCTGTCCAGAACGTGCAGGCGTTCGCGCTCGGCCTCGACCTCGGCCAACTTGGCTTCGGCCGAATGCAGATCGGCGACGGCGATGCGGTGTTCGCGTTCGATCTTCTTCAGTTCGGTCTCCGCCTGATCCAGTTGGCGGCGGGACACGACGCGGGTCTGAAACAGGGATTTGGAGCGTTCGTGTTCGCGCTTGGCGAGTTCGAGTTGCGGGTCCAGGGATGACACGGTGACCTGGGCGCCGACCAGGCGTGCCTGCTCCGACTTCAACTTGGCCGCGGTTTCCTTGTCGACCAGGCGTTTCTCCGCCAGGGTGCGCTCCTTTTCCGCGCGCAGGCTGGCGATCTGGGCTTCCAGTTCGCGGGCTTTCAGCGCCGATTCACGGGAATCGATGGTCAGCAGAACGGTGTTCGGCTTGACGTCGTCGCCTTCGGTGACGCTGATCGAGGTGACCCAGCCGGCAACGCGGGACGATACGGTAATCAGGTCGCCGCCGATGCGGGCGTCGACTTCATGGATGTTGGTGACGCGGTCGTGAATTTCCAGGCCGCCGAACAGGGTGCCCAGCACACCGATGACGAGCGCGATCGCAAAGCGGCGCTTGCGCGCCTTCAGGCGTGCAGCTTCTTCTGCGAAATCTGTGGTGGATGACGCATTGGCGTCCGACCTCGGATCGATATCCGTGGTGTCCGGCATGGATGTTTCCTCTTGCTCCTCGACGACGGCGTTTAATTTAACAGGTATTGTATACAATTGGGAAGTAGGCCATTCGCCATGGACCGCCGCCCGGCGCGGGTTGAGGCGGCGCGGCGGCACGCGGACCTATGCCGCAGTGCAGAAATTCGGACGCTCTTCGGGCAAGCTTGTATATATTCGATGCAGGCACTCATCGGGCGGCGCGATGCGGACGCAATACATCACCACCCTCGTCAGAATGGCAATTCTCGCAGCCGCCTGCGCATTGGGTGGTTTTTTGGCGGAACAGTACGCCCTGCGGGCGGCGGCGACGGAAGCGCGCCTGGAAACGGCCGAAGAACTGGGCAAGCTTCGCGTGCGTTTGGAAAGTTCCCTGAACGCGGACGTCCAACTGATCCAGGGCCTGATCAGCTATGTCAAGGCGCGGCCGGACCTCGGTCAAAAGGAATTCGCCACCGTCGCCGCCGACCTCATGGAATCGGCGGGCGGCTGGGTCCGCAACATGGCCTTGGCGAAGGACCTGATCATCAGCCACATCTATCCGATTGAAGGCAATGAAAGGGCGCTCGGCCTGGATTATCGAACGGCCCCTGAGCAATGGCGCGAGGTCCAGCGGGCCATCAAGGAAAACACCGTGGTGATCGCCGGCCCGCTCAACCTCGTGCAGGGTGGCGCCGGCATCATCGCCCGCTTCCCCGTGTTCATTTATCCGGAAGGTTGGCTGCCCGCCAAATTGTGGGGTGTTGTCTCCACGGTCATTGATTTCGACGCTTTCGTGCAGGACGTCGGGTTGCCGGACTATCAGGCGCGCTACCGTCTGGCCCTGATCGGGCGCGACGGGTTCGGCCGTGGCGGCGAGGTGTTCTGGGGCGATCCGTCGGTCACGGACGGCGATCCCGTGTATCTGGACGTCAACCTGGTTTCCGGCACCTGGGTCATCGCCGGCGAGCCGGCGGGCGGATGGCCGACGCGATCGGGCATGTTGTGGCTCAACGTCGTGGGCGCGGTGGCGCTGTTCCTGCTCGGCGCCGCCGTCATCTATGCCAATCTGCGCTTGGACCTGGAGACGGCGCGGTCGACGGAACTGTTGAAACGGACGCGCCAGGAAGCCGAGGCGGCGAAGGATGCCGCCCAGCAGGCAAACCGCGCGAAGTCGGAATTCCTGGCCGCCATGAGCCACGAACTGCGCACGCCGCTTAATGCGATCCTCGGTTTTTCCGACATTCTGTTCAATCAGTACTTCGGCCCGCCCGGTGCGGGCAAATACCGCGAATACGCCAACGACATTCATTCCAGCGCCAAACACCTGTTGGATCTGGTCAATGACGTCCTGGATATTTCCGCGATCGAGGCCGGCAGGACCGTGCTGGAGATCGGCATTATCGAGGTCCGTGGCCTGATCGCCGAATGCGTTCATACCGTGCGTGAGCGGGCCGGCGAAAAAGGCGTCATGCTGCGCGAGGCCGTGCCCGACGGTCTGCCGCGGTTGAAGGCCGATCGCCGGGCAATCAAGCAGGTGTTGTTGAATCTGTTGTCCAACGCGGTCAAGTTCACCCCGGACGGTGGCAGCGTGACGGTGACGGCCGCGGTTGCGGATGGCTTCCTTGTCATTACGGTCGCCGATACCGGCGTCGGGATCGAGCCGGAACGCCTGTCCCAGATCATGAGCCCTTTCACGAGTAAAGCGGCCAATCCCTATACCTCGGACAGGGGGTGGGGACTTGGCCTGGCCATTTCAAAGTCGTTGATCGACATGCACGCCGGTGAAATCGCCATTCACAGCAGGGTCGGGCATGGCACGACGGTCACGGTCCGCCTGCATCTGGATAGTTCGGCAATCGGCCGGGGCGGGCAGGTGGACGGGGCCGGGTTTAGCTGGGATCGTGAAAATTGAATTATACTTAAATAAAAAATAAGTTATTATTATCATAATAAATGTATATTAAATTTCATAGTTATTAATTGTATTAATATATTTAAGTATTACTGATAAAAACAAATTAAAATAATATTTATTGAAAACTAATTTATATTAAATTATATTGTTAAATTATGCGGAATGTTGGTGTTTTTCGGCGCAATCGACCGCTCGTCATTGTCGAATTGTGCTCGCCGCCAGCATGCCGGCAGCAAACGCCGTATTTCAATCAATATACAGGAGCGATGCATGACACTGCCGAAATCGACAAGCCCCTTTCTGTTGGGCGCGGGGGTCGGGGCATTCGTCCTTGCCGTTCTGGCCTTCAGCAACGATTGGGTGGTTAGCGCGAGCGCCAGTCACGACGAGGTGCAGGATGCCTGGATCAACGCCCAGGCTTCCGTTTGTGCGGCCCGCGCCGCCAATCATGTGAAGAAAATGGCGGAGGCGCCGGATCTGCAGGGCTATCAGTCGGATGCCCGCGCGGCGCGCGCAGACCTTGCGAAAGACTTCGCCACGACCCTGCCGGGCGAGAGTGAGCCGGAATCCAGCGTGATTACAGCCTGCTCACAGATGTTGAACAAGGACCTCTAATGCCCGAGCGGGCGCGGCGCTAAGCGCCGGGCGGGGTGTCCGCCGGTTTGGATTTTTGGCCGATCTTGCTTTCCTGGCCTGTGATCAGCCGGTGGATGTTCGCCCGGTGGCGGATCACCGCCAGGACAGCCAGGCCGCCCGCCATCCAGGCCATGGGCATGCCGTCGATCCAATAGGCATAGGCCGGGGCCGCGACCAGGGCGCCCAAGGCGGCCAGGGACGAATAGCGGAAGACTCCGGCGACCAGCAGCCAGGTCGCGCAGGCGGCCAGCCCGACCATGAAATTGACGGCCAGCAGCACGCCGAGCGTGGTCGCCACGCCTTTGCCGCCCTTGAAACGCAGCCAGACCGGGAAATTGTGCCCGATGACGCCGGCGAACCCGGCGATCATGCCGGCCTCGGCACCCCATAGATGGGCCGCCGCGAGCGCCGCCGCCGCCCCCTTGCCGCAATCGCAGATCAGCGTGGCGAACGCCAGGCCCTTGCGTCCGGTGCGCAGCACGTTGGTCGCCCCGATATTGCCCGAGCCCATGGTTCGGATGTCGCCCAGGCCCGCCATGCGCGTGAACACTAGGCCGAAGGGCACCGATCCCAACAGATAGCCGCCGAGGGCGGCCAGGGCGAATGCGAGGTTGCTGTCCAGTCCGCCGGCCATGGGCTCAGGCCCCGTGGGTGTGGACGGTGCGGCCGTCGATCACGGTACGCAGAACCATGCCCTGCACGGGCCGCCCATCGAACGGCGAATTCTTTGATTTGGAGAGCAGCACGTCGGAGGAAACCTTCCAGCTGCGGTCGGGATCGAACAGGATCAGATCGGCGGGGGCGCCCGGCTTCAGGCGGCCGGCATCCATCGCCATGAGCGCCGCGGGTGCCCGGGTCACCAGATCGAGCGCCCTGAGCAAGGACAGATGTCCATTGTGGTAAAGTTCCAGCGTCATCGGCAGCAGGGTTTGCAGGCCGACGCCGCCCGATGCCGCCTGGGCGAAGGGCAGGCGCTTTGATTCCTCGTCCTGCGGCGTGTGGTCGGACGCGACGCAGTCGATCACCCCGTCGCTGATCGCCCGCACGATGGCCTGACGGTCGTCCTCGTCACGCAACGGCGGGGTCAGTTTGGCGAAGGTGCGGTAATCGCCGATGGCGTGTTCGTTGAGCGCGAAATAGGGCGGCGCCGTGTCGCAAGTAATGGCCAGCCCCCGGTCCTTGGCGCGGCGGATGACTTCGACGCTTTCCGCCGTCGATACGTTGACGAAATGCAGGCGTCCGCCGGTCATCTCGACCAGGCGGATGTCGCGTTCGATGATGATGATCTCGGCCTCGCGCGGTATGCCGGACAGGCCCAGGCGGGTCGAATTCTCGCCCAGGTTCATGACACCGCCCTCGGCAAGCGATGGATCCTCCGGCTGATGACAGATCACCAGATCGAAGGTCGCGGCATAGGCGAGTGCCTGACGCAGAACCAGGGGGTCGGCGATCGTCCGGACGCCGTCGGTGAAGGCAAGGGCGCCGGAATCCCGTAACAATTTCAGCTCGGCGATCTCCTTGCCGGCCAACTGCTTGGTCACGGCGCCATAGGGGTAGACTTTGGTCAGCCCCAATTGGCGGGCCCGGCGGGCGACGAATTCGACCACCGACATGTCGTCGATGCAGGGATTGGTATCCGGCAGGCACAGCAGCGAGGTGACCCCGCCGGCCGTCGCCGCGCGCCCGGCGGTGGCCAGGGTTTCCTTCTGTTCTTCGCCCGGCTCGCCCAGATGGGCCCGGATATCGACCAGCCCCGGCGCCAGGCAGGCCCCATGGCAGTCGATGATCTTGGCGTCTTCGGGGCGGCCCGCGTCGAACAGCCCCGGCCCGGCGGCGGCGATCTTTTCGCCGTCGGTCAGCACGCCGCCCGGCCCGTCCCAGCCTTCGGCCGGGTCCAGGATGCGTGCGTTGACATAGGCCACGCGGCCCAGGGGTTCGTCGAGTTTTACCGCCATGTCTTGGGCTCGGGTTCCGTCACAAGTTGGTTTCGGCGAGGGGTTCCAGGTTGTGGGCCAGAATCTCCAGCGCCGCCATGCGCACGGCAACGCCCATTTCGACCTGTTCGCGAATGACCGAACGATAGAAGTCGTCGGCCACTTCCGAATCGATCTCGACCCCCCGGTTCATGGGGCCCGGATGCATGATCAGCGCGTCGGGCTTGGCATGGGCCAACATCTCGTAATCAAGCCCGAAATAGGTGAAATACTCCCGCACCGAAGGGAAATAGTTGGATTTCATGCGCTCCTGCTGAAGGCGCAGCATCATCACGATGTCGCAATCCTTCAGGCCCTCGGCCATGTCGTGGAAGACCTCGACGCCCAGGCGTTCGGCGGCATAGGGGATAAGCGTCTTGGGCGCGATCAGGCGCACGCGCGCCCCCATGGTCGTCAGCAGGTGAATGTTCGAACGCGCGACCCGGGAATGCAGGATGTCGCCGCAGATGGCGACCTGGAGCCCGGCCAGGCGACCGAGCCTGCGGCGGATGGTCAGCGCATCGAGAAGGGCCTGCGTGGGATGTTCATGGCTGCCGTCGCCGGCGTTGATGACGGCGCAGTTGACCTTTTCCGACAGCAGTTTGACCGCGCCGGAATCGGCGTGCCGCACGACCAGAACGTCCGGGTGCATGGCGTTCAGCGTCATCGCCGTGTCGACCAGGGTTTCGCCTTTTTTGATGGAGGAGCCCGAGATCGACATATTAATGACGTCGCCGCCCAGCCGCTTGCCCGCCAGCTCGAACGACGTCCGGGTTCGGGTCGAGGCTTCGAAGAACAGGTTGATGACCGTGCGTCCGCGCAGCACCGACTTCTTCTTGTCGGATTGCCGGTTCTGTTCGACGTAGGTTTCGGAGCGGTCCAATAGGAAAGTGATTTCCGCCGGTGTCAAACCTTCGATACCAAGCAAATGGCGATGGGGGAAATCTGTCGTTGCCGTGTCGCCGGAAATCATGGTGCCGGAATATAGGCTGGAGTGTCCGGCGGGTCACGAAAAATTGCGGGTCTTGGTGGCCGGTCGCCGATGATGGCATGATATGAGACCCGTTGGGCACGGGCGGACGAATAAACACAAGGGTTTTAGCGGTGTCTTCCCGAAATACGATCACGGGCTCGGGGACGGGCGAAATCGACATGGCCGAGGTTTTGGACCGCCTGCACGACGGCGTCGCGGTTTTCGATTCGGATGACAACCTGATTTTCGCCAACGAAGTCTGCCGCGATCTGTTCCAGGAGATTGCGGAAAGCTTCACGCCGGGAACCCCCTTCGCTGCCTTGATGGAGGCCGCGGGCGACAAGAAAATGATCGCCGATGCCTTCGCCGGGCCCGGTGAGATCAATTTCGCGGACGGCCGCACCATGTTGCTGCGTGAATCGCGCATGCCGTCGGGCGGCGTGGTGCGGACCTTCACCGATCTGACAGAATATCGGTTGGCGGAACAGCAGATCGCCTATATGGCCAGTCACGACGAGGTCACGGGCCTGCCCAATCGGTCGTTGTTCATGGACCGGCTCGACGTGTCGCTGCGTCAGGCGGCGCGCGAAAAGAACCGGATCGCCGTGCTGTTCATCGATCTGGACGGCTTCAAGGCCGTCAACGACCGTCTGGGCCACGATGCGGGCGACATGATTTTGCACCAAGTCGCGGTGCGCCTGGTCGCCCGCGTCCGCGCGTCGGACACGGTGGCGCGTTATGGCGGCGACGAGTTCACGGTGATTCTCAACCAGATATCCAACGCCCAGGACGTCAGCCGGGTCGCGCAGTCCGTCGTCGAGGAACTGACCCGCCCGTTCACAGCCAAGCGGGAAACGGTGATGATCGGCGCCAGTGTCGGTATCGCCCTCTACCCCGAACATGCGGAAACCGCCGATGCCCTGATCCGCATCGCCGACAAGGCGATGTACGAGGTCAAGCACGCGGGAAAGCGGGGATATCGTCTGGCCGGTCAGGGCCGGGACTGAGCGCGCCGGGTCACCGGGCGTCCAAGGCGCCTTGTAATATATAAGCCGCCGCCAGCTTATCGACGACCTGTCCGCGCCGGGCGCGGGTCATGTCGACGTCATCGACCAGCATGCGTTCGACCGCCACGGTCGATAGCCGTTCATCCCAGAAGGCGATGGGCAGGTCGCGCTTTTCCAGCAGGTTGGCGGCGAATTGGCGGGTCGACTGGCAGCGTGGCCCCTCGGTCCCGTCCATGCTGATCGGCAGCCCGATGACCAGGCCCCGGACGTCTTCGGCGTCGATCGCGGCAAGCAGGGCCTGGGCGTCGGCTGTGAACTTGGTGCGCCGGATCGTGTCGTAGGGGGTTGCGATGGTGCGCATGACGTCCGACAGGGCCAGGCCGATTGTTTTCGACCCCAGGTCGAGCCCCATGACGCGGCCGTGCCGGTCCATGGCCGCTTTCAATTCCGTCAGCGTCATGACCGCCATGGTATTGTCCTTACGATATCCGGCGAAAATCCATCCACGTCGCTTGATAAACGCGGCGCGGGAAAAGTTAGGTGGTGCTAACTTGTTGATAGAGGTAACATATATCCCCTTCCAAGGGGCATAACTTTACTTCGGCGCGGGGGGTCCGCGGGCTGATTAGGGCGGTTCGGCGATGTATGGGGCATTGCATTTAGTCACTCCAATCCTGTGGCGCGGGATCGGCGCGCCGTCTGCCGGGCGTCGTGCCTTTTGTTTGTGCGTCGCCGGGGGGCTGGCGGTTTTCGCCGCCTTCGGGGCCGCGGCCCAGGACAAGCCGGAAAAGACCTTTCTGGGGCAAGCCGTGACGCCGCTCGCGGGTACCTATGTGGTGACCAAGGATTTGAACGTGCGTGGCGAACCCGACACCAACGGCACGAAGGTCGGCAGTTTCCGTGAAGGCGACCGTGTGAAGGTGGTCGGCAAGGCCAAGGGGAGCTGGTTGGCGGTGCGCGCGGACGGCAAGGATTTGGGCTTCGTTTACAGTCCGGTGTTGATGCCTTTGATCGATGCCGTGATCGACGAGCCGATCACGGGCAAGGCGGCGATCACCGGGGGAACCTGTGCCTATCGCGCGGTGTTCGAAGGCGAAAGCCCCATCGAGGGCCAGATGTTCAATTCCGTCGATTACCGCGCGATGCTCGAATGCCGCCGCGACGGAAAGTCCTTTGCGTTCGAGATGCCGCTGTTCGTCACCGAAGGCCCGTACAACGGCGGTGTCAAATCGATCCACCAGATCGGCATGGATGTCCTGGAACTGGCGCAAGAGTACGAGCGCGTGTTCTCGACCAATTTTCTATATGACGCGGAAAAGGGCGAAGTGCGCCTCGACACCGTCAGCGTCGACAAGTACCTGACCGCGGACAAGGCGCGGTCAATGCCGGCAAAGACCGTTTCGTCGGCGTTGGCCGCCGCCATCACCCTGGCGGTTCAATCCTGGTCGCCGGCGTTCTGGTCGGACTTCGCCAAGGCGCTGCGGGGGTCCGGCGGATAGCCGCTGCCGGCAGGCGCACATTTCTCAAGCATGCATCTCTCAATTGCGTGACCTTTTTGCATCGGTCGGACGCAAAATCGCCACCTGTCTTGCTGCCTGTCTTATCGCTTGTCAGGGGCGCTGAGGCTGTTTTGTCCGAATTTTCAGCGTTGATCGCAAATTCGAGCCTAATCGACCGATTTTTGACTCAACAAATGCCTATTATTTATGCAATTATATTTTGATGCGTCATAAATGCGCATTCATCTGTGTTGTTTTTACCACATTCGGTCCAAAATTTTCATGTAAGTAATTGAATTGTAACAATAAAATAATTTGTACGCATCTGGCATCCAATTTGCTACCACCAAACGCAGTGGGGTGTACGCCTCGGGTAAACTGTGAAAAAGGATCAAGAAAATGGCATCTGTGGTGCGGCTTTTGAGTGCCCTCGGATTTGTGGCGGTGGTGGGTGCGTCCCTCCCGGCGCAGGCCGAAGATATGAAATTCCCCGGTACCTTCTCGGCTAACGCCGGCCTCGTGACCGAATACCGTTTCCGCGGTCTGGATCAATCGTCCCAAAAACCCGCCATTCAGGGCGGCATCGATTGGTCGATGGACACGGGCATCGCCGACACGGCCGTCTATCTCGGCACGTGGGGTTCCAACGTCGACTTCGGCGACAGCGACAAGGCCAGCGCCGAAATCGATTACTATGGTGGCATTTCCGGCTCCGCCGCGGGTATCGGCTGGGACGTCGGCTTCATCTACTACTCCTATCCGGGTGCGTCCGATAACGTGAACTACGACCTGTGGGAAGTTGCCCTGGGTCTCAGCTACGACATCATGGACGGCCTGTCGGTCGGCGGTAATTACGCCTATTCGCCGGACTTCTTCGGCGGCAGCGGCACGGGTCACTGGTTCACCGCCAACGTGTCCTACGCGGTGCCGATCAAGGTGCTTGCCGGGATCACGCTGGACGCGTCCATCGGCCGTCAGTTGATCGAAAAGAACGCCACCTTCGCGCAGCCCGACTACACCACCTGGTCGATCGGCGCGTCGCTGGGCCTCACGGAGAACGTCTCCATCGGGGTGCAGTACATCGACACCTCGATCAGCAACAGCCGTCTGGCTGACGACGTCGTCATCGGTTCGTTGACCGCGTCCTTCTAAGGACGGGTTGATCGTCTGAAATCGGCCGACGCGGGGTTTCGCCCCGCCGTCCAGGCCGGTTGAGAAAAGGCCGCAAGCCCCCCCTGTCGGATTTTTGTCCGGCAGGGGGACTTGCGTCTTTTTTTGCCTGCACGCCTTCGGACGCGGCGCGGCGGCGCTTGCCGCCCGGGGATGTCGATGGTAATTTCCGCGCCCGCAGCCGGGCCCTCGAGATGCCCTGCACACCGACCGCCCTTTAAGTCTGGATCCGCCATGTCTCTAGATAAAAACGACGTCCGCCGGGTCGCCTTTCTGGCCCGGATCAAGGTCGACGAGGCCGACCTGGAACCCGTCGCCCAGGACCTGAACAACATCATCGGTTGGGTCGAGCAACTGGCCGAGGTCGATACGGACGGGGTCGAGCCCATGACCGGCGCCGCCGGCATGGTCATGACGCGGCGCGACGACGTGGTGACCGACGGGGGCGATCCGGAAAAGGTCTTAAGCAACGCGCCGGACCGGGTGGGCGATTTCTATACCGTGCCCAAGGTGGTCGAATAATGCCCAAACTTAACGAACTGACCATCGCCCAGGCCGCGGACGGCCTGGACAAGGGCGAATTTTCCGCCGTCGATCTGGCCGAGGCCTCGCTGGCCGCGGCCGAGGCGGCGAAGGACCTCAACGCCTTCATCACCCTGACGCCCGAGGTCGCGCGGGACCGCGCGGCGGCATCGGACGCGCGGCGCGCCAAGAGCGGGGCGCTGGGGCCGCTCGACGGCGTGCCCGTCGCGGTCAAGGATCTGTTCTGCACCGAAGGGGTGCCGACCACGGCGGCGTCGCACATCCTGGACGGCTTCGTGCCGACCTATGAATCGACCGTCGGCCGCAACCTGATCGACGCCGGTGCGGTGATGATCGGCAAAACCAACCTGGACGAATTCGCCATGGGTTCGTCCAACATGACCAGCTACTACGGCCCGGTGAAGAATCCGTGGTGCGGCCCGGGCGGCGAAGACCTGGTGCCCGGCGGCTCGTCCGGCGGCTCGGCCACTGCCGTGGCGGCGCGCATCTGCCCCGCCGCCCTCGGCACGGACACCGGCGGCTCGATCCGCCAGCCGGCATCCCTTTGCGGCATCGTGGGCATGAAGCCGACCTATGGGCGCTGCTCGCGCTGGGGCATCGTCGCCTTCGCCTCGTCCCTCGATCAGGCCGGCCCCTTTGCCCGCACGGTGGAGGACACGGCCATCCTGCTGGGTGCCATGGCGGGCCACGACGCGAAGGATTCGACCTCGGCCCCGCGTGACGTGCCCGATTTCCGGGCGGCGCTGACCGGCGGCGTCAAGGGCCTGAAGGTCGGGATTCCCCGCGAATACACCATGGACGGCATGCCGGCGGAAATTCAGGCCCTGTGGGACCAGGGGGCCGCGTGGCTCAAGGCCCAGGGGGCGGAGATCAAGGAGGTCTCGCTGCCTCACACCAAATACGCCCTGCCGGCCTATTACATCGTCGCCCCGGCGGAAGCGTCCAGCAACCTGGCGCGCTATGACGGCGTGCGCTACGGCCTGCGCGTCGACGGCGACACGCTTGACGACATGTACGCCAACACCCGCGGCGAGGGCTTCGGCGCGGAAGTCCGCCGCCGCGTGATGATCGGCACCTATGTGCTGTCGGCGGGCTATTACGACGCCTACTACGTGAAGGCGCAGAAGGTCCGCACCCGCATCCTGGAGGACTTCACGAAGGCGTTTGAAGACGTCGACGTGCTGCTGACCCCGACGGCGCCCAACGCGGCCTTCCCGATCGGCGCCAAGATGGACGATCCCATCGCCATGTACCTGAACGACGTGTTCACCGTGCCCGCCAACCTGGCCGGCCTGCCCGGCATCAGCGTGCCCGCGGGGTTGGACAAGGACGGCCTGCCGCTCGGCCTGCAACTGGTTGGACGGCCCTTCGACGAGGAAACGGTGCTACGCGCGGCAAAAGCCATCGAGGATGCCGCTGTGTTCGACGCCTTGCCGAAGTTCCTGGGAGGGCAGGTCTGATGAGCTACATCATTCAGGGCGACACCGGCGACTGGGAAGTCGTCATCGGGCTTGAGGTCCATGCCCAGGTCTCGTCCCAGGCCAAGCTGTTCTCCGGCTCGCCCACGGCCTTCGGGGCCGGGCCCAATTCCCAGGTTTCGCTGATCGACGCGGCCATGCCCGGCATGCTGCCGGTCATCAACGGCTATTGTATCGAACAGGCGGTCAAGACCGGCCTGGGCCTGAACGCCAAGATCAACAAGACCAGCGTGTTCGAACGCAAGAACTACTTCTACGCCGACCTGCCCCAGGGCTATCAGATTTCCCAGTACCTGCATCCCGTGGTGGGCGAGGGCATCGTCACCGTGGATCTGGCCGACGGCACGACCCGCGACATCGGGATCGAGCGCCTGCACATGGAACAGGACGCCGGCAAGTCCATGCACGACCAGGACCCCAAGCGCTCGTTCATCGACCTCAACCGGGCCGGTGTCTGCCTGATGGAGATCGTGACCAAGCCGGACATCCGCTCGCCGGAAGAGGCGGGGGCTTTCGTGCGCAAGCTGCGCTCCATCCTGCGCTATCTGGGCACCTGCGACGGCAACATGGAGCAAGGCTCCATGCGCGCCGACGTCAACGTGTCCGTGCGCAAGGTGGGTGAGGAAGGGTATCGCACCCGGGCCGAGATCAAGAACGTGAACAGCGTGCGCTTCATCATGCAGGCCATCGAGATCGAAGCCGAACGCCAGGTCGACATCCATGAAAGCGGCGGCGAGATCGTCCAGGAAACCCGCCTGATGGACCCGGTGAAGGGCGAAACCCGCCCCATGCGGGCCAAGGAATTCGCCCACGATTACCGCTATTTCCCGGACCCGGACCTGCTGCCGCTGGAATTGACGGACGAGTTCATCGAGGGCCTGCGCAAGACCCTGCCCGAACTGCCCGACGCCAAGAAGCAGCGCTTCATGGATGACATGGGCCTGTCGGCCAAGGATGCGTCGGCCCTGGTCGCCGACCGGGAAAGTGCGGAGTATTTCGAGGCCGTGGCCGCCGCAAGCGATCCGAAAAAGGCCGCCAACTGGGTAACGAACGATCTGTTCGGGGCGCTCAACAAGGCCGGTCTTACGATCGCCGACAGCCCCATTTCGGCGGCCCATCTGAGCAAGCTGCTCAGCCTCATGGACGACGGCACCATTTCCGGCAAGATCGCCAAGGACGTGTTCGAGATCATGTGGGAAACCTCGGGCGATCCGGAAAAGATCGTCGAGGACAAGGGCCTCAAGCAGATCACCGACACCGGCGCCATCGAGGCCGCCGTGGACGCCGCCATCGCCGCCAACCCGGAACAGGCCGATGAAATCCGCCAGGGCAACGACAAGGCCATCGGCTGGTTCGTCGGCCAGATCATGAAGGCGACCCAGGGCAAGGCCAACCCCCAGCAGGTCAACCAGCTGCTGCGCGAGAAGCTGAAGGGTTGACGGCGGTGCTTATCCGACCTTTCACCCCGGCCGACCACGCCCGGGTCCGCGACATTTTCATCAACTGGAACCGTCACATCACCCAGCCGGGGATGGAGGACCTGTTCGAGTCCTATATCCAGCTTGCCCTGGACGAAGAGATCAACCGCATCCCCGAATACTACGGGCGGCCCGGCTTCGGCTTCTGGGTGGCGGAGATCGACGGCGTCGTCGCCGGCATGGTCGGTCTGGAGCGTCTGGACAACAACGAGGTCGAGGTTCGGCGCATGTACGTCGCCGCCGACTTCCGCCGCCGGGGCATCGGCCGCAAACTGCTGGCCTATGCCGAGGACCGGGCCCGCGATCTGGGCTATACGCGCATCGTGCTTTCGACCTCGGCCCTGCAGCCTCAGGCCAAGGCTCTCTACGAAGTTTCCGGTTACGACCTGGAGCGCGAGGAGGCGTCCACCGTGCAGACCAAGCGCACGGTCGGCTCCGGCCTGACGCGCTATTACTTCGCCAAGCCGCTGGTCTGAATTCCCGCGATTTGAAATAGCCCCCTAGTCGGCGGCGTCGCTTGCGGCAACATCCGCCACGGCCAGGGTCACCGTGAACACGGTGCCGCCGCCGGGGTTTGCTTCGATGTTCAGGCGGCCGTCGTTGACCTGCACCAACTGGCGGCACAGGGCCAGGCCCACGCCGGTGCCGATCTCGCCCTTGGAACCCGTCGCCAGATCGGCGCTGGCGCCCGACAGCACGCGGTTGACCAGATCCTGGTCCATGCCGATGCCGGTGTCGGCGATCACCACCTTCGCATCCGTGCCGTCGCGGCAGACGCGGACCGAGACCTCGCCGCCCTTGGGCGTGAACTTGAGCGCGTTGTTCACCAGGTTGCGGATCACCGTCGACATCTGGTGGCGGTCGAGTTGGACCTTGATCGGCGGCCCCGCCTCGACCCTTAACGTGACGCCGCGCAGGGTCGCGTCTGAGGAATAGACGCCCGCCGTCTGCCGGGCCAGGGCGCCGAGGTCCGTGACCTCCATATGCGTCTGGCGCTGCCCCGTGCGCACCAGGGCCCATTCCAGCAGGTTTTCCAGAACCTCGGACGCGTTGCGCCCGGCCTCGTACAATTTTTCGCCGTATTCCTGGACCGTCTTGGGATCGAGCTTGCGGCTGGGATCAGCCAGAAGTTGGGCGTAGATCAGCAGTGGGTTGAACAGGTTTCGGATATCATGGCCGATGACGGTCAACAGCACGTCCTTCTGGCTGTTGCTTTCCTCAAGCTCGCCGGTGCGCTGGGCAAGCGCGCCCTGAGCCTGTTCCCGTTCTTCCATTTCCCGGCGCAGGCGCTGGTTGAACGCCGCCAGCCATAATCCGGTCAACAACGCCAGCAGGGCCACAAGCGTGACGCCCAGCAGCGCCTTGGGCATCCAGGCCGGCAGTGTCTTAACGCCGTCCTGCTCATAGATGAACCCATCGAGCGACATGTCTTTGGGCAGCAGGCCCAGCCCGGCGTAATGCTGGGCGATGCGCTCCCACCGGGCCGGGTTGATGAAGCCCACGGGCACGACGTCCGCCAGGATCAGGTTGGCGGATTGCCGTGCCTCGAACAGCAGGTTGTCGCGCGCCTTCCGCTTGCTGTAGGCGTCGCGGATAAGGTCGACGATCTCTTCCTGATGTTTCATGGCGTAGCGCCAGCCGTCGAGCGAGGCGTCGAGAAAGGCCTGGACCATCTTCGGGTCCTTTTTCAGCAGGTCTTCCGTGGTGAACAGGTTGTCACCGTAAAAATCGACGCCGCCGTCGATGGGACGGAACAGGCGGACCGGCCCGACTTCCTTCGCGTACTGGTAGGGCTCGTCCGTGGAATAGATGCTCATGGCGTCGACGCGCCCGGATTTCAGGTCTTCAACGTCGAAGGTGTGGTCGACGAAATTCATCTGGCTGATGTCCAGCCCCTCGGCGGCGAAATAGGCGCTTAGTTCCGTCTCATGCGGGGCGATCATGATCTTGCCGCGGGCAAGCTGGTGGATGTTGTGGATGTCGTTGCGCGCATCAAGCATCAGGGTCAGCGGCGAATGCTGATAGATCACGGCCAGGACGACCACGGGAATGCCGGCGGCCCGCATCATCAAAAGATCGGTGGTGCCGACGCCGAATTCGGCCTTGCCCTCGGCCACGGATTCCATCGGCTTGTCGCCGGGCATGGCGGGCAGGATCGTCACGTCCAGGCCCCGGTCGCGGTAATATCCCTTGGACTTGGCCGCGTAATAGCCGGCGAACTGGAACTGGTGCGCCCACTTCAGTTGCAGGGTGACCTTGGTCAGCTTGCGTGGGGTGTCCTCGGCCGCCCGTGCCGGCGCCGGGCGGCCCAGGCCGACGAGCAGAGCCGCCGCGAACACGACAAGGAGCAGCCAATGCGAGGCCCGCACATTGCCCCTGTTTTCCGCGTCTGCGCCTATCATGATCTGTGTTCGTTGTTGGAGAGGAGGCTCCGGCACGCCGCCTGCAAGAATGGGCCGCGCGCCGCGCCCAGGATGAAAGGAAAGCGGTTCGAATAGGGTGCGAAATTGCGCATAATTTTACAAGGGATACTAAGATGAAATCTGGATTTTTGGGAGAAGGCCCGTGTTCGACGCCGAACGGGATACCGGCACCGCGACGGAGACCGTGGAAAAATCCGATGACGGCCTTTACTGCGCGCGTTGCGGGCATTTGGTGACGCGCCGCCGTTGGGTTTTTGCGCCCGACGGCGGACATGAGCGAATCTGCGCGAATCCGGCGGGCCATCTGTTCACGGTCGTCTGTTTTCTGGAGGCGCCGGGGGCGGTGGACCACGGGCCGCCGACGGAACAATTCACCTGGTTCAAGGGGCATGCCTGGAATTTCGCCCATTGCCGGGGTTGTGCCGATCATCTGGGCTGGCGCTATACAAGCGACCTTGACCCGCCTGTATTCTGGGGCCTTATCAAGGACCGCCTCAGCAGCCTGCCGAAATAGGAGCCGCCGATGTCCAAGCCGCTTATCGCCATCACCTACTGCACGCGCTGCCGCTGGCTGCTGCGGGCAAGCTGGATGGCGCAGGAACTGCTGACCACCTTCGAGGGCGATTTGGCGGGCGTGACCCTGGTGCCCGACGGCCTGGGCGGTCGGTTCATCGTGCGGGTCGGCGATCGGGTCGTCTGGGACCGCAAGCGGGACGGCGGTTTTCCCGAGATCAAGGTTCTGAAGCAGCGGGTCCGCGATGCCGCCGTGCCGGACAAGGACCTGGGCCATTCGGACGGCGACTGACCATGGCCGGTTCCCGCCGGAGTGGAAAAATGGCATAATCGGCCCATGGCAACGGCGCTTGAAGGTATTCTGTTCGACCTTGAAGGCGTCCTCTACCAGGGCGGGACGCCCGTCCCCGGTGCGGCCGAAACCCTGGATTGGGCCCGTGACCGGGGCCTGAAAACCCGATTTCTCACCAACACCACCCTGCGCCCGCGCGCCGCCGTGTGGCGGCGGCTGCGCGACATGGGCCTGCCCGTGGACGCGGAGGATGTCGTCACCCCGGCCATGGCGGCGGTGTCGCTGCTGCGGGCCCGTGGGCTGCGGCGGGTGCATCTGGCGGCGGAACCGACCCTGGCCGAGGATTTCGCCGGCTTCGATCTGGTCGATGCCCGGCCCGACGCCGTCGTCATGGGCGATCTGGATGCAGGCTTCGACCGGGCCCGCCTGTCGGGCCTGACCGGCATGCTGCTCGACGGGGCGGCGCTGATCGCGCTTCACAAGAATCGTTTATCGCGACCTGACGGCGATCTGATCATCGATCTGGGACCCTATGTGGCGGCGCTGGAATATGCCGCCGGGGTGGATGCCGTGGTCATGGGTAAGCCGTCGGGGGATTTCTTCGCCCGCGTGTTGGCCGACATGAGCATCCCCGCCGCCGCCGCCGTGATGATCGGCGACGATGTGGAATCGGACATCGCGGGCGCCCAGACGGCGGGCCTGCGCGCGGTGCAGGTCATGACCGGCAAGTACGACCCCCGCACGGCGGGCCGCGCCGCGCCCGATGCCCTGATCGCCAGCGTCGCCGACCTGCCCGATGCCATCGCTGCTTGGACCTAGGGGGCGATTGTTGCTACCGTCCGCGCCGTTAACAAGAAACCATGAAGGAGACGATCCATGGACCTGGTGATCCGGGGTGCCGATATCTATGACGGCCGGGGCGGCGCCCCGTACAAGGGCGACATCGGCGTGATGGACGGGCGCATCGCCGCCGTCGGCACGGTCGGCGTAAAAGGTGCTGAGGAAATTGACGCCTCGGGTCTGGCCCTGATGCCGGGGATCATCGACAGCCATACCCATTTCGACGCGCAGATCACCTGGGACCCCTGGTGCACGCCGTCGCCGGCCTTGGGCGTGACCAGCGTGCTGATCGGCAACTGCGGGTTCACCATCGCGCCCTGCAAGGCGCCCGACCGCGACCTGATCATGAAGAACCTGGTGCAGGTCGAGGGCATGTCGCTGGACGTGCTGCGGTCGGGCATCGCCTGGGATTTCGAGACCTTCCCCGAATATCTGGACATGCTGGAAGCCCGCGGCTCGGCCCTCAACGTCGCGGCCTTTTTGGGCCATTCGTCGCTGCGCACCTACGTCATGGGCGACGCGGCGACCGAGCGCGCGGCCAACGACGACGAGATCGCCGAGATGGCCCGCCTGGTGCGCGCCGCGATGGCGGCCGGGGCCGTCGGCTTCGCGACCTCGACGGCGCCGCAGCACAACGGCTGGGGCGGCGTGCCGATGCCGTCGCGTTTGGCCGACACCCGCGAGCTGGAAACCCTGGTCACCGCCATGGGCGAAGGCGGGCAGGGCGTGTTCATGCTGACCAAGGGCAACACCACAGACGTGCCGTACCTGGAAACCATCGCCGCCAAATCGGGGCGGCCGGTGATGATCGCGGCTCTGTTGCACAACCCGACCAACCCGGAAGGCACCTTCAAGGACCTGGCCGCCGTCGCCGCCGCGCGGGCCAACGGGCGGGAGTTGTGGGGGCAGGTGTCGTGCTGCCCGCTGTACATGGATTTCTCACTGAAATCCGCCTATCCCCTGGAAGGGCTCGCGGCCTGGAAACCGGCCATGGAGGCCTCGGGCGAGGCGCTCAAGGCCGTTTATGCCTCCGACGCCTTCCGTCAGGCGGTGAAGGACGAACTGGAGGGCGAGGCCGGCGTGCGCCTGTTCAACGGCGAATGGCACAAGATCGAGGTCACGGAGACGGCGCGGCCGGAAAACCGGGCCTATGACCAGAAGAAGGTCGCGGACCTGGCCGCCGCCGCCGGCAAACATCCGCTCGACTGGATGCTCGACCTCGCGATCTCGGAAGACCTGGAAACCCTGTTCATGGCCGAATTGCTGAACACGGACGAGGACGCCGTGGGCCGCATGATGGCCGACCCCAACGCCTCGGTCGCCCTGTCCGACGCCGGGGCGCATCTGACCTTCTTCTGCGACGCCGGGTTCGGCCTGCACCTGATGGGGCATTGGAGCCGCGACCTGGGCAAGCTGACCCTGGAGCAGGCGACCCACGAGCTGACCGCCAAGCCGGCCGCCATCTACCGCATTCCCGAGCGGGGCGAGATCAAGGAAGGCTTTCACGCGGACCTGTTGCTGTTCGATCCCAAGACCGTGGGCCGCGGGCCGAAGCGCCGCGTCCACGACCTGCCGGGGGGTGCCCCCCGCCTGACCACGGACGCGGTCGGTGTCGAGGGCGTGTGGGTCAACGGCGTGCGCGTGGCGGACGCCAAGGGCCCCGTCGGCGCGGAGGGTGGGGCCTTGCCGGGGCGCGTGCTGCGCGCTTTCGGCAGCTGAGTAAACAGAGAGGACAATAAAAGATGACCGCATCCTGCATCGCCGTCATGGCGCCGGGCGACATGGGCCATGCCGTGGGCAAGGTCCTGGGCGACCACGGCCACGACGTCATCACCTGCCTGGCCGGGCGCAGCGCGCGCACGCGGGGCCTCGCGGCCAAGGGCAATTTCCGCGACGTCCCGGACCTGGAAACCCTGGTCACGCAGGCGGACCTGATCCTGTCCATCCTGCCGCCGGCCAAGGCGCTGGACCAGGCGCGGGACATGGCGGCGGCCATGCAAGCGGCGGGCACGACGGCGGTCTATGTGGACTGCAACGCCGTGTCGCCGGCGACGGCGGCGGACACGGCGGGGATTCTGGCCGACGTGGGCGCCCCCTTCATCGACTGCGGCATCATCGGCCTGGCCCCGGCGCCGGGCCGCTCGACCAAGTTCTACGTCTCCGGCCCGGACACGGCGCCGATGACGGCCTTGGACGGGCAGGGCATCACCGTGATCGACATCGGCGATGCAGTCGGCCGCGCGTCGGGCTTGAAGATGGCCTATGCGGGCCTGACCAAGGGGACCAACGCGCTCCATACCGCCGTGCTTATGCTGGCGCAGCGCCTGGACCTGTTCGACGAGTTGATCGGCGAGTTCGAGGACAGCCAGCAGGCGGTCCTGAAGAACATGCGGGCCCGGGTTCAACGCCTACCCGCAGACGCGGGCCGTTGGGTGCGCGAGATGGAGGAAATCGCCGCGACCTACCGCGCGGCGGACCTGCCCGGCGGGTTCCACGACGCGGCGGCCGACATCTTCCGCATCCTCGACGCGACGCCTTTTGGGGCGGAGACGCGGGAAACCATCGATCCCGACCGCACCATGGAGGCTTCCATCCCCGTCTACGTCGCTCACATCAAATCCCGGGACGCGGCCGATGACTGAGGCCGCATCCCCGAAACACCTGAGCCTGGGTGACGTCCACGACCTTGCCTTCAACTGCCTGAAAGCCAACGGCTGCGACGACGCCAACGCCCAGGCCATCGCCGACAACCTGACGGCGGCGGAACGCGACCGTTCGGAATCCCACGGCCTGTTCCGGCTCCCGGGCTATGTCGCGTCCTTGCAGAGCGGCAAGGCCGACGGCAAGGCTCAGCCGCGCATCGAGGATGCGGCCCCCGGCGTGGTCCGGGTCGACGCCCTGGGCGGCTTCGCGCCCCTGGCGCTGGCGGTCGGGCGCAAGCCCTTGGTCGCCAAGGCGCGCAGCCAGGGCATCGCCGCCCTGGCCCTGGTCGGGGTGCACCATTTCGCGGCGCTGTGGCCCGAGGTCGAGGCCCTGGCCCTCGACGGTCTGGTCGCCTTCGCCTGTACCTCGACCCTGCCGTTCGCCGCCCCCGCAGGGGGGGCGAAGCCCCTGTTCGGCACCGATCCCGTGGCCTTCGCCTGGCCACGCAAGGACGGCCCGCCGGTGGTGTTCGACATGGCGACCACGGCCATGGCGCGGGGCGAGGTGATGATCGCGGCCCGCGAAGGGCATGACGTGCCCTTGGGTGTCGGCCTGGACGGCGACGGCCAGCCGACCCGCGACCCCAAGGCGATCCTGGACGGGGGTGTGATGCTGCCGTTCGGCGGCTACAAGGGATCGGCCATTTCCATGATGGTGGAATTGCTGGCCGGGGCGCTACTCGGCGAGGTGTTTTCGTTCCAGGCGGGCGAAGCCGACAACCGCGACGGCGGCCCGACCCGGGGCGGCGAATTCATCCTGGCGATCGATCCGGCGCGCATGTCGGGTGGCGCCGACTGGCTGGGCCAGGGCGAGGCGCTGTTCCGCAAGATGCTGGAAACGGGGGCCGCCCCCGGCCAGGTGCGCCTGCCCGGCGACCGGCGCTACGCCAACCGCGACAAAACGCCCCGGGACGGCGTGGCCATCCCGGGGGCGCTTTACGACAAGATCGTTGAACTGACCGGCTAGCCCGTCAGTAGGGCCCGTCAGTAGGGGCGGTCGCCGTTCACCGTCACGCGGTGCATTTCCCGGCGATAGCCGTGGTAATCGTTGAGCGCGTAGTGGTGGGTGCAACGGTTGTCCCAGAACGCGATGGAGCCGACCTGCCAGCGGAACCGGCAGGTGAATTCCGGGCGCTTGATGTGGGCCAGCAGGTAATCGAGGATCGGGCGGCTTTCCGCGGCGCTCATGCCGTCGAAGCGGACCGTGAAGGGCTCGTTGACATACAGGCACTTGCGGCCCGTTTCCGGATGGGTGCGGACCACGGGATGGATCGTTTCCTTGGCTTCCAGCTGTCCGCCGCGCAGCTTGGTCGAACGCGTCGCGTTGCGTTCCGAATTGACCTGGGTCAGGAAGGCGTCGCTGTGCACGGCGTTCATGGAGGACAGCATGCGGCGCATGCCGTCGGTCAGCATCTCATAGGCCAGGTACAGGTTGGCGAACAGGGTGTCGCCGCCGAACGGCGGGATCTCGCGGGCGTAGAGGATCGATCCCATGGGCGGTTCGGGCAGGAAGGTCGCGTCCGAATGCCAGGTGTCGCCGATGTTGTTGAGGGCGTCCGCTTCCTTGACCACCTGGAGGATTTCCGGATGGCCGGGCAGGGGCTCGTACACCGGGTGGATGTTCAGGGTGCCGAAGCGCAGGCCGAAGGCCTTCTGCTGGTCCGGGGTCAGGTCCTGGCCGCGGAAGAAAATGACGAGGTATTCGTTCAACGCCTTGCGGATTTCCGCCAGGACGTCGTTCGAGACATCCGCCGACAGATCGACGCCGTCGATCTCGGCGCCCAAGGCACCGCAGATGGGCGTGACGCCGATGTGCCGATATCCTTCGGGAACTTTCGACAACGTGGGCACGGGGTTAAGCATTTCTGGTCTCCTAGAGTTTTTTCGGTTGCGTCCGTCTGGACAGGATCCAACGGGTTCCCAAGTGGCAAATGACGATGGCGATGCCGAGCAGGTCCAACCCGTGACCGGGTTCGACAAGGCAATAGGCGGCGATGAGATAGAGGGCTCTCTCCACGATGGTGCGGGCCGGATAGCCGCTGATCGCGACGCCGAACAGCACCGCGCCGGCGATGGCGGTGAGGATCGACAGCACGATGGCATGCCAGGGGAAGTCGCTGCCGATGATCAGCAGATCCGGGTTGAACACGAACACGAAGGGAATCACGAAGGCCAGGGCCGCATAACGGATGGCCGCGAGGCCCGTGCCGGTGACCGACCCTTCGGCCAGGGCGGCCGCGCCGAAACTCGCGACCATGACCGGTGGCGTGATCAGCGACAGCACGGCGAAGTACAGGATGAACATGTGGGCGGCCAGCACGGGCACGCCGAGTTCGATCAGCACCGGCCCGCCGATCGCAATCGTGATGATATAGGCGGCGACCGTGGGCATGCCCATGCCGAGCACGACACAGGTCAGCATGACGAAAATCAGGGCCAACAGGATTTGGCCGTTGGTGATGTTGATCAGTTCGCTGGACAGGCGCAACCCGAACCCGGTCATGTTGAGGACGCCGACGACGATGCCGGCGGCGGCGCAGGCGATCGTCGCGACCACGGTGGTCTTGGCCGCCGTGTGCAGGCAGCCGAGAATTTCCGGCAGGGACAGCCGCGTTTCCGCCCGCAGGCTGGACACCACGATGGCCGTGGCGATGCCGACCAGGGCAGACATCATGGGCGAATACCCGGTGACCAGGGCGACGACCAGGGTGACGATGGGCAGCACCATATGGGCAAGCTGCATGATCTCGCCCCGCTTGGGCATCATCTCTTCCGGCACGCCCTGCATGTTGTCGCGCCGCGCCGTCAGGTCGATGGCGACGAACAGCGAGATGTAGAACAACAGCGCGGGCACGGCGGCGGCGACGATGATGTCGGCATAGGGAATGCCCGTGATGTCCGACATCACGAAGGCGACGGCGCCCATGATCGGCGGGGTCAGCTGGCCGCCAGAGGACGCGGCGGCCTCGATGCCGCCGGCGTCTTCCTTGCGGAAACCGATGCGCTTCATCAGTGGGATGGTCACGGCCCCGGTCGCCATGACGTTGGCCAGGGCGCTGCCCGAAATGGTGCCGAACGACGCGCTGGTGACCACGGCGACCTTGGCCGGGCCGCCCGGGGAATTGCCGGTCATCTTCAGGCCGACACGCTGAATCAGCAGGCCGGTCTTACATTTTTCGATATAGGCGCCGAAGATGATGAACAGGAACACATAGGTCGCCATGGCCGCCACGGGGCTGCCGAAGATGCCGAAGGTGGTCATGTACAGGCCCTGGAACACCTCGGGCGTGGGGATCGGCCGGTGGCGGAAGATGGAAAAGCTGTCCCCGCCCCAGATGCCGTAGGCCAGGATGACGAGGATCAAAAGCGCGATGGGCAGACCGATGCAGCGCCGCGCCAGTTCAACCACCAGGGCGACGAGAGCGACGGCGGCGACCGTGTCCGGCATCGTCGCTTCCGAATAGGCGAAGCGTTCTTCCAGGCCCGTCGGGTCGAGGAGGATATGGGCCAGGGACAGCACCAGGGCGACACCCAAGGCCAGATCGACCACCCAGGTCCAGTCGGGCCGGGAGAAATCCCGTTTGCCGCCGCGAATGTGGAACGAGAGCAGGCCGACCAGGCTGATCAACAGCAGGTGCAGCGGGCGCAGGACGAAGGTGTCGTAGGCCCCGACGATGGGGACATACAGATGATACAGGCTGGCGAAGGTGCCGATCGCCACGGTCAGGACCGCGGGAATCTGCCACCACTTGCGGCCGGCGCCGGCCAGGAACTGGCGCGCGGCGGCGAATTCGGTGACCGGGGAATGTGACGGGGATGTGTGTTCTTGCATCGGTTTTCGCATTTTCCTAACGCCCGCCTCCGCCCGTCATGACGGGGAGGCGGAGGCGGGATCAGGTTGATAGAAACGGAACGGGCGGCGGCCTACTTCAACAGGCCGATTTCCTTCCAGTACTGGGCGGCGCCGGGATGGAACGGGATGCGCACGCCCTTGACGGCGATCTCTTCACCGAATTCACCGTAGGCCTTGTGCGCCTGGACCATCCGCTTGCGGTTTTCCCAGGTCGTCTTGACGATGTTGTAGGCCCATTCGTCGGGCATTTCGGCGTAGGTCGTCACCTGGGTGACGGAGCCGATGGTCGGAACATCCTTGTCCTGGCCCTTAAAGGTGCCGGCGGGGATGGTGACCTTCTCGTAGTTGAAGGCCTTGCCCAAGGCGTCGGCGACGGCGTCGTCGACGGGCAGCAGGTGGCCTTCGGAAACGGACAGAATTTCATCGACCACCGGATGGGGGATGGAGCCGATGACGGTGGCGGACTGCACCACGTTGTCCTGGAACAGGGCGGACATTTCGCCATAGCCGGTGTTCACGACCTTGATGTCCTTGGCGACGCCCAACTGGGCGACGATGCGTTCGAAGCTGGCAAGGCCGGTCATGCCGGCGCGGCCGGGGGCGGCGCTTTTGCCGGCCAGGTCGGCATAGCTTTTGATACCCGGCTTGGCGACCGTCGACAGGTAGGCGCCGTTGGTCGACATCAGGGCGCGCAGATTCTGGATCGGCTTGCCTTCGAACTTGAGCATGCCCTTGTAGGCGGCGGTGACGTCCATGGCGAAGGCGAAGCCGACTTCGATCTTCTTGGCGCCGACGCCCTTCAGGTTGGAAATGCCGCCACCCGGGGTGACGGTGGTGGCGACGCCGGGCCAGACCTTCTTGCTCAGCTCCGCGATGGCGGCGGCACCCAGATACCAGGCGCCGCCCTGGCCGCCGCCGACCATGGTCAGGTACTGCGGCGCGGCCGCCGCGGCATGGGCCTTGCGGGCCAGGGCCGCGGGCAGGACCAGGGCCGAGCTCAAGGCCAGGCCGGTTCCCATTTTGATGAAATCTCGTCGTCCAACGTCACGCATGTGTTGTTTCCTCCTGATGGTGGTTTTGTGGTTTGGGTTGGTTAGGTGGGCTGTACGCCGCGATAGGGCCGGGGCGGCAATTGCCCGACCCAGTCGGCGGTTTGGAAATGCCGTGCCAGATCGGCCAGCCGGACCCCCAGGTCGGGCAGGGAATCCTCGGTGATGCGCGAGGACGGGCCGCCGCAGTTGAAGGCCGCGAGAACGTCGTTCGACAACGTGACGGCGACGCCGACGGCGTTCACGTCGTCTTCCCAGATGCCGACGGCCGTGCAGTAGCCCTTTTCCGCGTATTCCTTCTCGGCACCGCGCAACGTGCGCTCGACATCCTTGAACCGGGCCGGGTCATGGGTCTTGAACTGGTCGAGGATGCCGTTCTGTTCGGCCGGTTCCGCCGCCGCGAAATAGGCGTGGCCCATGGACGTCGTTTCCATGGGAATGCGTGAGCCGATGTCGAGGGGCAGCGCCCGCACCGTGCGGTCGCGCGAGCGTTCGATGAGGATCATGGACAGCCCGTCGCGGATGCCGAGCGACACCGTGCCCCGCGAATAGTCGGCCAGTTCCTGCATCATCGGCAGGGCGACGAGGCGTTTGTCCATCGACGCCATGACCGGATAGCCCAGGGTCAATACCTTAGGGTGCAGGCTGTAGCGGCCGGAATCGGGGCAGACGAAGATATAGCCGGTTTCGACCAGGGTATGGACCAGACGGGCGATCGTCGATTTCGGCAGGCTCGTGGCCTTGGCCAAGTCGCCAAGGCTCATCCGGTTATGTTCCGGAGAGAACGACGCCAGGACCTTAAGGCCCCGCGCCAATCCGTTCACGAAAGCGCGGTCCTTGCCCGCGCCCGAGTCCGAGCTGTCGCTCACAGAAGTTTCCAATCCCCAAGGCGAGTCCGTTTGTCGAACTCTTGTTTGCATTCCGGGATTAAACTTCATATCAAATTGCGGTGTCAATATGCGGTACGCTATACCGCTATGCGGTACGATTATGGGAGAGCATCAATGAACGCGACGACAGTCGTCACCGGGGCGAACCGGGGCATCGGCCTGGCCACCGCGCAGTTGCTGGCGGATCAGGGCCATGAGGTCGTCGGCACGGGCAGGACCGCGCCGGAAACCTTCCCCGGAACATTCTATGAGGTGGATTTCGCCGATTCCGCCAACTTGGCGGCCGTCGGCGCGGAAATCGCCGAACGCCACGCCGTCACCGGCCTGGTCAACAACGCGGGCGTGTCGCGGGCACGGTCCATCGACACCGTGACGCTGGAGGACATGGACGCCCATTACGAGGTCAACCTGCGCGCCGTGGTCCAGATCACGCAGCTTTTGCTGCCCCGGCTGCGGGCGGCGGACGGCAATGGCCGGATCGTCAACATCGCCAGCCGGGTCGTCGTCGGTCGTGCCGTGCGCACGCCCTATGTGGCGACCAAGGCGGCACTGGTCGGGCTGACGCGAAGCTGGGCCCTGGACCTGGCCCATGACGGCATCACGGTCAATTGCATCGCGCCCGGTCCCGTCGCGACCAAACTGTTCAAGGGAAATCATCCCGACGGGTCGAAGGAGCTTGCCGACGTTCTGGCGTCGATTCCGCTTGCCCGGGTCGGCACGCCGGAGGAGATCGCGGGGCCGATCGCGTTTCTGCTGTCGCCGGCGGCGTCCTATGTCACCGGACAGACGTTATACGTCTGCGGCGGCGGCAGCATCGGGCACGTCCCGGTCTGAACGACCGAGGGCGAGGCGGCTTCGGCGTTACCGCGCGGGCTTGGTGGCGAGCGACGGGCTTTCGTCGGCCAGGGTCGGGCCGTCGGCCGGGGCGCTGACCGCGCCGTTGGTCACTTCCCACTGACGGTGCTGTTCGTACAGCGCCTTTTCCGTGGTGTAGGGATCGAGCGAATTGGCGGTCGCCGCCTTGATTGTGTCCCGGTTCTCCGAGTAGGTCACCGTGCCCTGGGCCGCCTTACCGACGAGCGGCAGGGGGTTGGCGATCGAGGTCAGAATGTCGCCCGTGGCGTCGCGCAGGTTGCTCGGCCCCAGGATCGGCAGGACGATGTGCGGACCCGGTGCCATGCCGCCGGCGCCGAAGGCTTGGCCCAGATCCTCGGGCCGCGACTGGAGGCCCATGTCCGTGGCCGGGTCGCCCAGGCCGCCGACGCCGATGGTCGAATTGACGAAGAAGCGCTTGGTCGCGTTGCCGGCGTTGTCCGTGTCGCCTTGCAGGAACGAAGACACGGCGGTGATCGGTTCCGCCAGGTTGCTGGCGGCGTTCGCGATGGCTTCCTGCATGCCGTCCGGCGTCACCGCCTTGTAGCCCGAAATCAGGGGGTCGAGAACCAGACCGCGGAACAGGCTGTTGAATTCCGAGGTCACGCGGTTGATGGATTCCAGCGGGTCGTCGTCCTTGGCGTCGGCCGCGGGCTGGTGGAACTGCATCTTGATTTCCGCGGGTGGGGTGTTGGCCTGTTCCTTCGCGGGCTCGGCGGCATGGGCGGCGCTCAGGCCGATCAGCAATGCCATGACGCCCACAGCGGGCAGACGGATGAAATCGTCGGAAAAACGGATTTTGACCATGTCAGATCTCCAAACGGCGCATCCCCAGGCGCCAGCGTCCAAGTCCCCGGATCCTCTTGCATACAAGAGTGCCACAGTCTTTCCGGACCCGGAAAGTTAAATGTTAGAAAAGGGTGGATTATGCTCCGGCTTTTTTGGGGGGGTCGGCGCCGTGATCCGCCGTCGTCAGGCGAAGGCCCGCAAGGCCAGATAGGCCCCAAGCAGAAGTAGGCCGAAAAAGAACACCCGGCGGAAGGCCTCGGCGGGGATGCGTCGGCGGATCATCTGTCCGCCGGCCATTCCGGCGGCGGCCGGAATCAGGGCGGCGGCCGAGGTCAGGCCTAATTCCGTGGTCATGATGCCATGGCCGGTCAGGCTGACCGCCTGGGCCGCCGTCGCGATGGTGAAGGCAATGCCCATGGCTTGGACCAGTTCGTCACGGGTCAGGCCGAGCGCCTGAAGATAGAGCGCGCCCGGCATGGTGAACGAGGCGACGCTGCCCGTCGCCACGCCGGCCAGAAAGCCGATAAGGGGGGCCAGCGGCTTTTCCCAACGCCCGGGCGGCGGGATTTGCGGCGTCATCAGGGAATACATCGAATAGACGGCGAGCAGAATTCCCAGGGAGCCCGATAGCAGATGGGCATCGACGATCACCAGCAAGGACGCGCCGAACCAAGTCCCGACGCAGGCCGCCGCCAACATCGGCCACAGGCGGCGGATCAGGACGGTGAAATTGCCGCCCACGGCCCCTTGCCAGATGTTGGTTATCAGGGCCGGAACGACGACCAGCTGCACCGCCTCGTGCAGGCCGATGACGGCGGTCATCAGGCCCATGGCGACGGTCGGCAGGCCGACGCCGACGATGCCTTTCACGCCGCCCGCAATCAGGAAAATGACACCGACAAGGGCGAGAATCTGGGGTTCTGGCATGGCGCTGTGCGGGGTCCTGGGAAGCCGGCGGCGGGGTGTTCTGCGGGACGGCACTGATAGCATAATATCCCGTGGTGCTTGGCTGGAAACGTTTCGGCGGACGCCGAAGCATTCCGCGGTGAAGCCGTGGGCCGAGTATGTGGCTTCCGGTTGTTTTACGGGGCCGGACGGGGGTATTGTCCCGGCGTCTGCCATCGCAAACCCTTTAAGATTGAAAAGTGAACGCCCGTCCGTGATCAAGCGACTCTGGAATATGTTCTACGGCCCCGAGGCCGAGGCCAAGCGCCTCAACCGCGACGTGGTCTATATCGTGCACGCCTTGAACGAGGAACATTACGGCCCCATCGCCAAGGATGTCGCCACCGACCTGCGCAAGGACATCGACTACACGCTTGAGACATTCATCCGCAAGGATGAGGCCTATGGTTTCAAACGGGGCCTCGACAACCTGAGCCGCATGCACAACGAAGCCCGCAAGCGCCGCGATCAGCGCGCCCTGACGTCGCTCACCCTGGCCATCATCTACATGCGCGCGGGCAAGATCGGCGACCCGGCCAAGCCGGCGATCGCGGCCATCGACGCCTTTGTCGAGGAATGGTCGCCCGTGACCGAAGAGAACAGCGGCGCCCTGCCGCCGCCGCCGAATTGACTGTCCCGGCACGATAAGCAAAACCTTGCCCGCAACCGGCGTTCGCTTATGCTTGCGCGCAATGATCAAATGCCGATGACGGAGGAGGATCCCCGATGATCGACCTATATACCTGGGCCACGCCCAACGGGCGCAAGGCGTCCATCATGCTGGAAGAAGTCGGCCTGGAATACACCACCCACCAGGTGAACATCTCCAAGGGTGAACAGCACGCCCCCGAATTCCTGAAGATTTCGCCCAATAACCGCATTCCGGCGATCGTCGATTCCGACGGTCCCGACGGCAAGCCGATCTCGGTGTTCGAAACGGGGGCGATTCTGATCTATCTGGCGGAAAAGACCGGCAGCGAACTGTTGCCCCGGTCCGGCCGCGAACGCGTCGCCACCTTCGAATGGCTGATGTGGCAGATGGGCGGTGTCGGGCCGATGTTCGGCCAGGCCCATCATTTCCTGTTCAATCCCTCGGAAGTCGTGCCTTACGGTCAGAAGCGCTATCACGATGAGACCAAGCGCCTGTACATGGTGATGAACGACCGCCGCCTGAACGAAACCGAATACCTGGCCGGCGGTTTCTATTCCATCGCCGACATCGCGGTGTATCCCTGGGTGTCGCGCCACGAACGCCACCAGGTCGACCTCAACGAATATCCCAACGTGAAGCGCTGGTTTGATACAATCTCGGCGCGCGAGGCGGTGCAGAAGGGAATGGCGGTGCCGTTCGCGAACTGACGGCCCCTAGACATAGACGGGAGCGGGCGGCGGCCATGGCGTTCAAAACCAAAAAATCGGTGCAACGGGTCATTGCGGCGCTCAAGGCCGCGGGCCTGGGCGACCGGGTGATTGAACTGACCGCGACGGCCAAGACGGCCGAGGATGCCGCCCGCGCCGTCGATGCCAAACTGGGCCAGATCGTCAAGTCGCTGACCTTCCGCATCGGCGACAGGCCGGTGCTGGCGTTGGTCGCCGGCGACCATACCTGCAATGCGGAGGCGCTGCCCCGGGTTCTCAACCTGGAAGGCAAGGTCACGAAGCCGCAGGCCCAGCGCGTCAAGGACGTCACCGGCTTCACCATCGGCGGCGTGTCGCCCGTGGGGCTGGTCAACGACATGCCCATCGCCATCGACGCCAGTCTGCGCCGTTTCGACCAATTGTTCGCCGCCGCCGGGCATCCCCATTGCCTGTTTCCCGTCAGTTTCGACGAACTGAAGCGCCTGACCGGCGGGATCGTGTCCTATAACATCGCGGAAGCCATCGACCCCGACGCGGTCGAGATGCCGCGCTTTCAGCGCAGCCGCACATTCATGAAAAACGAATGATGCTATTTGTATCTAATATATAATTAGTAACTTCTCATTTAAATTAAAAACCAATACTTGTGGACAGGTGTCCACCGTCATCGATTCGCCCTAATCTCCCGGTCACTCGCGTATCGCGAGCCCGTCGTGCGGCTTCGCCCGGAATTGGGGGGGAGGAGACCCTGGACGGCCCAAAAACAACGATCCGTGACGGTGCGGCTGTTCCCGGCTGACAGCCCGCGCCGTCTGCGGACTATCGAGAACCACGGTGACGTCATGAAATTCAAACTCTCCCTGTTCAACGTCTTTTTGCTGCTTGCCCTGATCGCCCTGATCGGGGTCGCGACGCTGTCTGGCATCAGCGCCACGACCATGCGCGACACCATGCTGAACGACCGGCAGGACAAGGTTAAGCAGATCGTCCTGGGCGTTAACGCCATTGTCCGGCACGAATTGGCCAAACAGAAAAACAACGAACAAACGCCGGAAGTGGCTAGGGAGCGCATCTTGAGCGCCATCCGAAGCGTCCGTTTCGATGGCAACAACTACATCTTCGCCATCACCTACGATTTCTGCACCCTGGCCCATGTCGATCCGACCAAGATGGGCAAGTGTAAGAAGCTGCCTCGGCGCGAGGTGTTCAACGAACTTGCCAAGAACGGCGGCGGATTCAGCCGTTACAAGGGGCCCAAGCCGGGCTTCCAGGGCGACACCTTCGACAAGGTGTCCTACATCCATCCGGTTCCCGAGATGAACATGTACATCGGCACCGGCGCCTATTTCGACGATATCGACGAGGTCTATAATCGGCGTCTTGCGCAGCTTGGCGGGATCGGTCTGGGGATCATCGTCGTGATCGTCGCTTTCGGCTTCCTGGTTGGCCGCAGCGTGTCCAAGGCGCTCAGAAACCTGTCGTCGCGCATGAATGACCTGGCTCAGGGTAACCTTGAGATCGACCTGAACCTTTCCAGCTTCGTTAAAGAGGTCGACGGCATGATCGGCTCCGTAAAGATTTTCCGCACGGAGCTTGAGCGCAACAAGCGGCTCGAAGAGGAAAAGGTCGAGCTTGAGAAAAAGGCCGAGGAGGACCGCCGCAAGGCGACCCTGAGGCTGGCCGACGAATTCGACGCCTCGGTCGGCGAGATCGTCAAGGCGGTCGGCAATTCGGCCGGCGAGATGGACACCACCGCGACCATGATGAGCGCCGCCGCCAACCAGGCGACGGAACAGGCGATCGGCGTCGCCGCCGCGGCCGAACAGGCCAGCCGCAACACGGCTTCGGTCGCCTCGGCCACGGAGGAGCTGTCGTCGTCCATCGAGGAAATCGCCCGTCAGGTTCAGAAGGCGTCGGAAGTCGCCAACCAGGCGGTCAACGAATCCCAGATGGCCAACGAAAAGGTCAGCGGGCTCGCCGAAGCGGTCGGCAAGGTCGGCCAGGTCGTGACCCTGATCACCGACATCGCCGAACAGACCAATCTGTTGGCCCTGAACGCCACCATCGAGGCCGCCCGCGCCGGCGACGCCGGCAAGGGCTTCGCGGTCGTCGCGTCGGAGGTCAAGAACCTGGCCAGCCAGACCGCCAAGGCGACCGAGGAAATCTCGCAGCAGATCGCGGGCATCCAGCAGGCGACCAATTCGTCCGTCGGCGCCATCGGCAACATCGGTGCCACCATCGACGAGATCAACACGATCTCGGCGACCATCGCCGCCGCCATCGAGGAACAGGGTGTCGCGACGCAGGAAATCTCGCGCAGCGTGCACGAAGCCTCGGCCGGAACGGATCAGGTGACGCAGAACATCGCCAACGTGCGCCAGTCCTCGGAAGAAACCGGCCAGTCGGCGGATCAGGTCAAGGCCGCCGCCAACGGGCTCTCGGAACTGGCGGCGACCCTGCAATCACAGGTCGACCGCTTCCTCGAAGGCGTGCGTGCCTAAGGCCTGATTTCCGTGTCCGGCCCCGCGGCGGCAACGCCGCCGCCGCGGGGACCGGCCCGGCAATCGGCAGAATTCCGAACAGCCTTGTTGAAAGCGGGCGGCGGCTTCGTTATGACTGCGGTTCCGCGGGTGCCCGGATGTCTCGTTTCCGGCGTGCAAGCGGCCTTGGGGACAGGTGCGCGAGTGGCTGAAGCGGGCTCCCTGCTAAGGAGTTAGGCCCCCATAAGGGCCTCGAGGGTTCGAATCCCTCCCTGTCCGCCAATCTATAAAAAGGGTCCCCTGCAACGGGGGCCTTTTTTGTGCCGGGGGTGCTAATCTGGCCGCCGGATCATTCTGGAAGGGTGACAGCCTGCCATGGCGACCACGCCGACGGGAAAAGGCCCCAGGCCCCCCACCGCCCGCCGCCAGACCGGCGTCATGGGGTCGGTGCTGAAGGCGTTCGAGGTGCTCGAGGTGTTCGAGCGCAAGTGGCGGCCGCTTGGCGTCACCGAACTGGCGCGCGAGACGGGCCAGCCGAAAAGCTCGCTGCACCGGGTGCTGTCGACCCTGGTTCATGCCGGGGTGCTGGAGCAGAACGAGCAGGGGCTCTACCGTCTGACGCTGAAACTGTGGCGGATCGGCAGCCTGGCGCTGGCCGAGGTTGATCTGGTCCAAGTCGCCTTTCCGTTCCTGGAGGACCTGTGCCGGGCCACGGACGAGACGATCCATCTGGCGGTGCTGGAGCCCGGCGGTGGCGTGGTCTATCTGTCCAAGGTGGAAAGTCCCCGCTCGATCCGCGTGCAGACGCAGGTCGGGCGCATCACGCCGTCCTGGTGCACGGCCACGGGGCGCGTGCTGCTGGCCCATGACCAGGCGCTGCGCGACCGGGTGCTGGCCGGGCCCATGACCAAACTGACCCCGGACACGGAAACCGATCCCGAACGCCTGCGCCGGATCATCGACAAGGTGGCGGACGAGGGGGTCGCCGTCACCAAGGGCGAGAACAATCCGGAAATGGGCGGCATCGCCGCCCCCATCCGCGACCATACGGGAGGAGTCGTCGCGGCCCTGGGCCTGGGCGTGCCGGCCTTTCGCATGGATGCGGCCCTGATCGAGCGTTGTGCGGCCCAGGTCGTGCGGACGGCGGCCGAGATATCCCGGGCCTTGAATTACAGGCCGGTCGACGGGGAATAACGCAGAACGTTCCGCAATGTGGAACAAATATCGATTTTCTGAAAAATGATCCTGAAAAATAGCTGATTACCGGGGCAAATCTCTATTTATTATGTTCCGCAATATAGAAAAACCTTTTTCGGTTTGCGGCGGGGTGGTACCTTGCGGCTGTCGATACCCCGGCCTTTGGAGACAAGACATGCAAGCCGCCGAACTGAGGAACGATCCTTTCCGCCGTATCACCGTGGTCCCGTTCACGGGCGTGTTCGGTGCCGAAATTTCCGGCGTCGATCTGAACAACCTGGATGACGAGACCGTGGCCGAAATTCGCGAGGCGCTGCTGCGCTACAGCGTCGTGTTCTTCCACGGGCAGGACTTCACGCCGGATGCCCAGGCGGCGTTCGGGCGGCGCTTCGGGGTGTTGAACCGCCATCCTTACGTGAAACCCATGGATGGCCATCCGGACGTGTTCCGCATCGTCAAGGAGCCGACGGACAAGCACCACTTCGGCAGCGGCTGGCATACGGATCTCGCTTATGCGGAAAACCCGGCGCTCGGCACGATCCTGTACGGCGTCGACGTGCCCCAGGCCGGCGGCGACACCATGTTCGCCAGCCACTACGCGGCCTATGACGCCCTGACCGACGGCATGAAGACGATGCTGGCGGACGTGAAGGCGGTCTATACCAACGCCCATACCTACGGAAAGGACGCGGCGCGCTTCAAGACCGGCGTGTCCAAGGCGATGAGCGTGCAGCCGGCGGCGGTGACGGAAGTCGCCCATCCGGTGATCCGCACCCATCCGGAAACGGGCCGCAAGGGGTTGTACCTCAGCCCCATCCATTTTTCGCGGTTCGAAGGGATGACGCCCGAGGAATCCAAGCCCCTGTTCGACACCCTGGTCGCCCATGCGACGCAGCCGGAATTCACCTGCCGCTTCCGCTGGAAGAACGGCTCCGTCGCCATGTGGGACAACCGCTGCACCATGCATTTCGCGATCAACGATTTTTCCGGCGTCGGGCGCACCATGCAGCGCGTGACCCTGGAAGGCGACCGCCCGGTTTAAGGGGCGGCCCTTTCCACCGCGCTACAGGACCGATATAAACGACGGAACAGCCGGGCGGCCCCGCCGCCGGCGTGGGAGAATCCGTCGAACATGCGGGCCTTCGTCTTCATCGCGATTCTTGTTCTGGCCACGGGGCCGGCCCTGGCCGACATGGAGGGCCAGCCGGCCGTGGTCGACGGCGATACCCTGTCCATCGCCGGGGTCGTCTTCAATCTGCACGGCATCGACGCGCCGGAAAACGACCAGACCTGCGACAAGGACGGCGAACGCTATCCCTGCGGGTTCCAGGCGGCCAACGCACTCGGCTTCATGACGGCCTATCAATGGGTGCAGTGCCGCGACAACGGCACGGGGCGCGACGGGCGCTACACGATGACCTGCTTCCTCGGCGGGCGATACGACGTGGGCGAGAAGATGATCCGCCAGGGCTGGGCGCTCTACGACCGGGCCTACCGCATCCCGGCCTATATGGCGGCGGAAGAGGCCGCCCGGGCCGAACGCGCGGGCCTGTGGGCGGGCGGCTTCGTCGCCCCCTGGGACTGGCGCCAGGGCAAACGTTAGGCCGCGATTGTCGGCAACAGATCATCCAAGCGGTCGAAGCAAACCCCCCAGCCGTCCAGCATGGGCGTCTTCATGGCGTTGTCGCGGGCGTTCTGGGATGAATACAGCACCGTAGTGGTGACCCGCGTGCGCGTGCCGCCGTCCAGGTCCTCGAAGGTCGTGGTGCAGACGGTCTCGCCCTCGGTCCAGTCCTGGTCGAACAGTTCGGTGACGACCAAACGTTCCGGCGGGACGATTTCAAGGAACCGGCCACCCATGCCCATGTCGCCCAGTTGCGGGTTGCGCCAGACATAGCGGTAGGCGCCGCCGACCCGCAGGTCGATCTCGCATTCCGCCATGGGCCAGTCGTCGGGGCCCCATAGCCAGCTTTGGACGAGGGCCGGGTCCGTATAGGCCTTGAACACGAGGTCGCGCGGGGCATCGAACTCGCGGCTGACCCGGAGTTCCCGGTCGGAGGGTAGGGTGGCGGTGAGGGGGATTCTCGGTTTCATTTGTCGTCGTCCTTGGGCGTGTTCTCGTTGTCGGCGGGAGCGCGCAATTCGGCGAGCAGGGTGTCGAGGCGCTGGAACCGGGCCTCCCAGAATTCGCGGTAGGTTTCCAGCCAGTCGACGGCCTCGGCCAGGGGGATGGCCTCGAGCCGGCAGGGCCGGCGCTGGGCGTCGCGGCGGCGGGAAATCAGCCCTGCGTTCTCCAGCACCCGCAGATGCTTGGACACGGCCGGCTGGCTCATGGCGAAGGGTTCGGCCAGTTCGGCGACAGAGGCCTCGCCCGAAGCCAGACGCTGGATGATGGCCCGCCGGGTTGGATCGGCAAGGGCGGCGAAGGTGGCGTCGAGAGAGAGTGCCGAGATCATAATATAACCTATTAGTTATTGAACTATCTGGTTATATTTTGCCGACCACATGTCGTCAAGGGCGATGTGCAGATCCCGCTTCGCAGCGGCCGGGGCCTGGATTATGCTTGCATCCACCGCGCGACGGCCGCGCGGTTTGGGAGATTTCTGAAATCATGCAACGGATGCGGCGGTGCCTGTCGGCGGTGGCGGGCGGTGTTTTCGGTCTGTTGGTTCTGGCGGCGGGGCCGGTCGCGGCGGCGCAGGAGCCGCCTGCCGGGCTGGAACAAATTCAGGAGCCGCTGGCGGGATGGGTTGCCGCGCGCAACCGGCCGGGGCCCGGGACGATCGACAGCCTGGCCCCGGATTTCATGCGGGTCGGATTATTCCGTGCCATGTTGAAAACGGCCCTCGCCGCCGAATGGGCGGAATTGAACACGGGGGCAACTGCCGCCGGATACCGGGCTTTTGTCCTGGTCGAGGATACGGGCTGGTATCTGGTGTTGGACGACGCCGTCGACGGTCTGGGGCCCACGGTGGTGCTGTCGCCCGCACCCAGGCGCGATCTGATCGCGGAAGCCCCTCATCCCGTCGTCGACCGCTATACGGCGCCGGAGACGGCGTTGTTCGTGACGCAATTGGGTGCGCGTGCAGCTATCGTCGCGGGGGCCAACCGCTGCGCGGCGGCGGCCGAGTCGCCGTGCTCCGGCACGACCAAGGTGTGCAAGGCCCACGGCAAGGCGCCCTATCGGGATTCCGACGTCGCCCACAATCCCGAGACCCTGTTCCATGCCGCGCACGAGATTCTTGCCGCACAATGGCCGCAAGCCGTGGTGTTCAGCATTCATGGGTTCGGCAAGACAAGGACGGCGCCCGATACCTGGGCCGTCATTTCCGACGGCGGCCGAGGCGAGGGCGGGTCGGCGGACCGCCTGACGCGGCGCCTGCGCGACCGCCTGCGGGTGTTGCTCGACGGCGGCGACGCCCGCGCCGTGGCCTGCGACGACCCGGACGACCGGCGGTTCGGTTTCGCCAGGCTGTGCGCCGCGACCAACGTGCAGGGCCGCCACCTGAACGGCAGCGCCGACATCTGCCGGCAGAGTGTCGAACAGGCGTCGGGGCGTTTCCTGCATATCGAACAGACGCTCGACCTGCGTGATCCCTTCGAATACGGCTGGCGCGCGCCGCGCGACCATGCGGCGATCCGGGCGGTGCTCGACGCCGTGGCCGGGGTGGTGCCCTGCCTTCCGGGGCGCTGTCCGTAAATCACACGGGCCCTTGGCGGCGCGCGAAAAATCCCGCAGGATGGTTGCCAAGAAGGCGGGGCGCTTTCAACAAGTCCGGGCACGAACCCGGACGGGAGGGGACATGTCTCCCATCAGATTGATGGCTACCACGGGCATTCTCGGTTACGGCTTTACCGAGGAAGCCTTCCACGCGGGCATCGCCATGAAGCCCGACCTCATCGCCTGCGACGCCGGATCGTCCGATCCCGGGCCCCATTACCTGGGCTCGGGCACGGCCTTCGTGTCCCGCGCGGCGGCCAAGCGCGACCTGGGCCTGATGGTCGCCGCCGGGATGGAACACGGCATTCCCGTCATGATCGGCTCCGCCGGCGGCAGCGGCAGCGACGCCCAGGTCGACTGGACGTTGGATATCCTCAAGGAAATCTGCGCCGAGAAGGGCCTGAAGCCCAAGGTCCGGGTGATCCGCACGGAACAGACCAAGGACGCCATCAAGGCCAAGGTGCGGGCCGGCAAGATCGTGCCGCTCGGCCCGATCGCCGACCTGACCGAGAACGATGTCGAGGAAACCACGCGCATCGTCGCCATGATGGGCCCGGAAGCCTACCAGCAGGCGCTCAAGGACGGCGCCGACGTGGTAATCGCCGGACGTGGCACGGATGCCGCCCTGTTCGCCGCCCTGCCCCTGATGAAGGGCGCCGATCCGGGCCTCGCCTGGCATCTCGCCAAGATCATCGAATGCGGCGCCCAGGTGGTGGAGCCGCGCGAAGGCCAGGACTGCGTCATCGGAACCATCTACGACGACCATTTCACGGTGGAGCCGGGCTCGCCCATCCGCCGCGCCACGGTCACGCGCGTCTCCGCCCATACGTTGTACGAGAACCCGGAGCCCTACCGCCTGAAGGAACCGGACGGCACCCTGGTCACCGACCGCTGCAAATTCGAGCAGCTGGACGAACGCACGGTCAAGGTCTCGGGCAGCCGCTACGAGCCGTCGGAAAAATACACGGTGAAACTGGAGGGCGCCCGCCCGCTCGGCTACCGCACCGTGTTCATCGCCGGCATCCGCGACCCGATCCTGATCGACATCATCGACGATTTCGTCGAAGCCTGCCGTGGGCGCATCGCCCGTGATGTCGGTACGCTCGGCATCAATGCCGAGGACTACACCCTGTCCATCCACCTCTACGGCAAGAACGCGGTGATGGGATCGCTGGAGCCCGAGGCCGATCAGCCGATCCACGAAATCGGCCTGTTGCTCGACGTGCTGGGCCGGACCGAGGACATCAGCCGCGCCGTCCTGGCCAAGTCGCGCTATGCCTTTCTGCACACGGATTTTCCCGGACGCATGTGCATTTCCGGCAACCTGGCGATCCCGTTCTCGCCGTCGGACATGCATGTCGGGCCGGTTTATGAGTTCAGCGTCTGGCACGTCATGGAATGCGATCCCATGGAGCCGGTGCGCATGGAGTGGCTGGAGGTTTAATCGCAAATCCCGATCCCGCGTCCGCCCCGGCTTTGCCGGGCCTTGCGGGCGCGAGGACCAAGACGACGCATTTGCGTAAAAGAAAGGGGTTATACCCATGAAGATCACCCTTCTCGGCACGGGCACGCCGACGCCGTCCCTGAAACGCATGAGTTCCGGCTACATGGTCGAGGTCGCGGGCGACGTCATGCTGTTCGACCACGGGCCGGGGGCGCATCACCGGCTGCTCGAAGCCGGCAAGCGGGCGACGGACGTGACCCATGTCTTTTTCTCGCATCTTCATTATGACCACTGTCTGGATTACGGCCGCCTGGTGCTGACCCATTGGGATCAGGGCGTGGGCAAGCTGCCGGAACTTCAGGTCTACGGTCCGCCCTTCACCCAGCGCATGACGGAACTGCTGTTCGGCGCCGACGGCATCTGGGGCCCGGATTTGAAGGCGCGCACGGAACATCCGCTGTCGACCGTGATCTACAACGCGCGGGGCGGCGAGGGGGCCCGGGCCAAGCCCGACCCCCGGGTGACCGAGCTGAAAAGCGGCGACGTGGTGGAAACCGATCATTGGAAGCTGACCTGCGCCAGCGTGCGCCACGTGCAGCCGTTCCTGCACTGCTACGGCTACCGTCTGGAAACGGACGACGGCGTGTTCGTCTATTCCGGCGACACGGGGCCCTGCAAGGCGATCGAGAAACTGGCCCAGGACGCCGACGTGCTGGTCAACATGTGCCACTACCTGTCGGGCACGGAACTGGGCAAGGAATTCGCCGAAGGCTGCATGGGGCATCTGGAATTGGCCGACCTGGGGGCCGCCGCCGGGGTCAAGAACCTGGTGGTCAGCCACGTCACCGAACAGATGGACAAGCCCGGCGTGCGCGAACGCATCCTGCGCGACATGGGCGCGCGGTATTCCGGCAACCTGTTCTTCGGCGAGGACGGGATGGTCATTCCGGTCGGCGATCCCATGCCGGCCAAGCTGGACTAGCCGAGAGAAAAGAAGAGGACGAACACCACATGGCCAAGCTGAGAGACATCGCCCGGGTGGTCCGCGGCAAGAACGCGGGGGCGCTCTACCTGACCCTCGACGTCATGTTCGACGACGACGCGACCTATCGGAAGGTGCGCGATTGCGGCGTGTTGAGCCCGCGCGCCCTGGCACCGTTGTACGGGGTGACCGACAACGAGGTTGCGATCATCCCCTTCGACGTGGCCCGCGCCATCAAGATCACGGTGCCGCGCCGCGTGCGCTCCGGCTCGCCCGGCGACACGGACGTCTACGGCGCCCAGCAGCACGTACCGCTGATGCAGCTTGAGGTGCCGGAGTAGGGTTTAGAAGTCCATGGACATGGACAGCTTGATGGTGAACGGTGCGCCTTGCACCAGATAGCCGCCCTGGGACGAGGCCCAGTACCCGCTGTTCGTTACGTTTTCCACATTCAACAGGAAGTTCGCTTCGCGTCCGGCAATCTCCCGGACTAGGCGGGCCCCCATGTCGAACCGGGTCCAGGATCCGATTTCCTGGGAATTGCCGGTGTCGATGTATTGCCGGCCGGTATGCAGGGCCCGCGCGCTCAGGGTCAGGCCTTCAAGACAGGGGCAATCCCATTCCACGCTCGCATTCAGTTGGTACAGGGGCACGCCGACCGCGACGTTGCCGTCGTTTGTGCCGCCCGCAGTCTCGGTCAGTTTGGCTTCGGTGACGGATGTGCCGCCCAACAGACGCAGCCCGGGGACGGGTTCACCGAATACGGAAATCTCGATGCCCCGGTTCCGCTGTTCGCCGTCGGCGGAATAGATGTTCGTTGTCGGGTCGGTTACCGCGCTGGGCTGGGTCGTCTGGAACAGGGCCAGGGCGGCGCCCAAGTTGCCCAAGTCGACCTTGCCGCCCACTTCGTATTGAACCGACGTATAAGGGGCCAGAACTTCGCCCGAGTTTGCGGCGCTGGACGGTGCCGAACCGCCGGGTTGGAGGCCCTCGATGCGATTGACGTAAAGCGAGATGCTGTCCGCCGGTTTGTAGACCAAGCCGACCACGGGGCTGATGGCCGTATCGTTGAAGTTGCTGGTCTCCAGATTGCTTGTCCGGTTGAAGTTCAGGCTCTGGATCTGCTGGTAGCGGACGCCCGCCGTCAGCAGAACCCGTTCCTCCAGATCGGAGATCGTGTCGGACACATAGTAGCTGCGCAGCAGGACCTTGCTGACCAGGGGCAGGCGTTCGAAATCGCCGCCGCTCGACGTTGTGGCGCCGCGCGCCAGTTCGACGGGGTCATAAAGGTTGGTGTTTTCGGTGGTGCCGAATTCGTAGGCGTTGCGGTTGGCGGTTTTCAGGACGGACATGCCAGCATTAACCTTGTGTCGCAACGGCCCGGTATCAAGGTGGGTTTTGATCCCGGCCTGGCCGGTGAGGCTCAGATCTTCGCGCGGCACGGTCAGACGCCGGGCCGTCGCGGCACCGTCGTTGCTGCTCACCCGGATCGAGGCATAGTCGCCATCCTCGCGCAGGGTATGCACCCCGAAGGCGGCCTGCAGGGTCAGGTTCTGAATAAGATCGTATTCAACCCGTGTCTGAGCGAAGGAATCCTCCAGGTCGGTATAAGAATAGGTCGCCGCGTAATTGTGGCTGGCGTCCGGCGCGTTGGGCACTTGGCTTCCGGTGACGAAAACGGTCGGCCGGCCCTGATCGACCCGTTGGCGCTGGGTCGCGATATCCAGGGTCGCGCGGAGTTTGTCCCCCCGGTAGTCGAAGGCGCCGGAGGCCATGTGCATGTAGCGCTCTTCGTTTTCAACGGCGGTCTCTCCAGCGCGCAGGGCGCTGTTGATCCGCAAGCCGAAGGCGTCATCGGGGCCGAACCGCCGCCCCATGTCGGCATGGAGCCCGGCCCGCAAGGTCTGGCCGTAGTTCGCCGTCACCCGCGTCAGCGGTTCGTCGCCCGCGCGTTTGGGGACCAGATTGATGCCGCCGCCAATGCCCGTGGCACCCGGTGCCGCGCCGTTCAAGAAAGCATTGGCGCCTTTGAAGACCTCGATTCGTTCGAACATGTCGGATGACGAGATTTGCCGGGGCGACGTGCCGTAAAGGCCGTCGACGGACAGGTCGTCGTTGTATAGGGGAAAGCCGCGGACAACGAAGAGTTCCGCGAAGTTGCCATAACCATAGGTGCTGCGAATGGCAGGATCGTTGTCCAGGATGTCGCCGATCGTTTCCGCCTGTTGGTTACGAATGGCGGTTTCCGTATGGGAGGTCATGGTGAAGGGGACCTCCATAATGTCCTGGTTTCCGAGGACACCGGCCCGCGCACCGCGCGCGACTTGGCCGCCTGCAAATTCTGCGGGCAAGGTGCCGATTTCCGCCTGGGCGGGAACGATCCGGCCTTCGACGGAAACGGTGCCCAGGGTAATCCGCTCGCCTGCGGCCTGCGGCCCGTCGAGGGCCACCGTGCGCGTGCCGGTCAGGCGGAAGGTGACGCCCGTGCCGGAAAGCAGACGGGTAAGCGCCGCCGTCGGCGTCAGGGCGCCTTGGACGCCTGGGGAATTTCGGTCCCGCGCGACCTCGGCCGTATAGCCGACCTGCCAGCCCGTGGCGGCGATGAAGGCGTCGATGGCGGCGCCCAACGGCTGGGCCGCGATGTCGAAGGCGATTTGTGCGTCTTCGGCGATTTCCGCCGCGTGGGCCGGGGCCGGCGCGGCAAGGGCGCAGGTCATGGACAGGCCAAGGGCCGTGCAGGTCATCAAGGCCGCCGTGAAGCGGCGGGTGCGGGTGGTGGTCATGTCTCGTTATTCCCCTTATTGGCCCTTATTGGTCGTCGCGGCGGCGCATATTTGAATTTGCGACGCATTCGCATTTCTGAGACCGAGACGAACGGGGGGCCGCCGTCTCCCAACGAAAAGTTCAAAAAGTTTCTAGTGCAGGACGGTCAGCAGGCCGGGAAGGCGCATGACGTCGGCACCGGCCACGTCGGCCAGGGCGGCGACCACGGCCGCCGGGTCGTCCAGCCGATAATTGCCGCTGACCCGAAGCCTGCGCAGCCGGTCCGTCGCCAGGACCACCCGATCCTTGTGGTGGCGGGCGAGCCGCGCCATGACCTCGGCCAGGGGCCGGTCGTGGAACACCAGGCGGCCGTCGATCCAGGCGAAGGCCGTTTGAGGCACTGGTGCCGCCGCACCGCCCGGATGGCCGGCGGTGACCGTCACGCCCTCGCCGGGGGTCAGGTCCACGGGCGTGCCGCCATCGTCGCCCGTCACCCGCACATGGCCGCGTTTCACGCGGACTTCGGTATTCCCGCCTTGCAGCGTGACGGAAAAGGCCGTGCCGACGACGCGGGTCAGGGACCGCCCGGCGGCGACCTCGAACGGCCGTTCGGGATCGGGCCGCACGTCGAAGAAGGCCTCACCCCGGACCAGTTCCACCCGGCGCCTGTCGGCATCGAAGGAAACGTTCATGGCGCTTTCCGCGTTCAGCACCACGACTGACCCATCGGGCAAGGGAATTTCGGCGCGTTGCCCCGTTTCCGTCCCATGGTCGGCAGATGCTTGGAATGGATCGCCGCCGAGCAGATGGCCCAGGCCGATGGCCAGAACCAGGGCGGCGGCCAGGGCCAGCACCGGGCGCAACGCGGCGCGGGGGCGGGCAGCGCGGGGCGGGGGCGTGATTGCGGGTGCTTGGGTTTCCACGGCCTGGGCGAATTCCGGCGAGGTCCAAAGTCCGGCCACGCGCTCATAAGCGCGGGCATTGTCCGGATGGGCGGCGTGCCAGGCGTCGAAGGTGCCTGCCTCGTCCGACGTCATCGTCCCCGATTGACGGCGCGTGAACCAATCCAAGGCCTCGGCCATGGCCGTGTGGTGATCGGGGTTTTCATCGTCATGGGTCATGGTGATGCGTCGCGGGTTGCCGTCCGCGGATGACGCCGCGGATATAGACGAGACGGATGAAGGGGCGGATTCTCCCAAAATATTCTTGCGAAGACTCACGTCATGCCTCCGTCATCCACGGCGGCAAGACAGCGGGCCAGGGCGGCGCGGATGTCGTTGTAGACCGTGTTTTCGGACACCCCCAGGCGGCGGGCGATCTCGGGATAGGTCAGGCCCTCCAGACGCGACAACATCAGGGCCCGACGCGCGCGATCCGGCAAGGTCGCCAGGGCGCCCTCGACTTGGGCCAGGTTCTGGGCGTCCATCATCGCCGTTTCCTGCGACGGCTGCGGGGCGGCGACGGCATCGGTGGTGCCGTCGGGGGTCTCTGACATGAAGGTGCCGCGCAGGCGCTCGCGGCGCAGGTGGTCGAGGGCGAGATTGCGCGCGGTCTGGTACAGGAATGCCTGCAGATGGGTGACCGGCCGTTCGCGGGCCGCCTTGGCGACGCGCAGATAGGCGTCGTGGGCGAGGTCTTCCGAGGTGTGCAGGCAGCCCACCATGCGGTACAGCGTGCCGATCAGCGCGCGTCGCTGGGCCTGGAATATCTGGGTCAGAAGGTCGCGTTGGCTGTCCGTCGCCATGCCGGCCCCGCAGGTGAAATGATTGGCGCCGCCCTTTCGGCGCCGATTAAGTTGCGATTAATTATCATTATCTTTTAGGCGAGGCCAGAATGAATTCCAGCAGCCTCCGGCCGCAGGTTTCACGGATGCCGCCCGGCATGCCGGGCCGAGTTCGAGGGCCTGATTTTCCCCGAAAGTGCCGGATTACCGCTGAAAATCATCGATTTTTGCTTAATTAATGGTCAAATGCGCGACTGTGCGTCAGGCTGCATGAATATGTCGCATTAATGTCAATTGGCTGTAGCCAACGGGTATGCGCCTGTGCAAAATCGCACTCAATAAATAAATTTGCCTACTACGCCTACCACGCCAACAGGGAGAATTTTCATGAAAAGACGCGAGTTTCTTAAAAAATCCGCAGTTGCCGGTGTCGCCGGCGCGGCTGCCGTGACGCTTGCCAAGCCTGCTCTGTCGCAGGGCCGCAAGGAGATGATCATCGTCTCCACCTGGCCGCGCGACTTCCCGGGTCTGGGCCTCAGCGCGCAGCGCCTTGCCGCCCGCATCCCGGTCCTGACCGATGGCCGCATCCAGGTCAAATATTTCGCCTCCGGCGAACGCGTCGGCGCCTTCGATTCGTTCGACGAAGTGGCCTCGGGCAATTCCCAGGCCTACATCGGCGCCGACTACTACTGGAAAGGCAAGCACCCGGGCTGGGCCTACTTCACCGCCGTTCCGTTCGGCTTCGCCTATGCGGAAATGGACGCCTGGATGAAGTACGGCGGCGGTCAGCAGCTGCATGACGAGCTGGCGGCCGGTTTCGGCATCAAGGGCTTCCCCTGCGGCAATACGGGCTGCCAGATGGGCGGCTGGTTCAACAAGGAAATCAATTCCGCCGCCGACTTCAAGGGCCTGAAGATGCGTATCCCGGGCCTGGGCGGCGACGTGCTGGCCAAGCTGGGCGCCTCGACCGTGTCCCTGCCGGGCAGCCAGATTTATGAAAACCTGGTTTCCGGCTCCATCCAGGCGACGGAGTGGGTCGGTCCCTACAACGACTACTTCATGAAGTTTTATGAAGCGGCCAAGTACTACTACTATCCGGGCATGCACGAGCCGGCCTCGCAGCTGCACATGGGCATGAACAAGAAGTGGTGGGACGGTCTGTCGAAGACGGATCAGGCCATCATCGAAGCCGCCTGCCATGAAGAAAATTCCCACCAGATGGCGGAAACCAACGCCAACAACGGGACGTACCTGAACAAGCTGATCAACGATCACGGCGTCAAGGTGCGTGCCTTCAACGACGACGTGTATGACGCCTTCGGCAAGGCCGCCGAAGAAGTCTTCGCCGAAGTGCAGGCGCACAGCCCGCTGGCCAAGAAGATCCACGACAGCTTCCTGACCTCGCGCGCCGACCTCGGCCGTTGGATGATCCTGGCCGACTCCGGCTACATCAACCAGCGCAACCGCGTCCTGGGCATCAAGGTCTAATTGCCCACATAACCGGGTATTAAGGTGGGACGGGGCATGGCCCCGTCCCATCCTTATCCGCCCGGGCTTGTTCTTGTGGGGAATTGGGACAAGGGATTGCCTGTTCATGGCCGCCGAACAAATGACAATTGACGCGACCGGCGGGAATGTTTCGCCCGAGGTGTCGCCACGCACGACCATCGCCGTCCGCTTTTTCGGCTGGGCGATGCTGTCCGCGCTGCTTGTTTTCTTGATTAATAACTATCTCACCTTCTGGCACGGCTGGCCGGGCGAAGGCGCTGCCCTGAGCCTTGGCCTGCACGGTGCCGCGACCACGTCATCGCCGCTGTCCTGGGTGCAGTTGCTGGCCTATGTGGCCGGCATCGCCGCCGCGGCGATCTATACGGTGAAAAGCTGTTCGCGCACCCTGCGCCAGGACAGCCAGCGAATTTCCGACTTCAACGCGTTGTTGATCCGCATGGCCTATTTCGCCGTGCTGTACATCGGCGTGGTCGACGCGATCCTGTCATTCATGCGGGTCGAGGGTCTGTTGCCCGCCGTGTTCGGTGATGCGCTTGCGCTCGAACTCGGCAAGTCGCAGTTCCGCGGCCCCTACGTGCATCTGCCGCTGACCGCTGCCGCCATGGTCACGGCGTTTTTCACGCGCACGCTGGGCTTTACCTGGCTGGCGTTGCTGATCGTCATCGCCGAACTGCTGATCGTCATCACCCGCTTCATCTTTTCCTACGAACAGGTGTTCATGGGCGACCTCGTGCGGTTCTGGTACGCGGCCCTGTTCCTGTTCGCCAGCGCCTATACGCTGATCGAGGAAGGCCATGTGCGGGTCGACGTGTTCTACGCCGCCTTCGATTCCCGGCGTAAAGGGATGGTCAACGCCTTCGGCTCGGTGGTCCTGGGGATCACGCTTTGCTGGGTCATTCTGATCGTCGGCATGGGCGGCAAGAACGCGGTGATCAATTCGCCGGTCCTGACCTGGGAAACGACCCAGACCGGTTTCTCCATGTATGTGAAGTACATGATGGCGGGCTTCTTGGCCGTATTCGCCATTTCCATGATGATTCAGTTCGTCAGCTACATGATGGACGCCGTCGCGGACATCCGGGATGAGCCCGGCGGCCGCGACCATACAAGCCACACGATCCAGTAAGCGACAGGGGCCGCTACTCAATGGAACTCGTCTTCCTCGTCATTCTCATGATCACCATGGCCTATGCGCTGGGCGTGGGCTTTCCGGTCGCCTTCGCGCTGCCGGGTTCGGCCATCATCACGATTACCCTGGCGGCCCTTTGCGGTTGGCTGTTCGCCGGAAACGTCGACGCCTATTTCGCCCAGGGCGGGGCGTGGCAATGGCTCAGCGCCGGCGTCACCAACTTCCGCGGCGTCTATTGGGAGGCCGAACGAGACACCCTGATCGCCATCCCGCTGTTCATCTTCATGGGCATCATGCTGCAACGCTCGAAACTGGCCGAAGACCTGCTGGTGACCATGGCGCAGCTGTTCGGCCCGGTGCCGGGCGGGCTGGGGATTTCGGTGATTTTCGTCGGCGCCCTTCTAGCCGCGACGACAGGTATCGTCGGCGCCACCGTCGTCGCCATGGGATTGATCTCGTTGCCGGCGATGATGCGCAACAAATACGCCAATTCCCTGTCGACCGGCACCATCGCCGCGTCCGGCACCTTGGGCCAGATCATCCCACCGTCCATCGTGCTGATCATCCTGGCGGACCAGTTGGCCAGCGCCGTCGATCAGGCATCGACCACGCGCAAGGAACTGTTCAAGGAATCGACGGGCAATCTGCTGATGCCGTCGGGCTTCGACGTGACATCGACCAGCGCCGGCGAAATGTTCCTCGGTGCCTTCGTGCCGGGTCTGGTTCTGGTCGGCCTGTACATGGCCTATGTCCTGATTCTGGCCTTTTTCAAGCCTAAAATGGCGCCCGCCGTGCATCGCGAGGGGGCCCTCGACCGCGCGTTCATGGTCAAGGTGTTCGTCACCCTGGTGCCGCCGCTGACCCTGATCTTCCTGGTCCTGGGCTCCATCATCACCGGCGTCGCGACGGTCAACCAGGCCGGCGCCATCGGTGCGGCGGGGGCGCTGATCATGGGCGGATACCGCCTGCGTGACGGCCACCGGAACGCCTATTACCCGGCGATCATCGCCCTGGTGTCCCTGGTCGCGCTCGCGGTCGTCAGCACGTATTTCAAGATCAACATCAAGTCGATCAACAGCGATTTCGACAGAGTCGGTCTGGTGCTCGGCCTGATCTTCACGGCGACGCTTATCTTTTCCATCGGCTGGAGCGGCTGGCGGGCATTGAAGATCGAGGACACGCTGCAAGGCGTGATGGTTGAAACCGCCAAGACCACGGCCCTGGTGTTCATCATCCTGATCGGCGCCGCCATGCTGACCGCCGCGTTCCGTGCGTTCGGCGGCGAGGAACTGGTGCGCGAATTTCTGACCGGCATGCCCGGCGGATTCTGGGCTCAGTTCACCATCGTCATGCTGGTCATCTTCATCATGGGGTTCTTCCTGGACTTCATCGAAATCGCCGTCGTGGTGGTGCCCATCGTGGCGCCGATCCTGCTCATGGATCCCTCAGCCAACATCACCGCCGTTTGGCTGGGCGTGATGATCGGTCTGAACATTCAGACCTCGTTCCTGACGCCGCCCTTCGGCTTCGCCCTGTTCTATCTGCGCGGCGTCGCCCCGCCCAGCGTATCGACCGTCCAGATGTATAAGGGCGTGGTACCGTTCATCTGTCTGCAATTGGTCGCGCTTGTCATCGTCGGCCTGACGCCGCAGTTGGTGAACTATCTGCCGCAGCGCGTGAGCCTGACGTCGGAAACGGCGCCGCCGCCGCGCAACCCGGCGCTGTCATCCTGCGTGCAGGACCATCTGTTCAAGGTCTATGACGCCAAGGGCGACGTCCTGCGCGCCGCCATCGCCAAGGCCAGGACGCTGGATCTGTCGCCGCTTCCCGGCGAACTTCGCGGCGACCTGAAGAGTAGCTTCGACAAGGCGGAGAAGACGTTCGATCTGGTCGCCAAAATCCGCGCGACGCAAAAGATCATCGACGAGGCCACGCCGGGGTACCTGCCGCTGCATGTGGAGGTGCGCGAAACCCAGCGTCAGGCACGCCGCCTGAAGGAAGAGATCAAGTATCTCCAGACGACCATCCGCCAACTTCCCCGGAACGAGCGGGGTGAGGCGCGGAAGCAAAAACTGGAAGCAAAGATCGAGGAACTGCGGGCCGAGATCAAAGTCTACGAAGCAAAGGTTCCCGACAACTGGCGGGCGGATCACGCGGCTTTCGCCAAACTGCAGAAGGCGGAGACGCTTGCCATCCGGTTGTATGAACGCAACGTCGACGGCGCCTATGAGCCGCTCCAGGAGGTCACCAAGGTGATCGCCGGGGCGGCTGCCCTGGCGGCGCTCGGCAAGGACCTGGCGGGCCTGCCTGCCGCCGTCACCGGCGCGGCCGATCCCGAGAAGGCGATGGACGCGGTCAATGAGGTCGAGAAGGTCATGCGCGAGGTGCCGGGTACCCGTGAAATCCAGAAACCGTTGGCGGACGCCCGCCGCGCCATGCGCGGCGACAAGCCCGACGTGGAAAAATCGTTGAAGGCCCTGGCTGATGCCCAGGCGGCGTACGACAACGACATTGCCTGGCGCAAGAAGGCGGCGGCGGAGCTCAGCGCGGGGCTTGCCGAATACGAACAGGCGATCCGCATGAACATCGGTCTGCGTCAGCAGCCGAAGCTGTCCAAGGAACAGGCCCTCGACGTCGCTGCCTGCATGGCCAATCCGCGCGATCTGACGCTGCACTTCTAGACCCGGACGCAGGAGGCTGCCCACCATGCCGCCGGTCCTGAGGGCAGCACTTTGGATGCTGGGGACGCTCACGTCCCTGGCGCTCATGGCCATCGCCGGACGCGAATTGTCGGCGGAATTGTCGACTCTACAGATTCTGTTTTTCCGCAGCGCCATCGGCCTGATGATCATTCTGGCCGTGATCTGGCGGGTGGGACGGCATCATCTGGCGACCCATCAGCCGGGCCTGCAAATCCTGCGCAACGTCGCCCATTACATCGGGCAATTCGGCTGGTTCTACGGCATTTCCGTGCTGCCGCTGGCCCAGGTCTTCGCGCTGGAATTCACCATGCCGGTGTGGGCGACGCTGCTGGCCCCGCTGCTGCTGAAGGAACGGATCACACCCAGGCGGGCCCTGGTTGTGGCCATTGGCTTCGCCGGCATCCTGATCGTCGTGCGGCCCGGTTTGGTGACGATCAGCCCGGCAGCCCTGGCCGTGCTGATGGCGGCCGTCGGATATGCCTTCGCCTATACCCTAACCAAGAAGCTGACGCGCACGGATACGGCGCTCGCCATCGTATTCTACATGTGTCTGGTGCAGTTGCCGCTTGGTCTGATCCCGTCGTTGTTCGATTGGGTCAACCCGTCGGCCGCCATGTGGCCCTGGATCTTGGCGGTCAGCATCACCGGGCTCAGCGCCCATTACTGCCTTGCCCGCGCCTTTGCCGAGGCAGACGCCATCGTCGTCGTGCCCATGGAATTCCTGCGCCTGCCGCTGATCGCGGTTGCCGGGCTGCTGTTCTATAGAGAGCCCCTGGACCCCTGGGTCCTCGGCGGGGCCGCCGTGATCTTCGCGGGAAATTTCCTGAACATTCTGGGCGAACGCAAACGCACCTAAGGCGCCGCGGTCAAGCAGCGCGGCACCGTGCGGCGCCGGGCCGAAGATTGTTGCATATTATTATTATTCCAGTGATTGTGGTCACAGCCCTGGGCGCCGCGTTCGCCCAATGTCGGGAGGTGTCGCTGGCCTATGCCGTGTATCGTGTATACGGCGGCGCTTGGGGATAGACAATAGATCGAAGGTAATGTGATGAATCGCCGTGTCGTCATTCAAGGCCCTCAATCGCCCGAAGATATCAAGGCACGCCAACGTCTTAGGGATGCAAGCCGCGGTCTGGCGGAAGCCATCGCCGAGCAGCAGGCGGAGATGCGAAACCTTCAGGGAAACCTGAATTCCCTGGATGAGGCGCTCGACCGTGTCTCCAGCTCGATGATACGCGCGGCGTCAATGGGATGCGGTGACGACTGACGGGCGTTCTATTCGGGCAGGGGAATGAACTCGGTCTCGCCGGGTACTTTCGCGAACCGGCCGTTCTTCCAATCGTCCTTGGCCTGCTCGATGCGGGCGGATGAATGGGACACGAAATTCCAGAACATGAAACGGGGCTGGTTCAGCCGCGCATCGGGTGCGGTGTCCAGCGGTGCGCCGCCCAGGACCATGACCTTGGCCGCCGTTTGGCCGGTGATGACCACATCCGGGCCTTCGCGGAAAACCACCGTCTGCCCGGCTTGGAAGGTCTGACCGTCAATCGTCACCCGGCCCTCGGCGACATGCGCCGCGCGCTCCGCATGGTCGGGCGGCAGGGTGAACACGGCCCCGGCGGCCAGGCGTAGATCGGCATAGAAGATCGGCGAGAAGAATTCCACGGGCGAGGTCCGCCCGGACATGGTGCCGGCGATCAGCGCGACATCCGCCCCGCCGTCCCGCCAGCGGGGCAGGGCGTCGGCCGGATAGTGAACGAAGGAAGGCTCCGTCTCTTCGAACGCGATGGGCAGCGCCACCCAGGCCTGTAGGCCGAACAGCGGGCCGCCCGCGGCACGAACGTCGCCTGGGGTGCGTTCGGAATGGACGATGCCGCGGCCGGCGGTCATCCAGTTGATCTCGCCGGGGCGGATCGCTTGGTCGAAACCCAGGCTGTCCTTGTGGCCGATCACGCCATCGTACAGATAGGTGATGGTGGCGAGGCCGATGTGCGGATGCGGGCGCACGTCGATGCCCTGTCCCGGCTTGAACACCGCCGGACCCATCTGGTCCAGGAACACGAAGGGTCCGACGCTGCGACGCAGGGAAGACGGCAGGGACCGACGCACGATCAGGCCGCCGATGTCATGTTCCTTGGGCGTGATGACCAGGGCGATCACGCCGTCGTCGGGCGCGTCCTTGCACTGCGGGTCGTCGGCGGGCTGCCAGCTCATGGCCGATCCCCCGCCGTTATTCCGAAAGCCAGCGGTCGCGAATGCGGTTCACTTCCGCGAAATGATGGCGGGCCATCTTCATGGTCGGGGCCAGGGGCTCCTGATAGAAGAAATCGGGCAGTTCGTCGTCCGCGCCGGTGAAGCCGGCGGCCTTGTTGAAGGTTTCCTCAAGGACCAGGGTTTCCTTGCCCAGCCGGTCGAAGAATTCCGGTTCGAACGTCGTGCCGACGGCGTCGTTGATGGCGGTGACGATCAGGTCCGGGTTCATGTTGGTGACGGAGCGCCCGAACACGCATAGGCCGAGGGAATCCACGGCGGCGCATTTGGCCTGGATCTTCAGGCTTTCCAGGGTCAGTTCCTCGGTCGACTTGCCGGCGCATTCGAAGGTCGGCAGGTTGCCGGTGGTATGGTCCGCGCCCTGGGCCGTCAGCATCATGGAGATGCCCGTGACTTCGATGACCCGGGGATCGTAGGCGCTGATCGACTGCTTCTTGATCACCGGCGCGCGCTTGATGCCGAAATGCTCGGCCACGCGGGCCGTGCCCTGGGCCAGCAGGCGGCCGCGCTCGTTGCCGTCGCGCATGTCGGCGAGGGCTTCCATCATGAACGCTTCGTCACCCCACTCGGCCTGGCCGGCCTCCATCAAGGCGCCCAGCAGGGCCCCCGTCTCGATGGTGTCGATGGCCAGATCGTTGGCGACCGCGTTGAGGCGGGCCACCTGGTCCGGATGCGTCAGCCCGCAATTGGTGCCGAGCAGGCCGATGGTCTCGTATTCCAGCGGCGCCACCAGTTCGTTGCCGTCTTCGTCGGCATAGACGTTGGAGCACTTGATCATGCAGCCGGGCATGCAGGCATGGGTGGTTTCCCCGCCGCGTTCCAGGTTCTGTTCGCGGATGTAGTCGCCGCCCATCTTCAGGCGTTCCTTGGCCGTGTCGACCAACTGTCCGGACGAGAAGTTGCGCACCGGCAGGCCGCCCAGATGGTTGATGACGTCGGCGACCAGGGCCGTGCCGCGGGCGCCCAGGTTTTGGGTTGCCGGGTCGTCCTTGATCATGCCGCCGTAGGTCTTGATCGACTGCATCAGCTTCTTGCGTTCGTGGAAGTCGGGCATCTTGTGCTTGTCACAGACGATGGCCTTGACTTTTTTCGAGCCCATGACGGCACCCACGCCGCCGCGCGCGGAAATGCGCGTCGGCCGGCCTTCGGGGTCCGTGAACACGATGCCGGAAATCAGACCGCCGTATTCGCCGACCGGACTACAGATGCCCAAGCTGACCTTGTCGCCGTATTTTTCGAACAGCATGTCGGCGGTTTCGAACACGCCTTTGCCCAGATAAGGGGTGGCGTCCTCGAAGGTGATGTCGCCTTCCAGGGGAATGCGGATCACGACCCAGTCGTCGGACTGGTTTTCCAGGGTGATCCCGGCGATGCCGATCTGGCCCATGGCGAAGGCCATGGTGCCGCCGCCGTTGGATTCCTTGATCCCGCCGGTCAGCGGGCTTTTGCAGCCCACGCTGATCCGGTTGGCGTTGGAGAAGTTGGTCCCGGCGAACGGGCCGGCGGAAAAGATCAGGGGGTTTTCCGGTCCCATAGGGTCGATGTTGGCCAGGCCGCGGTCGACCAGGGTCTTGGCGATCAGATAGCGCCCGGCGCGGGCGAGGGCTTCGCCGGACAACTCCTCGCTTTTGATGTCGCGGGTGGCAAGGTCGATGGTCAGGTACTTTCGCATTGTTCGTCTGATCCCCAAGTCATGGTTTGGTCGTCGGCTCGCGATCCATCCGATGCCGGCGCCGGTGCCGATGGGAAAGAGGCCGATGAAGCGATGGGCTTATCTTAAAATGGGGGCGGTCCCGGGGGAATACCAGGATTTCACGCCCCCGGGGCTCAGGTCCCGGCGTCGGCGTAGCCGAATCCCTTGATGAACGGACGCAGGCGCTGCTGGTAGGGCGCCATGTGGATTTCGAAGGTGCGCCAACGGTCGACGGGCATCGCAACCCCGTTCGCGGCGTCAAGCGGCGTCAGGATTCCGTCATTCCAGGAAACACCCAGGAATTCCAAAAGTTTCCGCGCGGTCTGTTGATGCCCGGCAACCAGGTCTTCATGACGGACTTCATGGACATTCAGGGCCAGGGTCTCGCACTGCGTCTGCCACAGGGACATGACCTGTTCGTAGAAGCCGACGGTGTCGTCCAAGCGTGTGAAATGGGCGGCGCCTTCGCTTAAGGCAAAGGGATGGGTGAAGCAGTCGAGACAAACATCGCAGGGATGGCGCTGGGCCAGGATGAATCCGGCATCCGGAAACAGGCGGTGGATCAGGCCCGCGTCGAGGATATTGAGCGGCAGCTTGTCGACCAACAGGGTGTCCGGGCCGCGCGTGACCAACCGGTCCACGGCCTGGTAGTAGAGGGCCCGCAACGGCGCAAGCTCGGCCTCCGGAATGTCGAACAGGTTGGCGGGGAAATCGTCCCCGCGCGCCAGAAGGTGGTCGCGCACCACGGACAGGGTCGCCTTCTCCTCCAGCACCTGAATGTCGGGGTGGGCCGCCAATACCTGATTCAGCAGCGCCGTGCCCGAGCGGGGAAAACCGACCAGAAACACGGGGGCCCGGTCGCTTCCGGCGGTGGGGGCAAGCGTCGCCGCGGACGGGGCGGCGGGACTTTCGTAAGCCCGTTTGAGGCGTTCCAGATATTCGTCCGACCGGGTGCGGAACATGGCCAGGGCCTTTCCGTCGCCAGTCAGGAAGGCGTTGCCCTTCTCGAAATTTTCAATCGCGTCGCCCGGGCGGTCGAGCCGCTCGTAAAGCGCGCCCATTTCGAAATGGATATCGGCTGCCGCCGACGAGGTCTTCCGCGCCGCGGGATCAAGGCCGTTGAGCCGGGCCAGAGCCTTGTCGGGGGCGCCCGCCCGCCGTTCCAGGCGCGCGGCCACCAGATTTAGCGCGGGATCGCCCGGATGCTTGTCCAGTGCCGGGGTGATCGCCGCCCAGGCGTCGTCCGACCGGTTCATGCCTTCCAGCAGGCGCCCCAGATCGGCCCAGGTGACCGGGGCATCCGGGGCGGCTTCGGTGGCCTTGCGGTAATGATCGATGGCACCCTCGGCATCGCCCATAGCGTACATCGCCGCCGCCTTCAGGCGCAGCGTATCAGGATCGCCGGGCTGTTTTTCCAGCAGCCGGCCGTAGTAGTCGACCGCGGTCTGAAAATCTCCCATCTCCGCCATGAGGTCGGCATAGAATCCCAGCACCTCTGGGTTGTCCTGGGTCAGCGTCAGGGCGCTCTCAAGGATTTTACGGGTTTGTGCGTAGCGTTTGCTGAAGTAGTGGGCCCGGGCCAGAAGGACGCGGGCCTCGAGGTCGTTGGGCGCGCGGTCGACGACGCGCTGCATAACCTCAGCCGCTTGTGACAATTGGGACAGGTTGTAGTGACATTGCCCCAGATTGAACAGCGCGTTCAGGTTATCCGGGTCCAGGTCGACGGCCCGCTTGAAATGTTCCGCCGCGAGGGGAATCTGGCGGTCGTCGCGGTAGGCGTTGCCCAGGTTGTAATGGATGTTCGCGGCGTTCGGGGCGATGTTCAAGGCCTTGCGGAAATGCCGGATCGCGGCATTGACCCGGCCCGACTGGCGCAGCGCGCAGCCGAGCAGGTCATGGGCCTCGGCCGAGTCGGGAACCAGATCGGTCAGTTTTTTCAGATTGTCCGCCGCCGCATCCGCCTTGTCCTGACGAAGCTGCGCCAGGGACAGGAGATGCAGAATATTGGGATTGTTCGGCACGGCCAGCGCCAGCGCCGTCAATCCCGCCTCGGCGCGGGGAAAATCACCCGATTGGTACATCTGGGCGGCGGCCTGGAATTGCTGTTCTGCGTCCATGTTCCGGTCTGTAAACGGTGGGTCGGTCGCGGGGGTTACGACGAGAAGGGCAGGTCGGCCAGGGTCAGCCGATTGCCCAGCCGCCAGCCGCCGGGCTTGTCTACGTCCGACGCAAGGTCCGGGTCAATGCGTAATGCCGCCGCACGGTCGCGTCCGGCGGCCTCGGCGTCGGTGCGCGCCGCATGCACGTTGGCGCGGCCCAGGTGGGCCGCGGCGAAGCTGCCATCGATATCAAGGGCACGGGTGAAATGCTGGGCCGCATCGCTATAGAGGCGCAGGGTTTTCTCCGCTTCCGCCCGCCCGGCCCAGGCCGCGGCGTCGCCCGGATTGATCTCCGTCGCCTTTGTGAAATCGGCCAGCGCATCGTCGATGCGGTTCAGCGCCAGCCGGGAGAATCCCCGAATGCGCAGCAACAGGGAGGTCGGTTTTGCTTCGGCGATCAGGGTGGAGGCGGCAATCGCCGCTTGTTCGGGCTTGCCCTGACGAAGCATGACTTCCGCCTGTAGGGTCCGCAGCCAGGGATCGTTGGCTGCGGCGGCCAGCCCGCGCGCAATGTCCGCCTCGGCCCCTGCAAGGTCGTTCGTGCGGAGCCGCAGAAACGCCAGAACACCATGCGGTTCGGCCTCGCCGGGGCCCAGGGGAACCAGCCGTTCATAGGCGGCCGAGGCCTCGCCCCAGCGCCCGCCGAACAACAACGCGCGGGCTTTTTCCCGCAGCGCGCGGGCCTGATAGGGTTGCATGCGCTGGGCCAGGTCCAGGTCGGCGACGGCGGCCTCCGTCTGGTTGAGGCGCCGGTAGGCGCGGCCGCGCAGGATCAGGGCAGCGACGTCCGTGTCGCCGCCGCGCGTGCCTTCGGATATGGCGGCTGTGGCGTCGTCGACGGCGGCGTCCGCATGCCCGGCCGCCAGTTGCGCCTCGCCACGGGCCAAAAGGGCTTCGGGGTCACCGGGGTGGGCGGCCAGAACCTGGTTCAGATCGGCGATGGCGCCGGCATAATCGCCCAAGGCCTGGGCGGCGGCGGCCCGGCGGCGGCGCAGGTCCAGGGCGTCGGGGCGGTCCTCGAGAATGCGGGTCAGGTCGCGGTGGGCGCTGGCCGGGCGGGCGGCCGCGGCGTGCAGGGCGGCGCGCAGGTCGAGCGCCGCCAGATTGGCCGGGTCTTCCAATAACAGACGATCGAGGTCGGTCAGGGCGCGGTCCGCATCGCCGAGATCGCGGTAGGCGGACCCCCGGATCAGGCGCGCGACGCCGTTGTCCGGCGCCAGGGCCAGGGCGGCGGTCATGCTCTGCACCGCATGGTGCGGATCGCCCCGCCGGTAATAGGCCTGGCCGCGCATGACCAGGGCCGCCGTGTGGGTCGGTTCCCGGCGCAGGACCGCGTTCATGTCGGCGATCACACCGGCGAAGGTTTCAAGCTGGAACAATTGCTCCGCGCGCATGAACCGGGCGTCCGCATTGCCGGGATCGGCGGCGATGGCGGCGTCGAGGTCTTCCAGCGCCAATCCGGTCTCGTCCTGGCGCAGGTGGATGCGGGCGCGCAGCATGTGGTGGCGGCTGTCCTTCGGGGCGAGAGCGATCGCCTGATCGACGTCGTCGAGGGCCAGTTGCAGTTGTTCCATCTTGAGGAAGGCTTCCGCGCGGGCGGTCCAGGTCGCCGGTGTCATGGGATCGGCTTCGAGCGACGCCGAAAGATCGGCGCGCGCGGCCGCAAGATTGCCGTCGGCGAGATGCGCCTGTCCGCGCAGACGCAGGAGTTCCGCATCCGTGGGCGCCATTTCCAGGGCCTCGCCGAAATCGGCGACGGCCAGCTCAAATTCCTCGGTCGCCATATGGACGAGGCCGCGTTCGCGGTAGCTTTCCAGGGGGCGGCGCAATTGGCGGATCGACAGGTCCAGATCGGCGATGGCCAGACGATACAGACCCATGCGGCGCAACAACGCGCCGCGCACCTGCAAGGCCTCGCCGTTTTCCGGGGCCAGGGTGACGGCGGCGTTAAGATCGGCCCGGGCAAGCTGGTGGTGGCCCTGGGCCAGATGGGCGGCGCCACGCTGGATCAAGGCCCCGACATGGCGGGGGACGGCATCAAGCGCCCGGGACGCACTTTCCGCCGCGTCGCCATGGCGGCCGAGGGCGATCAGGATGCGCGCGCGGAGCGCTAAAGCGTCGGCATTACGGGGATCGAGCCTCAGGCCGGCGTCGGCGTCGGCAAGCGCCACCGCGTCGCGCCCGGCGGCATGGTTGATGCGGGCGCGCAGGAAGTGCACGCGTTTGCGGCGGGGGGTCAGGCGCACGGCGCTGTTCAGGTCGCTCAGCGCCTTGTCGAGGAAACCCTCGTCGATCAGCGCGTCGGCCCGGTTGATGTACAGGTCGGCGAGTTTCTCGGGATCGGTCTCATCCTGGGTGATGGCTTGCGTGCAGGCGAACACGCGCATGGCGGCGGGCAGCGCGCCGTCGGCGCAGTCGGGTGTTTGCGCGTGCGCGGGCTGGGCCGCCACCGCGGCCCAGGCCATCACGAACAGGGAAGCCCCCCGGATCAGCCGCATCGCTGCCTCGTTTCCGCCAAGTACCGAAAATTCTTAGCAAAAAACCAAAGGTAAAGCCATCCGGCCGGGTCCGGGAGCGTCCGTTCGCTCAGGTTTCCGTCCCACCGTTGATCTGGATCAGCTGACCGTTCATGAACCCGCCCTGGTCGGACACCAGATAGGCGATCATGCCGGCGATCTCCTCGGGCGTGCCCAGGCGGCCCACCGGCACCCGCGCCTTCATGGAGGCGATATGCTCGGCCATGGCGGGATCCGAATGGTCGCCGGCGATGGGGCCGGACGAAATGATGTTGGTGGTGATGCCCTTGGGCCCGAACTCCTTGCCCAGGGCCTTGGTCAGCCCCCAGGATCCGTGCTTGGACACGCTGACATGGGCGCGGCCGTTGTAGCCGTGGATGGCATTCATGCCGGCGAAGTTGACGATGCGGCCCCAGCCCCGGTCGACCATGCCGGGCAGGCAGGCGCGGGCCAGACGGAAGGCGGCGTTCATGTTGACGTCCAGCACCCGTTCCCAGGTCTCGTCGGTGATGTCGAGAAAGCTGTGGCTGGGCCGGATCGCGGCATTGTTGATCAGCACGTCGATGCCGCCGAAATGGCCGATGGCCTCGGCCGCCATGGCGTCGCAGGCGGTCTTGTCGCCGACGTCGGCCATGATCACCAGGGCGTCGGCGCCCAAGGCCCGCGCGGCGTCGGCGGTGGCGTCGCAGGACGCCCGGTCGCTGGATCCGTTGATGACGACGTTAAAACCGTCCCGCGCCAGCGCCAAGACACAGGCCCGGCCAATATTCTTCCCCGACCCCGTAACCAGGGCCGCGCGCTTTCGTTCAGTCATGAGTGGTGTTCCTCCCGGATGTCGATCCGGTGACCCTACGCAAGGTGACGGAGGCTGGCAAGCGGGCGCGGCGGGACGGCCGATAACACAGTGCGACTAGCCGCTGTAATCCGGTGATGGTGTGAATAGATTTTTCAGAGTTTCGGTGACGTCCCGCCGGCCGACGAAGGCGAACATCTGGGTAATGGCGTGACCGTCTTCGGACAGCGGCATGCGCAACGACCGCAGGGGTTCTTCCACCCCTTCGTAGGTGTTGAGAAAGACCAGGGGACGGCGGACTTCGAACACGGCCATGTATTGCCGCGTCAGCAGGGTCGCGGACCAGGCGTCGGCCATGTCCGTCAATTTCTTCCCGGTGTAATCGCGTCGATGATAGTGGGTATGCCCCGACCCCCAGTAGCGGTAGGTGAATTCCGCCGGAACGCCCGCGACATCGAGTACCAGCGCATAGGGCAACACCCGCGCCGGCAGTTCATGCAGATGAAAGTTCGCCCAACTGGGCGCGAAGGCATCGCCCTTCACGTCGGACCAGTACGCCATGCAGGCCTGGATATGCGGATCGTCGACCGTTTCCGGCTCAATCGCAACCGTACTCACGACAGGTCGCATCTGGCCGTCCAGCACGATGGGAGGCAGGGTTTTCATGTCACCGTGGTCTCGATCTTCCGACGAATTGGGGAGAATGTCGGTTTATTAGACAAGACTACAGCGACCCAAGCCGTGGGGGTAACCCTGACTTTGGTCTATATTTTGGTGAATCCTAATGTATGTAGTGCGCGAATGAAGCGGCGGGCTCAGGCGTGGCGGTCGAGCCGGCCAATCGCCTCGGCGACGGCATCCAGGTCCGTGCCGTCGGTGTCGAACTGCACCGCGAAACCGCCATCGTAGGTCCGCGCGACACGGCCGGAAAGATGCCCCAGGCCCTCGACATGCATGTCGACGAACGTGCCGTTGTCGACCGTCACCCCGGCCTCGCCCAAGGCGATCGCGGCTCCCGTGGCGGAGACGTTTTCCACGGATCCGTGGAAGGCGCGGTTACCGTACCGGCCGTGGGCGGGCTGATGATAAGGATGGCGGGTCGGGCGGGTGACGTGATTGTTGGCCGCGACGTGCATGCAAATTTTCCCCGGCGGCGGCCCGAACGGCGGACCTGTCCAATACGCGCGGACAGGATCGCGCAGCTATATTAAGAAACCGTAATCAAGTGCCGGGCGGCGCCGGTCACCCTGCCTGGCGGGGGGCTTCCTGGGGCACGGTCGGAACCTCGTCGGAAATGGTGGTCCGGCGCAGGTCGCGGATATCCGCCGGATCGTGCCATCGGCCCCGGTGCATGGTGCAGCGGTTGTCCCACATGACCACGTCGCCCGGCCGCCAGACATGGCTGTAGACATATTTGGGCTGCGTCGCGTGTTCCATCAGGTCCATCAGGATGATGCGGCCCTCGGGCACGGGCAGGCCCTCGATGCTGCCCGCGTGGGACGCCAGATAAAGGCTCTTGCGGCCCGATCCCGGATGGGTGCGCACCAGCACCTGGCGGACCGGCGGCAGGCCCTTGCGTTCGCCCTCGTCGAAATCGGTGAAGCCCAGCCGTTCCCGCGAATTCATGATGGAATGAATGCAGATGTAATGTTCGATGCGGGCCTTGGTGGCCGTGTCCAGGTCGTCGTAGGCCGCGCGCATGTCGGCGAATTCGGTGTTGCCGCCGCCGTTCTTGGGCAGGACATGGGCCGCCAGGATCGAATAGCGGGCGGGAATGGGTTTGAACGACGAATCCGTGTGCCACAAACGGTTGGCGTACATGTTGAGCAGGCGGAAATCGTCCTTCGGCAGGGGGGTGCCGTTTTCATCCAGGTTGGAAATGTCGCTCATCTTCGGATCCAGGCGCGGGACGTATCCCTTGCGGTGCAGCTTGCGGCTGGTTTCCAGGGGACCGAAGTTTTCCGAAAACCGCCGCTGCTGCGCGTCGTCCAGGGCCTGGCCGCGAAACGCCAGAACACCGTAGGTGTCCATCGCGGCGCGGATGTCGGATACCTGGGCCGCGGTCAATTCGGCGGCAAGGTCGATGTCCGTGACCTCGGCGCCGAGAACGGGATGAAGGGGTGTGATCTTCACGGTCGAATGTCCTCCCAGGTCGTGCAGGGCGCCGGAGCCCTCCCGGCCCATTTTGGGCCTGTTTATTGTATACAATCTACCCTTTTCAGGGATAGCGATCCAGCGTTCCGTGCGGGCCGGCATCTTTACGGCCCGGCGCTTGAGGCTCTAAGGTCGTCGGAAAGACGGGGATATACGTCCCCTCTGCGCAAACCATCGGGTGGAGACGATCATGACAGTCAGAGTGGCCCCGGCGCTTGCCGCGGCCGGAATAATCGCCTTGGCAATGCTGTCGAGCCCCGTCGCGGCGGGCAATCTGGTGCCGCACAGGGCGGTCTATCATCTTCTGCCCGGCCCCATTTCGGGACAGGTGCCCTATGACGGAGTCGAAGGCCTGGTCACCCGATCGGTCGAGCGGACCTGCGACGGCTGGATCGTCGCCGAACACATGGTCATGCATATCCTGACCCGAGTGGGCGGGGTGATCGACCGGGAAATCCGCTTCACCAGTTGGGAATCGATGGACGGCACGCGCTATCGTTTCGCCGCGACCATCAAAAGCAAGGCAGGCGACGAGGATACCAGGCTGAAGGGCCGTTTGGAGGTCGCCCGCGAAGGGGCCGGCGGCGAAGCGGTCTATGCGGAGCCGGACGGCAAAAGGGTGAAAATCCCCGACGACACCTACCTGCCGGTCGGACAGGTCCGAAAGCTTCTGGCCGCCGCCCAGGCGGGCGAGAAACAGGTGCGGTTTCATGTCTTTGACGGGACCGAGGATATCGGCCCCCAGCTGATGTCCAGCGTGATCACGGGCCGCTTCAAGACGGGTGAGGGCAAGGGCCTCCAGACGGCCTGGGGGCCCTTGGGCACCGGGCCGGGTTGGCGCGTGTCCTCAGCCTATTTCGAAACCACGGGCACACAGCCGCAATCGACGCCCAGTTTCCAGTTCACCATGGAATTGCTGGACAACGGCGTGCCGCGCCGCATGGAGATGGACCTGGGCGGGTTTGTCGTCATTCAGGCGCTTAAGGAAATCCATCCGCTGCCGGAACCCAGCTGCGGTTAGCGGCTAGCTGCTGGCGGCAAGCCACGGGGGGTTAGCCCTTGCGCGCCTTGGCGATCAGTTGGCGCAGGGTATCGATGTCGACCGCGCCGGGCACCAGTTCGTCGCCGACGATGAAGGCCGGCGTGCCGCGGATGCCGAGGGTTTCGGCGATCTGATGATTTCGGTTGATCTCGGCGGTGACGGAATCGGACGCCATCTCTTTCTTGAGCTTGTCCGTGTCGTACCCGGCTGTTTTGGCGATCTTCAGGATGCGGTCTTCGGGCAGACCGCCCGAGGTCGCCATCAGGGCGGCATGAAAATCCAGGTACTTGGCCGGGTTCAGCTTCCAGGCGGCCAGCGCCGCGCGCGACGCGGTCACCGATTCCGGGCCCAGGATGGGGAATTCCTTGAACACCCAGCGCAGGTTCTTGTCCGAGTCCAGGAGTTCGCGCAGCACCGGAAACACCCGCTTGCAGTAGCCGCAGTGGTAATCGAAGAATTCGACCACCGTCACGTCGCCCTTGGGATTCCCGGCGACGGGGGCGTTGGGGTCGTTGGTCAGGCTGTCCTTATGGGCCGACAGCGCCATTTTCGCCTGGTCCGCCTGGGCCTGCTGTTCCCGTTCGCGGTACAGGCGGATGGCATCGACGATGACCTCGGGATTGGCGAGGAGATACTCGCGGACGACGGTCTCGATGGCGCCGCGCTGTTGCGGGTCCATGGCGGGCGTCTTGTCCTGGGCCTGTGCGGCCGGGGCGACGAGAACCGCGCCCAGGGCAAGGGCGGCGGCGATGAGCGAGACGCCCGGCAAGGCGGCAAACCGAAAGATCATGGTCATTCCTTATCCAAATGGTGGGCGCATATTGGTCCAGACCGCGGCAAGGGGCAAGCGGGCGCGGACGCCGCCGTGTCACGATCCCGTCAGCGCAGCAGACGAATGTCGGAAATCAGAGCCGCCGGAACGGATGCGCCGGGCCGGGCCGGCGGCGCGGCGGCGGCGCGCGCCGCGACGAACACGATCCGGGTATGGCTGGTCGACAGGCCCGGCCAGGCCGTGTCGTGCAGAGAGATCAGGTCGATGCCTTCCTGCCAGCGTTTGCCCAGCGCTTCCTCGCCGCCGCGCACGGTATAGCGCGCGGGGGCTCCGTCCTTGGGCATGTCCATGGTGCCGCGGCGCAGCGCCTTGTCGTTCCACACCAGTTCCAGCACCCGCACGCCGTCCGGCAGGCGGCGCAGGGTCACGTCCTTGGGGTCGAGCGGGCGCGACGTGTCGGCGAAACCGACGATCACGCGGATTGGATGGTAGGGCGGGGCATGGGGCGACATCTTCCAGTTCCAGGTCAGGAAGGGGGCGGCCAAAAGGTGTTGGTCGATGCGCCGGCCCAGGATCAGGTCGTCCGGTCCCGCCGACAAGTGGACGACCGGCAGGCCTTCATCCATCGCCATGCGCGCGCGGCCGCCCAAGGGGTCGCCGACGATCAGCCAGCGGTCGCCCGGGTCCAGACCCGCGAACAGGGGGGAGGGACCCAGGGTCGCCATGATGTTCTGGATGTCGCTGGCCGGCTGTCCGGGGGCGGGCCGTTCGCCGCCATGGGGGCCGGTCACGCAGCCGGTCAACAGCGCACTCAGAACCGCCGCCGCGACAACCATCCGCACGGCCGCGTGGCGCCGCCGCGGTGCCACGCCTATTGTTCCTTCCGCTTCTGCTGCTGGACCTGTGCGGCGTTGATGATGTCCTTGGCGCGGACCCATTCGGGACTGCCTTCGGTGAACGACCGGGCGGCGACTTCGCCGTTGTAGATCGCCTTTTCCATTTCGCCCCGCAGGAACGCGGCGTCGGCGTGGTAAAGCCGGGCCCGCGGCTCATCGCCCTTTTTGTAATAGGCGTTGCCGAGAAGTTGATAGATGCCCGGCGAGAACCGCTCGTAATGGGCGGCGAATTTCAGGTTTTCGATGGCGTCGTCAAGAACCTTGGGGTCTTCGGTCGCCAGTTCGACGCGGGCCAGTTCCATGCGCAGCAGGTCCGATTTCGGCAGCAGCTCCACGGCCTTGGCGTAGGACGGCATGGCGCCCTTGGCGTCGCCGTTTTCATACAGGCCCTGGCCCTTGATCTCGTGGAAGTAGGGATCGTCCGGATGCTCGGCGATCAGGCTGTCGATGGCGGCCAGAAACTCTTCTATCCGCGCGGTCCTGAAAAAGGCGATGGCCCGGGCATAGCGGGCCGGCACGCTGGTGTCGTCGCTCTTGAACTTGCGCAGCGCCTGGCCCGGCGTGAGAAAGGCAAGCAGCTTGGCCTGCATGCGCGCGTGCCGGGCGACCAGCTTCGGGTCGTCCTTGATGTCCGAATAGGGGGACCGTTCGACATGGGCTTCCAGTGCGTCGATACGTTCGCGGGTCAGCGGGTGGGTCAGCAGATAGGGGTCGCGGCTGGCGTTGATCAGAAGTTCGTTGGATTCCAGCTTGCCCATGAATTCCAGCAGGCCCTTGGTCGATTGCTTGGTGCGGTCCAGGTAGGTCATGGCGGCTTGGTCGGCAGCCGCTTCATGGCCCCGGTTGTAGGCCAGGAACGACCGCTGGAGCATGCTTTGCCCGCCGCCCAGGATCGCCGCGCCCGCATCGGGCGCGCCGGCGATGACCGCGGCGCTGCCCAGGATCATGGACAGGATCTGGGCCGCCGCCGTGCGCGACAGGGCTTCGTGGGTCCGCGCCAGATGATTGCCCGCGATATGGCCTGTTTCGTGGGCGATCACGCCGATCACCTGCCCAGGGGCGTCGGCCTGCATCAACAGGCCCGTATTGATGAACATGTTCTGGCCGCCCGCGACAAAGGCGTTGAGTCGGTGGTCGTTTACGAGGTAGGTCTTGATGGACTTGGGATTCAGCCCCGCGGCCTCGAAAACTGGCGTCGCGTACTCCTGGATGATATTTTCGATTTCGACGTCCCGAATCATCGACAAGCGCTGGGCAAGGGAAGCCGTCGACCAAAAGCACAGGCCGATGCCAAAAACAACGATCAAAAACAACGGTTTAAAGATGCGGCTTTTCAAAGCAATCAGCGCCGGTTGGGACGCGTTCCCTTCTGTTTCCGGGCCCGTTAAACGTAGTCACGCTCCGGGGTCCCGTCAATTCACCATGCCGATAGTGGCCGTTGCGCTTTGCACGGGGCTCGTCGCCGGCTGTTCGGGGGGGATTTCCAACCCGTTCGGCGATAAGAAGGAAGAAAACACCAAGCAGTTGGGCGAGACCGGCTTCGTGCGCGGTTTCCTGGGCGGCATCGCCGCCGACGATCCGCAGGCCGCCCTTGTTGGACGCGACATTCTGTCGGCTGGCGGGTCCGCGGCGGATGCGGTGACGGCCATGTACTTTACCCTGGCGGTGACCAAGCCGACCCATGCGGGCCTGGGCGGCGGCGGCGTCTGCGTCATTCGCGACAACGTCAACAAACGCAACGACGTGCTGTCGTTTCCGGCGCTGGTTCCCCAGGGTGCCGGCGGCGCCGACCGGGGCAAGGTGCCCGTGCCGGGCAATCCCAGAGGGTTCGCGGTGCTTCATGCGCGCCTTGGCAGCCTGAAATGGGGCCAGGTGGTGCAGCCGGCGGAAAACCTGGCGCGGTTCGGCGGGATCGTGTCGCGCGCCTTCGCCATGGATTTGCGCCAGCAGGCCGGACGTCTGGCGGGGCTGCCCGACGTGACGGCTTTGTTCCGCAAGGCCGGGTCGCCGAACCTGGCCAAGGAAGGCGACCGCATGGACCGTCTGCGCATTGCGGGCGTGCTCGGCCGCCTGCGGGTGCGCGGGGTCGGCGATTTTTACCAGGGCCAGCTGGCGCGTGATTTCGTCGACGACGCCAACAGTCAGGGCGGCGCGCTGACCATCGAGGATATGCGCGCCTATCTGCCCGAGGTCCGGCCCGCGATCACGCTGCCCTATATCGAACGCACGCAATTCCTGTTTCCTTCGCCCCCCGTCCTGGGCGGCGCCCTCGCCGCGGACCTGACGGGCATTCTTGCCCAGTCCAAGTATTTCGAACGCGACGATGCCGCGCGCGTGCATTTGTTTGCCGAAGCGGCCCTGGCGGCCCAGGCGCGGCGCACGGACTGGCTTCGGCGGGACGGTCTTGTGACACAGCCGGCCTATTATCTTGTCGATGCCGAACGCCACGCCCTGATCGCCCGCACGCTCGATGAAGACCGCCATGCTCAACGCCCGCCCACAGGCGACGCGGCGATCCCGCTGCCGCCGGGGGCCGATGCAACGGGCATTGTCGCGATCGACCAGCTCGGTTCGGCCGTCGCCTGCACCGTGTCCATGAACGGGGCCTTCGGTTCGGGCAAGATCGCGCCCTCGCTCGGGTTTCTTTTGGCCCGGCCGTCGGGCAAGGACAGCCTGCCGCCGGTGACGGCGACGCCGCTGTTGTTGGTCGGTGAGGCGCGCGTCAAGAAAGACGAGGAACGTGTGTTCATGGCCGCCACGGTGACCGGCGGGCCCGGCGCCACGGAAGCTCTCGCCGATCTGGCGCTTCGGGTGTCCGGTGGCGGACAGAGCCTGGAATCGGTGCTTGCTGGCCCGCGGCTTTATTACGCCGAGGGCACGGACGCCCTGGTCATCGAACCCGGCCTGCCGCAGGACCAGCAGGCGGCGTTGCGGTCGTTGGGCCATACCCTGCATCCGGGGGCTTCGGGCGTGCGCATCAACGCCATTTATTGCGACAGCGGCGTGCCGAACGACAAGCAAGCCTGCGCCGCCTTCGCCGATCCGCGCGGCTTCGGGCTCGGCGCGGTCGGCGACCGCTAGGCCGGGGATCGGCCGCAGGCATATGGCGTTGAAATCATCCAATCGCGGCCAAGTGCCGCCGTTCATCGTCATGGACGTCATGCGCGCCGCCGAGGAACGTGAACGCGCCGGTGAAAAGGTTCTTCACCTGGAGGTCGGTCAGCCTGGCACCAGTGCTCCTTCCAAGGTGATCGAAGCGGCCCGCCAAGCCCTCGACCAAGAGCGCATCGGCTATACCAACGCACTTGGTGTTTGGGGATTGCGCGAAGCCATCGCCCGCCATTACGGCCGGGCCTATGGCGTCGCCGTGGATGCCGAGGACGTGGTGGTGACGACCGGATCGTCCGGCGGGTTCGTGCTGTCCTTCATGGCCGCCTTCGACCCCGGTGACCGGGTCGCCCTGGCGTCGCCGGGATACCCGGCGTACCGCAATATCCTGACCGGCCTGGGGGTCGAGGTGATCGACCTGCCGACGACCCTCGAAGACAATTTCCAGCCGACGGTGGCGCGGCTGCGCGCCCTCGACCGCGACCCCGACGGCCTCATCGTCGCCAGCCCGTCGAACCCGGCGGGCACCATGATCGCCCCGACGGAGTTCAAGGCACTGGTCGATCATTGCCGGGAACGCGGCATTCGTCTGATTTCCGATGAGATTTATCACGGCATCACTTATGGCGCGCCGGGCGTGACGGCGCTGTCCCATACGCGGGACGCCGTGGTCATCAACAGCTTCTCGAAATACTATTCCATGACCGGCTGGCGGCTGGGCTGGATGGTCGTGCCCAAGGACCTGCATCGGGCCATCGAATGCCTGGCGCAGAACCTGTTCATCTCGCCGCCCGGCATTTCCCAACACGCGGGCATGGCGGCCTTCGACTGCACCGAGGAACTGGAAGCCAACGTCCGCCATTATGCCCGCAACCGGGCCCTGTTGCTGGACAAGCTGCCCAAGGCCGGGTTTACGCGTTTGGCCCCGGCCGAGGGGGCGTTCTACATCTATGCCGATGTCTCGGACTTGACCAACGATTCCACCGAATTCTGCCGCCGCATGCTGGCCGAGATCGGCGTCGCGGCGACCCCGGGGGTCGATTTCGATCCGACCAGGGGCGACCATTTCGTGCGGTTTTCCTTCGCCGGCGGCGAAGACGAGGTGTCGCAGGCCGCCGACCGCCTTGTGAACTGGAAACGCTAACGAAAAACGCCGGCGGGTAAGGCACCCGCCGGCGTTTTTTTACGTCACTTGCCCTTCAGGCCTAGTCGACCAGCCGGTTCCACCAGCCGCGACGGGCGTTGGCGGTTTCCGTGTCGGCGCCGACTTCGATCACCACGGTCTTGGCACTGTCCGTTTCCGGCTCGGCCGGTTCGGGGGGCGCCACCGCCATCGCCGGTTCAGGTTCGGGCTGCGGTGCCGGTTCCGGCGCGGGGGCCGGTGCGGCTTCGGGTGAGGGGGCTTCGGGGGCGGACTGTTCCGCAACCGCTTCGGTTGCCGGGGCTGCCCCGTCGGCGGCCTGCGGTTCGGCGGCCGTGTCCGCGGCCTTCTTGGCGGTCCGCCGTCGGCGCGGTTTGGCGGGTTTGTCCTCGCCGTCGCCGTCTTCGGCCGCTTTCGGGGCGCGCCGTGCACGGGTCCGCTTCGGCTTTTCCGCAACCTCGGGAGGCGTTTCGCTTGCCTCGGCGCCGGCGGCTTCCGCCGCCGGTGCGCCGCCGGTCTCGGCGCTTATCGCCGGGGCATCGACGTCGGCAGCCGGAGCATCTGATGCAGGGGCGTCGGGTGTGGGCGCATCCGAGACCGCATCATCGGCCTGGGGTTCGCCACCGGCGTCCGCCGCGATCTCGGTCTGGCCATCTTCCGAACGGCCCTCTTCCGGCCGCCGCCGCCGGCGTCCGCCACGGCGTCCGCGCCGGCGCCGCTTGGGCGCGCCGTCTTCCGACTGCTCGCCCGTGCCTTCCCGCGTCTCGCGCGGCTCGCCGTCGCCATCGGCGTCGGTTTCCTCGCCGCCTTCGGCGGGCTCGTTGGCATCGTTGTCCGTCCGCGTCTCCTGCGTGTCGTGGGCATCGCCCTCGCCGCCGCGTTTGCGCCGCCGTGAGCGCCGCCGCCGCCGCCGGCCGCCTTCTTCCTCGGACTTCTCGCCGTCGCTGTCGCCATCGACGGTTGTCGCTGCCGCCGTCGCCGCCGCCGGCGTCGCCGCGGCGGGGGCTTTCGTCACGGTTTCCACGCCACCGTCGGATTTGACCCGCTCAAGCCGGTGGTCGGGCGGGATCAGGGTGTCGTCGGCTTCGATGCGGATGGTCAGGTTGAAGCGTTGCTCCATGTCGTTGATGGCATGGCGCTTGTTGTTGAACAGATAAAGCGCCACCGCCGTCGGCGTGATCAGGGTCAGTTGCGAGGAGCGGCCCTTCTGCCCTTCCTCGCCAAGCACGCGAAGCATCTGCAACGCCGTCGATTCCGTCGACCGGCGGATGCCCGATCCGCCGCAGTGGGCGCAGGGCTCGAAGCTGGTTTCATGGAGTGCCGGGCGCAGACGCTGGCGTGACAGTTCGAGCAGGCCGAAGGGGCTGATGCGGCCGATCTGGATGCGCGCGCGGTCATTGCGCATGGCGTCCTTCAGGCAGCGTTCGACCTTGGCCTGGTTGCGGCTGACTTCCATGTCGATGAAGTCGATGACGATCAGGCCGGCAAGGTCGCGCAGGCGCAATTGCCGGGCGATTTCCTCGGCCGCTTCCATGTTGGTCTTGAGCGCCGTTTCCTCGATGTTGCGCTCTTTCGTCGCGCGGCCCGAGTTGACGTCGATGGAGACCAGGGCTTCCGTCGGATTGATGACGATGTAACCGCCCGAGCGAAGCTGAACCTCCGGCTCGTGCATGGCGTCCATCTGGCTTTCGACCTGGAACTGCTGGAACAGCGGGATCGAGCCGTCTTCGTGGGGCTGGACCTTTTTCGCGTGGCTGGGAATCAGCAGCTTCATGAAGTCCTTGGCCGCGCGATAAGCTTCGTTGCCCTGGACGATGATTTCGTCGATGTCCTTGGTGTAGAGATCGCGGATCGCGCGTTTGACGATGTCGCTTTCCTCGTGCACCAGGGCCGGGGCGATGGACTTCAGGGTTTTTTCCCGAACCTCGCCCCACAGGCGCAACAGATAGTCGTAATCGCGGCGGATTTCCGCCTTGGTCCGCTTCGATCCCGCCGTGCGCACGATGACCGCCATGCCCTGGGGGATGTCCAGTTCGCCGAGGATCTGCTTGAGTTTCTTGCGGTCACCCGATTGCGCGATTTTGCGCGAAATACCGCCGCCGCGCGCCGTGTTCGGCATCAGCACGCAATAGCGCCCGGCCAGCGACAGATAGGTGGTCAGCGCAGCACCCTTGTTGCCGCGTTCTTCCTTGACGACCTGGACCAGCAAAATCTGGCGCCGTTTGACGACTTCCTGGATTTTGTACTGTCGGCGCAGGTTGACCGGCCGGCGGACGGGGATTTCCTCGTCCTCGCCGCCGAGAACCTCGACGCCTTCGCCGTCGTCCTCGTCGCCGTCCTCGTGCGCCTTGGCTTCCTGTTCCTGGTGCTCGGCGACCAGGGCTTCCCGGTCGGCGATCGGAATCTGGTAGTAGTCGGGATGGATTTCGCTGAAGGCCAGGAAACCGTGACGGTTTCCGCCATAATCGACGAAGCACGCCTGCAACGAGGGTTCAACCCGCGTCACCTTGGCCAGATAAATATTTCCCTTAAGCTGCTTCCGTGACTCTGACTCGACGTCAAATTCTTCCAGGCGGCTGCCGTTTGCGATCACGACCCGGGTCTCTTCCGGATGCGACGCATCGATGAGCATTCTCGTGGTTGGCATAAAAAAGTGTTCTCCAGTGCCCGGCGGCGCGCACATTCGCCGGTTCCGGCAGGAAGTCGTTCCGCCGCGGGGCACATTTCTGTGGTGTTAAGCCGGCCGCGCGCGCAGACATCCGGGCGTTCGCAAGCGAATACGCCAAAACTCTTTCCGGAGACTGCACGGCCGTTGCCAGCATCATTGTTCCTTGGTGAGGTAAACCTCGTTCGGACACTCGTGGGCTCCGGCGAAAATCGCCTCGACATCGCCTGGGACAGGGGGGGAGACCCATGCCCGGACGGTTCCGGCTACGACGGAGCCATTCCTCGCCCGTTTCCCCTACGATCGGGGAGAGGCGGGCCGGTGGAATTCTTCGCCTACTAACATAGACAGAGACCGTCTGTTCCACAACGCTGTTTATGCTCGGCGCGGCGATAGGGGACTGGGATTGCTCGGGAATTCCGGGTGCTCCCTGCGACCGCCGCAATTGCAAGAAAAAAGCGGACGGAATCAACGGATTACCGTAAAATACCGACGGCATGACAGCGAACCGAACCATCGACGTCGCGGCTCCGGGGGCATGAGCACGCGGACCCACCACCGAGCCATGGGGATCGGCGGGCGAATCCGCCATTATGCCATGGTTTTCAGTGCGTTATGTCTTGCCGCCTTGGTTGCGGGCCAAGTCCGCGCCGCAGACGCCGTGGTCACGGACCTGCAAAGCGGGGTCAGCGGCGACGGGGCCCGATTCGTCCTGCACCTGGACCGCCGGGTCGCGTTCCGCCTGTTCACCCTGGTCAATCCCTACCGTGTCGTGGTTGACCTGCCGGAAGTCGGCTGGCAACTGCCGGCCAGACCGTTGCCGGGCAAACAGGGCGTGTTCAACGGCCTGCGCTATGGCCTGTTCCGGCCGGGCAATTCGCGCATCGTGTTCGAATTTCAGCATCCGGTTCAGGTGGCGGACGCTTACGTCACTCCGGGGGCGGGCGGCGGCGCCTTCAAACTGGTGATCGACGCCCAGCGCACCACCCATGACGCCTTCGCCGCCTCCGTCGCGATGCCGCCCCGCGAGATCGCGGGCCTGCGTCCGCGCGGGGCCGCCAAGCCGCCGGCCGCGGCCGCGTCCAGCCGGTTGGAATCCGTCGCACGGCGCACCGCCGCTCTGGTCGCCCCGGCCGAGGCGTCGGCCTCTCCGGCCCCGACCCAAGCCGTGGCCGCCAATTACCTGCCCATGCCGCCGCGCCGTCCCGGCGACCGCCCGTCCGCCCATCGTCCGATGGTGGTCATCGACCCGGGCCATGGAGGCGTCGATCCCGGCGCGCAGAGCCGCCACGGCATTTACGAAAAGCATGTGGTGCTGGCGCTGAGCCGCGAAATCACCCGGCAACTGGTCGCCTCGGGCCGTTACCGGGCGGATATGACCCGTGACCGCGACGTGTTCATCCGTCTGCGGGACCGAGTCGCCATCGCGCGCAAGAAAGGGGCCGACCTCTTCATTTCCGTACATGCGGATTCCATCCGCAATTCGAAGGTGTCCGGGCCCTCGGTCTATACCTTGTCGGAAAAGGCATCGGACAAGGAAGCGGCCGAGCTGGCCGAGCGGGAAAACAAGGCCGACCTGATCGCCGGCATGGACCTGAGCCATGAAAGCGCCGATGTCGCCAACATCCTGATTGACCTGGCGCAGCGCGAATCCATGAACCAGTCGGCGCGCTTCGCCGGCCATCTGGTCAGCGAACTGGGCAACAAGACCGAGGTCCTGCCCCGTCCGCACCGCTTCGCCGGGTTCGCCGTGTTGAAGGCGCCGGACCTGCCGTCGGTCCTGCTGGAAACCGGGTTCCTGTCGAACCGCGACGACGAACGCCGCCTGACCAGCAAGTCCTACCGTCGGCAGTTGGCGTCTGCGATCGTCGACGCCATCGACCGATATTTCGGCGCTGTTGAGCAGGCCAAGATTCGCCAGCCCTAGCCGTGGCGCCATAATTTGTTCATAAACCCCTGGAAATATGCAATGAACCGGCCCGCCCGCCCCATCCGGGGGCGGCTTCCCGGGCGATTGCCGGGCAAAACGAAAGTACAGCGTTAGCATGTTCCGCCTGTTGTCCTCGATTGTCGGATTGATCGTCATCGGTGCCGTGGTCGGCGGGGCGGGGCTGCTCTACGTGCTGTACATTTACGGTCAGGACCTGCCCGACTATCGCCAGCTTGCCAATTACGAGCCGCCGGTGATGACCCGCGTGCATGCGGGCGACGGGCGCCTGCTGGCGGAATTCGCCCGGCAAAAGCGCGTGTTCGTGCCGATCGAGGCGATCCCCAAGCGGGTCATCAAGGCCTTCCTGTCGGCCGAGGACAAGACGTTCTACGAACATCCGGGCATCGATATTCCGGGGGTCATCGCGGCGGCGCTGCGCAACCTGAAGAACATCGGCTCGGACCGCCGGCCTCAGGGGGCCTCGACCATCACCCAGCAGGTCGCCAAGAACTTCCTTCTGACCAACGAGGTCTCGATTGAGCGCAAGATCAAGGAAGCGATCCTCGCCTTCCGCATCGAGCGCGCGTTCTCCAAGGACCGGATTCTCGAACTGTACCTGAACGAGATCTATCTGGGCCTGGGCTCCTACGGGGTCGCGGCGGCGGCGCTCAACTATTTCAACAAGTCCATGGACGAGCTGACCGTGGCCGAGGCCGCCTATCTGGCTGCCCTGCCGAAGGCGCCCAACAACTATCACCCCATCCGCCAGCTTCAGGCGGCGCAGGCGCGCCGCGACTGGGTCGTCAACCGCATGCTCGAAGATCACCTGATCACCGATGAAGAGGCCAAGCGCGCCTGGACCGAGCCGCTGCGCGTCAGCCAGCGCATCGACACGGAATTCGTCGAGGCCGACTATTTCGCCGAGGAAGTGCGCCGCGAGCTTCTCGATCAATACGGCGAGGACCAGCTTTACAACGGCGGTCTGTCCGTGCGCACGACCCTGGATCCACGCCTGCAGCAGATCGCCGAAAAGGCGCTGCGCGACGGCCTGGAAAGCTTCGACCGCCGGGTGCGCGCCTGGCGTGGGCCGCTGGCCCGGGTGCCCGACGGGGTCAGCTTTTCCGGCGCGCCGGAGTGGCGCTCGATCCTGACCGCCTACAAGGCGCCCAAGGGTCTGGAACACCATAAGATCGCCATCGTCACCGCCGTCGACGGCGAAGCCGCCCATCTGGGCCTGGTCGACGGCACGGCCGGGCGTCTGCCCATGGCGCTGATGTCCTGGGCCCGCCGGCGGATCGACGAGGACACCTGGGCGCCCCGGCCCAAGCGGCCGGCGGACGTCGTGGTGCCGGGCGACATCATCGCCGTCAGCCCGGAGACCGAGGACGAGGACGGCAAATCGCTGCCCGAGGGGACATATGCGTTGCGCCAGTTGCCCGAGGTTCAGGGCGGCATCGTCGCCATGGACCCGCACACCGGCCGCGTGCTTGCCATGGTCGGGGGCTATTCGTTCCAGATCAATCAGTTCAACCGGGTGACCCAGGCCTGGCGGCAGCCCGGCTCGGCGGTGAAGCCCTTCGTCTATCTGGCCGGACTGGACGCAGGGTACACGCCGTCGACGCGCATCCTCGACGCGCCCTTTGTGGTCGATCAGGGCCCCGGTCTGCCGAAATGGCGGCCCGGCAACTACACCAACAAGTTCTACGGGCCGTCGACCATGCGCCTGGGAATCGAAAAATCGCGCAACCTGATGACCGTGCGCCTGGCCCAGACCATCGGCATGGAACAGGTCTGCAAGTATGTCGAAGCCTTCGGCATCGTCGATCACCTGCCGCGGGCCCTGTCCATGGCCCTGGGCGCTGGGGAGACGACGCTTTTGCGCCTGACCACCGCCTATGCCATGTTGGTCAACGGCGGCAGGCGGATCGAACCGACCCTGATCGACCGCATCCAGGACCGCAAGGGCCGCACCGTGTTCCGCCACGACGAGCGGCCCTGCCCGCAGTGCCGCACGGGGGCCTGGACCGGCGGCGAACAGGTGCCCGACGTGCCCGACATCCGCGAACAGGTCGCCGACCCGGCCAGCGCCTACCAGATGGTGTCCATGCTGGAAGGCGTGGTTAAGCGCGGCACCGGGGCGCGCATCGGCCAGGAGGTCAAGAAGACCCTGGCCGGCAAGACCGGCACCACCAACAAGAACCGCGACGCCTGGTTCATGGGATTCTCGCCCGACCTGACGGTCGGCGTGTTCGTCGGCTACGACAGCCCGGAAACCTTGGGGCGGCGGGAAACGGGCTCGTCCGTGGCGGCACCCATCTTCGCCCAGTTCATGAAGCAGGCGCTCAAGAACACGCCCGCGATCCCGTTCCGAATTCCGCCCGGCATCCGCCTGGTCCGCGTCGACGCGCAGACCGGCTTGCCGGCCCTGATCGGCCAGACCGAGGACGTGATCTGGGAAAGCTTCAAGCCCGGCACCGTGCCGAAAGAGGACACGGAAATCATTTCCGCCGGCCAGGACATGTCGGGGAACGGTGACGCCACCCAGCAACCCTTCGGCGGCACCGGCGGGCTGTACTGACCGTGGCCGCGCGCCCATATTGATCCGGCGGCCCGCGTCCGCTACAACCCCCTGCCGATCCACCATAAGGAATCCACGGACCCCCGCCATGCGCGCCGAAATCACCAGCATCGTTCAGGACATCGAGCAGTCGTTGGAACTGCTGAGGAGGCATCTTTGACTACGATGATGCCGTTCTCAAACTTCAGGAACTGAACGCCCAGGCGGAAAACCCCGACCTGTGGAACAAGCCGGAAAAAGCCCAGGCCCTGATGCGCGAGCGCAACCGTCTGGAAGCCGGAATCAAATCCATCGACGTGGTTCAGCGCGAACTTGCCGACAACGTTGACCTGATCGAACTGGGCGAGGCCGAGGGCGATGATGCCGTCGTCGCCGAGGCCGAGGCGGCGTTGACGGCGCTCAAGGTGCGGGCCGACGCGGCGGAACTGGAAACCTTGCTGTCCGGCGAGGCCGACGCCAACGACGCCTATCTCGAAGTCCACGCCGGGGCCGGCGGCACGGAGGCCCAGGACTGGGCGGAAATGCTGCTGCGCATGTACGCGCGCTGGGCCGAGGCCCATGGCTACAAGGTCGAATGGCTGGAAGAAAGCCCGGGCGAAGAGGCCGGCATCAAATCGGCGACCTTGAAGATTTCCGGCCATAACGCCTATGGCTGGCTCAAGACCGAAAGCGGCGTGCACCGGCTGGTCCGCATCTCGCCCTACGATTCAAGTGCGCGCCGCCACACCAGCTTTTCCTCGGCCTGGGTCTATCCGGTGGTCGACGACACCATCGAAGTGGTGATCGAGGACAAGGACCTGCGCATCGACACCTACCGCGCCTCGGGGGCGGGCGGGCAGCACGTCAACAAGACCGACAGCGCCATCCGCATCACCCACCTGCCGACCAACATCGTCGTGCAGTGCCAGAACGACCGCTCGCAGCACAAGAACCGCGCCCAGGCCTTCGCCATGCTGAAGGCGCGGCTGTACGAGTTCGAACTGCGCAAGCGCGAGGAAGAGGCCCAGGCCCAGGCTGACGCCAAGACCGACATCGGCTGGGGTCACCAGATCCGCTCCTATGTGTTGCAGCCCTACCAGATGGTCAAGGACCTGCGCACCAACGTGGAAACGTCGAATACCCAGGCGGTGCTCGACGGCGACCTCGACGAGTTCATGGCGGCCGCGCTGGCCCAACGGGTCAAGGGTGGTGACGAAGGGGCGGCGGGATGACCGTCGGCTCGGCTCACCGTTAAAGAGGCGAAGGTCACAATGCAGACCTTCGCCGCATGCATCGGCGCCGCCATCATCATCGCAGCCCCGCGTACTCTTGTCTGAGTTAAAAAGGGGATCGAAAGGTGCCCTCGGAATTCGCGGCTACTGAATGATCAGGTCCTTGAACAGGACCGTATGGGCCTTGACCGGGGCGATCGCGAAATTGATGACGTTCAGCAACTCGAAGCGCAGGCGCTCCGAGCCTTCCTTGCCGATCACGTCCTTGTATTCCAGGTCGCGCAGCTGGGTTTTGATGTTGTCCACCACCAGCGCCATTTTCGCCTCGTCCTGAAGGGCGGGCAGGTCGTGTTCATCGACCTGCACGATCAGGTTCAGCTTGATGAAATGATTGCGCTTGCCGACCTTCTTCAGGTCGGTGCGGATTTCCGGCAACTGGTGAATGACCGGCTTGCCGATTTCCAGGGTCACCTCGGTGATCGCGGGCTTGCCGAGGATGGCTTCGGTCGCGCCCAGCATATGGGCGGTAAAGCCGCCGCCGATCAGGACAAGCAGAACCCCGGCGATGGCCGCGATCTTGAGGATCTTTTTCTTCTTGGCGGCCTTGAGCTCTTCCTCGGTGGGTTCGTCGTCTTCGTCGTCCTCCCACTCTTCGTCGTCGTCCTCCCACTCCTCGCCGTCCTCAAGCTCTTCGTCGTCCTCGTATTCCTCGTCGTCGTCGATTTCGTCGGTCTTGTCGGCCATCGATATTTCCCCAGAGGACGTGGACCCGACGGTGCATCGGGCCGGACTCGATTTTATCGAGGGCGGAGACTAGCGCAAAATCCGCGCCGTCAAAACCACCCAATGGTCGAGGTTTCAGCGATCCAGCGAAGCGCGCCTAGAGCGCCTTGACCGCGGCCAGCACCTCGTCGGCGTGTTCCTTGACCTTCACCTTGGGCCAGATGTTGCGGATCACGCCCTTTTCGTCGATCAGAAACGTTGCGCGCTGGATGCCCATGTACTTGCGGCCGTACATGTTCTTTTCGACCCATACGCCGTAGCTTTCGCACAGGCTGCCGTCCTCGTCCGACACCAGATGAAAGGGCAGGTCGTACTTGGCCTTGAACTTGTCGTGGCGGGCGACCGAGTCCTTGGAGGCGCCGACGATCACGGCTCCTTCCTTCTCGAACGCCTTGATCGCGTCGCGGAAACCCTGGGCCTCGGTGGTGCAGCCCGGCGTGTCGTCCTTGGGGTAGAAGTACAGCACGACCTTCTTGCCCTTCAGGTCCTTCAACGCCAGCATGCCGCCGCCGTCCGCGGGCAGGGTGAAATCGGGGGCCTTGTCGCCGGTGGAAAGGGTCATGGTTCGGGTCTCCTTGTTCGTCGTGGTCTCATTCGGTCTCGTCATCGGCGGGCGGCAGGTCCGCCGCCGGGCCGTCGATCAGGTCCTGGTAGATATCGAACACGGCCTGGGCCGTTTCCATCATCAAGCGTTTCAGGCCGGTGAAATCGTCCGCCCCCGCGACGCGCACCAGGTCGTCGGCCAGGGCGCCGGAAATCAGATCTTCCTTTTCCTTGGTCAGGGTGCCCTCGATGGTTTCGGCGAGCAGGCCGAGGATACCCATCCAAAGCTGCTGCGCCCGCATCAGGGTTCGCCAATGGGCGGTCGCCAACACGCCGGCCGATTTCAGCTTGTCCAGGCTGGCGGCCGTGTTGGCGTCGCGGATATCGGGATGGTCGCCGATATGACGCAGGGTCAGGTACTGCACGATGAAGGCGATGTCGACCAGGCCGCCGCGCAGATTCTTGACGTCCCAGATGCAGTCCGACGTCTTTTCCTTTGCGATGCGCTGGCGCATGTCGGCGGCGTCGCGCAGCAGCTTCACCGGGTCCACGGGATCGCCCAGGATGGCGGCGATGGCATTCTCGACCCGGCCGCGCAGATCGCCGGTGCCGGCCACGGCGCGGGCGCGGACCAGGGCCATGCGTTCCCATGTCCAGGCCGATTCATCATGGTACTTGCGGAACGCGGTCAGCGACGTGGCCAGCGGCCCCTTGGTGCCCGACGGGCGCAGGCGCATGTCGACCTCGTACAACGGCCCCTCCACCATCATCGCCGTGACGGCGTTGATCGTGCGCTGGGTCAGGCGGCCGAAATACTGCGCCGGGGCAAGCGGCCGCCCGCCGTCCGATTCCTCGGCGTCGTCGGCGGCGTCGTAAACGAAGATCAGGTCCAGGTCGGAGGCCGCGGTCATTTCCCGGCTGCCCAGGCGGCCGAGCGCCACGATGGCGATCTCGCCGCCGGGGATGCGGCCGTGGCCCGCGGCGAAGTCGTCGGCGACGCGGGCCAGCACCGCGCCCAACGCCGTCTCGGCGATGTCCGAGAGTGCGCACGAGGCATCCAGCGGCGCGATCCGGGCATCCAGGCGCTGCACGCCGACCTGAAAGCGGCGGTCGTTGGCCCAGCGCCGGCAGGTGATCAGCACGTCCTCCAGATCTCGGCAGGCCTTCAACTGGGCTTCGAGTTCGTCGTGCAGGCCCGAAATATCCGGGGGTGGGTCGAAGAAATCGGCGGTCAGCACGCTGTCCAGGATCGACGCGTGATTGCCCATATGCTCCGCCAGCTTGGGCGCCTTGCCGGCGATCTCGACCACCAGGGACAACAGGTGCGGGTTGGAATGGAACATGGAAAACAGCTGCACGCCGCCGGGCAGCACCTTGAGGAAGCTGTCGAAGCGCAGAAAGGTCTTGTCCGGTTCCGGCGTCTTGGCGATGGCGCGCAGCAGCACGGGCATCAGTTCGGTCAGCAATTCGCGGGACCGGGTCGACCGCATCGCCCGGTAGCGTCCATGGTGCCAGGCCCGAATTTGGGCGTCGACGCGGGCCGGTTCCTCGAACCCCATCTTGCGGATGGTCGCCAGCGTGTCCGGATCGGCTTCGCCGCCGGTGAACACAAGATTGCCGCCGGCCCCGTCCTGGTCCGCCTCGGCGCTGAGCGCCGGCGCGTCGCCGAACAGGGCCCCGTAATGGGTCTGCACCCGCTCAAGGTGGCTGGTCAGAACCTCGGCGAAGGCGGCGCCCGTGGCATAGCCCATGAAACCGGCGAAGGCGTCGAAGGCTTCCGGTTCGTCGGGCAGGATGTGGGTTTGTTCGTCGTTGACCATCTGCAGCCGATGTTCGACCTGGCGCAGGAAGTCATAGGCGGCCTTCATGTCCGCCGCCGCCTCGGGCGTGACCTGTTCCAGGGTGACCAGACAGTCGATGGCGGCCTTGGTGCCGGACAGGCGTAGTTCCGGGATGCGCCCGCCCCAGATCAACTGCTGGGTCTGGGCGAAGAATTCGATCTCGCGGATGCCGCCGCCGCCCAGCTTGACGTTGTGGCCCAGCGCCTTGATCGCGCCGATGCCGCGATGCGCGTTGATCTGGCGCTTGATCGAATGGATGTCCTGGATCGCCGCGAAGTCCAGATGCTTGCGCCAGATGAAGGGGCGCAGCCATTCCAGGAACCGCGTGCCGGCCTCCAGGTCGCCGGCCACGGCGCGGGCCTTGATCATGGCGGCGCGTTCCCAGTTCTGGCCCAGGCTCTCGTAATAGCTTTCGGCGGCCAGGACGGAAATCGCCAATGGCGTGGCGCTGGGATCCGGGCGCAGGCGCAGGTCCGTGCGGAACACGTAGCCGTCGGCCGTCCGCTCATCCATGATCCGGAGCATCTGGCGGACCATGCGGACCATGGCCGGCTGTAGGTCGTCGGGCTTGGCCGTGCGCATGACCTCGGGGTCGAACAGCACGATGATGTCGATGTCCGAGGAATAGTTCAGCTCGCGCGCGCCCAGCTTGCCCATGCCGAGCACGACCAGGCCCGACCCCTGCGACGGCGATGCGGGATCGGCCAGTTCCAGGGCGCCGCGCCGCGCCATTTCACCGAGACAGAAATCGCAGGCGGCCTTGAGGCAGGCTTCGGCGACGTCGCTGAGCCCGCCCGTGACCTGTTCCAGGGACCAGTCGCCGCCGATGTCGGCCATGGCGATGGCCAAGGCCGCGCGCTTTTTGGCGACGCGCAGGCGCGTCTTTATGGCGGGTTCGGTTTCGCCCTCCGGGGCACCGGCAATGTCCGACAGGACGCCGGCCAGGACCGCGTCGGGGCCGTCGGACAAAATGCGCAGGGTGAACGCGGGGTCGCTCGAGGCGAGGCGGCCGAGGAACGGGCTATGGGCGAATACCGCGTCCAGCAGAGCCTTGCCCGGGCCGCCGCCGGCGATTTCCGCCGCCGCCGATTCGGTGCCTGGATCGGCGGCGCGGGAAACGGCGGAATCCCAATGTTCCCAGGCAACTGCCAGGGATTCGGGGTTTCCCGGGCTTGGCAGATCGGGTTTACTGCTGAAGGCCGAATTTTCAGGCATACTAATCACTTGTTTCTCAGGCCTTGGGGGGGCCTGAACACTGCGGTAAGCAAAAACTGGGGTCAAGCGCGCTAACGGAGGCGTGGTGGCAAACGACGTCGAACAACACGGCGGGCAGGGTGAGAATCGGACGGGTGGCCATCTCAAGCGGTGGTGCCGGGGTGCCGCGCATCTTGCCGGCGGCCTGCTGGCGGGCGTGGCCATCGTCGCGGGCCTGCTGTCGTGGCAATTATCCAAGGGGCCGATCTCCCTCAGCTTCCTCACGCCCTATATCGAACAGGCGCTCAACGAACGCAGCCCCGACATGCAGGTCGAACTGGGCGACACCATCCTGACCTGGGCCGGGTGGGAGCGCGCCCTCGACATCCGTGTGCTCGACGTTCTGGTCTACGACCGCGCGGGCGCCATCGTCGCCGCGATCCCCGAAGTTTCGTTCTCGCTGTCCAGTCAGGCCCTGATCCGGCGTGGCGCGATCGTGCCGAAAAGCGTCGAGCTGTTCGGCCCACGCCTGGTTCTGCGGCGCGGCGCCGACGGCACGTTCGAGGTCAATCTGGGCAACGCCCAATCCGACGGCAAGGATATTTCCGACGGCAAGGGGTTGGGCAGCGGGCTGCTCGACCTGCTGGTCGCCAAGGCCGGGGCCGGTCCGGATGCGGGGGCGCAACTGGCCTATCTGTCGCGTCTCAACATCATCGGCGCGGAAACGGTGATCGTCGATGAAATCCTGGGCCGGCGATGGACCGCGCCGGTCGCCGACATTCGCCTGGTCCGCGACGGCGCGGGGATTCAGGGCGAGGTCGCCTTGCAGATGGATATGAACGGCCGCCGGTCCGAGGTCACGGCCAAGGGCAGCTATCTCGTCAACGAGGGGCGCCTGGCCGTCAGCGTCGCCTTCACCGATCTGGATCCGAAGGCGCTTGCCGGTTTCCACGAATCCCTCAAGCGGTTCGAAAGCATTCAGCTTCCGCTCAAGGGCACGGTTACCCTGGGCATGACCGTCAACGGCCCGCCCGAGGATATCGGCTTCCGCTTCACAGGTGGCGAGGGCGAGATACGCACCCCGGATCCGTATCAGGAAGCGATCGCGGTCAAATCCCTTGTTCTTGCCGGGCGCTATGACGGCCGCGCCCGGACGGCGGAAGTCCACGATTTCACCGTTGTCACCAAGGAAGGGGAAAGCGTGCGTTCTCCGGGCTCGGCGGCGCACCGCCTGCCGGTCGCCGGGCTGCAGTTTTCCGGCAAATACTGGATGGATGACGATCGCTTGGAAATCTCGCGGCTTGCCGTCGACACGGGCGGCCCGCAGGCCACGCTGACCGGCACCGTGGAAGACGCGACGGGAAGCGCCGTGGGCGCCTTCGACGTGGCGCTTCAGAACGCCCCGCTGAAGGACATCCGGAAGTACTGGGCCCCGGAGTGGGCGCCCGATGTCTACAACTGGTGGACGGAAAACGTGAAGGACGGCGTGGTGCCGCGCCTCAACATGAAGGTCCACGTCAGCGGCGGGGCAGGCGGCTGGGCGCTGACCTCGGTGGTTGGCGACATGGATTTCCGGGACACGGTCCTGTCCTATCTTCCCGGCATGCCGGACATCACGGACTTGGCGGGCAAATCGACCTTTACCCACAAACGCTTTGACGTCTTCGTCAGCCAGGGGAAATCGGGCGGGATGACGCTCAGCGAAGGGCAGTTGTTCATCACTGGCCTGTCGACCGACCGGGAACAGGCGGAAATCCAGGCCACGATCGCGGGTCAGCTCGACAAGGCGCTGGCCTTGATCGACCATCCGCCGCTGGCCTATGCGGCCAAGATGGAGGTCGATCCCAAGGGCACCAAGGGGGCGGCAAAGGTCCGTCTGCGCATCGCGTTTCCGTTGATCCTCGATCTGAAGCTGGCGGACGTGAACATCGCCGCCGACGCGCGCCTGCGCGACGCCGCGATTCCCCATGCCCTGCACGGCTTCGATCTGGACGCGGCCGACCTGACCATGTCCATCGACAAACGCGGCATGGAGGTCAAGGGCAACGGCATCGTCGCCGGCATGCCGGCGGATATTTCCTGGCGCGAGAACTTCGGCGAGAAGGTCGCCTTCCGCACGATCCTGGACCTGTCCGGGCGGATTCCCGATGTCGAGCGCATCCGCCAATTGGGCCTGAACGTCGGCCTTCTGAACGAGGAATACGTCAGCGGCGCCGTCGGTGCCAACCTGCGCTTCACGGTGCTGAACGACGGCGAAACGCGGGTCGAGGTCCGCGCCGACCTGGCCGAGGCGCAACTGGCCGTCGACCGGGTGAAATGGAAGAAACCCTTTGGGGCCGCCGGCCGGGCGGAAATGAACATCACCTTCAAGCAGGATAAGGCGCGCGAGATCACCCATTTCGCGCTCTATGCCGAGGATCTGGCCGTCGCCGGGCGGGGGACGTTCGAGGACGACGGAAAATCCGTTCAACGCATCGATTTCACGCGCATCAACCACGGCCGCACGGACATGAAGGGGGCGTTGATCCGCCGCGCCGACGGCGCCTGGGACCTGGGGTTCCATGGCGCGGGGCTCGACCTGTCGCCGGTGTGGAAGGAACTGACCGAAAGCAAGGGCGGGGAGTTGCTGGGGGACTTCGTGCTCGCCGCCGAATTCGACAAGGTCTGGATCGACGACAAACGGGCCCTGAGCGATGTGTCCGGCACGTTCCAGCGTGAAGGCGATATCTGGCGCACGGTTTATCTGAAATCGGTACTCGACGGCGCCACGGCGTTGAACGTGGAACTCAAGCCGGGACCGAACGGCGGCAACCGCACGGTTGATATCAGCACCGCCGACGCGGGCATCGTGCTGCGCACGCTGGGATTCTACGACAACATGCAGGGCGGCGCCCTGCAATTGACAGGCACCTTCGACGACAGCCAACCCGATCATCCCCTGAAAGGCCGTCTGCTGATCCGCGATTACCGCGTTCTGAAGGCACCGGCCTTGGCCCATCTGGTCAGCATCATGGCGCTGACCGGCATCCTGGATGCGCTGCAAGGCGACGGCCTGGGCTTCGCCGTGCTCGACATTCCCTTCACCATGCGCTCGGGCGTGGTCGAAATTGCCGACGCCCGCGCGGCGGGCGCGTCGCTCGGCTTCACGGCCTCGGGCACGGTCTATACCCATGCCGATATCGTCGACTTGGAAGGCACGGTCGTGCCGGCCTATGCCATCAATTCGGCCTTGGGGCGCATTCCGATCCTGGGCAACATCTTCACCGGCGGCGAGAAGGGCAGCGGTCTGTTCGCCGCCAACTTCCGCATGACCGGCCCGCAGGAAGATCCAAAGGTCGATGTCAATCCGCTGTCGGCACTCGCCCCCGGGTTCCTGCGCCGACTGTTCGGCGTGTTCGGGGATTCACCGTCGGCGCCCAAAGACCTAAATCCCGTCCCGACGCCGAAATGAACGCTTTGACCGGCCGGATCATTGCCGCCGGCCCGGGCCGGTTGGCTGTGGCGTTGGCGACCTATGTGGCGGTTCTGCTGGTCCTGCGTCTGTCGTTGTTTCCGGGGGGCTCCGACGATGACGCGGAAATCCTTTATTACACACAGTCCTGGGCGCTCGCCTACAAGACGGGCCAGCCGCCGCTCTACGCCTGGCTGATCCGCGCGGCAGAGGAGATCATGGGCCCCGCCATGGGGGCGGTGGTCGGGGTCAAATACGCGTTGCTCGCCGCGTTCTATGTCTTTGCCTATCAGGCCGCGCGGCGGCTGTTCACGGACAGCCTGTTCGCCGCCCTGGCGCCGCTGTCGCTGGTCGCCTGTTATTTCATCGGCTGGGAAACGGTCGTCAGCTATTCTCATACGGTCCTGCTGCTGGCGGCCATGGCGGCGGCGTTCTGGCTGGTCCTGCGTCTGGAAACACGGTTCGGATGGCTGGACTATCTGTGGGTTGCCCTGGCGGTCGCCACGGGCCTGCTCGCGAAATACAATTTCATCCTGTTCTTGGTGCCGCTGCTGGCCGCCGCGTGGCGGCATCCGGGGCTGCGGGGCCGCGTGTTTGGTCTGCGCTTTCTGGCGGCGATGATCCTGGCCGCCGGGATCGCGGCGCTTCCCCTGGTTCATTTCCTGACCGATGCCGACGCCCTGGCCGCCGCCGCCGGGGCCGGGCGCCTGTTCCCCGTGGTCGATGACCGGCTGGCGGCGGCGGGCCGGGGGCTTGGGCAATTCACCCTGGCGACCCTCGGTCTGGTGTCGCCGTTCCTGCCGTTCGCCTTGGGGATGTTCCCCGGGGCCTTGGCGCCGCTGCCCCGTCCGTCGGCGCGTCTGATCAATTCGGGACGATTCCTGGAAACCTATCTGCTGGTGCTGGTGGTGGTTTGCGTCGCGGCGATCCTGGTCACGGGGGCGGCGGACGTGCGCAACAACTGGGTGGTGGTGTGGTTCCCGCTGCCGCTTTACCTGCTGCTGCGCATCAAGGTGTTCACGGATGCCGACGGGGCGGAACGCCGTCTGCATTGGTTCACGGCCGCCCTTCTGGTCGTGACGCTTGCCGTGCCGGCGGGCCTTGTCGGGCGGGGCATTCTGGGTCCTCAGACCTGCCGCAAATGCAATTTCTTCGTCCCTTACGAGGAGCTTGCCCGCAGTCTGGCCGTCGCCGGGTTCAGCGCCGGGACCATCGTCGCCGTGGATCGTCCGAACCAGATCGCCGGAAATTTGCGCCGCTATTTCCCCCATGCCCGCGTGATCAGTACCCGGTGGCGCGATTACATGCCGCCCCTGAACGCCGCCGGGCAGGCGGGGGAAGGCGGCAAATGCGCGCTGATCTGGTCCGGTGGGCCGTCCGAGGGCGGGGAGGGGCGGATGCTGGTCGAAGACCTGCGGGGCGGCATCCCCGTGCCGAAGCAGACGATCTTCCGCCGAAGCACGCATCCCTTGCCGGGCAATCCGGACAAACGTCTGTCCTGGTCCTTCGTGGTGCTGGACGGCGAGGGCACCTGCCGCTAGCGGGCTTGGCCTTAGCGGCAGTCGCCCGCGCCGGGGGTCAGGATCACGCCGAGCGCCGCCGTCTTGCCGCCGGTCAACATCGGCAATCCCTCCAGCGGTGAAATCACCAGACGCTGTGGCGTGTCCGGGGCGATGCCGGCATCGAGCAGACTGTTGGCGCCGGCGATGGCGGTGGGCCGGTTGTCGCGCGCGGCGTCCGCCGACCAGACCACGAGGCATTGACCGGCGGCCCCGGGCGCCAGGGGCGGGAGGACGTCGGGATGCTTCAGGCTGATGACCCGCGCATCCGGCAGGGCCGCGCGCAGGTTGCCGGGCAGCGGGTCCGGATGCCAATAGGCGACGACGGTACCGCCCGTGAATCCCATGGCTTTAATCCTGGCGGCCAGGTCGGCGTAGGGGATGTGGTGCTGGCAGCGTCCGCAGGACAGCGGCTCGAACAGATACTTGGCGATCAGGGCCGAGGGCTGGGCCCAGAGGACCAGGGTGATCAAGGCCGCGAGTGTTCGTTGGCGGGGGATCGGTGCACCCGCCGCCTCGGCCCGCAGCAGCACCCAGACCGGCGCGAACAGCAGCACGAACATGTAATGGGTGCGGATGCGGAACTCGGGCTGGATCAGGGTGCCGACGGCGGTCGCGGCGAGGACCAGGATCATGTAGAGGCCGAGAACCCGAGCCATGGGATGGGCGGACGTCTGCAACGGGCGGAACGCCGCCGGAAAACAGATCAGCGCGATCAGCCAGAACGGTGACAGGAAACCCGCCGCCGCCTTCACGCCGTGGCCCAGGCCGGTCAGGGAAAACCCGCCATGGGCGGCGGCCGTTTCGCCTGCTTGCGCGGCCAGAATGTCCAGGCGCTCGGCCAGCCACAGGTAATGGGGGGCCAGGACCGCCGCCGCCACGGCCAGGGTCAGAAGCAGCCAGGGCGATAAAATCCGGCGGCGCAGGTCGCGGTCCGTCATCGCCGCCGCCAGCAGGCAGGCCAGGAAAATCCAGAAGGCGTATTTGGCGAGCCCGCCGAGGCCGATGGCGAGGCCGAGCAGCGCATAGTCCGACAAGCGGCCGGCCGCATCGTCGCGCAGGCGCAGCAAAAGCCACAGAACCGCCGCATAGAGGCAGGCCGTCAGGACCGTGTGGCTGAACCCGGTGACGACTTCCCAGGCCACGAAATAGAATAGCACCGGCGCCAGGGCCGCCAGCCCGGCCAGGGCCCGCGTGGCGAACAGGCGCAGCGCCGCCCGCCACAGGAACATGTACATGGCGAACAGCAGGCCGAACTTGACGATGTTGACCCCCCACAGGCCGGGCCCCGTGACCTGGGACACGGCCATGACCAGCCAGGTGTAGAGCGGCGGATTGCGGACCTGATAGCCCCAGGCGAAGAATTGCGAGAAGATCAGCTGTTCCCCGTCGTCCCCACCGGTGCCGGGAAACAGGGTGGCCCGGATCAGGGCCATGGCCAGGATGATCACGCCGACCACGAGGGGCGGGCCCGGCTGGTCGGTCAGGATCGCGAGGTTGCGGTCAAGCAGGCGGGACAGACGCGACGCGCTTTCCGCCATCGGGCCTGTCAGACCGCCCGCACCAGGGCGTGGCGCTTCTTGCCGGCGCTGAGCTTGAGGACCCCGTCCTTGAGATCGCCCGATCCGGCGGTCGCCGTTTCCGACGCGATCTTCTCATCATTGAGGCGCGCGCCGCCGCCCTTGATCAGGCGCCGCGCCTCGCCGTTGGACGCGGCCAGACCGGCCTCGCGGAACAGCTCGAACACGGGCACGCCGGCGTTCAGGCGGGCCGCCGGCACGTCGATGGTCGGCAGGTCGTCGCCGAGGGCGCCCTGCTCGAACGTCTTGCGCGCCGTCTCGGCGGCGCTCTCGGCGGCGTCGTTGCCGTGACACAGGCGCGTGATCTCCGTCGCCAGGATCTTCTTAGCTTCGTTCAATTCGGCCCCTTCGAGGGCTTCCAGGCGCGCGATTTCGTCCAGCGGCATGTCCGTGAACAGGCGCAGGAACTTGCCGACGTCGGCGTCTTCCGTGTTGCGCCAGTACTGCCAGTAGTCGTAGGGGCTCAGCATGTCTTCGTTCAGCCACACGGCCCCGGCGGCGGTCTTGCCCATCTTGGCGCCCGACGCGGTGGTCAAAAGCGGCGTGGTCAGGCCGAACAGGCCCCGGTTGTCGACCCGGCGGGCCAGTTCGACGCCGTTGACGATATTGCCCCATTGGTCCGATCCGCCCATTTGCAGGGCGCAATCGTGGCGGCGGGACAGTTCGAGGAAATCATAGGCCTGGAGAATCATGTAGTTGAATTCCAGGAAGGTCAGCGGCTGTTCCCGTTCCAGCCGCAGCTTGACCGAATCGAAGGTCAGCATGCGGTTGATGGAGAAATGCCGGCCCACGTCGCGCAGGAATCCCAGGTAGTTGAGATGGTCCAGCCAGTCGGCGTTGTTGACCATGACCGCGTCGGTCGGCCCGTCGCCGAAGGTCAGGAACTTGGCGAACACCTGTTTGATGCCGGCCATGTTGGCGGCGATGTCGTCGTCGGTCAGGGCCTTGCGCATCTCGTCCTTGCCGGACGGGTCGCCGACCTTGGTCGTCCCGCCGCCCATGAGGACGATCGGCTTGTGGCCCGAGCGTTGCAACAGGCGCAGCGTCATGATCGAGACCATATGGCCCGCGTGCAGGGATGGCGCCGTGCAATCGAATCCGATGTACGCGGTGATCGTTTTCGCCGCCGCCAGCGCGTCCAGCGCGTCCATGTCGGTGCACTGATGGATAAATCCGCGCGTCTGGGCGTCGTTCAGAAATTGGGATTTCAGCTTGGTCATGGCGGCTTTTACCGCGCCCGCGCGGGTTGGGCAATAATCCCTTGGCGGTGCCGGGCATTCTGGCCTTGCCCGGGCCGGAACGGGCCGACACAATCCGGCGCATCTTTTCCGGGGGGAACCCATGCCAGAAGACACCTGCCTAGCCGTCGGGCTGATGAGCGGCACGTCCATGGACGGCGTCGATGCGGCGCTGATCGAGACGGACGGCGAGGCCGTGATTTGGCGCGGCCCGGCCTTGACCCATCCCTATGACGCCGATTTCCGCCGCGATCTGCGCGACGCCCTCGGCCATGATCCTTTGATCCGGGCGCCGGAAAACGACCTGATCGGCCGCCTGACGGACCGTCACCGCGACGCGGTCCGCGCCCTGCTGGCAGAGGCGGGAAAATCGCCCGGCGACATCCGCGTCATCGGCTTTCACGGCCATACGGTGCTTCACCGCCCCGAATTGGGGGTGACGCGGCAGATCGGCGATGCCGCGCGGCTGGCGCGGGAAACGGGGATCGACGTGGCCGGCGACCTGCGCCTGAACGATGTGGCGTCAGGCGGCGAGGGCGCGCCGCTGGCGCCCGTCTACCACCGCGCCCTGGCGCGGGGCCTGGAAAGGCCGCTCGCGGTTCTCAATCTGGGAGGGGTCGGTAACGTCACCTGGATTGGACCCGACGAGATCGGCAACGGCGGCACGCTGCTGGCCTTCGACACGGGCCCCGGCAACGCGCTTCTCGATGACTGGATGCAGGAAAAAATCGGGGAGCCCATGGACCGGGACGGGGCCGTGTCGGCCCAAGGCGTGGCCGATCAGAGCGTTCTTAAGAGTTTGATGATCCACGATTATTTCGACATGCCGCCGCCCAAGTCCTTGGACCGGAACGCGTTCGACCTGGCCCCCGTTCAGGGGCTTTCGACGGCCGCCGGGGCGGCGACGCTGGCGGCCTTTACGGTTGCGTCCGTGGCCCGCGCCGCGCAGTTCTTCCCGCAGCCCGCCAAACGCTGGCTGGTCACCGGCGGCGGGCGGCACAACGCGGCCCTGATGCAGGGGCTGCGCCGGGCACTGGGGGCCGAGGTTCAGCCGGTCGAGGACGCGGGGTGGCGCGGCGACACGCTGGAGGCCGAGGCCTTCGCCTTCCTTGCCGTGCGCGCGCTGAAGGGGCTGGCGCTGACCTATCCGGGGACCACGGGCGTGGGCGAGCCGCTGTCGGGCGGCCGCCTGTATCCTGCCGAGGGGTAGAGGCGTAGCCTAGGGCCTAGGCCGCTTTTTCCACCAAGCGCTTGTCCAGGTAGTCCTCGACATGCTTCAGCAGGTTGTCCAGGTGCTCCGAGAAGTAGTGGTCGCATTTGTCGATGGTGCGGTAGTCGATCTCGATGTTCTTCTGCGACGACAGCTTTTCCACCAACTTGTCGACCGAGCCCACGGGCACGACTTCGTCGGCCTTGCCGTGAATCAGCAGGCCCGAGGCCGGGCAGGGGGCGAGGAACGAGAAATCGTAGATCGACGCCGGCGGTGAGGCCGAAATGAAGCCCGAAATTTCCGGCCGGCGCATCATCAACTGCATGGAAATCCAGGCGCCGAAGGAAAATCCGGCGATCCAGCAGGTCGAGGCATTGGGATTGTGGCCCTGCATCCAGTCGAGCGCCGTCGCGGCGTCGCTCAGTTCGCCCTGGCCGTTGTCGAACTTGCCCTGGGACCGTCCGACGCCCCGGAAATTGAAGCGCAGGGTCGAGAATCCGCGCTTCACGAAGGCCTGATACATGGCATAGACGACCCGGTTGTTCATGGTTCCGCCGTACTCCGGGTGGGGGTGGAGCAACAGAGCGACCGGCGCATTAGGGTCATTGGCGTGGTGATAACGGCCTTCGATGCGGCCTTCAGGCCCGTTGAAAATGACTTCTGGCATGGGTGATAAACGTCCTTGAAAGGGTTCTTTCGGTTAATATCCGAGCGTCAGGGTCTGGCTTAATATGCATGCAGCCTTAATTAAGCCGCCGATTTCCTGGAAATACTTGATAGGATTAGTCGGGCATCTTATATTCCGGGTACCGACGCCTGGGGCGCCCAGGGGCGTGTGAGCGCGCCTTGCGGAAAGCCCCGATAACATAGTGTGAAGCCCATGATTTTCAAGAATATTCAAGAAGATATCCGCGCCTTTCAGGAACGCGACCCGGCTGCCAAGGGGCCGCTGGCCATCTTCTTCACCTATCCGGGCTTCCACGCGGTCGTCTGGCATCGCATCGCGCACTGGCTGTGGGGCCATAAACTGTTCTTCGTCGCGCGGCTGATTTCCAATTTCGCGCGCTGGGTCACCCTGATCGAAATCCATCCGGGTGCTCAAATCGGCAAGCGTCTGGTCATCGACCACGGCGGCGGCGTGGTGATCGGCGAGACGGCGGTCGTCGGCGACGATGTGACGATCTACCACCAGGTCACCCTGGGCGGTGTCGCGCCCTCCGTCGATTCGGATGCTCAGCGCGGTCAGAAACGTCATCCGACGGTCGCTGACGGCGTCATCATCGGTTGCGGGGCGGCGATTCTGGGCCCGATCACCGTCGGCCAGCAAGCGCGGGTCGGCGCCAACGCGGTGGTCACCAAGGACGTGCCGCCGGGCGTCACCGCCGTCGGCAACCCGGCCCAGGTGGTTTTGCCCAAGGACAAGGAGCGGGCCAAGGCGTTCCAGGCTTACGGCACGCCGACCGACGGTCAGGATCCGGTCATGCAGACCATCGAAAACCTGCGCTCGCAGTTGAACGTGCTGATGGATCGGGTCGCCGAACTGGAAGAGCACGAAAAACCCGCCCAGCGGGATGCGGACAACGACGCGCGGCCCAAGGCGGCCGCCGGGGACAAGTAGCGGGGAACGCGATCGACGCCGCGCGCGGAGACGCCGTGCACGGAACGATATTTGAAGGAGACGGAACGTGAAACTCAGTACAAAAGGCCGATACGCCGTGATGGCCATGGTCGATCTCGCCGCCAATGCGTCGGCGAAGCCCGTGGCGCTGGCCGACGTGGCCGACCGGCAGGACATTTCTCTGTCCTACCTGGAACAGCTGTTCGGCAAACTGCGCAAGGCCGGTCTGGTCAAGAGCGTGCGCGGCCCGGGCGGCGGCTATCTTCTGGCCTATGGCGCCGCCGATACCCGCGTCGCCGACATCATCATGGCCGTGGACGAGCCGATCAAGACCACGCGCTGCACCCCGGGCCAGCCCACGGGCTGTCAGGCCGACCGGGCGCGCTGCCTGACCCACGACCTGTGGGAGGAACTGGGCAATCAGATTTACCTGTACCTGTCGTCCGTGTCGCTGGAAGACGTGGTCGACAAGAAGGTGCTGGGCACTTCCGGCCGCCTGTACCAGCAGGAACAGGAACGCAACAGCGCCGCGACCGTCGCGGCCCAATAGTCAGAGCAGAAGGCGAGTTCGAGACCCCGATGACCATCTATCTCGACCATAACGCGACCACCCCGGTCCGGCCCGAAGCGGCCGAGGCCGTGGCCGCGGCGCTGACCGCGACGGGCAATCCGTCGTCGGTGCACGGCGCCGGCCGCCGGGCGCGCATGCTGGTCGAGGATGCGCGCGAACAGGTCGCGGCGCTGGTGGGTGCGCGGGCCGAGGACGTGATCTTTACCTCCGGCGGGACCGAGGCCAACAACCTGGCTCTCGCCAACGCGCCGAAGGGCGGAGCCGAAGGGCCCGTGTTCGCCTCGGCGGTCGAGCATGTGTCGGTCCTGGAAGGCACCGACAACGTCATCCAGGTCCCCGTCGACGGCGACGGCGTGGTTGATCTGGTGGAACTCGATACCTGCTTGAAGGATGCGCTGAACCGGGTCGAGGGTGGCCGTGCCTTGGTGTCGGTCATGCTCGCCAACAACGAAACCGGCGTGATCCAGCCCATCGCGCGGGTCGCCGAACTGGCGGCGGAATACGACGCCGTGTTCCACTGCGACGCGGTCCAGGCGGCGGGCAAGCTGGCCATCGATTTCCCCACCCTGGGTGCCCATATGATGACTCTGTCGGCGCACAAGATCGGCGGACCGCCGGGCGTCGGCGCGCTGATCGTGGCCCCCGGCCATCAGGCCACCGCGGCAATCCGCGGCGGGGGTCAGGAACGCTCGCGCCGGGGCGGCACGGAAAACGTGCCGGGCATCGCCGGCTTCGGCCGCGCGGCCGAGGCGGCCAAGGCCGACATCGACCGTCTGCAGGGTCTGGCCGCCCTGCGTGACCGCATGGAGGCCGAGATCACGGCCGCCGCATCGGACGCCAAGGTTTTCGCCAAGGACCGCGACCGCCTTGCGACGACAAGCTGCCTGACCATGCCGGGCGTGTCGTCGGAGACCCAGGTCATGGCCTTCGACCTGGCCGGGATCGCGATCAGCGCCGGGGCGGCTTGTTCGTCCGGCAAGGTGGCGCCCAGCCATGTGCTGACGGCCATGGGCGTGGACGAAGACGACTTGAAATCGGCCATCCGGGTCAGCCTGGGATGGACCACGACCGCGGACGACATTGACACATTCACCGCCGCCTGGAAGGGCCTTCATGCCCGTATCGGCGGAGGCAGCCTGGCTGCCTGACGCAGTAACAAGACGACGACACCTGGAAGGAATTGACGCTATGAGCGCCATGACAACACAAGAAAAGAACGAACTTCCGCACACGCTGAAGAATCGGAAAGCGCCCATCTATCTGGATTACCAGGCGACGACGCCGACCGATCCTCGGGTGGTGGAAAAAATGCTGCCGTTCTTCTCCGAGCAGTTCGGCAACCCGCATTCGCGCAGCCATTTTTACGGCTGGGAAGCGGAAGACGCGGTTGAGATTGCGCGCGAACAGGTCGCCTCGATCATCGGCGCCAACCCGAAGGAAGTGATCTTCACCTCGGGGGCGACGGAATCGAACAACCTGGCGATCAAGGGCGTGGCGCATTTCTACAAGGAAAAGCGCAACCATATCGTGACCGTGGTGACCGAACATAAATGCGTGCTCGACAGCTGCCGCCACCTGGAACAGGAAGGCTTCGAAGTCACCTATCTGCCGGTCAAGGAAAACGGCCTGATCGACCTGGACGTGCTGCGCGAGACGGTCACCGACAACACCTCGATCGTGTCGGTCATGGGCGTCAACAACGAGATCGGCGTGATCCAGCCGCTCAAGGAAATCGGCGCCATCTGCCGCGAGAAAGGGGCCTTCTTCCACACAGACTGCGCCCAGGCCGTGGGCAAGATTCCGCTCAACGTGGAAGAGATGAACATCGACCTGATGTCGATCTCGGGCCACAAGATCTACGGCCCGATGGGCATCGGCGCGCTTTACGTGCGCCGCCGCCCACGGGTCCGGTTGGTGCCGATGATCAACGGTGGCGGCCAGGAACGCGGCATGCGGTCCGGCACCCTGCCGACGCCGCTGTGTGTCGGCCTGGGCGAAGCCTGCGCCATCGCGGAGAAGGAAATGGGCGCGGAGAACGAACGCCTGCGCCGTCTGCGCGACCGCATGTATCAGTCGATCGTCGGCCGCCTGCCGGAGGTGTATCTCAACGGCGACATGGATCAGCGCATCCCCGGCAACCTGAACATCTCCTTCGCCTTCGTCGAAGGCGAGGGCCTGATGATGGGGATCAAGGATCTGGCCGTGTCGTCGGGGTCGGCCTGCACCTCGGCCTCGTTGGAGCCCAGCTACGTGCTGCGCGCCCTCGGCGTCGAGGTCGAAATGGCCCATACCTCGCTTCGCATCGGTTTCGGCCGCTTCACGACCGAGGAAGAAGTCGACGAGGCCGTGGAATGCATCATCCGCGAGGTCGAACGTCTGCGGGAAATGAGCCCGCTTTGGGACATGCACAACGAGGGGATCGACATCTCCTCCATCGAATGGGCGGAACATTGATCCGCCCACAAACGACCACAATAACCAACTAGAATAAGTTCTTAGGAACAGGAGACTAAAATGGCCTACAGCGAAAAAGTCATCGACCATTACGAAAAGCCGCGCAACGTCGGCACGCTGGACAAGAACGACACCAGCGTCGGCACCGGCTTGGTGGGCGCGCCCGCCTGCGGCGACGTCATGAAGCTGCAGATCAAGGTCTCGGAGGACGGCATCATCGAAGACGCCAAGTTCAAGACCTTCGGCTGCGGGTCGGCCATCGCCTCGTCGTCGCTCATCACCGAATGGGTGAAGGGCAAGACCATCGAGGAAGCCGGGTCGATCAAGAACACCCAGATCGCCGAGGAACTGGCGTTGCCGCCGGTGAAGATCCATTGCTCCGTGCTGGCGGAAGACGCCATCAAGGCGGCGATCTCCGACTACAAGGCCAAGAAGGGCGCTTAATCCGATCCGCCGGGACGGCAGGGGGGCTTGCCTCCTGCACGCCGGCGGGGTTAAGGAAACGGCCCAGAAAGAAGCAGGCGACCATGACTGAACGACCGCAAATGATGACCATCACGGATCAGGCCGCCGAGCGCGTGAAAGCGCTTTTGGCCAGCCGTGGCAAACCGTCCGCCGGGGTGCGCATCGGCATCCGGACGAAGGGCTGTTCGGGCATGTCCTATACCCTCGAGTTCGCGGACGACAAGAACGAGTTCGACGAAATCGTCGAGGACAAGGGCGTGCGCGTCTTCATCGACCCGAAGGCCACCATGTTCATCATCGGGACCCAGATGGATTTCGTGGAGGACAAGCTGGAATCCGGCTTCGTGTTCCAGAACCCGAACGAAAAGGGGCGCTGCGGCTGCGGCGAGTCGTTCCACGTGTGATCGCCCGCCCGGGGCCATCCCCGGCGCATGAATGCAACTTCGGAATATTGGCGAAAAGGAAAGTAACGCTGGTGCAAGCGAGAGCAGACGGCGCGGCCCGACGTGATGTCAAAGAGGCCGCCCAAGAACGGATCGTCGAGGCCTGCTGGTCCTGTCAGGGGCCGGTGGCGGCGGGCGACCCTTTCTGCCCAAGCTGCAAGGCCGTGCAAGCGCCCGGTCAGGCGGATCACTTCCAACGCTTGGGCCTGCCGCGCGGGTTTGAGATCGATACGGCGGCGCTTGAGACGTCCTATTTCCGGATGCAACGCCTGCTGCACCCCGACCGCTTCGCCACCCGAACGCCCAAGGAGAAGATTCTGAGCCAGCAACAGGCGACCAGCCTCAATGATGCCTATGAAACTCTCAAGGACCCGCTGGACCGCGCCGTGTATCTGGCGCACCTGAAGGGGCTGGACGTTCTGAAGGAAGGCTGCAACACGCTGAGCGATCCGGTAATCCTGATGGAAGCCATGGAAATGCGCGAAGCCCTGGCCGAAGCGGAAACCGCCGAGGACCTGACCGCCATGACCAAGCACACCCAGGGCGAGATCGCCGACTGTGAAAGCGAACTGTCCGGCGCCTTTGCCGCGGACGACCTGGACCAGGCGGCGGCCCTGATCACGCGCCTGAAATACCTGCGCAAGCTGGCCGACGACACGCGCGCCCGCCGCGCCGAACTGCGGGGAAGGGGCTGAGCCATGGCGCTGTTGCAGATTCACGAGCCCGGCGAAACCCCGGCCCCCCATGAAGGCGACGCTACCGTCGCCGTCGGCATCGACCTGGGGACGACCAATTGCGTGACCGCCGTTGCCGTCGACGGCAAGGCGGAAGTGCTGCGCGACGAGGACGGACAGGCCCTGGTGCCTTCCGTCGTCGCCTACGCGCCTGACGGCTCACCCATCGTCGGCGGGCTGGCGAAAAGCCTGATCGCCATGCGCCCGGACAGCGTCGTCAGCTCCATCAAACGCCTGATGGGCCGCGGTATCGGCGACATCAAGGCCGTGGCCGGACATTTGCCGTTCCAGGTCGAGCCGTCGGAAGACGGCGCCGCCATGGTGCGCATCAATGTCGGCGGCCGCAAGCTGACGCCGGTGGAGATTTCCGGACATATCCTGGCGGCCCTGAAGGAACGGGCCGAAGGCGTGCTCGACCGCGAGGTCACCCGCGCCGTCATCACCGTGCCCGCCTATTTCGACGACGCGGCGCGCACGGCGACCAAGGACGCGGCCCGCTTGGCGGGGCTCGAGGTTCTGCGCCTGGTCAACGAGCCGACGGCGGCGGCGCTGGCCTACGGCCTGGATAAGGAGGCCGAGGGGCTTTACGCCGTTTACGACCTGGGCGGCGGTACCTTCGATATCTCGCTGCTGCGCATGGAAAAGGGCGTGTTCCAGGTGCTGGCGACAAGCGGCGACGCGGCGCTTGGCGGCGACGATTTCGACCATGCCATCGCCGAACATTTCCTCAAGGACTGGACCGGCGAGACGCCGGGTGCCGGTGCCGTCAAGCAGGCCATCGCCATCGCCCGTCAGGTCAAGGAAGACCTGAGCACGGCCGAAGGCGGCACCTGGGCGCTGGAGCTGGGCGGCGAGCAGCAGTCGTTCTCTCTCGACCGCGCGGCTTTCGAATCCCTGATCGCCCCCCTGGTGGCGCGGACACTGCGCATCTGCGAGGACGTGCTGGACGATGCCGAGGTCACGCCGGACGACGTCAAGGGCGTGGTTCTGGTCGGTGGCTCGACCCGCGTTCCTCTGGTCCGCCGCAAGGTCGCCGACCTGTTCGGGCGCGAGCCCTTGGCCGACATCGACCCGGACGAAGTCGTTGCCGTGGGCGCGGCATTACAGGCCGAGGCATTGACCGTCGGCTCGGACACCCTGTTGCTCGATGTCACGCCATTGTCCCTTGGTATCGAGACCATGGGCGGGCTGACGGAAAAGATCATCCCCCGCAACACGCCGATCCCCGTGGCCAAGGCACAGGAATTCACGACCTATCAGGACGGCCAGACCGCCATGGCGGTGCATGTGGTCCAGGGCGAGCGGGAAATGGTCGACCAGAACCGGTCCCTGGCCCGCTTCACCCTGCGCGGCATCCCGCCCATGGTCGCGGGTGCGGCGCGTATCCGCGTGACCTACGCGGTGGACGCCGACGGTCTGATGACGGTCAGTGCCCGCGAGGAAACCACCGGGGTCGAGCAGAGCATCGAGGTCAAGCCGTCCTATGGCCTGTCCGAGGACGAGATGTCGCAGATGCTCTACGACAGCATGAAGAACGCCAAGGAAGACATGACCCAACGCCTGATCGCCGAGGCGCGGGTCGAGGCCGGGCGCGCCGTGGGCGCGGTCAAGGCGGCGATGGATATCGACGGCGACCTTCTGGAAGACGGCGAGCGCGCGGAGATCACGGCGCTTCTGTCGGCGACGGAGGCGGCGATCGCCGGCGACGACCGCGACGCCATCAACGGCGCGGTCGAGAAATTGGAAGAAGGTACCAGGCCCTTCGCCGAAAAACGCATGGACCGCGGCATTCGCGCGGCCCTGCGCGGTGTCGACGTCGACCGCCTGGATGAGGCTGCTCACGAACGGGACGATGTGGTGCGCGATTACAACCATGCGCGCAAGTCCGCCGACGTCGGCGACTGACGGAACGAGGAACGAAAAAAACCATGACCAAGATGTTCAAGATGACCTTCGTGCTGCCCGACGGCACGCCCAAGGAAGTCGACGCGCCGGAGGGCCTGTCCGTCCTTGAGGTCGCGCACCGCAACGGCATCGACCTGGAGGGAGCTTGCGAAGGCTCTCTGGCCTGCTCGACCTGCCATGTGATCGTCGATCAGAGCTACTTCGACAAGCTGGACGAACCCAGCGAGAACGAAGAGGACATGCTCGACCTTGCCTTCGGCCTGACCCATACCTCGCGCCTCGGCTGCCAGATCGTCATGAGCGAGGACCTGGACGGCCTGAAGGTGACGCTGCCGAAGGCGACCCGCAACATGATGGTCGACCGGAAAGTTTAAGGGAGGGAACGGCCATGGGACTGCGCTGGACCGACACCGTCGACATCGCCATCGAACTGGAAGAGGCCCATCCCGACGCGGACGTGGTCAATCTGCGGTTCACGGACCTGTGGAAATGGGTTCAGGAACTGCCCGGTTTTGACGATGATCCGCAGAAATCCAACGAAAAAGTCCTGGAGGCCATCCAGATGGCCTGGCTTGACGAACGGGACTGACCGTCAGCCGCTTTCCATGATCCGAAGGCGCGCCGGCGGAAAGCGGATGGTGACCGCCGTGCCCTTGCCGGGGGTGCTGTCCAATTCCAACGTGCCGTCATGCATTTCCGTCAGGTTCTTGACCAGCGGCAATCCCAGGCCGACGCCCTTGAAGCGCCGTGCAAAGGGGCCTTCGGCCTGGCCGAAGGGGCTCAGGACCTTTTCCCGGTCCTTTTTGGCGATGCCGATGCCTGTATCGGAAACCCGGACGAGCAGGCCGCCCTCGGCGGTCTTTTCAAGATCGACCCGCACCGTGCCGTCGTCGGGCGTGAACTTGATCGCGTTCGACAGCAGGTTGATGACGATCTGACGCAACCGCCGCTCGTCGCCCATGAACGGGGGCATCGCCGTCAGGTGGGATTCCAGGGTGATGTTCGCCTGTTTGGCCTCTTCCTCCATCAGGGTGACGCAGGCCTTTACTGCGGCCCCGATGTCGAAAAGTTCCTCTTGGAACTGCACCTCGCCGGCCTCGATCAGGGAAATATCCAGTACGTCGTTGATCAATTCCAGCAGATGGCGGCCCGACTGTTTGATGTTGGCGATATACTCGGCATATTTCTCGTTGCCCAGGGGGCCGAGAGTGCCCATGCCGATAAGTTCCGAATATCCGATGATCGAATTCAGCGGCGTACGAAACTCGTGACTCATGTTGGCGAGGAATTCGGTCTTGGCGCGGTTGGCGCGTTCGGCCGCGTCCTTGGCCAGGGCCAGGTCACGGTCCGCGTGCCATTGTTTGGTGATGTTGCGTCCCGTGCCGCGGTATCCCTTGAAGACGCCGTCCTTGTCGTAGACGGGCTTGCCGCTGATGGCGAGATAGTTGATCTCGCCGTCGGGCCGCACGCGGGAATGAATGAAGTCGCGGAACGAGCGATGGGCCTCCAGGTCGGCGATATGGCTTTTCCAGGGTTCCTCGTCCGGGTTGTCCCACAGGGTTTCCCGGCGCGACCGGCCCAGCAGTTGTTCCGGGCGCACGCCGGACGCCCAATAGAAGCGGTCGGAGAAGTAGGAGAACCGCAAGTTCGCGTCCATCTCCCACAGCCAGTCCTGGGACGCCTCGGCGAAATCGCGGAACCGTTCCTCGTTTTCGCGCAGCGCCGTGGTGACGGCGATCCATTCGCTGACGTCGCGGCGGATGGTCAGGATGCCCCCGTCCAGAAGGCGGTACTCCATGAGTTCGTACCAGGTTCCATTGGAGAACCGATGGGCCGGCAGTCCCATGGCGTTGTGATGGCGGTCCAGACGGATGCGGATGAATTCCTCCTCGCGGCCGATCGCCTGATCGATCAGGCCGCGGTCCGTATGGGCGCGGACAAGGTCCTCGAACACAGCACCCGGGACATAAAGCGCCTTTAGATCCTCGGGCAGGTGTCGCAGGTAGGCCTTGTTGACGAAAACCAGGCGATCCTCGACGTCATAGAGCACGACCCCGTCATCGACCCGTTCCAGGGCGTCGATCAGGGCGGAGACGGTATGCCCGTCGGGGCGGCCCGTGGCGGGCGGGGGAGTGCTTTGTGAACTGGCATGGGCGCGAATCCGCGCAAGTTCGGTCTCCAGGGCCTGGACCCTGTCGATCAGCGCGGCTTTTGTCAGGCTCCGGAGCTCGTTCTTCCCTGGCATAAAGGCCTCTTAGACCTGCATCGGGCCGAATTCGTATGTAACCTATTTGCAGACCGAATGACATAGACCGATAGTGCAGGTCGACGTTCCAGTTGATGAGGGGGTTTCATGTCGCTAAGCGAGACCATGTTGTTCAACACGTCCATTCCGTTGCTGGACGCCCTGGCGCTTGCCTGGTTTCTCGCCGGGGCGGCGCTCTATACGGCCCTCGCCGACCAGATTGCCTGGGGCAAACGGCCGATGGCGGTGGTGTTGCACGATTACCGCCTGCGCTGGATGGAACGCATGCTGGAGCGCGACAACCGCATGGCCGACGTGCAGATCGTCAATTCCTACATCCGCTCGGGCAGCCTGTTCATTTCCACGACCCTGCTGGTGCTGGCCGGGATCGTGGCCCTGCTGGGCCAGATCGAGGATCTGCGCGTCATCATTCACGACATCTCCATGGCCCAGCCGGCGTCCCGGCGGCTGATGGAGTTCCGCGTGTTCATCCTGGTGCTGGTGTTCGTTTATGCCTTCTTCAAGTTCGCGTGGTGCCTCAGGCAGTTCAACTACACCCTGGTCATGATCGGGGCGGCGCCCCATGCGGGGCAATGCGATGCGGCGATCACGACCCAGTTTCCGCCCCGCGCGGCGACGATCCTGTCCCGTGCCCAGGACAACTTCAACCGGGGCCTCCGGTCCTATTATTTCGCGTTGGCCCTGTTGCCCTGGTTCATCCATCCGCTGATGCTGTTTGGCACGACCGTCTGGGTGCTGCTGGTGCTCTACCGCCGGGATTTCCGCTCCGTGACGCTGAAGACTCTGGCGGAACTGGGCGCGGCCGACGATGCGGCGGCGGACGCGAAGGCCCAGCGCACGCCGCCGCTGGCCTAGGTCCCAGGCGTGCCTACCTTGCGTCGCCCGGGGAAAACCCTATATTCCGCCCCATGAGCACCCCCGTGATCGATCTGGGCCTGGGCAAGGATCCCAAGGACTGCCGCGTCGTCGTCGCCATGTCAGGCGGCGTCGATAGCTCGACCGCGGCCGCGCTCGTCCGGGAAGCAGGCTATGACGTGGTCGGCATGACCATGCAGCTTTACGATCAGGGCGAACCCAGCCCGGGGCAGAAGACCTGCTGTGCCGGTAAGGACATCTTCGACGCACGGCGCGTCGCCGACCAATTGGGCTTTCCCCATTACGTCCTGAACTATGAAAGCCGGTTCAAGGACCAGGTCATGGACGACTTCGCCGATACATACCTGCGCGGCGAAACCCCCATTCCCTGCGTGCGTTGCAATCAGACGGTGAAGTTCAAGGACATGCTGGGCCAGGCCCGCGAACTGGGCGCCGACGCCCTGGTGACCGGCCATTACGTGCGCCGTGTGCAGGGGGGCTCCGGCTCGGAACTGCACCGCGCCGCCGACGCCACGAAAGACCAGAGCTATTTCCTGTTCGCGACCACGGGCGAACAACTCGATTTCCTGCGCTTTCCCCTAGGGTCGATGGACAAGGCGGAAACCCGCGCCCATGCGGCGCGCCTAGGGCTTGCCGTGGCCGACAAGCCGGAAAGCATGGACATCTGCTTCGTGCCCGACGGCAATTATGCGCGCATCGTCGAGCGCCTGCGCCCGGAAGCCCATGACCCCGGCGACATCGTCGATCAGGCGGGCACCGTGTTGGGCCGCCACGACGGCATCATCCATTTCACCGTCGGCCAGCGTAAGGGCATCGGCATCGGCGGGATGGGCGACCCGCTTTACGTGCTTCGGCTGGAGCCCGAAACCCGGCGCGTTGTTGTCGGGCCCAAGGCGGCATTGGGCCGCGAGAGCCTGAACGTGCACGAGGTCAATTGGCTGGGCGACGGCCCGCTGCGAGCCAAGGCGCATCGGGTCGAGGTCAAGATCAGGTCGATGTTCAAGCCGGTGTCCGCCACCTTGTTCGGCACCGGCGACGATACCGCCGCCGTGACCTTCGATGCGCCCCAGAACGGCGTCGCGCCCGGCCAGGCCTGCGTGTTCTATCAGGGCGACCGGGTGCTTGGCGGCGGCTGGATCGCGCGGAACACGGCTTCTTAGTCCGCAACGCGGTCGGCATATCCCTTTTCAGACGGCCTGTTGATCGGCATGCGCCCGGAATCTGTTCGTTGCACTACGGGCAAGTATCTGGCCAAATACTTCAGAATGGTTGAATTTGTGGGCATATTTTATAATTCAGTATAAATATCAATAGGTTGGCTGCTATGCAGGCAAACCGGCTCATACTGACGGGCATGACCTTACATGCCGAAACATCGGAAGACTTCACGTTTCCGAATACGATCAAGCTATATGAATACTGGAAGTTGAAACGCGGTGAGCGTCCTCGCCCGCGTTGGCGGGACATCAACCTCATGGATATCCGCGGCATCGTGCCGTACCTCTGCGTGCGGGACGTCATCCCGGGCGAGGACGACTTTCTTTGCCGTTATTGGGGGACGCGGCTGACCGAGTTGTACGGCGTCGACTGCACCGGCAAGCGAATTTCCGAGACCTATCCGCCTTCGGGTGTGAGGAATACTCTGGAAATCTACCGCAAGACCCTGGCCTCCGAGCGGCCGGTGCGGTTGATCGGCAATCTGGGGTACGTGGAAAAATCCGAACTGAATTTCTTCGAGGGCGTTTTCCTGCGCCTGGACGGCGACGACCAGCCGGACCGGCACGTGATTGGGGCGTTTCAGTTCAGATGCGAGCTGTGCCCGGAGGATATGGCCAAGCTGGATCTAGGTTAGAGCCTATCGGATGCGAGGCACCAGGTCGGTGGCTCAGCCCAGCCAGACGATGGCGACGATCATCGACAGGCCGGAAAACATCAACAGCGCCAGGACGATCTGGTTGAACGAACTGTCGCCCAGGCGATTGTAGATTTTGCGCCCGATCCAGGAACCGGCGACGGTGGCCGGGAAGGCGATCAGGGCCACCCGCCCGACTTCCAGCGTCATGAAGCCGCCGATCGCCTGGGTAACCACGGCAAGCAACAGAATGGCCGTGTTGTAGCCTTGGAACACGCCGCGCTTTTCGTCCTTGGACCAGCCGCGCAAGGTCGCCCAGATGGTCGGCAGCGGTCCCGAAAGGCCGGTCAGGCCACCCAACACCCCGCCGCCCAGGCCGACGATACCGTTGGCCAGTTTGCCGCCCCAGGCCAGCTTGGGCGCGGACCGCTGGGCCAGGGTGAAGGCGCAATAGAGGACCAGGAAAATCGCGAAGAACAGCTTGAAACCTTCGACCGAAACCATCGGCAGGATCATCGTGCCGAGCGGCACGCCGACCACGCCGCCGACGATGAACGGCAGAACCCGGGGCCAGGAAATGGCATGCCAGATCGCGGGCAGGGTGAAGAACTGGGAGATCAGCGAGCAGATCACGACCAGAGGGGCGGCCACCGCCGGCTCGATCACCGTCAGCCAGACCGCCAGCGCCGTCAGGCCGGTTCCGAACCCGGTCAGCCCCGATACGAAGCCGCCCGCAAGCGCGCCGGCCAGGATGGTGAGTTCCAGAATGCCCATGGTGTTCCGTATCGGTCGGGAGGATGGAGGCTCAGGCTTAACGGGGAACGGGCGGGGGATAAAGAGCCAATGGTTCGGTTTCCACCGAACCATTGCAGGACAGGCGGAGTTACTCCGCCGGGTTTTCGGCGGCGGCGCGCACGCTGATGCCCATGTCGTCGTCCGCCAGGGCCTCGCGGGCCTTTTCCTGCTGTTGCTGGCGGGCCCACATGTCGGCGTAGCGCCCGTTCTTCTTCAGCAGGTCCGGGTGGCTGCCGCGTTCGACGATGCGCCCGGCTTCCAGCACGAGGATTTCGTCGGCATCGACCACGGTCGACAGGCGATGCGCCACGGTCACCGTGGTGCGGTCCTTGGACACGGTCTTCAGCGCCTTGACGATGTCCTGTTCGGTTCGTGAGTCGAGGGCCGAGGTCGCTTCGTCGAAGATCAGGATCGCCGGCGCCTTCAGCACCGTGCGGGCGATGGCCACGCGCTGCTTCTCGCCGCCGGATAATTTCAACCCCCGTTCGCCGACCGTGGATTGATAGCCGTCGGGCAGAGCCATGATGAAGTCGTGGATCTGCGCCGTGCGGGCGGCGCCCTCGACCTCGGCCGGGCTGGCGCCGGGGCGACCGTAGGCGATGTTGTAGAACACTGTGTCGTTGAACAGCACCGTGTCCTGGGGGACCATGCCGATGGCGGCGCGCAAGGACACCTGGGTCAGGTCGCGGACGTCCTGGCCGTCGATGGTGATGCGCCCACCGGACACGTCGTAGAACCGGAACAACAATCGCGAGATGGTCGACTTGCCCGAACCCGAAGGGCCGACGATGGCGACGGTCTTGCCCGCCGGCACGGTAAAGGAAATGTCGTTGAGGACCTGGCGCCGGGCGTCATAGGCGAAGGACACGTCTTCGAACCGCAGTTCGCCGCCGTTGATCGCGAGAGGCTGGGCGCCGGGGCTGTCGGCGACTTCGGGGTTTTCGTCAAGCAGGCGGAACATCTGTTCCATGTCGATCAGCGACTGTTTGATTTCGCGGTAAACGAAGCCCAGGAAGTTGAGCGGCATGTACAACTGGATCAGGTAGGCGTTGACCATGGCAAAGTCGCCCAGCGTCATGGTACCGGCGACCACGCCGTCCGCCGCCATCCACATGATCGCCGTCAGGCCGACGGCGATGATGGCGCCCTGGCCGATGTTGAGCAGGGCCAGGGAGGTGTTGGACTTCACCGCCGCGTCTTCGTACCGCGCCAGGGCCTTGTCGAAACGCCTGCTCTCGTGATCCTCGTTGCCGAAGTACTTGACCGTCTCGAAGTTCAGCAGGCTGTCGATGGCCTTGGTGTTGGCCTCGTTGTCGGTGTCGTTCATGGTGCGGCGGAACTGGATGCGCCATTCCGTGACGGCCAGCGTCCAGAAGATGTAGATGCCGATGGTCAGAAAGGCGACCAGCGCCATCCAGATACCGAACAGGTACCACAGAATGCCGCAGGTCAGGACGACCTCGACCAGGGTCGGCACGACGTTGAACAGCATGAAGCGGAGCAGGAATTCGATGCCCTTGGTGCCGCGTTCCACGGCGCGGCTGACGCCGCCTGTCTTGCGGTCCAGGTGAAAGCGTAGGCTGAGCCGGTGCAGGTGGCGGAAGGTCTTGAGCCCGGCCTGGCGGATGGCGCGTTGGGCGACCTTGGCGAACACGGCGTCGCGCAGTTCGCCCAGGGCCTGGGACAGCACGCGGGCGACGCCGTAGGCGATCAGGATCGTGACCGGCACGGCGATCACCGCGCCGCCCTTCATGTCCAGGGCATCGATCGCCTGTTTGTAGACGTATGGAACGGCGACGCTGGCCCCTTTCGCCGCGGCGAGGAAAACCATGGCGAGCACGACGCGCAGGCGCAGCGCCTGTTCCCCGGCCGGCCACAGGTAGGGCGCCAAGGTCTTGATGGTTTGCCAGTCGTTCCGGCGGGGACTGTTGGCGGGGTCCGCGTGATCGCGCCGCATGGGCAGTGTCATCCTGAAAAAGAAATCGGTTCATATAGTTGGGATTGCGGGGGCGGATCGCAAGCGGCGATGTCGACTTAAGTCATATAAGGGACATCGAACAATCCGTGTATAAGCCGGATCAAATGCACCAAGCGGCAAATAACGCGCTCGAAATCGTGCCCCGGTGTTCAGGTTTTTGTCAGTTTAAGCTGTAGGATTGCTCTTGGGGGTAAAAGTTTGGATAGTGATCTATGAGCCTTGAAACGAATTGGGGAAACACCCCGGCATCCGCCGGTCACAAAGCATCGATGAGCGACGGATACGATTTCAGCGCATTGCGGATCTTGGTGGTGGACGACAGTTTCCACATGCGGGAACTCGTGCGCACGTTCCTTGAGGGATTCGGGATCAAGGAAGTCACGGTGTCGTCGGATGCCGAGGAAGCCTATGACCTTGTGGTCAATATGGATCCGGACCTGATCATCACCGATTGGAACATGGCGCCCGTGTCGGGGCTGGAGTTCGTTGAACGTATCCGCAAGGGCGCCAACGTGCCCAATCGGTTCGTGCCGATCATCATGCTGACCGGCTACACGGAAATGAAGCGGGTCGAGGAAGCGCGCGACGCCGGCATCAATTCCTTCCTGGCCAAACCGATCTCGGCGGCGTCGCTGTACAAACGACTGGTCACGTCGGTGCAGGACAAGCGCCAGTACGTGGAATCCACGGGTGGCTATTTCGGGCCCGACCGCCGGTCGCCCAAGCGGCGGGAATTCCGCGGCAAGGAACGGCGCGCCAGAGAATAAGAAACAGCCATGTCAGAAACCCGCTTCCTGAAACCGCAGAAACACATCAGCCAGAAGGTTCGCCCCGGCGGACCATCCATGGAACAGGCCATCTTACGGGCGGTGAATGCCGCCGACGACCTGATCGGCCAGTACCAGGGCTGGGCGGTGGATGACCTGGAAAAGCTCTGGCAGTCCTTTGTTGAGACCTCGCGGTCCGGGCGGGCCGACCCGCTCAGGCTCAAGCAGCTTTACGACATGACCCACGAGGCCCGCGGCCAGGGCGGCAGCTTCGGCTTTCCCCTGATTTCCGTGGTCGGTGATTCGATGTGCAAGTATCTGGAGGGGCGGCCGCGCCTGAAGGCCCGCGACCTCGACGTGATCCGCGTGCACATCATGGCCATGAAGGCCGTGTTCCGGCAGGGCCTGAAAGGCCATCAGGGCGCCCTGAGCAAGGAACTGCACGAGCTTCTCAGCATGTTCCGCGCCAAGGTCGCGCAACAGCAGGCCGGCTGACACCGGCCTGCTGCCGCATCCTCAAGAGTATTTCTTAGAATTCAGCCCGTTCAAGAAACCCGGTCTGCGCCAGATGGGCGTCGAAGATCAGGTAGTCGCGCACCTTGTAGCGGCGCGCCAGTTCCCGTTCGGCGGCCTTGAAGGGGTTTTCGCCCCGCCGCGCGGCGAAGGTCCGCGTCATGCGGCGGCCGAGCGCGCGGTTCTTCAGCACGGGATAGTAGGTAACCTCGACCGTTTCCCGGTCGGGCTGGGCGATATCGGTGTCGAAGCCGGTATCCGGCTGCGGGAGGGCTTGGGCATGGCGGTGGGCGTTCATGGCAAACTCCAATCTGACTCTTAAAATGTTCTCTTTTTGTTCTTAAGTCAAGAGCCTGTGGATAACTACGCTTGCGAGGCCACATATTCAATAGGCCTTAAGTATGTATATCCTCAGTATAGGGTGTATGTGGCCCAAATATGACGGATCCATCACAATATGTTGTGTTTATGCGGTTGGTGGGCATGAGGTCTGCCCAGACTGCATGGCCGCGCGCCGCGACGGTCCGTCGTGCGGATGCGGATGAGTGAGCGGAACCCGGCCGAAGAGACCCGATTCGTGCTTGTCGCCTATTGCTGGGCGGCGCTACGGGCCGCGTGGACCAGGCGGCCGACGGCTTCCGGATGAGGGTCATAGGCGCCGGTCCGGATGTAATGCTCGATGGTCGGGCACAGCCGCGTGACGAAGGCATCCCGCGGCATGCCGTCGTGGGCTTGGCGGGCGCTGTTCCGGCCGGGGGTCAGGCGGTCGAGGATATGCGCCGCGTCGGCGATGACGGCGGCGTTGCGTGCCTGCCAGCGAACGATGTCGCGGCGCATGTCGGTGGCGCAATCGCGCTTGGCGCGGGTCAGCAGGCTGTCGTAGCTGTCGATCATCGCGGCGTAGACGAAGGCCTTTTGCGTGTCGGTCAGGCGCATGGCGTCGGGCACCCGCCCGTCCGCCGTCAGGGTCAGCTTGGCCGGAATGCCGCGCCGGGTGAACGCGGCCGGGTTCCAGTCGTAATCTCCGCCCGGAGCGGTTTCCGGCCCGTCCATGGTGGGCTCCGCCGCAACTTGGGGGCCGACGACGGCCGGATGGTCGACGATGATGCCGAGAAGCACCCGCAGGACGCCGAGGAACAGGATGCCTAATATTAAAAGCCGTTCAATAGATGTCATTGAAAGACTTTAGATAATACGGTCGGAAATGGCGATGATACACGGAAGCGAGGGTCATCGACGGAGAGTCCGGACAAGCACCATGACGGCGCTGAGAAACGCGGCCAAGATGGTTGCCCAGCGCAGCCAATGGAACGTGTAGCCCCGTTGCAATCCGATATACAGCGTCGGTTCAAGCAGATAACGCCGCAGGCGGTATGCAATTTTTGTCGCAAACGGCGGGTTCATTTGATGAATGAACCGGTCGTGCGCACCCCAATACTGCAGGGTTGCATTGCGGGTGAATACGCCTGCGAGGCTGTGGCGCGCATCGGCGGAAAGCGGGAGGCGGACTTCCCCGGGGACGGCTTGATGGGTCGGCCATTTCGCGGCTGCTGCGGATAGGGCGCCGCCGGATACCAGGAACAGCATGTCGGCGGCATTCAGCACGCGGCCGTCGGGATCGGTCAGGTAGTCGATGTTGTGGCTCAAATCCGAATAGGCCCAGCGGCCTTGTTCTGCAACGAAGCTTTCGGTGAATGCATGGCTGCTCATGAGGACGCCGTCGATGGTCCTCCCGGACCACACCAGTCGTGTTGGAACCCCGGCAACGTTCAACAGAAAGGCTTTCATCAAGGCGCGTTGACGGCAGAACAGGGGAATTCCTTTCCCCTCGGCCACATTCAGAACCTGCATCGGCGACATGGTGTCCAGATCGGCGGGAGGTTGGCCTGATTTTATGCGCGCAGTAAGGCCGACCGAGACGGCGGTTATTTTCTCACGCGATGTCATGTTCGGCGTGACACCAATGCGTTTGAGGAACTGTTGGGCCTGTGCCGTGTCAGCGGCGGGATAATCCTCAAGCGGTGGTATCCAGCGTGTGAAATCGGGGCCGGCCTGTTGTGCGACCTCCAGAGGCGCGCGATATAGATTGATCAAATCCGGGTGCGGCGCATCTGTCGGTGCATCGGCCTGCGGCGTAAAGGCGATATCGAATTCCAGGGGGTGCGGAATGATCAAACCCGGGCAACCCTGGGGATCAACCCGATATATGTGGCGGCCCGGCACGAGGGTGATGACAGGAACCGGACTGTCGATGGTTTGCGTTGTGCCGTCGCTGCGGACAACCCGCCAACGCCCGCACATGCCGGCGTTGGTCAGAAGGACGGTCAGGCGGTGGCCGTTTTTGTCGAAACCGGAAATGCGGGCCCCTGCTGAGGGGGGCGGGGCGTAAATCTCGCCAAGGGTCGCAGGCTGATATTCAAGCCACAGGAGATCGCCGCGAAAAACGAAGACGGCGATTGCGGCGGCACCGCTTATGCAGGCGGAAAAAAACCAGAACGGTGCGGCGGTGTAGGCCTTTCTGAGGGGCGTTGGCAAGACTGTTCGCTCCGGTTGGCGGGCCGGTCGCGCTCGGCTATTCCCATTCGATGGTGCCGGGCGGCTTGGACGTCACGTCGTAGACGACGCGGTTGATGCCCTTGACCTCGTTGATGATGCGGTTGGCCGTGCGGCCCAGGAATTCGTGGTCGAAGGGGTAGTAGTCCGCGGTCATGCCGTCGGTCGAGGTCACGGCGCGCAGCGCGCAGACGAAATCGTAGGTCCGGGCGTCGCCCATCACGCCCACGGTCTGCACCGGCAGCAGCACGGCGAAGGCCTGCCAGATGGTGTCGTACAGCCCGGCGTTGCGGATCTCGTCCAGGTAGATCACGTCGGCCTTGCGCAGGATGTCGAGCTTGTCGCGCGAGATGGCGCCGGGAATGCGGATCGCCAGGCCGGGGCCGGGGAAGGGATGGCGGCCGACGAAGGTCTCGGGCAGGCCCAGTTCGCGGCCGAGTGCGCGGACCTCGTCCTTGAACAGTTCGCGCAAGGGTTCGACCAGGGCCATGTCCATGCGTTCCGGCAGGCCGCCCACGTTATGGTGGGACTTGATGGTGACGCTGGGTCCGCCCGTGAACGACACGCTTTCGATGACGTCGGGATAGAGCGTGCCCTGGGCCAGGAACTTGGCGCCGCCCACGTTCTTGGCCTCTTCCTCGAACACGTCGATGAACAGCTTGCCGATGGTCTTGCGCTTGATCTCGGGGTCGGTCACGCCGTCCAGTTCGCCCAGGAACAGGTCCGAGGCATCGCGGTGGACAAGCGGGATGTTGTAGGTGTCGCGGAACAGGGAGACGACCTGATCGGCCTCGCCCTCGCGCATCAGGCCGTGGTCGACGAACACGCAGGTCAGCTGATCGCCGATCGCTTCGTGCAGCAGCACGGCGACGACCGATGAATCGACGCCGCCCGACAGCCCGCAGATCACCCGGCCGTCGCCGACCTGATCGCGGACCTTCTGGATCGCCTCGTCCTTGAACGCGGCCATGGTCCAGTCGCCGGCGCAGCCCGCGATCTTGTGCACGAAATTGGCCAGCAGCTTGGCCCCGTCGGGGGTGTGCACGACCTCGGGATGGAACTGCACGCCGAACATGCGGCCCGAAGAGTGAGCGATGGCGGCGAAGGGCGAGCCGTCGGATACGGCCACGGGGCGGAAGCCGTCGGGCACGCGGATGATCTTGTCGCCGTGGCTCATCCACACCTGGTGTTTTTCGCCCTTGGCCCATACGCCCGCGAACAGGGGGCAGTCCTCGGTCACCTGGATGAAGGCGCGGCCGAATTCCCGGTGGTTGGAGGGCTCCACCTCGCCGCCGGTCTGGGCGACCATGGTCTGCTCGCCGTAACAGATGCCGAGCACGGGCAGGGTGCCCACGGCGGACGCGGCGTCGAACAGGGCCTGGGGCGCCCTGGGGGTCGTCTGCTCGTGCACGGAGGCGGGCCCGCCCGACAAGATAACGCCCTTGGGCGCGAACGCCTGGATGAAGGCCTCGTCGACGGTGTTGAAGGGGTGGATCTCGCAGTAAACGCCCGATTCCCGGACCCGGCGCGCGATCAATTGCGTCACCTGGGAGCCGAAATCGACGATCAGGATTTTTTCCGCGTGAAGATCGTTGTGTGACGCTTGAGACATGGGGTGCTTCTATCGCGAACCCACCCCTGAGTCACGCCCGGAGATGTCCCGATACATCGGAAAAATTCGCAGGAAAAACGGCGGCGGGCCGTGTCCGGCCTACATGCGCGCCAGGCGGGCGCAGCTGGTCGGGCGGTCGCCCACGCCCTGGTCGCCGGCGGCCATGAACACGCGGTCGATCACGTGGCGGCCGAGCACGCCGTTGATGCGGTCGGCCAACTGCTTGTCCAGGCCCGAGGCGGCGACGTTCGGCCAGGAGAACGGCCCCCGCACGTTGGCCTGCATGAAGGATTTCACTTCCATCTGGACGCGCGCAAGGTCGCGGCAGAACTCCGCGCCCGCCTGTTTGTCGGTCACCCGGAAGGCGATGGAAATGGGCACCAGGGCCGACGATCCGCCCTGGTAATCGACCCGCGCCAAATAGGGTGAGACCTGCATGTCATAGACCTGACCGGTGCGCGCCGCCGATTGCGCGCCGACGCCGTCAATCGAGCCGCCAGGCCCGAGAATCCAGACGGCCGTAACGGCCGCCGACATCGTTGTGCCGAGGGCGGCCCCTGCAAAATAAAGGTTCACCGATGCTCCCCTTATCCAATGCCCTCCCCCCGCATCCAACGGAGGGATATGGTTAATATTATCACTCAATCATATGCGGTGCTGTTCACTTTTGAACTAAGGAATTGCTCAGTGATGTAAATTGTTGAATTCACGCCCATATATCTTGTGCCGAGCAGCGCGGCCCGGGGCCGGCCGTTAACGGAATCGACACCGGCGCCCTTGAAAATGATCGAGACCCTGCCGGGAACGGAACCATAGCCATGACGACATCGACATTCACCACCTGCGCGCCTGCCGCCGCCGTGCTGGCGGCGGTTCTGCTGGCCGGCCCCGCCGCCGCGCAGACACAGTCCCCGGCGCAGGCTCCGGCGGCGGCCCCGGCGGCCCCGGCGGAAGCGAAGGCGAGGATCTCGAAACGGGACTGCCGCCGGCTGCTTCGCCATCAGCCCAGCGGCGACGTCGCCTACAAACCCGGGGTCGACGCGCGCGGCAAGGCGGTGGCTCCGGCGGACCTGTCGGGCGGGTTCAAGATGGTCCTGCCCGACGTGTTCGAATTCAACGTGACCAAGGACCTGACCGCCTATCTGGGCGGGGCCGAGGACCAACTGGCCGCCGACAAGGCCACCGCCCTGGCCGCCGAGAAATCGGCCGCCGCGACCGATGCCGCCGTGTCCTCGGCGGCATTGTCCGTGTCGGGGGCGCAGGACGCCTATACCACGGCCGCCGCCGCCGCCGAGGCCGCCACCGCCGCCGCCGCCGCCGCGCCCAATGACGCGGCCCTGGCCGCCGCCGCCGCCACGGCGACCGCGACCGCCGCATCGGCGCAGACCAGTCTTGCGGCGACGCAGACCTATTACACCGCGACCCAGAACGCCGCCGCCGCCAACGATGTGTCGGCGGCGCTGTCCGGCGCCAACGCGGCCAAAACGGCGGCCGAAGCCGCCGGCTACACCCCCGACGCCACGGCTCAGTCGGCCAGCACGAAGGCGTCAACCGCCGCTTCGGCCTCGGCCACCGCCGACGCGGCGGCGCTCGCGGCGCGGGAAACCGTGGCGAAAAGTGCCGGGATGGAATTGAACGTCGGCACCGTGCGCTTCAACATCAACACGGGCGCCATGACCTTCAACGGCCAGCCGTTGAACGACGCCGCCATGGGCGAGATGGCGGTGATCTGCAAAGAGATACTCTCCGGCGGGAAGTGATCGGCGGGCGTTCGCCTCAGCCTAATAGCACTGCTTGCGCGCGTCGCGGCACTGGGTCTGGCAGGCCTTGTCGGACCCGCAGGCCTTGCGGCATTGCTTGAACAATGCCCCGCAGTCCTTCTGCCCCTGGCCCATGCCCGATCCCGAATTACCTGCAACGCCGCATTGCATGGCGCAGGAGGCCTTGGCGTCCGCACCGTTCTGTTCGATGCAGTTGCTGAAACAGACATGGCCCGGGGCTTGGCCCAATTGTTCGCCGTGGAAGTGCAGCTTGCCCGTGTCATGGGCGCTGACCGTGGCGGGCAGGGCGAAGATCAGGGCGGCGACGGCCAGGGCGGCGAACAGGCGTTTCATGGGGCGGCTCCCGTCTTTCAATGTCATCAATGCCCCATGGTAGCGCGGGTGTGCGCAGGCGGAAACCGGATAGGTGATGCGGGCCACGAGGGGGGTTCCGCGCCGCCCGCAGGGATTGTATACAATAACCTTCGAAGGGCGGCCCATAACGCCCGCGACCGGCGCAACGCCGGACTAGGGAGGAAACAATCGAGATGTCCAAGCATCCCCACGACGAGTGGTCGCAGGTTCTGTTCCGTCAGTTCAAGGACGCGGGCGTGGACCTGTTCACCTATATCCCCGACGCCGGCAACGCGCGCCTGGCCGAACTGGCCGAGGAAGACAACGAAACCCGCCTGGTCCTGCTGACCACCGAGGAAGAGGGCGTCGCCATGGCGGCGGGCGCCGATCTGGTCGGCAAGAAGTCGGTCCTGATGATGCAGTCGTCGGGCGTGGGCAACTGCCCCAACTACCTCAGCTTTTCCAAGGGCGGGAACTTTCCCTGCCTGATGATGGTGTCCATGCGCGGCGACTATGGCGAACAGAACCCCTGGCAGTACCCCATGGGCCAGGCCGTGGACAAGATCCTGGAAGCCATGGGCGTGGCGATTTTCCGCGTCGACCGCCGCGACGAGCTCGAGGGCGCGGCCCAGGCCGCCATCAACGCCGCCTTCCGCAACTGTCAGGGCGCCGCCCTGATCCTGACCCAGAAGTTTCTGGGCGCCAAAGCGTTCTGATCGGGGAGAGACATATCATGGCAAGCATCACCCTCGACCGCCGCGCGCTTCTGGCCCCCCTGTTTCCGGATCAGGACAAGTGGCTGTTCGTCTCGGGCCTGGCGGGCTCGTCCAAGGACGCGGCCGGGCTGACCAACGACGGCCCCAACCTGTTCACCATGGCCGGCTGCATGGGCTCCGCCGTCGCCACCGGCCTCGGCATGGCGCTCTCGGCCCCGGAAAAGCAGGTCGCCGTCATCACCGGCGACGGCGAATTGCAGATGGGCCTGGGCTCTCTCAACACGGTAGCGACCCAGGGGCCCGCGAACCTCACCGTCGTCTGCATCGACAACGGCACGCATGGGGAAACGGGCGGCCAGGAAGGCCACACGGTCCACCGCACCAATCTGGGCCTGATCGCCCAGGGCGCGGGCTTCCCCAGCGTGAAGGAAATCACCTCCGCCGACCAGATCGCCGACGCCCACGATTTCATCCGCACGGCCCCCGGCCCCCGCTTCCTGTGGTGCCGCGTCCTGCCCGGTGACCCCACGGCCTTCAAACGCAACTTCAACCCGGCGGAATGCCGGATCGCGTTTCGGAGGGCGTATTTGGGGGCTTAGCGCGCCGCGATCACCCGCGCCCCAAGGTATAGAATTCATTGTTGGGTCGCATGGCGGTGAAATTTGCCATGCGGTTTGACAGCGCGAAGAACGCGGCGATGGCGGCGATGTCCCAGATGTCCTCGTCGTCGAAGTCATGGGCTGTCAGGGCTGCCAGATCTGTGTCCTCGATCGCACCCGCGTCTTGCGAGACCTTCATGGCGAAATCCAGCATGGCGCGCTGGCGCGGCGAGATGTCGGCCTTGCGGTAGTTCACGGCGACTTGGTCGGCGATCAAGGGGTTCTTCGCCCGGATGCGCAGGATCGCACCGTGCGCGACCACGCAGTACAGGCAATCGTTCTTGGCCGAGGTCGCGACGACGATCATCTCGCGCTCGGCCTTGGAAAGGCCCCCGTCCTTTTCCATCAGCGCGTCGTGGTAGGCCATGAAGGCGCGCAGTTCTTCCGGCCGGTGGGCCAGCGCCAGGAACACGTTGGGGATGAACCCAGCCTTTTCCTGCACGGCGAGGATCATCTCGCGCAGGTCGTCCGGCAGGTCGATCACCTCGGGCACGGGATAGCGGCTGATCTTCTTCGCTTGTTCGGATGCGGACATGTCCTCGGGGCCTCGTCTCTTGCTTCGATGGAGCGCGCAGCATCGCCCGGAGCGAGGGAAACCGCATTGACCGAGGTCATGCGGAGAGTGGGCAAAGGAAAAGGCCGGGCAATGCCCGGCCTTTTCGTATTCGGTGGAGAGGAGGGGGGTGGCGGTCAGTCGTCGTCGCCCGCCGCTGCCTTCTTGTCGAGATAGTCTTCCTTGTAGAGCTCGGCGCCCTCTTCCTTGAACTTCTCCGACATCTCGTCCATGCCTTCTTTCGCATAATCACGAACCAGGTTGGTGATTTCCATGGCGCAGAACTTGGGTCCGCACATGGAGCAGAAGTGCGCCGTCTTGTGCGCGTCTTTCGGAAGCGTCTGGTCGTGGAAGTCGCGGGCCCGGTCCGGGTCGAGGCCGAGGTTGAACTGGTCTTCCCAGCGGAATTCGAAGCGCGCACGGGAGAGCGCGTCGTCGCGGGCGGCGGCCCCCGGGTGCCCCTTGGCCACGTCGGCGGCATGGGCCGCGATCTTGTAGGTGATCACGCCTTCCTTCACGTCGTTGCGGTCGGGCAGGCCGAGGTGCTCCTTCGGCGTCACGTAGCACAGCATGGCCGTGCCGAACCAGCCGATCATGGCCGCCCCGATGCCCGACGTGATGTGGTCGTAGCCGGGGGCGATGTCGGTGACCAGCGGCCCCAGGGTATAGAACGGGGCCTCGCCGCAGACCTTCAGCTGCTTTTCCATGTTCATCTTGATCTTGTGCATCGGCACGTGGCCGGGGCCTTCGATCATCACCTGGCAGTCCTTCTTCCAGGCGACCTGGGTCAGCTCGCCCAGCGTTTCCAGTTCGGCGAACTGGGCCGCGTCGTTGGCGTCGGCGGAGGAGCCGGGGCGGAAGCCGTCACCGAGGGAGAAGGTGACGTCGTAGGCCCGCATGATGTCGCAGATGTCCTCGAAATGGTCGTAGAGGAACGATTCCTTGTGATGGGCCAGGCACCACTGGGCGATGATCGAGCCACCCCGCGAGACGATGCCCGTGACCCGGTCGGCGGTCAGGTGGATGTGACGCAGGCGGATGCCGGCGTGGATGGTGAAATAGTCGACGCCCTGTTCGCACTGTTCGATCAGGGTGTCGCGGTAGATTTCCCAGGTCAGGTCCTCGGCCCGGTCGACCTTTTCCAGCGCCTGATAGATCGGCACGGTGCCGATCGGCACGGGCGAGTTGCGGATGATCCATTCGCGGATATTGTGGATGTTGCGGCCGGTCGACAGGTCCATGACCGTGTCGGCACCCCAGCGGATGGCCCACACCATCTTGTCCACTTCTTCCGCGACCGACGACGTCACGGCCGAGTTGCCGATGTTGGCGTTGATCTTAACCAGGAAGTTCCGGCCGATGATCATCGGCTCCGTTTCCGGGTGGTTGATGTTGTTGGGGATGATGGCGCGGCCGCGGGCGATCTCGTCGCGCACGAATTCGGCGGTCATGAAATCGGGGATCGAGGCGCCGAAGCTTTCCGCCCCGTCCTTGGCCTTGCGCAGGACGTCCGCCGGCAGGCGTTCGCGCAGCATGTTCTCGCGGATCGCGATGTATTCCATTTCCGGGGTGATGATGCCCTGGCGGGCGTAGGCGATCTGCGTCACCGGCGTGTCGCCGATGGCGCGGCGCGGCGCGTTGCGCACGGGAAATTCGGGGACCAGGTGGTCGTCGTCCACGTTGCCGTTGTCTTCCGGCTTCACGTCGCGGCCGTCATAGGGTTCCGTGTCGCCGCGCGCCAAAATCCATTCCTGGCGGACCTTGGGCAGGCCGGCCTCGATGTCGATATAGGCCTTGGGGTCCGTGTAGGGGCCCGAGGTGTCGTAGACCACCGTCGGCGCTTCCATGGCGCTTTCGTGGACGTGGATTTCGCGCATGGGCACCTGGACCCCCGGCAGGGTGCCTTCGACGAAAATCTTGTTCGACGCGGGCAGCGGCCCGGTGGTGACATCGCCGGTGGTGGGTTTGCGGATGACGTTCATGGATCAGGACTCCCAAGGTCGCGTTATCGAATGGTCGCTCAAACGGTCCGGCGAATAACGGCGCGTGGGAGAAAAAATAGAAGAGCCCCTTTGGGGGTTCCGTTCCCTACGCCGGCATTGCTCCGGATCAGGTTCGAAGGGTCACCGCGTTGCCCGCCTTCGCCAGTTTGGCTACGGCGCGGCCGTCGGAATCTCAGCCCCCTATCGGGGCCCCCCGTCGGAACAGGGGGAATCTGGGGGTTAACGTGGGCGAGGTCAAGGAATTCCGCCCGCGGATGGGGCTGGCCTTCGGTCATATCGCCGATTATTTCGGATTCTGGTAATATGTCCGCCATGAAAAATGCTTTGGCCGTAACAGGTTGCCTGTTGCTTCTGGTGGTCGCCTGTTCGCCCGACGGCGACGACGGGGGGCTGAAGGGGCGCGCCTGCGTGATGGACGGCGACACCCTGATGATCGGCGGCACGCGCCGCCACACGAAATGCGTCGACGGCCAGATCGTCGATCTTTGGGGCATCACGGCGTTCGGCCTGGACCAGTTGTGCCCGCATCCGTCGGGCCGGATGATCCGCTGCGGCCTGTATGCCGCCGCGCAATTGCAGGAAAAAGTGAAGACGGGAGAGATCCGCTGTGAGCAGAAGGAAAGCAAATTCGGCGGCGTGATCTCGGCGCAATGCTTCCTCGGCGACGAGGACATCGGCCAGTACATGGTCGCCCACGGCTTTGCCCGGGCCGATGCCCTGGCGACCGAACGCTATACCGGCCACGAGGCGCAGGCCAAGGCCCAGCGCCGCGGCCTGTGGGAGACGGGCGCCAGATAAACCGCGCCGATTATTCTGTCGCCACGTTCCGGGCCGCCCCCTAATATCCCTCCCATGCTGTCGATCCGAAATCTCCGCGCGCGTCTGGTGCAGGTCGACGACCTGGACCTGGACGCGGGCGACTGCATCGCCGTCATGGGGCCGTCCGGCTCGGGCAAAAGCCTGATGTTGCGGGCGCTTGCCGACCTCGACCCGGCGGAGGGCGACATCACCCTGGACGGCCGCGAACGGATGTCCATGACCGGGCCCGAGTGGCGCCGCCAGGTGATGTACGTCGGCCCGGAATCGGGCTGGTGGGAAGACCGGGTCGGCGACCATTTCGAGGATCCGGAGGCGGTCACCGGCGTGCTGCAACGCCTGGGCTTCAAGGCCGACGCCCTGACCTGGCCCGTGTCGCGCCTGTCGACCGGCGAGCGCCAGCGCCTGGCCATCGCCCGGGCCTTCGACCGCGGGCCCCGGGTGCTGCTGATGGACGAGCCCACCGGAGCCTTGGACCAGGAAGCGACGGCCCTGGTCGAAGGCGTGATCCATGATTTCCTGATGGACGGCGGCATCGTCATTCTGGCGACCCATGCCAAGGAACAGGCGGCGCGGCTCGGTAAGCGGCTGTTGACCATGAAGGAAGGCAGGCTGTCCGCATGACCAGCCAGGCCATTCCCCTGTCGGCGCTCGACCTCGCCCTGGCGGCCCTGCTGCTGGTTCTCAACGGCGGGATCTCCCTGTGGCTCGGCCTCGGCATCACCCGCTCCCTGGCCATCGCGGCGCTCCGCATGACGGTGCAGCTGCTGCTGGTCGGCCTGGTCCTGAAGGCGCTGTTCGCGCAGCAGTCGCCCTGGCTGACGCTCGGCGTGGTGGCGATCATGGTCGGCTTCGCCGGCTACGAGATCATGAACCGCCAGGACCGCAAGCTGACCGGCTGGTGGTCCTACGGCATCGGCGTCTCGACCATGACCTTCGCCGCCATTTCGGTGACCTGCCTGGCGCTGACGACGCAGCTCAAGCCCGACCCCTGGTGGGATGCGCGTTATGCCGTGCCCATCCTGGGCATGATCCTGGGCAACGCGATGACCGGGATCAGCCTGGGTCTCAACACCTTGTTCAACACGGTCGTGCGCGAACGTTGGGCGGTCGAGGCGCAGATCGCCCTGGGCTTCCCGCGCGAGGTGGCGCTTCGGCCCTTCGTTCGCCGGGCCCTCAAGACGGCCCTGATGCCGACCATCAATTCCATGGCGGCGACGGGGGTGGTGGCCTTGCCGGGCATGATGACGGGCCAGATTTTGGCCGGCGCCGACCCGGTCGAGGCCGTGAAGTATCAATTGCTGGTCATGTTCCTGATCGGCGGGGCGACCGGCATCGGCGCCACCCTGGCGATCTATGCCGCCGTCTGGCGTATCACCGATCCGCGCCATCGCCTGCGCCTTGATCGTTTTCAGGAGACCGACCAATGACCGAGACCATCGCACGCCTGACCGCCCGGCCCGTGGTCGTGCCCATGCGCCGGCCGCTGGCGACGGCGGGCGGGGCCGTGTCGGAGGCCCCTCTGGTGCTGGTCGACGTGGAAACGGCATCGGGCATCGTCGGTCGCGCCTATTCCTTCGCCTATCACACCTGGGCCTTGAAACCGATCATGGCCATGTACGAGGTGCTGGCGGACAAGGTGACGGGCAAGGCGCTCGACCCTCGGGCGGTTCAGGCGGAACTCTGGGCCGCCTTCCGCCTGTTGGGCGCCAAGGGGGTGGCGGGGCAGGCGATCTCCGGCCTCGACATGGCGCTGTGGGATGCTCTCGGGAAATCCCGGAACCTGCCGCTCTATCGGCTTTTGGAGGCCGAGGCGGTGGCGATCCCCGCCTACAACTCCAAGGGCCTCGGCATGATCGGGGCCGAGGCGGCGGCGGTGGAGGCGCGGGCGCTTCTCGACGAAGGCTTCAACGCGGTCAAGCTGCGCCTGGGCTATCCGACGCTGGCGGAAGACGTCGCCGTGACCCGCGCGGTCAAGGCCGCGATCGGCCCCGACGCGCCCCTGATGAGCGACTACAACCAAAGCCAGGACGTGGAAGAGGTCATCCGCCGGGTCAAGGCGCTGGACGGTGAGGGGCTCTATTGGGTCGAGGAGCCGGTCCATTACGACGACTTCTACGGCCATGCGGCGCTGCGCGCGGTGGTGAAGACGAAAATCCAGACCGGCGAGAACTGCTGGTTCCCCGGCGAAATGGCGAAATGCATGGCCGCCGGCGCCTGCGATTACTTCATGCCCGACGCGGGCAAGATCGGCGGCGTCACCGGCTGGCTGGGCGCGGCCAAGCTGGCGGCGGCGGCCCACCTGCCGATCTCCAGCCATCTGTACCCCGAAGTCAGCGTGCACCTGTTGGCCGCGACGCCGACCCGCCACTGGCTGGAATACGTGGACTGGGCTGAACCGGTCCTGGTCGAGGGGCTGCCGGTGGTCGACGGCCATTGCCACCCTGCGGAAAAACCCGGCATCGGCATTGAATGGAACGACCGGGCCGTCGATAAGTACGGGGTGTGATTCCCAGCCTGAAAGTCCCCGCCATGACCGATACCATCGTCTTTCTCGACCACGGGTCCCTTGCCCCCGGCACGACGTTACGCGCCCCCGGTTTTCCCCATCAATGGGTGGATCACGACGAAACCAGGCCGGGCGCGGTCGCGGACCGCATCAAGGACGCGGCCATCGTCGTCACCAACAAGGTCAAGGTGGGGGCCGCCGACATGGACGCGGCACCGGGGTTGAAGCTGATCGCCGTCTGCGCCACGGGCACGGACATCATCGATCTGGCGGCGGCCAAGGCGCGGGGCATTACCGTGTGCAACGTGCGCGGCTATGCGGAACATTCGGTGCCCGAACACGCCTTCGGCCTGATCCTCACCCTGCGGCGCCAGATCATCGGCTATCTCGCCGACGTCAAGGCGGGCAAGTGGCAGGACGCCGGCACCTTCACCTTTTTCACCCACGAACTGCGCGACCTGTACGGCACGCGGCTCGCCGTCGTCGGGCGGGGCTCGCTCGGCCAGGGCGTCGCCACGATTGCAAAGGGCTTCGGGATGGAGATCGTGTTCGTCGGCCGCAAGGGCGTGGCGGCGCCGGAAGCCCCCCTGATCCCCTGGGACGAGGCGATCGAGACGGCGGACGTGCTGACCCTGCATTGCCCCCTGACGCCGGAAACGCGCGGCATGATCGGGCTGGATGAATTCAAGCGCATGAAGCGCACGGCCCTGGTCATCAACACGGCCCGGGGCGGGCTGATCGACGAGGACGCCTTGGTCCGGGCCCTGACCGACGGCCTGATCGCAGGGGCGGGGATGGACGTGGTGTCAAGCGAGCCGCCGCCCGCCGATCACCCCTTCATGGCCCTGGTCGGGCGGCCCGATTTCATCCTGACGCCGCATACGGCCTGGGCCGGAAACACGGCCCGCGCGGCCATGGCGGAACAGTTGATCCAGAACATCGAGAATTTCAAAAAGGGATCGCCGACCAACGTGGTTTAAGGCGCAGGATCCGTTCCGGGCCGCTTGGCGATGTCTGTCGTGCCGGCGGTGGGCGCGTCCCCGGGACCGCTGCCATCGGGCGGCGCCCAGTCGCCGGGGCCGCCGGAAAACCCGGCCGATCCCATGCCCGCCATGCTTTCCTTCGGATGGCGCAGGCTTTCCGGGTCCTTGTAGCCGCCGAAGAACCGGGCGATGCCGCGCCAGATCTTGGGCACCAGCCAGATCACCAGCAGGGCGAACAGGCCGAGCCCGATCAGGAAGGCGACCGGGTTGAACAGGGCGAGCGCCAGGCCGCCGAACACCAGGACATCCTCGAACAGACTCATGCCCCAGTTGGAAAAAGGTTCGGGCGACGTATTGATGACGGCCCGCGCCCCCGCCTTTGCGGCGTGGGTCCCGGCGGCGATCATGCCGCCGCCGAGCAACGCGGCCACGGTCTGCAATTCGTCGTTCATGAAATCCAGCCCGCCCACGGCGCCCGCCGCCATGAGCGCGCCCGCCGGGATGCGGATGAAGGTGTGGATCAGGTCCCAGATGGAATCCAGGCCGGGGATCTTGTCGGCGAAGAACTCGATGAAATACAACAGCGCCGCCGCCGCCAGCACCCAGGTCGAGGACAGCACGGCCATGCTGTCGGGCAGGGAGATCACGCCGAAGGCGTCGAGCCCGCCCAGCACCAGCACGGTGGCGTAAAGGTTCAGCCCGCTGCCCCAGGCGGAGCCCAGGGCGACGGCGAGGGCGGTCAACGGTTCCACGTTATCGCTTCCATGGGCGGATTACGCCTTTTCGTCCGGGATGTGCGGCAGGTCGTCGACGTAGAGGCCCAGGTCCTTCGGGTCGATGCCGAGGCGCGAACACAGGCTGACGACCTCGATCTGTTCGGTCAGGTTGTCTTCGCCCTCGACCTCCAGAATGCCCATGCAGACGCGCAGGATGAGCGACGCCGTTTCGGGGTTGTCGGCCACGGGTTCGATGCGCCGGAACGCGGCCTCGCGCCCTGTTTTGGGATCGTCCTGGATGTCCGCCGTGTAGTCGTTGAACAGATCGACGGCCTCATGCGGGTCGAACACCTGCAACTGCTTGATCGCCTCGACGATCTGGTCAAGGCGCATGCGTTCGGGAAAGGTGACCTGCCCGTCGGCGGCGCAGACCAGGGCGGCGGCCGACATCACGGCCTCCAGGAATGGGCGGTTCTGATGACGCGCCATCTGCTCCCGATACAAATCCGTCAGGGTGTCGAGCACGCCCGCCATCGCCCAATGCCTCCGTTGCTTCCCTCGCCTCGATTATTGGCCGAGGACGGGGACGACGCAACGGCTTAAGGGCGGGTCAGTAGGGGGCGAGGGTCTTCAGGGTGCCCGTCAGGGTGTCGGCGAATTCCTCCGCCGCTTCGTACATCACCCAATGGCCGGCGCCCTTGATGACGTGGAAGGGCGCCTCGGGTTGGAAGCTGCGGATGATTTCCCGGCGCTTGTCCAGGCCTTCCTGGCCCATCACCGTGATGTCGTATTCACCCCAGATGCCGGCCATGGATGCCTTGATGTCGGGCAGGGCGCGCAGCAGCCGGTCGGTCAGCGAGATCGGTCGCGAGCGGATGCGCCCGCGTTCCAGGTTGCGGCGATGAATGTGCACGGCCAGATCGTCGATGTTGGCGGGGTCGCGCATCATGAGGATTTGCAGGTTGCGGCGCTGCAATTCGTCGATCTCGTCGTCGGTCATGCCGTCCTCGGCCAGGGCCGTGCCCTGGGGCGGGGCGTGCAGCACGCCGAAGCCGCTGGCGCCGACCATGACGAAGCTGCGGCAGCGGCCGGGCGTCTTCGACGCGACGACGCTGCCGATCAGGCCGCCGAAGGAAAACCCGGCCAGATGGAAGGTCTCGCCCGCCGGCACAAGCTGGTCCAGGCCGGCGACCAGGATATCGGCGATGTCGTCCGGCGCGGTCGGCTTGGGCGGGGCGCCGCTGTCGCCGAAGCCGGGGGTGTCCGGAGCGAGCAGCGTGAAATGGGGGGTCAGCAGGGGGATCGAGCGGTACCAGTGGGTCCACGACCCCCATCCGCCGTGCAGTAGCACGAGGGTCGGGCCGCCGCCTTCCCAGCGGTGCCAGACCGCGGGGCCGTTGGGGCCGGGGGTTTCCAGGCGTTGGGCTTTGGCGGCGAGGGCCGCCACGTCTTGGGCAAGGGCTGCGTGGTCCATGATGGGAGAATTCAGTCTTTCGGGCTGGTCTTATTCGGCAATGTGGATGTAGCCGCGTTCGATGGCGTGGGTGAGTTCCTCATAAGCCTTCTTGGCTTCTTCGTAAATGTCGCGGTACTTGCGCAGGTTGGTGATCTCGGCGTCGGAGGGCGCTTCGCCGTCGGCGACGTTGGAGATATTGAAGGCCGCTTGGAGGTAGCGCCCGCGCAGATGGGCGACGGCGCGGGCGAAGTTGATGACCCGGGCCTCGGTGATTTCGGGAATCATCGGGCCGATGATTTCGCGGTTGGCCTGGGAAATCAGCATCTCCGCCTTGCGCAGGAACTGTTGCTGGCGGCGCAGGTCGTCTTCGAAGGAACTCATGGCGTGCTCCCTGGGTGTTGGGCCTCGTTTGAGATTTTTAGCGGAAAGGCGGGAGAATGTCTGCACCGGCGGACGATGCGGCGGTGGCCCCGTGATGAACCCACTTGTCCGGTTGACGTCAGCGTTGAAGCGGCGTGCCGGAATCGGTTAAAGCGCAGCCCGGACGTGGGAACATCCGGAAAGAACGGCCCCGGCCTCAGTCGGTCGGGTGCGGGCCTTCCAACGGATGATCGCTTTCGCGGGGGGCTTGCGTGTGCTGGGCCTGTTTCATCTGTCTTCTCCCGATGAACGAACAACCCGGGCCAAGGTTCCAAACCCTGGCGCCGATGCCTCGTCCGACGTCTCCGCCACACAAGGCGTTTCCACCTTCTGGTAGCGTAGCAACAATACCATAACGAACCGTTAATCTCGATAATAAAGTTCCGGTATTGTGTCAACGGAAGAAATTTTATATCGCGATGCGATGTGTCGTTTCGAAAAGGGGGCCGAATTCCCGGGTTTCCGCAAAGGCCGGGGGCAAGGCCAGGCCGTCTTCGATGCCGAGCCACAGGCGCAACATGTGCCGTTTCTCGCCGGACGCCGGATCGGGGTCCGTGAAGGCGGTGCGGGCGTGCAGGGTGGTGAAGTTGTTGCCGACCACCAGGTCACCCGGCGACATTTCGAACGACAGATGGAACGCCGGGTCGTCGCAAAGCGCGTCCAAAAGGTCCATGGCTTCGATCTGGGCGTCGGTCAGACGCGGGATTTCGTCGGACCGCTGGGCCAGTTCGATGTAATGGCGCTTGTACATGACGAACCAGTGCCCGCCATGGAATTGGAATATCGGCAGGGCCTGATACCAGGGCCGGCCGGGCAGGGCCTGGCCGCGGGCGTCGAAATAGAACGGCTCCGTCAACACCTTGGCAAGGTCCGGCCGGCGGCGGAGGATTTCGTTGAACACGGTATGGGCGCTGACGATCAGGGACTTGCCGCCGCCCGTCGACTGACGCCGGCACAGCAGCGCGAAGATGTCGCCGCCGTCGTTGTGGAAGGGCTGTGCCTCGTTGGTCTGATAGGTGCGCACGTCGGCCTGCTTTTGCAGGTTGGCGCCGGTGTCGCGGACATCGTGCAGCAGGGTGCGGCGGGCGTCCTGGATTTGCGGAATGCCCAGATACTGGCCCATGCCCCAGATCATCCGCCGGGCCTGTTCCTCGTCCAAATTCCCCAGTCCGGTGCGCAACAGGAAGAATCCGGTGCCGAAGGCGGCCTCGCGGCGCAGGTCGGCCAGGTTCTCGGCAAAGGCGCCGACGGGAAAATCATCGGCGGTCATCGTCAAGGGATCGCAGCCGGCGCTGGCGTCAAGCGCACCCATGACGGCGGTGCGGTCCGCGTCGGACATTTCGACGATCCAGGAACGGGATCCGGCCAACTGCGGGCCGGTCCAACATGAAGCACCTTGAGCGGGTTGCAGGTTGTCGTTGGTCGTGGTGGGCATGGTTTCCTCTCCGGCAGACTAGTTTTGTATACAATGTTAAGCTGATTTTCCCAGAACTGCGCAGAAAAATCCATCGGTTCCCGTTGATGCCGGTGACAGGCGTAAAAAATCGCCTTCGTTGGGCAGCGGCCCGCCGACGGTTTCCGTCCAGACCTCGGCCAGCGGCAGAACCCGGAAACCGGGAACCTCGGCCATGAACCAGTCGATCTGTTCCTCGTTTTCCTCGCGCAGGAGAGAGCAGGTCGCGTAGATCAGCCGGCCCTTGGGCGCCACCAGGGATGCCGCCTGAACCATGATCAGGCGTTGCATTTCGATCAGGTGTTCCAGGTCGTCGGGGCGGAACCGCCATTTGGCGTCCAGGTTGCGCCGCCAGGCCCCCGTGCCCGTGCAGGGCACGTCGGCCAGCACCCGATCGGCCATTTCGTGGTTGGCCTTGACCCAGCTGTCGTCGCGTGCCGCGACGACCTGCCGGCGCACCATGTCGGCGCCGGCGCGTTTCAGGCGCGGCGCCATGCGGTCCATGCGGTAGCGCGATACGTCGCAGGCGATCAGGCGGCCGCGCGGCGCGCCGGCCTCCGCCTCCGACCTGGCGGCCGGGCCCAGGGCCGCCGCCATGGCCAGGGTCTTGCCGCCGGCCCCGGCGCAATAGTCGATGACGGTCATGCCCGGACGCACGCCGGCCAGCAGCGCGATGAGCTGCGAGCCCTCGTCCTGAACCTCGAACAGGCCGTGCTTGAAGGCATGGGTGCCGCCCAGCCGGGCGCGGGATTGCAAGCGCAGGCCAAGGGGGGACAGCGGCGTCGGTTCGACCTCGATGCCGTCGCCGGTCAAGGCGGCCTGCACCTGTTCCCGCGTCGCCTTCAAGGTGTTGACGCGCAGGTCCACGGGCGCGGTCTGGCTCAGCGCCTGGAGTTCCATTTCCAGCCGCGGCCCGAAGATGGCGCGTAAGGAGGGCCCCATCCAGGACGGGTATTCCAGGCGCACCCAGTCGGGCATGTCGATGTGCATGGGCGGGCGGCCGTAAAGGGATTCCGCCAGTTCCTGTTCCCGGTTGTTGAGGGTCGGCGGACAGTGCCGGGTGCCCGAGAACTGGCGCGCCAACTCGTCCGGCGACACCCGCTCGTAGACCGCCATCTGGGCCAGCACGCGGGTGCGCGGTGTTGAATCGAGGGCCACGCCCGTGCGCTGAATCCACCAGTCCAGACGCGCGCGATGACGCAGGTTTTCATAGACGCGGTGTGTCACGGTGCGACGGTCGCCGGACCCGGCATAGCGGCGGGTGCGGAAATAAGCGTCGATGACGGCGCTGGCGTCCTGCGCCTCGGCGGCGATCTGCGCCAACAGTTCAATGCAGGCCTGTACGCGGGCGCCCGGCGTCATGGATCGCGCTCCCTGGTGTCGCTGGATTGTTGACGTGTTCTTCTTTGCGCCAGAGATTACCCGCCGCCCCGCCCGGGGGCCAAGGATTTCCATCGGCGGGGGAAAGGACGACGGCGGATCGCAATTGCGTGAGGTGCGTTTGAAATCGCGATCTGCATGAGAAGATCGTGGTATAAGGGCGGCGTTCCCGGGTGCGGATGACCGCACCCCCGATGCAGGGGAGTGGTCTGACGGTGCTGTACCGATATCTGCTTGTCGCGCATTTCCTTTTGGTCAACGTGATCGCCCTCGGGTTTGTCGGGGCCGCTTATCTTCAGGGCTGGCTCGATCCCATCATCGATGCTCCGCTTCTCGAATTGACCGGCGTGATCTGCGCCGTGTTCGCCTACGGCACGGCGCTGGCGGCGTGGAAGGTGTGGCAGACCAGCCGCCAGACGGTCGAGGTCGAGGACGGCCGCCTGTCGGCCGGGTCACCGGCCGTGGCCTACATGGCCGCCCTTGCCGCCGACGACGATCGGGAGGCCGACCGCGCGGCGCAGATCCTGCGCCTGACCCTGTCCAACCGCATCGTCGTGGTCCGTCACATCGCCAATTCCCTGGTCCTGCTGGGCCTGATCGGCACGGTCATCGGCTTCATCATCGCGCTGTCGGGCGTCGATCCGACGGCCGCGTCCGACGCCAACAAGGTCGGCGCCATGGTCGCGACCCTGATCAGCGGTATGTCCGTGGCGCTCAACACGACGCTGGTCGGCTCGATCCTCTATGTCTGGCTCATCGTCAATCACCGCATTCTGACCACGGGCACGGTGCGGCTGCTGACCGCCGCCTTGCAGGCCCCGTTGCCTGCCGCCGCCACCCGGCGCCGGGCCGCCGAATAGACGGGGGAAGGGGCGGCACGCCGCCACACAGCGTCATGGAAGAACTCGATACTTTCGACGACGAAGATACCGCCGGCACCGTTTTCCGGGACGTCATCCTGCTGGCCCTGATCGGCTTCGTCGCCATGGTGGTGATGCTGCTGCCGCATTTGCAGCCACCCCAGGAACAGCGGGAAGAGGCCAAGGCGCCCGGCAACGTGATGGTCGAAATGCATTGGCCGAACGACATGCCCTACGACGTCGATCTGTGGGTCAAGGCGCCGAACGAACTGCCCGTCGGGTTCTGGAACCAGTCGGGCCTGACCTTCAACCTGCTGCGCGACGACCTTGGGATCGAAGGCGACGCCACGGACCGCAATTACGAAATGACCTACAGCCGCGGCGTCCCCGCCGGCGAATACGTGGTCAACGTTCATATGTACGGCCCGCTGCCCAGGGGGGTGACGGTGCCGGTGCGGGTGGTCGTGAGCGTCAAGCGGCCGTTGGAGGAAGCGGAACAGATCGCCGCAACCACGGTCGAACTGCGCGGCAAGAACCAGGAGGAGACAGCCTTCCGGTTTCGCCTGGACGGCGAGGGGCACTTGGTCGAAGGCAGCGTTAGTAAGCTGCGCAAGCCCCTGATCACCGAATTGCACTGAGGCCCAGGCAAGGAAACCGGCCATGGACATCATCTATTATATCTTCGCGGCGATGACCCTGACGGCTTTCGTTCTGGGGGCGCTCGCCGTATGGGCGCCGCGCCGGACCTGGGTGCGCTTCGTCGCGGTCGCCGCCGTCTCGCTGTTCCTGCCGCTGGCCTATGTCCAGCTGATTGAGCTTTTGTCGCGGCCCAAGCCCATGGAATACGCCTGGTACGAACGGACGCGGGACAAGGCCATCGTGCTCGGCGTCGATTTCGACGAGGGCCAGGCCATCTACCTGTGGCTTCGCCTGCCTGAGGAGACCGCCCCCCGGTACTATTCGATTCCGTGGAACCCGCGTTTCGCCGAACAGTTGCAGGACGGATTGGAAGACGCCGTCCGGCGCAATTCGGTGCTGATCATCACCAATCCGTTTTCCAGGCAGGGGCCGGAAGACCTGGGCGACCTCAACGTGGAAATCCAACCGCCGCCGCAGCCGCCCCTGAAGGCGCCGCAGGTGCCGCCGCGCATTATCGATCCCCGGGAATTCAAAATTTGACCCCCGGAAGAAATTAAACAGATTCAATACCCTATACGTAAGTCATAGAGGTATCGGCACGGGTTTTGCGTGATAATCGGGATCAAGCGTCAGTTGCAAAGGAGCACATCATGGCTGACAGCAAATCGGACGACCTGGACGAACCCGTTCCCGATCCCATCGACGACGAGATCCGCGCGGAGCTCTCCCTGATTTATACCAAGGCCAACGACGCCCTGCTGTTCGTCAAGGCCCAGCAATGGTGGACCGTGGGCTCGACCTTGGCGGTTTTCATGGGACTGTTGGTGATCGCCAAGCTGGTCGGGGCCAAGGCGGGATACGTCAGCGCGCTGACCGGCCTCATCATTCTCATGACCTGCGCCTGCGTCTTCATGCTGGTGATCTATCAGTTCTGGCAGCATAACGAGCTTGCGCGCATTCACGCCGTGGCCACCCATTTCAGCGCCACGTTCCAGAAAATCCATGCGATCAAGTCGCCGACGGAAGGCAATTTCCACCGCTATACGTTGCTGGCGTTCATGATTGTCGTGGTGATCCTGGGGGCGGTCATCACCTACATGGGGTTGGACCAGTTGCCGCGCTGGCCGCGCTAGGCAGGCTCAGTACAGCACTTCCTTGTAGCGTGCCGCCGCTTCTTCGTTGGTTTCGTCGGCGATGGTCTGATCGCCGGTCTGGGCGCACATCATCTGCGCCGCGGTCGGCAGGGCGTCGCGCGGGACGCGGGCCTCCGGGTCCCACAGGCGGGACCGCATCAACGCCTTGGCGCAATGCATGAAGGCTTCCTGCACCGTGACCACCAGGCAGCTTTTGGGCAGTTTGCCGGAAACCTCGAACTTGGCGAGCAGGTCCGCGTCGTCGCGGATTTCTCCCGTACCGTTGATGCGGAAGGTCTCGTTCACGCCGGGAATCAGGAAAATCAGGCCGACGGCGGGGTTCGCCAGGATGTTTTCGTAGCCGTCGAGGCGGTTGTTGCCGGGGCGGTCGGGAATCGCGACGGTGACGTCGTCGAGCACCTGAATGAAGCCGGGCAGGTCGCCCTTCGGCGACACGTCGGCGCCGCCCGGGCCCTGAGTCGCGATCACCACGAAGGGGCAAAGCGCGATGAACCGCCGGGATTGTTCTTCCAGCCGATGGAAGACCTTGGTGACAGCGCGGCCCTTGGGCTCGGCATAGAGTTCACGCAATTGCTGTCCGGTTTCGATGCGCGCCATGGGGCCTGCCTTTTAGGGTTCCGAGCGATAGTTGGGCGCCTCGCGGGCGATGGTGATGTCGTGGACGTGGCTTTCGCGCAATCCGGCCCCGGTGATGCGGCGCATCTCCGGCTTGGTGCGCAGTTCCTGGATGGTGGCACAGCCGGTGTAGCCCATGGCCGCCCGCAGGCCGCCGACCAGTTGATGCACGATGGTGCCGAGCGGCCCGCGGTAAGGCACGCGGCCTTCGACGCCTTCGGGCACCAGTTTCAGGCTGTCGGAGACTTCGGCCTGGAAATAGCGGTCGGCCGATCCGCGCGCCATGGCGCCCAGCGACCCCATGCCCCGGTACGACTTGAACGACCGGCCCTGGTAGAGGAACACCTCGCCGGGGCTTTCGTCCGTGCCGGCGAACAGCGATCCGATCATCACTGCCTCGGCCCCCGCCGCGATGGCCTTGGCGATGTCGCCGGAATACTTGATGCCGCCGTCGGCGATGCAGGGCACGCCCGCCTTGCCGCAGGCTTCCGCCGATTCCATGATCGCCGACAATTGCGGCATGCCGACGCCCGCGACCATGCGCGTGGTGCAGATGGTGCCCGGCCCGATGCCGATCTTCACGGCGTCGGCCCCGGCGTCGATCAACGCCTTGGCGCCTTCCGGCGTGGCCACGTTGCCGCCGATGATCTGGGTCCGGTTGGACATTTTCTTGATGATGTTGACGGCGTCGAGAACACCCTGCGAATGGCCGTGGGCGGTGTCGACGACGACCACATCGACCCCGGCGTCGATCAGCGCCTCGGCCCGCGCCCGGCCGTCGTCGCCGACGCCGGTGGCAGCTGCGACGCGCAGGCGGCCCTGGTCGTCCTTGCAGGCGTTGGGATGGGCTTGTTCCTTCTCGATGTCCTTGACCGTGACCAGGCCGACGCAGCGATAGGCCTCATCGACCACGATCAGGCGTTCGATGCGGAACTTGTGCAGCAGCCGCTTGGCCTCGTCGCGCGACACGTTCTCCTTGACCGTGATCAGCGGCAGGTCCGGCCGGTTCTGGGTCATCAGTTCGCTGACCGGCTGCTTCAGGTTCTCGGCGAAGCGGATGTCGCGGTTGGTGATGATGCCGACCAGTTTGCCCGTGTCGCGTTCGACCACGGGCATGCCGGAAAATCCGGTATGTTCCTTGATGCGCAGCGCGTCGGCCAGGGTCTGGTCGGGGAACATGGTCACCGGGTTGATGACCATGCCGCTTTCGAATTTTTTGACTTTGCGGACCTCGGCGGCCTGATCCTCGGGCGTCATGTTCTTGTGCAGCACGCCGATGCCGCCGGCCTGGGCCATGGCGATGGCCAGGGCGCTTTCCGTCACCGTGTCCATGGCGGCGGACACAAGCGGAATGCCCAGCGTGATCTCGCGGGTCAGGCGGGTCGTCGTATCGGCGGTGTTGGGAAGAACATTGGACGCAGCCGGGACCAGGAGAACATCGTCAAACGTCAGCGCTTCTCTCAGGTCGGCCATGCCATCCTCGTCTGTGGGTTCGAGTTGGCGGCCCATCATACACATGCGCATGGCCTTGCCAAGCACCTTTGCGCACCTGCAAAAACCCCGGGTTTCGTGGTGTCTCAGGCCCTTGTTTCCAACCGGAATCCGGTGGTGGCAACGTAGTTTTGGGTGAAATCGACGCGGCTGACTAAAGTCTGAAATCAGGTTAGCGTGGCTTAGGAAACGAAATGACTTCGCCTTTACCCGATTCTGCTGTTGGTTCGTGAGAGCCAGACTTGAGGCGAACCACTGTTGCAGCTTCACGCATGAACCACCCATGAGGTAGGCCGGTTAGGTTTTCGATATCGCCAGCAGATACTGAAAATTCGAGTGCTAACAAATCCGCCTTTGATCGAACGCTCTCATCAACGATTAAATGAAGTGCATCTCGTAGGATTCGAGGCTCTCCCGGTGCCCATTGGCGATCAAATGGTTCCTCTTTCGTCCACCCTTTGGCGGAGTACAGTTTGTACAAATGGGTGGCGAAGTCTTTCGGGATAACATCCAAATCTGCCAATCGTTTGATTTGCGCCTTAATCGCAACACGCCAGCGTTCTTTGGCTGTCACCATTGCTGCAAGAGAAGGAAACTGCATTTCAACCGGGAAAGTAGTCGAGGGGAGAAGGAACGCGCTGGCCAGACGGAATGCCTGTGTTTCGATCAGTTTTAAGTCGCGTTTAAGTTGCTCTTCTGTGACGTGCCGATGGAGGATCGCATGCGCCATCTCGTGCGCAGCATCCATCTGTCGGCGCGCAAATGACATCTTATCGCTCGCGAGCAATATATGTGGTCTGTCATCCGCAGGGGACCAACTGCAAAGTCCATCAAGCTTAACTGTTCCCATCTCAATCACGCTGACGACGAAACCAAATCGCTCAAGCAGTGCCACCATGTCGCCGCATGGTCCCTCGCCGAGACCCCAATGGCGCCGCAACTCCAGGGCAATTTTTTCTATGTCTTCGTCGCGAAGTTGATGATAACTGGCGCCGTCCATCACATCGGGAATATTAACGGTCGGCAGGTCCACGTAATGTTCGACCGCGTGACTGATTTCTTGTAGCCAGCGCATCTGAGCGCTTTGATATTGCAGATCTCGAACTAGCGTAGAGGAAAGCGAACGCAAGAACGTGGGGCGTGCGGACTCAAAAACGGGGCGATAGAAAAACTCCGGCCGCACATTCAAGTGGGAAGCCAAGCTAGCCAGAGTGTCCAGGTCGGGGACGGAACTCCCATCTTCCCACCGCGACACGGTACTAGGATTTATGCTCATACTGCGTGCAAGCGCAGACATGCTTGGAATCCGTCTAGCTGCCCTGGCCTCCTTAAGCCGACCGGGCACAAAGCCTAGTGTAGCGATTGCCATGACCGTATCCGATTATTTAGCCGGACCGTCGGCACTCTCTTCGATATCCGGTTGTTCCGGAGGCTTAAACTCTTTGCGGACTGTTTTCAACGAAACAAGAGGCGGTGAATTCGCCGACTCCGGTCCGTCAGGGTCTGGTGCGTATTCTGCTAGAAATGCTTCAACCGATTTGTACACAAGGAAGCCCTGGTAATCGGCATCAATAACCCCAATTGCAACTTCTTGAAGGCTACCACCTCGTGAGGGGTCGCGCGCGCAGAGAAGTAAAACAAATATGTCACCCGGTTTGGCCGTGCGGCCATCTCTTTCAAAATCCAAGCGTGGAGTCAGGTGATAATTCAGCGTGACGCCAGCAAGTCGGGATTGGTTCTTGGACGGCAATTCTGCCCGTTCAGGTATCGATGCGAGGCCGAGAATAACCCCGGGACGATCACCTCCGAAACGCATAAAAGGCTGGAAGCAACGGAGGTCTGTCCCTGGGATCATGTCACCATCCAACCGCAAACCACCGTGCCGTTCGCAAACGTCTTGGAAGCCTTTCTCCATCAAGCGGAAGCGAGCTTGTCCCTCAAGCCCGCGAGCACTTCTTCCGGTCAGATCTGTGTTGTCACGGACAAGCTCATGAGCAAGACGCGCCCGTGCAACAACGGCGTCCAATAGGTCAATCGGAAGGTCACGTGGAAAAGTACCAACAATCTGCGCGTTGATTTCCTCTGCGGTCATAGAACCCTCGATCTGATGTTGCACGATTAAGGATTTTTACATAAAAATTATGCGCGTTGCAACTGATAATTCCCGTAGGTTTGCACGTGCGGACGTGGGGATAGTGTTTTGTTAATTCTGATTTTCGGGGCGGAATCCGGTCGCGACGACATAGCTTTCAGCGGAATCGGCGCGGCTGGCCGGTGGCTTGGCGTGCTTGACCACGGCGAAGCGCCGCTTCATTTGGGCGAGAAGCTCGTTTTCCGTGCCGCCCTTCAGCACCTTGGCGACGAAGCCGCCGCCGGGGGCCAGAACCTCGCAGGCGAAGTCGAACGCCGCCTCGCACAGCCCCATGATGCGCAGATGGTCGGTCTGCCGGTGGCCGGTGGCGGGGGCGGCCATGTCGCTCAGCACCAGGTCGGCGGGGCCGGTCAGGGCGTCCTTGATGCGATCGGGGGCGTCCGGATCCATGAAGTCCTGAAGGATCACCGTGGCGCCCTGGACCGGGTCCATGCCCTGAATGTCGATGGCCACGACCTGCCCGCCTTTCGGGCCCTTGCCGGCGCCGACGGCATCGACGGCGACCTGGGTCCAGCCGCCGGGGGCGGCGCCCAGATCGACCACCCGGCCGCCCTTCTTCAGCAGGCCGAACATGGAATCGAGTTCCAACAGCTTGAACGCGGCGCGGGAGCGATATCCCCGCGCCTTGGCCTCGGCCACGTAGGGGTCGTTCAACTGGCGTTCCAGCCACATCTTGGACGATGTCTTGCGGCCCTTGGCGGTCTTCACGCGATTATGCAGGCCGCGCCCGGAAAACCGCGTCGTGCGCGTTTTCGTCGTGCCGGGGCGGCCCGAACCGGACCGTCCGGACCCTGACTTTCCCGAACCCGTGCTCATTGCTTGGCGGCGTCCTGCATCATGCGGACCAGCAGGCCCTCGCGCACGCCGCGGTCGGCGATGCGCAGCCGTCCGGCGGGCCAGCGTTTGGTGATCGCCTTGAGGATCGCGCAGCCCATGACCATCAGGTCGGCGCGTTCCGGCCCGATGCACGGCAGGGCCTTGCGCGCCTCGCAGGGCATGGCCGAGACCCGGTCGGCCAGCCGTTCGATATCGGTGAAGTCCAGGGTCAGTCCGTCGACCTGGGAGCGGTCATAGCGGGTCAAGCCCAGGTGAATGGCGCCCAGGGTCGTCACCGTGCCCGAGGTGCCCAGCATCAGGGCCCCTTCGCGGGCGAAGGTCTCGGAAATGCCGTATTCGGCGTCGAACGGGGCCAGCAGGGAGTCGACCTCCGCCACCAGGCATTGGAAGCGGTCGGCGGTGCAGTCGGGCGACGCGTTCTTTTCCATCATGTTCACCACGCCGATCGGCAGGGACAGGATGCCGATGGGATGCGGCACGCAGGTCGTCAGGTCGATCCAGCTCAGTTCCGTCGAGCCGCCGCCGATGTCGAACATCAGGGCCCGGGAATGGCCGCCGGTCAGCAGCGGCAGGCAGCCCGCGAGGGTCAGGGTCGCCTCTTCCTCGGCCGGGATGGCTTCCAGCCGGATGCCGGTCTCCGCCTCGACCTTGTGGAAGAAGTCCTTGCAGTTGATGGCCTGTCGGCAGGCTTCCGTCGCGACATGGCGGGACCGCACGACGTTGTGGCGCCGGATCTTGCCGGCGCAGACGCGCAGCGCCGAAATGGTCCGCTGGATGGCGTCCTCGCACAGGTTGCCCGATTTGCCCAGACCTTCGCCCAGGCGCACGATGCGGGAAAACCCGTCGATCACCACGGGGCCGTCCTCGGACGGCTCGGCGATCAGCATGCGGCAATTGTGCGTGCCCAGGTCGATGGCCGCAAAGCAGGGCGCAGTGCCCTTGCTGCGGCGGCGGTGCCGGTGCGGCGAATGTGCTTGGGGCCACTTGGCCATGAAGACTTCCAACGGTTCACTGCGGGTTGTTCCCGCTTGACCGCCCATTCTAGTGATCGGCGGCCCTGGGTCCATCAAATCTATATCGTAATTAGGGTTTTGGCATATGCGACGAAAACCGCGTCTCGTCAGTTGCGTTCCCGAAAGCCAATCGGTATATAACCGCCTTGGCGCGACCCGGCCCTTGCATATGGGGCGGCACGCCGGACTTTCCAATGGGGTGTGGTGTAATTGGTAACACGACGGACTCTGACTCCGTTATTCTAGGTTCAAGTCCTAGCACCCCAGCCAAAATGAAAAGGCGCCCCCAGGTCGGGGGCGCCTTTTTGATTCCGTATGCCGTGGTCGGGCGAGCGGCTCAGGTGCCGGCGCGCCGCTCCTCGGTGATCGGCTCGCTGGTCTGACGCCGGTCGGGGCCGATGTAGGCGCCGGCGGCGACCTGCGGTTTGTGCTGGGCGGCGATGGCCGAGACGATGCGGCGCAGCAGGGCATCCGCCGTCACCGGCTTGATCAGGATTTCGTTCACGCCGGCGTTCATGGCGCGGGAAATCTTCATGCGGTCGACCGAGGCCATGGTCATGATGATCGGCAGGTTGGGCGCCGGGCTGCCTTCGGCGCGGCGCAAAAAGGCCGTGAATTCCAGGCCCGGAATGGCCTTCAGGTCCCAATCGATGATGGCCAGGTGCGGCTCCTGGGTGCGAACGAGGCCAAGCGCCTCGGCCCCGTCACGGGCCAGGTGCATGTCGCGCACGCCAAGCTGGGCGAGGGTGCGGCGCGTCTGGTGCAGGAAGAAATCCTGACTGTCGCCGACGACCACCGATAGCCGTGCGAACCGTTCGTTTTGCGGGCTCCCTGGTCGGAGCCGCGTATTCGAAATAATTCCCATGGACCTGTTCTCCCGTCCGCGTTTCAGCCCCCTTCTGGGACCACCTCGCGCAGGATAAATCGCCAGGAATTACCAACTGGTTAAAAAGCCTTAAGGTTTGCCTTGAAAACCGCGGTCGCGGAGGGTTAGAGGACGCAATGCTTGGTGAAGTTGCCGGCCTCGTTGGCGGTCCATTCACCCTTGGGCTTCGCCTTCAGGTCTTCGCACCATTCCTTGCTGCCGACTTCGGGGCTACAGGCCGTGAAAACGCTGACCGCAAGGACGGCGGCGGCCGCGGCAAAAGGAAGGCGGCGGAAAATCGAGGAAACCCGGTTCATGTGCATACTCCTTGGAGGGTGTTTCAGTCTGATATTTATCCTGGTCGCGGGGCTGGAAATCAACACCCGCGTGGCGCGTGCCTGATATAGAAAAGGCATGAAACAGGACCACCCCGATATGATTTCCCCCCCCTTTGGTGCTGTTCGGCTCGATTGGCGGGACGGCGCGCTGTGTTCCGCCGACTTCGGGGACATCTATTTTTCACCGATCGATGGCCTGGGCGAGGCGCGGCACGTGTTCCTGGACGGCATCGGTGGGCCCGATATTTGGCGGCATCGGTCCCGGTTCACGGTCGGCGAACTGGGGTTCGGCACGGGGTTGAACGTGCTGGCTCTGTGGGACGCCTGGCGGCGCACGGCCCCGGCGGACGCGCGCCTGCATGTCGTCTCGGTCGAAGGCTTTCCCCTGGAACCGGGCGATCTGGCCGCCGCCCATGCGGCGTTTCCCGAACTCGGACCCCTGGCGACGGAACTGCGGGCGGCCTATCCGCGCCGCGTGCCGGGGTTTCACCGCCTTCGGCTCGACGGCGGCCGGGTCGTCCTGACCCTGCTGTTCGGCCCGGTCGCAGAGATGCTGGAACGGCTGTCGGCCCGGGCCGATGCCTGGTTTCTCGACGGTTTCGCACCTCGGCGCAATCCGGACATGTGGGCCGACGCCGTGTTCCGTCAGGTTGCGCGCCTGAGCGCCCCGGGCGCCCGCGTCGCGACCTTTTCCGCCGCCGGCGCCGTGCGCCGGGGCTTGGGCGCGGCCGGGTTCGTCATGACAAAGCGCCCGGGGTTCGCCGGTAAACTGGAATGTCTGGCGGGCCGCTTCGACGGGCTGCCCCCTGGCGATGATACGCCCCCTTGGTACGCACCCCCGGTTCCTCTTGATCCCGGCGCCTCGGTCGCCGTGGTCGGCGGCGGCATTGCCGGGCGGGCGGCGGCACGGACCCTGGTCCAGGAAGGGTTCCGCCCGGTCCTGTTCGACGTGGGCGACGCGGCGGCGCAGCCGGAACGGGTGCTGATTTCGCCCCGCCTGGCGGGCCCGGACGATGCCTACGGCCGCTTCATGGCCCAGGCGTTTCTGCACGCCGAAGGGCAGGGCGGATTGCCGCCCGCGTCGGGTGCCCTGCATCTGCCGGCGGCGGCTGAGGTGCCTCGCCTTGCAGACTTCGCGGCCCGCCTGGGCTGGGACGGCGGGCTTGCCCAGCCGGTGGATGCGAAAGCGGCCTCGGACCTTGCCGGACTTAAGTCCTCGCGCGGCGGTCTGTGGTATCCGGCGGCACGGTTTGCGCCGCCCGCCGCCGTTCTGCCGACGGAAACGCAGTCGGCGCAGGTTGCCTCGCTGACGCCCACGGATTGGGGATGGCGCGTCGGCCTGGAGGACGGCGGCACGGAAACCTTCGACGCCGTGGTCCTGGCCGCGGGGCCCTGGTCGGGGGCGCTGGTTCCCGGCGGCATTCCGGGGTTGCGCGCCAACCGGGGGCAGTTGTGTCACCTGCCGGCCACGGCGGCCTCGGCCCGTTTGCGCCTGCCGGTCAGTTTCGGCGGGCATATAACACCGTTGACCGGGGCCGGGGACGGGGCCGCGCATGTGCTGGGGTCGTCTTACAGACGTTGGAACCTGATGGGGCAGGGGGACGGCTGGCGCGGGCTCGACGCAGGCGACATGGCCTCGGCCCTGGAGGGCTTGGCCGGGGTGTTCCCCGACCTGGCGGAGGCTTGGCAGGCCGCGCCGATCAAAGGCTGGGCGGGCCTGCGGGCGACCACGGCGGATCACCTGCCCTTCGTGGGGCCGTTGGCCGACGCCGCCGCTTACGGATCGGCCTACGGCGGCCTGCACCACGGACGGCGGGGCGACTGGCCGACGGCGCCCTATCAGCAGAACGCCTTCGTGCTCTCGGGCCTGGGCTCGCGCGGCTATCAGACCGCCTTCCTGGGGGCCGAGGTGCTGGCGTCCCTGATGGCGGGGGCGCCCAGCCCTGTGGACCGCGAGGTCGCCACGGCCCTGCATCCGGCGCGCATGCTGGTGCGGTCTCTCCGGCGGCCGCCGGCGCAGCGGCAGCAGGAACCCTGACGCCACGGATCACGGCCCAAGGCCCCTCACCCTGTCCCTCTCCCCGTGCCGGGGCGAGGGGACTCTCGGCGCGCCAATCTTCCGCTCCCCGTTGTGGAGAAAGGACACCATAAATTCTCCCTCTCCCCTTGGGGGAGAGGGTCGGGGTGAGGGGGCTAGGATGCGTGTATCAGCTGGCGCAGACCTTGTCGGCCAGACGGGCCATGAAGGTCTCGCCCTTGGCAACCTGGTCCAGGGTGATGAATTCGTTGGGTTTGTGGGCTTCGTTGATCGACCCCGGGCCGATGATGACGCAGGGCACCCCGGCGGACTGCTGGAACAGGCCGGCTTCGGTGCCGAAGGCGACGGCGGCGTGGTCGTTGCGCCCGGCCAGTTGCTTGGCCAGGGTCACGACCTCTTCCGTGGGGTCGGTATCGAGGGCCGGAATGCCCGACAGTTCCTCGACCTCGATGCCCGTTTCCGGCGAATGGGCCTTCATCTCGGCCTCCAGTTCGCCGACCATCGCCATGATTTCCGCTTGCAGGGCGTCCGGGTCATGCTTGGGCAGGTGGCGGAATTCGAAATCCATGCGGCAATGGCCGGGCACGATGTTCAATTGCTCGCCGCCCTTCATGACGCCCGTGTGCACGGTGGTATAGGCGACGTCGTACAGTTCGTCGAACGGGCCGTCGCCGGCGATGCGGTCGGCCATGCCGCGCAGAAACACGGCCAGACGGGCGGCGTAGTCGATGGCGTTGACGCCCATGGGGGTGAGCGACGAATGCGCCTCCTTGCCCTTGAAGATGGCGCGGAAGCTGCGCTTGCCCTTGTGCCCGACGCAGACCTGCATGCTGGTCGGCTCGCCGATGATGCCCATGATGGGGCGGATCGGCTGTTCGTTCATCATCTTGATCAGCGAGCGCACGCCGATGCAGCCCACTTCCTCGTCATGGGAAAAGGCGAGATGAATGGGGGTCGACAGGCCGCGCTTGAGGAATTCGGGCACATAGGCCAGGGCGATGGCGATGAAGCTTTTCATGTCCGACGTGCCGCGCCCGTACAGTTTGCCGTCCTTTTCCGTCACCTTGAACGGGTCCGTGGCCCAGTCCTGGCCATCCACGGGCACCACGTCCGTATGGCCGGACAGCATGATCCCGCCCCGGTCGATCGGCCCCAGTGTGGCGTAAAGATTGGCCTTGGTCCCCGTGGCGTCGGGCACCAGCTGGCTCGCGACGCCGTGGCCCTTCAGGTAGTCCTGAACGAAGGCCATGAGTTCCAGGTTTGAATAATGGCTGGTGGTGTCGAAGCCCACGAGCTTTTCGATGAGCGGACGGCTGCGGAGGTCGGTCATAGGGTTATGGGTCTGTATCTATTGTCGGGAATATGGGCACAAAATCGGCGCTTCCGGGGCGAAGGTCAAGGACCGTCGCCGGAACCGTCGGGCCGGGGGCCGACACCGACGCGGCGCGCCAGCTTCGGCAGCATCAGACCCATGGTCAGGCCGCGCAGGCTCATGAATACGGTGAAGGCCGCCCACAGGCCGTGATTGCCCCAGGTTGCCGTGACGAAGGGCACGGCGGCGGCGAACACGGCGAAGGAAATCGCCATGCTGTTGCGCATCTCGCGGGTCCAGGTGGCGCCGATGAAGATGCCGTCGAACTGAAAGCTCCAGACCGCGATGACCGGCAACGCCACCATCCAGGGCAGGTAGGCATAAGCCGTTTCGCGGACCCCTGACACGGTCGACAGCGTATCGATGATGGCATAACCGAACAGCCAATAGGCGACCATGAACAGCAGCGCGAACATCACGCCCCAGCCGGTCGTGATCTTCACCGCCTGGCGGAACAGGGTGCGGTCGTGGGCGCCCACGGCCTGGCCGACCATGGCTTCGGCCGCGTTGGCGAACCCGTCGAGCGCATAGGCCGTGAACATGGAGAATTGCAGCAGCAATGCGTTGGCGGCCAGGACCTCGTCGCCCATGCGCGTGCCGGCCGAGGTGAACACGACGAAGGCCGCCTGCAGGCACATGGAGCGGATGAAGATGTCGCGGTTGACGCCCAGCATGCGGCGGATGCGCGAGGTGTCGCGGATGCGCTCCCAGCGCCAGCGCCCGCCCAGTTTGGCCAGTTGGCGGACGGCCAGCCACAGGCCCAGCGCCCCGGCCGAGTATTCGGAAATGATGGTCGCCCAGGCGACCCCGTCGACGCCCCAGCCGAGGCCCAGCACGAACCACACGTCGAGCACGATGTTCAGCCCGTTGAGAAAGACCTGAGAGAACAGGGCCGCCCGCATGTTCTGCACGCCGAAGAACCAGCCCAGAAGCGCGAAGTTCAACAGCGCCGCCGGCGCCCCCCAGATGCGGATCTGGAAATAGCTTTCGGTGAGCGGCCAGACGGCGTCGCTTGCCCCCATCAGCCAGTGCGATATGCCGAGGATCGGCAGTTGCAGGGCGATCAGGCCCAGGCCCAGGACGGCGGACAGCAGGCACGCCCGGGCCAGCCAGGAGCGCATCTGATCCGCGTCCCCGGCCCCGAAGGACTGCGCCGTCAGGCCCGTGGTGCCCATGCGCAGGAAGTTCAGGGACGAATAGATCACGTTCATGATGACGGCGCCGATGGCGACCGCCCCCATGTATTCGGCCCCCGGCAGGCGGCCGACCACGGCCGTGTCGACAAGGCCGAGGAACGGCACGGTGACGTTGGTCGCGATGATCGGCAGGGCGAGCGCCCAGACGCGGCGATTGAAGCTGGCTTGGTTCATCGGAGGACGGGCGGCGGGGGCCGGCGGGGGGCCGGTCAGCCCGTCGCGGCCGGGCCCGGGTCGGCCCTGAGGTTGGTTGCGCGCAGACGCCGGGACAGGTGCAGCAGCAGGTCCTTGTACAATCGCCCGGTAAAGGTTGAATTTCCCGACATCAGCGCGTCGATGGCATTGCGGGGAATGGTCAGGACTTCCGTGTCGCCGTCGGCGATCAGGGTGGCGCTGGCGCCCTGGCCGTCGACGAACGACATCTCGCCGACCACGTCGCCGGGGCCCAGCGGGCCGACGAATTCGCTCAAATGCCCGCCTTCGAACACATGGGTCACGCGCAGCATCCCGCGCGCCACCACCATCAGGTTTTCAACCCGGTCGCCCTGGCCGATCACCGTGTCGCCGCTGCCATAGGTATGGCTGGCCGCGACCTGCATCAGGGTCTCGCGTTCGTCGTCGGTAAGGTTCCGGAAGGAATGTTCCAGGGCCATGAAATTCTGCCTTGCCCCTTGATGGCTTGATTGGACCAGGGAACCTAGCAGATGTTTCGCCGTCAAGGTAAGGCCCGGACGGCGCGGACATGAAATTCTTCAAGGCCGCGCGGGGAAAGCCACGCCGACCCAATCCCGAAGCGATACCCCCGGCCGCGCGCCCAGGGCCGTCGCCGCGGCGTTGGCGTGGGATATCACGCCCGTTTCCCAGGCCGATACGGCGTCACCGATCCGTGCCGAGACATGGGCGACGGTCACCGCCGGAATGGCGCGGGCGTCGAGGGCGGGCAGGCGGGTCACGCCCGCATCTTCGATGCCGCCGCCGGCGTCGTTGAAAACAGCCAGGGATGCCGCCGTCTTCAGGGCGCGGGCCGGGTCGCCGCCGACCAGCCCGCCGTGGGAGCCGGTGATGACGATCCGGCCGACATCCTCGGCCCCGACCAGAGACGCCGAGTCGGCGAGCACCACATCGGCGCCGCCGTTCCGGGCGATGACGCGGCGGCCTTCGTCGACCGGGGGCAGGCCGGCGGCCGGAATGATTGCCTGGGTCAGACGTTCGGCGGCCTCGGCGCAGGTCATCCCGGCGGTGACGCCCAAATCCGCGGCGGTGGCGTTCATGGTGGAGATGACGCCCCGCGCCAGCATGTCGCCGGCATCGCCGATGCGGGCCGACAGGTGGGACACGGCGGCGGCGGCCATGCCGCTCTGGTCGAGGGCATGGATGCCGGCAACCCCGGCGCCGTCCAGCCCGCCGCCGGCGTCGTTCAGAACGACGGCCCGGAGGCCCGCCTTGGCGGCCAGGTATCCCGGATAAAGCCCGCCGTGAGAGCCCGAGACGACGACTTGCCCGCGGTGGCCCACGTCAACGTCGGTGATGGAGGGAAGAAGGAGAACAGCATCGGTCATGGCGGGGAGTTTACCTCACCGCCGGGCGATGCGCCCGTAAAGCCACATGCCGGCGGCCATGGCGGCGAGGAAGGCGAGGGCCTTGTTATCGCCCGTGCCGAGGGCGGCCAGGGCGGGGCCGGGGCAGAACCCGACAAGCCCCCAGCCGATCCCGAACAGCACGGCGCCCAGGATCAGGCGCCCGTCCAGGCGGCCCGGCGGGGGCAGGTGGCTTTTGCTGTCGAGGACGGGTGTCCCCAGGCGACGGGCCAGCCAGTGGCCGGGAACGGAAACGGCGAGAGCCCCGGCCAGGACGAACGCGAGGGTCGGATCCCAAGTCCCCGCGATATCAAGAAAACCCAGCACACGGGCCGGGTTGACCATTTGCGAGATAATCAGGCCGGCACCGAACAATCCCCCGGCGATCAGGCTGACGAGCAGGCGCGCCATCGCCCTCAACCTCCGATCAGGTGGCGGGTGACGAACACGGTCGTCACGGCCACGGTGATATAGACCGCCGTCGCGGCGATGGACCGGATGGAACCCCGCGCCATGCCGCAGACGCCATGGCCGCTGGTGCAGCCGCTGCCGAGCCGCGTGCCGATACCGACCAGCACCCCCCCGATGACCAGGGTGGGCCAGTCGGCGGCGATCATGACGTCGGGGGAAACCAGCTTCAGGCCGAGGAACCCGGCGCCGATCAACCCGGCGACGAAGGCCGCACGCCAAGTCAGGTTCGCGCGCTCGCCGTCCAACAGGCCGCCCAGGATGCCGCTGATGCCCGCGACCCGGCCGTTGAACAAGGCCAGGATCACCGCGCCCAGGCCGATCAGGGCGCCGCCGGCGAGGGCGGAGATGGGGTCAAAGGCGTTCATGGGACAGGTTTATCATGGCTGTTCGTCGCAAAACACATTCAAATATATGAATATCATGTTGCCGGCCGGACGCGGGTCTCCCGGTGCCAGATGTACAGGCCCGTGGCGATGACGATACCGGCCCCCAGGACGGTGGTCAGGTCGGGCAGGACGTTCCAGATCAACAGATCGAACAGCACGGCCCAGCAGATCGCCGTGTATTCGAAGGGCGTGACCACGGCGGCCGGCGCGAACTTCATGGCGAAGGTCATGAGAATCTGGCCGAGTCCGCCGACCAGCCCGGCGCAGATATAGAAGATCAGGTGTTCGGTCGTCGGCGTGATCCAGACGAAGGGCAGGATCAACAGCGACACGGCGACGCCCGTGATCATGTAATAGAACACGATCAGATAGGGCGTTTCCGTGGCCGACAATTGCTTGATCAGGATAAGGCTGGCGGCCCAGCACAGGGTTCCGAACAGGGCATAGAGGGCCCCGACCTGAAAATCCCCCGTGGGGTCGAGGGCGATCATCACCCCGGCGAAGCCGATGGCGATGGCGATCCAACGGCGCAGGCCGACCTTTTCGCCGAGGAACGGAATGGCCAGCAGGGTCGTGAAGATGGGCACGGACATGGCGATGGACATGCCGTCGCTCATGGGGATCGTCGAATAGGCGTAATAGAAGCTGGCGTTGCCGGCGACGCCGAACAGGGCGCGGACGAAGTGGCCGACGGGCCGCGTCGTGCGAAACGACGTCGGCCCGGCGGCGTAGAACATCAGGGGCACCACCATCATCGCGGCGATGGCGTTGCGGAAGAACACGGCCTGGAACGGCGAATACTCGGGGCCCGCCAGCTTGACGAACATCTGCATGGCCGCCAGCGCCCCGACCGACCCCGCCATGCACAGGATGCCCAGCGCCAGCGAACGCCGGGACGTGTCGGCCAAAGGGGGGTGGGCGGCGTCAGTCAGACAGGGCGGCCTTCAGTTCCGGGACGGCGGTGAACAGGTCCGCCACCAGGCCGTAATCGGCGACCTGGAAGATCGGCGCTTCCTCGTCCTTGTTGATGGCGACGATGACCTTGGAATCCTTCATCCCCGCCAGGTGCTGGATGGCCCCGGAAATGCCGACGGCGATGTACAGCTCCGGCGCCACAACCTTGCCGGTCTGGCCGACCTGATAGTCGTTGGGCACGAAGCCCGCATCGACGGCGGCGCGGGACGCGCCCACGGCGGCGCCCAGGATGTCCGCGACCTCTTCCAGCAGGTGGAAGTTGTCACCCGACTGCATGCCGCGCCCGCCCGAGATGATGACCTTGGCGCTGGTCAGTTCCGGGCGTTCGGACTTGGTCAGTTCCTGTCCCGCGAAGGTCGCGAGATCGCTGGCCCCTTCGCCCGCGACGTCCTCGATGGCGGCGGAACCGCCCTCGGCGTTGGCCGCGTCGAAGCCCGTGGCGCGCACGGTCAGGACCTTCTTGGCGTCCGACGTCTTGACGGTCGCCAGCGCATTGCCGGCGTAGATCGGGCGGATGAAGGTATCGGGGCCTTCGATGGCGGAGATGTCGGAAATCTGCTGCACGTCGAGCAAGGCCGCGACCCGGGGCATGACGTTTTTGCCGCTGGTGGTGGCGGCGGCCAGGATATGGTCGAAGCCGGCCGCCAGCTTGGCGATCAGGGGGGCGGCGTTCTCGGCGATTTCGTTGGCGTAGGCCGCGTCGTCGGCGATCAGCACCTTGGCCACGCCGTCGATCTTGGCGGCGGCCTCGGCGACCGCGCGGCAGCCCGATCCGGCGACCAGGACGGTGACGTCGCCCAGTTGCTTGGCGGCGGCGACGGCGTTGAGCGTCGCCGGCTTCAGGACCGCGTTGTCGTGTTCCGCGTAAACCAGGACAGCCATGATCAGATCACCTTCGCTTCGTTTTTGAGTTTCTGGACAAGCTCGGCCGCGCTTTCGACCTTCACGCCGGCCTGACGGGCGGGCGGCTCGGTCACTTTCAGGATTTCGACCCTGGGCGAAACGTCGACGCCCAGTTCATCCGCCGTCAGCTTGGCGATCTCTTTCTTCTTGGCCTTCATGATGTTGGGCAGGGAGGCATAGCGCGGCTCGTTCAACCGCAGGTCCGTGGTCAGCACGGCTGGCAGCTTGAGGTCCAGGGTCTGCAGGCCGCCGTCGATTTCACGGGTGACCTTGGCCTGCCCGGCGCCGAGTTCGATCTTGGACGCGAAGGTGCCCTGCGACCAGCCCATGAGGGCGGCCAGCATCTGGCCGACCTGGTTGTTGTCGTCGTCGATGGCCTGCTTGCCCAGGATCACCACGTCCGGGTTTTCGCGGGCGATCAATTCCTTGAAGATCTTGGCGATGGCCAGCGGCTCCACCCGGCCGTCGGCGACCACGTGGATGCCCCGATCGGCCCCCATGGCCAGCGCCGTGCGGATGGTTTCCTGGGCCTGATCCGGGCCGATGGACACGGCGATCAGTTCGTCCGCGGTGCCGGCTTCGCGCAGGCGCACACCTTCCTCGACGGCGATTTCGTCGAACGGGTTCATGGACATTTTCACGTTCTGGGTTTCGACACCCGTGTGGTCCGATTTGACGCGAACCTTCACATAGGCGTCGATCACGCGCTTGACGCCGACCAGGATTTTCATGGCTAAACCTTCTTATTCGGCCGCTCGTGAGGTCCAGGCGGACCTCCGGCCTTGATTGCTGCACTGCGAGAGATGATCCGCTGGATTTAAAGGAGGAAGCCCATCCCGTCAAGAAACGCCATTTCATTCCGCGATGCGGACGGCGGCGGGCGGAAAAGCGCGAAAATCCTGGATTGGTAAAATTTTAGACTAATTTGAACAAAAACTACTTTAAATAAAAAATATTGATGTTCGATTCAATTAATACGAAAGTTATAGGTGACGCAATTAAAAATGATTCGGGGACCGGACTGCGGCGTTTTGAACGAAAGATGACAGTCACCATGGCCCAGAACTATTCAGATTTGCCCTACGGTGCCGGTCGGCCGATGGTCCCCGGGTATGGGGCACCCGTCAAACCGACGCTAAAAGGCCTGCTTCTTCTTCCGATTCTGCCCGTGCTGTGGGTGGTGCGCGGCTTCAAGCGCCGCCGCGACAAGGATAAGACCAAGCTGCAAATGGAAATCCTGCAGCTTCGGCGCGAACTCGCCGGGCTGCGCGCCGTCAACATGGAACTGTTGAAGGGTAAGGAACGGGCGGAAATCAATGATCAGCGCAAGACCGAATTTCTCGCCCGGGTGACGCATGAACTGCGCACGCCGCTGAACGCCGTGGTCGGCTTCGCCGATCTGGTGCGCGAGGAACCTTATGGCGAACTGGGCAGCCCCAAATATACCGAATACCTGACCGACATCCGCGCCACCAGCGCGCACATGCTCGACATCGTCAACGACCTGTTGGATGTCGCCAAGATTGAGGCCGGGCAGATCGACATGCGGGAATCCTGGACCTCCGTGCCGGTGATCCTGGACGACTGCCGGCGCCTGATCCAGGGCCAGGCGGACGCCAACGGCGTCGATATCGTGATCGAAACGCCGCCGGATCTGCCGGGGCTTTACTGCGATCCCGGCCGGGTCCGCCAGATCGTCGTCAACCTGTTGTCCAACGCCGTCAAGTTCACGCCCAAGCGCGGCCATATCACCCTGGCGGCGCGCACGGACCGGGTCGGCGGCATCGTCATCCGCGTGTCGGACACGGGCATCGGCATTCCGCAGGACGCCCTCGACGACGTGTTCGAGCCCTATATCCAGATCCGCGGCAATCATCTGCTCAAGGGTCAGCAAGGGTCGGGCCTGGGCCTGTCCCTGGTGCGCATTCTGGCCGACATGCATCAGGCGTCGCTCGGCCTTGAAAGCGTCGAAAACCGGGGCACGACGGTGACCGTCCGCTTCCCGCCGACGCGGGTGCGCGCAATTTCCTGAACGCCATCAGGTTCTGCATCAAAATTCCGCATGTCGCCGATTGCGGCGGTCGGGGGGCGCGTCTAAGGTGCGGCGAATGTTCCGCAGTTTGAGGGTTGCCATGCCGCGCCTGTTCCATCTGGTCTCGCCGCTGTTCCTGTTGCTGGTCGTGGCCGGGCCGTTGTCGGCGGCGGAAACGCCCAAGGTGTTGACCTGGGAAGACCTGATTCCCCAAGGCCCGCCCATCGACAATCCCTACCAGTACCTGCCGATCGATCAGCAGGTCGAACTGGAGATGTTGGCGACCATCCGGTCCCAGGTCGCGGCGGGTCTGATGAACGAGGTCCATCCCATGTTCGAGGACGCGCGGGAGATCGAGTTCAAGTTGCGTCAGGAAGGCATCGACGTGGACCGCATGGTCGGCTTGGTGCAGAAGATGCAGGTCGAGGTCGCGGCGCGGAACGGCGAACTGGCCCATGACCTGGACGGCCAGCTGGTGCGGCTGCCCGGCTATGTCCTGCCGCTGGAGTTCGAGGGCACGTCGGTCAAGGAATTCCTGTTGGTGCCCTATGTCGGGGCCTGCATCCATGTGCCGCCGCCGCCCATCAACCAGACGGTGGTGGTGCATCTGAACCAGTCCTACGCCGCCAAGGAATTGTACGAGCCCGTCTGGGTGACCGGGCGGATGACCGTGAAGCGGGCCAAGCGCGCGCTTACCCTGGTCGACGGCAGCGCCGATGTCGAAGCCGGTTACACGATCCAGGGCACGCGGGTCGAACCCTATACGGAAAAATAGGCCGCGCCGGGCGACCGTCGTTTTCACGACCGAATAATCGGGTGATGGGGGTAAAGAGCGATTGCCGGACAAAAAATGTTATAATATAACATTACGAATTCTGCCCGCAATTACGCCACGCCCGAAGGAGTTTTCCCATGAAGCCGATGTCCCTGTTGCCGGTCCCGCGCATCGTATCCTTTAAACCCCGTTTCGCCGCCGCTGCCCTGCTGGCGGGCCTGTTCGTCGCCGCCAAACCGGCATCGGCGGCCGAGCGCGAACACGGCCCCCATGAACACGGCGTCGGGCAGTTGAGCTTGGCCGTGGAGGGCAACGAGGTCGAAATTGAGATCACGGCGCCGGGGGCGGATATCGTCGGCTTCGAGCATGCGGCGGAAACCGAGGCCGACCGTGCGGCCCTGGCCGCCGCCGCGGCCCGCCTGAAGGATGCGGTTGCTTTATTCCATTTTCCGCCCAGGGCCGCCTGCCGATTGGAGGAGGCGGAGGTTCACTCCGCCCTGCTGGACGGGGCGCATGGCCATGAAAAAGGACATGATCAAAAGACCGAGGCCCATGCGGAATTCCGCGCCCATTACCATTTCCGTTGCGCCGATCCGGCGGCGCTGAGCCATGTCGATCTGGGCTATTTCACCGCGTTCCCGGCGGCCCGAGAGCTTGAGGCACGGACCATCACGGCGAAGGGCCAGGGTGCGGCGGAGTTGACAGCGGACCGTCCGCGCCTGACTTTCTAGGCGGTTTGGGTTGGCGCCCGGAGGGAACGGCAGAAGCATGAACGGCAACGCGATCCGCCTGTCCGGTGTCCGGTTTCGCTGGCGCGCCGGGGCGCCATTGGTTCTGGACATCGCGGAATTCGCGGCCCGGCCCGGCGAACGGCTGTTCGTCAGCGGCCCCAGCGGCAGCGGCAAGACCACGCTTCTGAACCTGCTGGCCGGGATTTGCCTGCCTCAGGAGGGGGCGGTCGAGATCGCGGGCGAGGATCTGACCCATGTCCCGGGTCCTCGCCGCGACGCCATCCGCGCCGACTGTATCGGCTTTATCTTCCAGATGTTCAATCTGCTGCCGTTCCTGTCGTTGACGGAAAACGTCCTTCTGCCCTGCCGGTTCTCGCCTGTCCGCCGGGCCCGTGCCGAAGCCGAGCCGGGCGGGGCCGAGGGCGAGGCGCTGCGCCTGCTCGCCCATATGGGTCTGGGCGAGGCCGCCGCCGGCGGCCGCGCCGTCGCCGAACTGAGCACCGGCCAGCAGCAGCGCGTCGCCGCCGCCCGCGCCCTGATCGGCGCGCCGCCGGTCATCATCGCCGACGAGCCGACCTCGGCCCTCGACGCCGACGCCCAGGCGGCCTTCCTCGACCTGCTGTTCGCCGAGGCCGGACGCAGCGGCGCCACGGTGCTGTTCGTCAGTCACGACCGGCGGCTCGAAGCCGGGTTCGACCGGGTGGTGGCGTTGGCCGAGATCAACCGGGCGGCGCGTGTGGAAGGCGGAGTCGCATGAGGGGGGCGCCGATCCTCGGCCTTGCGGTCAAGAGCCTGTTGAACCGCCGGACGACCGTGGGGCTGACCCTGCTGGCGCTGGCCGTCAGCGTGACGCTGGTGCTCGGCGTGGAAAAGCTGCGGACCGAGGCCAAGGCCAGCTTCGCCGCCACCATTTCGGGGACGGACCTGATCGTCGGTGCGCGCAGCGGTTCGGTTCAATTGCTGCTGTATTCCGTGTTCCGCATCGGTAACGCGACAAACAACATCTCCTGGGAAAGCTACCGGGACATCGCGGACCGGCCCGACGTGGCCTGGACCGTACCCCTGTCGCTCGGCGATTCTCACCGCGGGTTCCGCGTGCTGGGCACCACGGGGGATTACTTCCGTCATTACCGCTACGCCCGCAAGAAGCCCTTGGCGTTCAGCGCCGGCGGGCCGTTCACGGACCTGTTCGACGCCGTTCTGGGCGCCGAGGTTGCGCGGGCCCTGGGCTACAAACTGGGCGACCCGTTGGTCGTCGCCCATGGCCTGGGGGCGGAGGGTTTTTCCAGCCACAAGGACAAACCCTTCCGCGTCGCCGGCATCCTGGCCCGCACGGGCACGCCCGTGGACCGTACGGTGCACGTCAGCCTGCGGGCCATCGAGGCGATCCATGTCGATTGGAAAAGCGGCGCCCCCGCGCCGGGCATGCGCGTGACCGCCGATCAGGTCCGGCGCATGGACCTGACGCCCCGCGCCGTCACCGCCGTTCTGGTTGGCGCGAAATCGCGGTTCGCCGCCTTCACTCTGCAACGCGCGATCAACGAATACCGCCCGGAACCCCTGCTGGCCGTGCTGCCTGGGGTGGCCTTGCAGGAACTCTGGGACCTCATGGGCACGGCCGAGGCGGCGCTGGCGGCGATCTCCGTGGCGGTAGTCGCGGCGGGGCTGCTCGGCATGATGATCATGATGCTGGCCGGGCTGAACGAGCGGCGGCGGGAGATGGCGATCCTGCGCTCCGTCGGCGCCCGACCGCTGCATCTGTTCGCCCTGCTGGTGTCCGAGGCGGCGGTGCTGACCCTGGCCGGCGCGGCGACGGGGCTCGGCCTGTTCTATGCCGCGCTCGCCGCGTTCCGCCCCGTGCTCGATAGCCGTTTCGGATTGTTCCTGGAAATCTCCGCGCCGACGGCCCACGATCTGGCGATCCTGGGGGCCGTCGTTCTGGCCGGGGTGTTGGCGGGGGCCGTGCCCGCGCTCGGCGCTTACCGGCAGTCGCTGGCCGACGGGATGACGGTCAGACTCTAACCCTGGGGGCGGTCACCATGGACGACGCACGCACCATCGACATCGACGGCGTTACCGTGCCGCGTCAGTTGTATGGCACGGCCTGGAAGGAAGACGCCACCGAGGCGCTGGTGACCCTGGCGTTGGCGCAAGGGTTCCGGGGCTTCGATACGGCCAATCAGCGCAAGCATTATTACGAGGCCGGAACCGGGGCCGCCCTGGCCAAGGCGATCAAGGCGGGCCGGGTCCGGCGCCGGGACCTGTTCATCCAGACCAAGTTCACCTATCGGCGCGGCCAGGACCACCGCCTGCCCTATGACGAAGACGCGCCCGCCGCCACGCAGGTCGCCCAGTCTTTCGAAAAATCCCTGGAACATCTGCAGACGGACTATATCGACAGTCTGGTGTTGCACGGCCCCTGGACCGGCGCGCGCCTGCACCCCATCGACTGGCAGGTGTGGCGGGCCATGGAGGCGATCCACAAGCAGGGCCGGGTACGCCTGTTGGGGGTCAGCAATTTCAAGCTGGAGCAGGTCCGCCTGCTCTGCGCTCGGGCCGAGGTGAAACCCCGCTTCGTGCAGAACCGCTGTTACGCGTCGCGCGGCTGGGACCGCGACATCCGCGCGTTCTGCGCGGAAGCCGGCATCCACTATCAGGGGTTCTCGTTGCTCACGGCGAACCGGGCGTTGGTCGACCATGCCTTGGTCAAGGACATCGCCGCGCGTCACGGCAAGACACCGGCGCAGACGGTATTTCGCTTCGCCCTCGACGTCGGCATGATCGCCCTGACCGGCACCAAGGACGCGGCCCATATGGCCCAGGACCTGGACGTTTTCGATTTCACCCTGAGCGCCGCCGAAATCCGTGCTCTCGAAGGGGCAGGAACGACCTGCTGAATTAGCGGATTGCCGCCACCGCCAATCTGTATTATTTGGCGATTGGGCTCCTTGAAGGAGTCTTTGTGGTTGTGGAAATCGCCGATGGCGCACGCCGTCCCCGCATCTCTCGAACAGGCCTTCGCCCGCCATCAGGCCGGCGATATTGCGGCTGCGACGGCGATGTACCGCGCGTTCCTTGCCGCTCATCCGGGGCACGGCGACGCGGCGCATCTGCTCGGCGTCGCCCTGATGCAGGGCGGCGACCTGGCGGCGGCCCGGGAAATGCTGGAACAGGCCGTGGCCATCGATGCCACCAAGGCCGCGTGGTGGAACAACCTGGGCCTCGCCCGCTACTACGCCGAGGATTTCGCGGCCGCGCGGGCGGCCGGCGACCGCGCCCTGGCGCTTGATCCGGGCAATCCGGATTTCCTCAACAACCGGGGAATGGCGCTACAGAAATTGGACGCGCTGGACGCAGCGATCCGCGATTTCAAGGCGGCATTGACGCGCCAGATCCGCGATCCCGAACTGTTCCATAATTACGGCGTCGCTCTGCAAGCGGCGGCCCGGCCGGAAGAAGCCGTCCATGCCTTCGAGCAGGCGGTGCGCATATCCGGCGGCTGGCCCGATTCCTATGCCAGCCTGGGCGCCATCTATTTCCAACTCGGCCGCCGCGACGAGGCCTTCGACGCCTGCCGCAAGGCGGTCGCCCTCGATCCCTTCCATCAGGGCGCGCACGAATGCTTCAAGAACCTGAAATGGGAGAGCGGCCAACAGGATCAGATGCACGACACCTACCGCTGGGTGTGCCGCGAACTGCCGGACAATCCCATGGCTCATTTGCAGTACGGGCGCTGTTTGGTGACGGATCACTGGTTCGCCGAGGCGGAGCCGGTGCTGCGCCGGGCCCTCGGCCTGGCGCCCGATAATGCCCAGGTCCTGGGCCAATTGGGTGCGGCCCTGTCGGCCCTGGGGCGTCACGAGGAGGCATTGGACGCCCTGACGCGGGCGCATGAGCTGGCGCCGAACGATCCCGAGATTTTGGAAATCCAGGGCGAGGCCTTGCTGCGCGCCGGACGGCACGGTGATGCGGTGGCGCCGCTGAAGGAGGCGCATGCCCGCAACCCAAGGAGGTCGGGGATTCTCGGCCTGCTGACCATCGCCATGACCGAGGCCGATGACCCGGATCTCGCCCGCATCGTCGATTTCGATGCCGCCGTGACCCAGCAATTCATCGACCTGCCCGAAGGTTACGCGGATTTGGCTGCCTTCAACACGGCCCTGCATGCCGAACTGGAGGTCCGCCACATGGCGCTGCCGCCGCCGATCAACCAGACCATGCGCGGCGGCACGCAGATTCCGGATAATCTGTTCAGCGGGCCAACGGGCGCCGTCGCCCTGGTCAAGGCCGAGATCGTCAAATCGCTGCGCCGTTTCATCGCCGGGCTGGAGCGCGACGCCGATCATCCTTTCCTGCGCTTCGTCAATCCGGGCTTTCGATTTACCGGCGCCTGGTCGACGATCCTGCGGGGCGCCGGCTACGACGCCAGCCATATCCACAACGAAGGATGGCTGTCCGGTGTCTATTACGTGAAGGTGCCGGACCTGCCGGACGATGTGTGGCGGACGGGCGAGGGCTGCTTGCAGATCGGCGCGCCCCCCGACGCCTACGTGAGCGCACGCAACCGCACGCGCATCACGGTCCGGCCGGAGCCGGGCAAGCTCGTGCTGTTTCCGTCCTACCTATGGCACGGCGTGCGGCCCTTCACGCGCGAAGACACCCGCCATTCGATCGCGTTCGATGTGATTTAAGGGGGGCTTGGGCGCGTGTGGCCGACCCTGCCACGCCCACGCGTGAGTCTTTGGAACGCCGTCCCAAAAAATTAGGGGTCTGCCTTAGGGATCGCGAAGGGGGGCTGGAGCGATCCAAAAAGCAGACCCCAAAGGTGGGAAGTCGAATCCCGGTAAGAACCGGGGGTAGGGAGATAATCAGGTGGTCGTGGGCAAGTAACAGGTTGTAAGCGTGTATCTCAGGCGGTCAGTCGTTGGTCAGGCAAGGCGGCGGTGCCGTCCTTGGCCAAGAAAGCGGGGCCTTACTTGAACAGGCGGCCGATGACGTTGCGGACGTTGCGGACATCGCGATTCCAGGCTTGGTGGCGCAGGGCGCTCATCTCTTCCTGGGTCGGCAGGGCGCCGGTGGGCAAGGGGGCCGAATGTCCGATGTAGCGATTGTAGGCCATGTTAATTCTCCTTAAGTGTCGAACGGGGTTCCGGGACAGGTAACGGTAGGCTTGGAACGTTTTTCCCTATTCGAACTTATCTATTTGAACGGTCAAACCCTCGTAGTTGGGCGGGGTTCCCGTGTTCTGTTGAAGAAAACTTACGTACGGAGGCGCTTTGGCGCAAACGACCATTTCTCACTCTTGATTTTAGAAAATCTATAAGATAAACCTGAGCTCATGAGAGCCCTGCCGCCCCTGAACGCGCTCCGCGCCTTTGAATCCGCCGCCCGACACCTATCCATGTCGCGCGCCGCGGATGAACTTCATGTAACGCCAGCGGCCATCAGCCATCAGGTCAAGGGGCTGGAGGAATACCTTGGTGTGCAGCTGTTCCATCGCCAGCAGAGAGGGCTCGCCCTGACCGAAACGGGGGCCGCCTATCTGCCCGGCCTGCGCGAGGGGTTCGCGAAACTGCAGGCGGCGACCCAGGCTTTGTACGATTCCGAATCCACGGGGCCGCTGACCGTATCCGTCACGCCGACCTTCGCCGCAAAGTGGTTGGTTCACCGGCTGGAAAAATTCACCAACCTGCATCCCGAGATTCAGGTCATGTTGGTCGCCACCTCGTTGAAGGTGCGCTTCGAAATGGGCGAGGCCGACGTCGCCGTGCGCTATGGCCCCGGCAATTACCCCGGCTGCCGGGTCGATAAGATGTTCGAAGAAGAGGTCTATGCCGTCTGCGCGCCGGAGCTGATGAACGGCAAGAACCCGATCCGCGAACCACGTGATCTCCTGAACCACACGCTGCTGCACCCCGTGCAGCAGGATCTCGATGACAGCTTTCCAACCTGGGCAATGTGGCTGCGCGGCCATGGCGTGCGCACCCAGGGGCCGATCCCCGGGCCCAACATCTCACCGCACTGGATGCTGGTCGAGGCCGCCGTGAACGGGCAGGGCGTGGCCCTGGTCAAGGCCTCGGTCGCCGAGCGCGACCTGGAGACCGGGCGCCTGGTGCGGCCCTTCGCCGACACCATTCCCGTCGCCCATGCCTATTGGCTGATTTCGCCCGAGGACACCGCCGACAAGCCCAAGATCAAGGCGTTCCGCGAATGGATCATGGCCGAGGCCCGGGAGCACGCCGAACACCACGCCGAACTGGAAGCCAAGCAGCAGGCGGAATGGGCGGCGGCGCGCAAGCTTCAGAAGGCGGCCGGCAATGTCTGAGCCTGGCACCTGATGTAACCCGAAGGGGGGGCTTCGAGCGGAGACCGGATTCCATGAAAATCACCATTCTCGACGACTATTTCGACGTCATCCGCGGCCTGCCCTGCTTTCAGAAGATCGCCGGCCACGACGTCACCATTTGGAACGACCATGTCCAGGACACGGACGGCCTGGCCGAGCGTCTGAAGGATACGGAAGTTCTTGTCCTGATCCGCGAGCGCACCAAGATACGCACGCCGCTTCTGGAACGCCTGCCTAACCTGAAACTGATCAGCCAGCGCAGCGTGTGGCCGCATATCGACGTGGATACCTGCACGGCGCGGGGCGTCGTCGTGTGTTCGGCGCAGCACGAAGGCACGCCCAGCTACGCCACGTCGGAGCTGACCTGGGCCTTGATCCTGGCCGCCATGCGGCAAATTCCGCAGCAGATGGCCTCGCTCCAGGCCGGTACCTGGCAGATGGGCATGGGCCATTCCCTGCGCGGCAAGACGCTGGGGCTCTACGGCTACGGGCGCATTTCCCGCGCCGTCGCCGAGGTCGGCCGCGCCTTCGGCATGCGCATCCTGGTGTGGGCGCGCGAAGCGTCGCGCGAGGCCGCCCGCGCCGAGGGCTGCGACGTCGCCGCCAGCAAGGAAGACTTCTTCCGCGACTGCGACATCCTCAGCCTGCACATGCGCCTCAAGGACGCGACCCAGGGCATCGTCAGCCAGGCGGACCTGGAACTGATGAAACCCACGGCGCTTCTGGTCAACACGTCGCGCGCGGGCCTGATCCAGCCGGGGGCGCTGGCGGCGGCCTTGAAGACCGGGCGCCCCGGCATGGCGGCGGTCGACGTGTTCGACCACGAGCCGGTGACCAAGGGCTCGGAGCCCCTGGTCGACATGCCCAACGTGACCTGCACGCCGCATATCGGCTACGTCACCGTCGACGAATGGGAAATCCACTTCACCGACATTTTCGACCAGATCGTGGCCTTCGAAAAAGGCAGCCCCATCAACGTCATTAATCCCGAGGTTCTCAAGGGATAAGCCGACCGGCGGCAAGGAGACAGTGCGATGACCAACCTGACGCCCCGTGGCTGGGTGCCGGGCGAGAGCGAGGCCCTGGTCCAACGGATCGCCGAGGCCACGGCGGCGGACGGCACCGATGCGGTCGCCGCCCGCATCGACGCGCTGATCGCCCGCAACCGAGACATCCACGACGCCGAGTGCTTCAACCTGAACCCGGCGACCAACGTGATGAACCCCAAGGCGGAGGCTGCGTTGGCATCCGGCCTGGGCGCGCGCCCGTCGCTGGGCTATCCGGGGGTCAAGTACGAAATGGGGTTGGAGGCGATCGAGGAGATCGAGGTCATCGCCGCCGAACTGGCCGCCGAAATCTTCCGTGCGGGCTTCGCGGAAATCCGTGTCGCTTCGGGCGCCCTGGCCAACCTCTACGCCTTCATGGCGACCTGCCGGCCGGGCGACGCGATCATCGCGCCGTCGTCCGAAATCGGCGGCCATGTCACCCATCACGCGGCGGGCTGCGCCGGGCTGTTCGGGCTCACGACCCACGCGGCCCCGGTCGATGCGTCGGGTTATACGGTCGATCTCGACGCCCTGCGTAAATTGGCGCAGGACGTGCGGCCCAGGCTGATCACCATCGGCGGCAGCCTCAACCTGTTCCCCCATCCCGTGGCCGAGATCCGCGCCATCGCCGACGCGGTCGGGGCCAAGGTGCTGTTCGACGCGGCGCATCTCTGCGGCATGGTCGCGGGCGGCGCCTGGCCGGACCCGCTGGCCCAGGGTGCGCATCTGATGACCATGAGCACCTACAAAAGCTTAGGGGGACCCGCGGGCGGCCTGGTCGTGACCAACGACAGGGAACTCGCCCAACGCCTCGACGCCATCGCCTTTCCCGGGATGACCGCCAACTTCGACGCGGCCAAGTCGGCGGCGCTGGCGATCACGCTGCTCGATTGGCGGGAATACGGCCGGGCCTATGCGGACGAGATGGTGGCGACGTCCCGTGCCCTGGCATCGGCCCTGGACGCCGAGGGCGTGGCGTTGTTCGCGAAAGATCAAGGCTTCACGACCTCGCACCAGTTCGCGGTCCTGGCCGCCCCTTACGGCGGCGGGCAGGCGGCGGCCCAGAAACTGCGCCGGGCGGGCTTTCTCGCCTGCGGCATCGGTCTTCCCGTCGATCCGGTCGCGGGCGACCTGAACGGCCTGCGCATCGGCACGCCGGAACTGGTGCGCCGGGGCATGACGGCGGCGGATATGCCGCGCCTGGGCAAGCTGATCGCCCGGGCCCTTGCCGCCAACGATCCGGACGCCATGGCTGCGGAAGTCCGCGAATGGCGGGAAACTTTCGATGGATTGTGTTTCGTCAGAGCCTAGCCGGTTTCCGCGGTCAGAACGGCCAGAACAATAGGATCGCCGGCACGGCGACGACCAGCACCACGCCCTGCAACGGCAGGCCCAATCGCCAATAGTCGCCGAAGGCGTAGCCGCCGGGGCCCATGACCAGGGCGTTGTTCTGATGTCCGATGGGCGTGACGAAGGCGCAGCTGGCGGCGACCGCGACGCCCATCAGCATGGGATCGGGATCGACGCCGAGGCGTTGCGACAGGGTGATCGCGACGGGGCCCATGATGACCGCCGTGGCGGCGTTGTTGAGCACCGCCGAGAGCGCCATGGTCACCACCATCAGCAGGGTCAGCACGGCCAGCGGGTTAAGCGGCAGGGGGCTGTCGAGGATGCCCTGGGCGATCAGGCCCGTGGTGCCCGTGGCGTCGAAGGCGTCGCCCACGGGGATCAGGGCGCCGATCAACACGACCACGGGCCAGTCGATGCCGTCGTAGATTTCGCGCATGGGCAGGATGTTGAGTACCACCATGGCCACGGCAGCGAGCCCGAGGGCAATCGTGATCGGCAGGATGTTGAAGCTCGCCAGCGCCACGGCGACGGCGAAGATGGCGATGGCCATGCGGGCGTGGCGGTGGCTTGCCTCGCCGAACTGAACCCGTTCCTGCAAGGTCAGGCATCCCATGCGGGCCATCAGGTCGGGCATGTGGTCGCGCGGTCCGTAGAACAGCACCAGATCGCCGGGGCGGAACTTGAAATTTCCCATGCGGCCGCGGAATGCCCGGCCCTGGCGCGACACGGCCAGGATGTCGGTGTCGTAACGCGAATGCAGGCGGAGCGACAGAAGCTCGCGCCCGATCATGCGCGATCCCGGGTGCACGACGGCTTCGACCAGGTCCAGATCCTCGTCGATCATGTTTTCCGACTTGCTGCCCTTCATGGTCCCGACCTTCAGGTCCATGGCCGTGGTCAGGCGGTCCAATCCCTCGGACGAGGACTCCAGAAGGAGCTTGTCGCCGACCTTCAGCCCGTCGCCCTGCGGCAGCCTGGTCATGCGCCGGCCGCGCCGGATGATGTTGACGATCAGCACGTCGCAATCCGTCGCCAGCATGCGCAATTCGCCCCGCGTCATGCCGACGGCGTCCGTGTCCTTGACCACCGTCGCCTCGGTTACGAACTTGTCGATGCCCATATGGTCGCGGGTCGCGTCTTGCAGCAGGCGGCGTTTGGGAATCAGGAAGCGCGCCGAAACCGCGAGGAACCCGACCCCGATCCCGGCGACCAGCAGGCCCACGGGCGTGAAATCGAACATGGCGAAGGGTTCGCCCGTCACCTTGCCGCGGAAGGCGGCGATGATGATGTTGGGCGGCGTGCCCAGCAGGGTGATCAATCCGCCCAGAATGGTCGCGAACGACAGGGGCATGAGCACCGCCCCCGCGTGGTATTTGGTCTTCAGCGTCGTCTGGATCGCCGGCGGCATGAGCAGCCCCAGCGCCGCCACGTTGTTCATGACCGACGACATCAGCGCCCCCAGGCCCGACAGCACGGCGATATGCCGCGCCATGCCCGTGGCCGAGCGTTCAATGATGCGGGCCAGGATTTCCGATGCCCCCGTGCGCGCGAGCGTGTGGCTGAGAATCAGGATCGCCGCGACGGTGATGGTCGCCGGATGGCCGAACCCGGAAAAAGCCTCGCGCGCGGGCACCAGTCCCAGGATGACCGCCGCCAGCAGCACGCTGAAGGCGACCACGTCGTAGCGCCAGCGGTCCCAGACGAACAACGCCAGCGCCGCCGCGATCAGCCCGATAATGGCGATCTGGTCAAAGGTCATTAAACGTCACTCGGTTGTCGCCGCATATCCCTGCCGAGTGTGCGGTGCCGCCGGGCAAATTGAAAGGGCGCAAAAAAGAGGGCGGCCCTATAAGGGCCGCCCGGCAGTTTGCCTATCTACTCCACAAGTAGGGAGATGGCGCCGTTTCACCCCACGTTGCCGGCAAGGGGGCTGGCCGGCGAGGGGAGGGGTGCCGCCGGCGACCGGGCGGCAAGGAGAGGCTTCAGCAGGGAGTGGGAACGCCGCCCTGAGGGGTGCGGGCATGGCGTTCGCCAAGAGGTGAATGACGGAATATCCGACCGATCACGTCGCGGATGGCTTCGGCCCGCAGCTGCCGGCCCCGGCGCACGCCGGCTTCGATCTCCGCGTGCGGGATGGCGTTTCTCAGGTCAAGCGGTGTCATCGGCATGGTCTTTCTCCTCAAATCGGCTTCGGCGGAGGGCAGGCCGCCGGTTGTTGAGGGAAGCCTAACCATTGCGGTTTTGATTGATAATCTGGAAAGGCAGATTATGATTTATGAAATTATTTCACTAAATGAGCGGTTGGGGAGGCGATATGGACCGGGACAGTGAAATGGCGGTGTTTGTCCGCGCGGTAAACGGTGGGGGTTTTTCCGCCGCGGCCCGCGATCTGGGCATCACGCCGTCGGCGGTGAGCAAGCTGATCGGGCGGCTCGAAGACCGTCTGGGCGCGCGGCTTCTGAACCGCACCACGCGGTCGATCAGCCTGACCGAGGAAGGCCGCACCTATTATGAACGCGCGGTGACCATCCTGGAGGAAATCGAGGCGGCGGAACTGGCCGTGCGCGAATTGCATGCGGAACCGCGCGGAGTGTTGAAGGTCAATTCATCAACCGCCTTCGGCCGCTATGCGGTGATCCCGCACCTGCACGAGTTCATCGAGGCCTATCCCGAACTTCAGGTTCAGTTCATCACTTCGGACAGCATGGTCGATCTTGTCGGCGAAGGCGTGGATGTGGGCCTGCGCATCGGCACGTTGACCGATTCCTCGCTGATCGCCCGGCGCCTGACGGCGGTCAAACGGGTCGTTGCCGGCGCCCCGGCCTATTTCGAGCGCCACGGCATCCCGCAGACGCCCGACGACCTTGTTCATCACAACTGCCTGCGCGTCAGCTTCGAAACCTCCATCAACCGCTGGGAATTCAAAAGCGCCGACGGCCCGCGCATCATGGACGTGAACGGGTCCTTGATGGTCAACGACGCTTCGCTGCTGTACGACGCGGCGATTGCCGGGGTCGGCCTGATCCGTGCGGCCCAGTTCCTGACCTGGGAAGCGCTGCGCGACGGCCGCCTGATCCCCGTGTTGCAGGAATACGAGACCGAGGAAGGCCGCAGCGTGTTCGCCGTCTATCCCCCGGGCCGCCACCAGGCACCCAAGGTCAGGGCCTTCATCGACTGGCTGGTCGAACGTTTCGTCAAGAATCCGCCCTGGGCCGAAAGCCTGGCGGCGCTGGACGGCAAGGCATAGGCGGGCGGCGGCGCGCTGTCCGCGACCCAGAGATCCGCGGGGGGCGTCTTTTCGTCCCTCGGGCGTTCTTCCAAATATAATCGGCATTGCGCCATCACGACCCTGTCGGGCCCGGCATCGCGCGCCACTTTGCGGCGGATGGCAGGCCGGTCGGCGCGGCAGTCTTCCGTCGATGCCCACGTCCGGTGCCAGGGTTCGACCGACGAACAGTAGAGCAGGCTGGGGTCACAGGAAACGATCAGGAGGACGGTGACGACGGGCGACATGGTGGGTCCTTGGGCGGGTTTTTTTGGATGTATGGAGTGTTATTATTGCAAATGATAATTAATCGCAATAATTGGATGCTCACACCACCTATCCGCCCGATCCGTTGTCATCGTGATCCGTCATCAATATATCGGCTTGATACAATACAAAATTGCATGTAGTTTCCGCGTCACATTCACCTTGGACAGAATTGGGCGGGCCGCGCAGGCTTTGCTTCGGGAACATGGACGCTAGAACCCTTTGCCTGGGCGTGCTCGTGATGGGCGACGCCTCGGGCTATGAAATCCGAAAGATGTTCGAAGAAGGGCCCTTCGCTCACTTCCAGGACGTCGGCTACGGGTCCATTTATCCGGCCCTGGCGAAACTGTCCGAGGAAGGCTTGATCGCGGTGACCGACACGCCCGGCGAAGGCCATCCGGACAAGAAAGTCTATGCGGCGACCCCGGCCGGGCGCGCGGTGTTCCGGCAATCGCTGGCGCGGGAACCCATGCCAGACAAAATCCGGTCTGACGCGGCGTTCCTGATGTTCTTCGCCGAATTCCTGGACCCCGATCACCTGCGCGCGGTCTATGACGACTACCTCGGGTTCTATCGCGCGAGGGTCCAGACCATGCAGGGACTGGACCCCGAGGGCGTGCCCGAGGGCAGACTGTTCGTGCGCGGCCTGGGGCTGGCGTTCTATCAGGCGATGGTCACCTATATGACCGAAAACCGGGATCTGCTTTTGAACGCAGGGTCCGGCAAGGCCGACGCGGCGGAATAGGGATACCTTCATGAAACTGCCCATCAAACCATCTTATGCCGCGGCCACGGTTCTTGCCCTGGTTGCCATCGCATGGATTTTCTCCGGCGATCTGGAACAGGCGAAGCGCCATTACGGCTTCACCGCCGCCGACCCCGCCGCCGAACCGGCGGCCGGAACCGCGGGTGACGACAAGGCCACAGCAGGCGCCGGCCGCCCTGAAAGGGCATTGGCCATGGTCCGTGTGCGGCGGATGGACGCATTGGACCGCGTGCGTGAAACCATCGTCACCGGACGCACGGACGTTATCCTCGACGCCGAGGTGACGGCCGAGACAACGGGCCGCATCGTCGAGATCGCGGCGTCCAAGGGGGCTTGGCTGGAAAAGGGTGACGTGATCCTGAAACTGGCCATGGATGATCGCGAGGCGAAATTGCGCGAAGCCGAAGCCCGCCTGGTTTACGAGCGGATCGGCTTCGAGGCCGCCAAGAAGTTGACCAAGAAGGGCTTCCAGTCCGAGGTCAAGCTGGCTCAGGAGGAATCGGAACTGGCGCAGGCCAAGGCTGAATTGGCCGCCATCAAGCTGGATGTCGAGCGCACGACCGTGCGCGCGCCGATTTCGGGCTACCTGGAAACCTTGCCCATCAATGTCGGGGACTACCTGAAATCCGGCGACAAGATCGTGGTCATGATCAATCCCGATCCCATCCGCGTCGTCGCGCAGGTGTCGGAGCGGGACGTCCCGAACCTGAAGGCCGGCGACACCGCCATCGCCCGCACGGTGCAGGGTCAGGACTTCGCCGGGTCGATCCGCTATGTCGCGCAGCGCGCCGACGAGGCGACGCGCACCTTTCGGGTCGATGCCTGGCTGGAAAACCCGGACCATGTCCTACGCGATGGTCAGACCATGGAGGTCTTGTTCCAGGCGGGGCGGGAAAAGGCGCATAAGGTGTCGGCCGCGGTGCTGACCCTCAACGACGCCGGCGAGATCGGCGTCAAATACGTGGACGAAACCGACCGCGTCCGTTTCTCGAAGGTCCGCATCATCGCCCATACGCCCGACGGCATCTGGTTGGGCGGCCTGCCGGACACGGTGAGGTTGATCACCGTGGGCCAGGAATTCGTCAGTGAAGGACAGCTTGTCCAGCCGGTCGAGGAAAGCTCCCTGACGGCGGGCAAGGGCGGCCCCGCGTCATGAATGCGTTGATCGACGCGGCGCTCGGCCATGCGCGCACGGTGCTCCTGACCCTGGTGCTGATCCTGGTCGCGGGTACGGTCGCCTACGTGGAAATCCCCAAGGAAGCCGATCCTGACATCAACATCCCCATCATCTACGTGTCGATCACCCACGAGGGTATTTCGCCCGAGGACGCCGAACGCCTTCTGATCCGCCCCATGGAAAAGGAAATGCGCGGCATCGACGGGGTCAAGAAGATGACCGCCAAGGGCTATGAAGGCGGCGCCAACGTGACGCTGGAGTTCGAGGCGGGGTTCAACGCCGACCAGGCGCTGACCGATGTGCGCGAAAAGGTCGACCTGGCCAAACCTGAACTGCCCGATGACACGGACGAGCCGTCGGTCAACGAAGTCAATTTCTCGCTGTTTCCGGTGATCGCGGTGACGCTGTCCGGCGACGTCCCGGAACGCCTGCTGCTCAAGCTGGCGCGCGACCTGCGCGACAAGATAGAGGCCGTGTCCGCCGTCCTGTCGGCGCAGATCGCCGGCGACCGCGAGGAGCTTCTGGAAATTCTCATCGATCCGATCAAACTGGAAAGCTACAACCTGTCGCCCGTCGATACGGTGCAACTGGTCGAGGCGTCCAACAAGCTGGTCGCCGCCGGCGCTCAGGACACGGGCCAGGGCCGGTTCTCGCTGAAGGTGCCGGGGTTGTTCGAAACGCTCACCGACATCGTCTCGATGCCTGTCGCCTTCAAGGGCGACGCCGTCGTCACCTTCGGCGATATCGGCGAGGTTCGGCGTGGGTTCAAGGACCCGGAAGGCTTCGCGCGCATCCACGGCGAAAGGGCCATCGTTCTCGAGGTCGTCAAGCGCACCGGCGAGAACATCATCGACACCATCGAAGCCGTGCGCCAGGTGGTTGCCCAGGAACAGGCCGGTTGGCCCGAAGAAGTGCGCCGCGCCGTCACGGTCGATTTCATCCAGGACAAGTCGATCCAGATCCGCACCATGCTGCTGGACCTACAGAACAACGTGACCTCCGCGATCCTGCTGGTCATGGTGGTCGTCGTCGCGGCGCTCGGCCTGCGTTCGGCCGGGTTGGTCGGGCTCGCCATCCCGGGCTCGTTTCTGACCGCCATCCTGGTGCTGTCGGCCATGGGGCTGACGGTCAATATCGTCGTCCTGTTCTCGCTTATCCTGGCTGTCGGCATGCTGGTCGACGGAGCCATCGTCGTCACCGAATACGCCGACCGCAAGATGACGGAAGGGGCGCCGCCCAAGCTTGCCTACGGCCTGGCCGCCAAGCGCATGGCTTGGCCGATCACGGCCTCGACCGCGACGACCCTGGCCGCCTTTTTGCCGCTTCTGTTTTGGCCGGGCGTGGTCGGCGAGTTCATGAAATTTCTGCCGATCACGCTGCTGATGACCCTGGCGGCGTCGTTGCTGATGGCGTTGATCTTCGTGCCGACCCTGGGCGCCGTGTTCGGTCGCGCCGGCGGCACGGGCGATGCGGAAACGGCGAAACGCCTGGCCGCCGTGTCCGAGGACGAGGACAACGAAGGCACGGGCAGCCTGGAGGGCGTCGGCGGGCTGACGGGGATGTATCTCATGGTCCTGCGGGGGGCGCTCAGCCACCCGGTCAAGGTGCTGGCGGGGTCGGTGCTGCTGCTGATCGTGGTCCAAGTCGGCTATGCCAAATTCGGCCACGGGGTCGAATTCTTTCCCGACGTGGAGCCGGAACTGGCGCAATTGCAGGTCCGTGCCCGGGGCAACCTGTCGGCCTGGGAACAGGACAAGCTGATGCGCGAGGTCGAGGACCGCATCCTCGACATGCGCGAATTCAAAAGCATCTACACCCGCACGGGCAAGAACCAGCAGAGCCAGGAAGCCGAGGACATCATCGGCACCATCACCCTGGAATTCGCCGAGTGGACGACCCGGCGCACGGCGGATGAGATTCTCAACGACGTCGAAAAGCGTACCCATGACCTGGCCGGCATCCATGTTGACCGGCGCAAGCAGGAAAAAGGCCCACCCGTGGGCAAGCCGGTCAACGTGGAACTGACATCGCGTCTGCCCGAATTGTTGCCCGCCGCCGTGCAGAAGGTGCTGGAAGGCATCAATGCCATCGGTGGCCTGATCAACGTCGAGGACGGCCGGCAGCTTCCCGGCATCGACTGGGAAGTTCAGGTCGACCGCGCCCAAGCGGCCAAGTTCGGCGCCAACGTGCAGTTGATCGGCCGCATGGTGCAGACCGTCACCACGGGCATCAATGTCGGCGAATACCGCCCCGACGACAGCGACGACGAGATCGACATCCGTGTCCGCTATCCAGCCGAATTCCGCACGCTGGAACAACTCTATGCGATCAAGGTCAACACGGCGAACGGTCCGGTGCCGATCCGTAATTTCGTGACCATCACGCCCAAGCCCAAGATCGGCACCCTGTCGCGATCCGACGGCAAGCGGGTGCTGGCGGTCAAGGCCGACGTGGCGCCCGGCGTGCAGGCGGCGGAGAAACTGGCGGCGTTGAAGGTGTGGATCGCCCAGGCGAACCTGGATCCGAACATCGGCGTCGATTTCAAGGGCGAGGACGAGGAACAGGCCAAGGCCGAGGCCTTCCTGTCCAAGGCCTTCTCGGCGGCGCTGTTCATCATGGCGATCATCCTGGTCACCCAGTTCAACAGCTTTTATTCGGCCTTCCTGATCCTAAGCGCCGTCATCATGTCGACCATCGGCGTGTTCATCGGCTTGATGGTCACGGCGCAGCCCTTCGGCATCGTCATGACCGGGATCGGCGTGATCGCGCTGGCGGGGATCGTCGTGAACAACAACATCGTGCTGATCGACACCTTCGACCGCCTGGCCAAAACCGCCACGGACATGAAGGAGGCGATCCTGCGCACGGGGGCGCAGCGCCTGCGCCCGGTGCTGTTGACCTCGGTGACCACGGTGCTGGGCCTGATGCCCATGGTGCTCGGCATGAACATCGACTTCGTGAACCATGCGGTCACGGTCGGCGCGCCCTCGACCCAATGGTGGCGCTCGCTGGCCACGGCCATCGTGTTCGGCTTGGCCTTCGCCACGGTGCTGACCCTGATCGTGACCCCGGCGGCGCTCATGGTGCGGGCGAATTTCCAGGCCTGGCGGGCCGGGCGGCGGGCCGGTAATCAGCCGCAGGCGGCGGAATAGGGGTTATTCGGCGGTCGGCTCCGGCGTCGGCAATGGGTTGGTCGACCGGCTTTTGTGCCACAGGTAGGACCGGATCGAGAGCGGGAAACTGGCCAGATAGAGCACCAGGATCGCCGTCAACGCCAGCCAGGGGTCGGTCACCACGAAGGCGGCCAGGATCGCCACGGCGATCATCAGCGGCATCATCCAGGCCCGCGCCATCTTCATGTTCTTGAACGAGAACGTGGGCAGGGTGGAGACGAACAGGCCACCGCACAGGGTCAGGACGACCGAGACCAGATAGGGGTTTTGCAGGTAGCCGACATAGTCTTCCGGCACCTGGAACGACAGGATCATCGGCAGCAGGACCAGCCCCGCGCCGGCGGGGGCCGGCACGCCGGTGAAGAAACGCCCCGCCCACACGGGTTTCTTGTCGTCTTCCAGCATGGTGTTGAAGCGCGCCAAGCGCATGGCGCAGCACATGGCGAACAGGACCACCAGGAACCAGCCGAAGCGCCCCGCGCCTTCCAGCGCCCAGTGATAGAGGATCATCGCGGGGGCGACGCCGAAGCAGATGAAGTCGGACAGGGAATCAAGTTCCGCCCCGAACTTGCTCGATCCCTTCAACAGGCGCGCGACGCGGCCGTCCAGGGTGTCCAGGATCGCCGCGATCAGGATGGCGAAGGCGGCGGCCTCCCAGCGTTCGTTGAGGGCGAAGCGCATCCCCGTCATGCCCGAGGCCAGGGCCCCCAGGGTCAGCATGTTGGGGATCATTTTGTTGATCGGCATGACCCGGAGGCCGCGCCGCAGGCGGCGCGGGCGCTCGCCCTGGACTGGTTTCTGGGCCGAATCGGCTTTCGGGTCGGGTTTGGCGTCGCTCATGGCCCCAGGCCTTCCGTTCCGTTAACGGCGCTGCGCCGTGCGGGCGCTTTCGGCGCCGATTTCGGCGATCACCGTTTCGCCGGCGATGGACGTCTGGCCGACGGACACCAGGGGCTCGCAGCCCTCCGGCAGGTAGACGTCGACGCGCGAGCCGAAGCGAATCAGGCCGAAGCGGTCGCCGGCACTGACCGTGTCGCCTTCGCTGAGGTCGCACAGGATGCGCCGCGCCACCAGACCCGCGATCTGGACCACGGCGATCTCGTTCTTCTTGGCCGACCGGCTTTTCACCCCGGCGATCTTCAGGCGCACGCTCTGGCGTTCGTTCTCGATGCTGGCCTTGTCCAGGGAAGCATCCAGGAAGGCGCCGGGGCGGTAGGCAAGCTTGACCACCGTGCCGGCCACGGGCGCGCGGTTCACATGCACGTTGAACACGTTCATGAAGATGGCGATGCGGGTGCGTTCCTCGTCGCCCATTTCCAGTTCGGGCGGGGGTGCTGCGCGGTCGATCATCTGCACGGCGCCGTCGGCGGGGGCGATGACCAGGGTGTCGCCCAGGGGCGTCATGCGGTCCGGGTCACGGAAGAAGTAGACGCACCAGGCGGTCAGAATGACGCCCAGCCAGCCCAGTTCCTCGGCAATGAAGAACAGGACGATGGTGATCGCCGCGAATAGCGCGATGAACGGCCAGCCCGCCTTGTGAATGGGGGTCATGACGGTATCCAGGATGATGTTCTGTTTCATGTGCCGCCGTTATTGTCCGTTGCGAACCCTCCGCCGGCGGGGCCGGCGTCTCGGGCGCCCTACATAACATATTTTACCCGGAATGCCCGGTCGAAATACCCACGATATGCATTGCGGGTGCTTGTCAGGCGCCAGGCAAAAAGACGATAATTCGACAAGCAGACAGGAGACCCCCGTGGCCACAGCCTCTTCCGCCGAAAAGACCAAAGCCCTTGTCGACTCTGCCTCGACGCCATCCACGGCCATGCCGCTGGGGGCCATGGGTCTCGACGGCGACGGCCAGCTTGTCCGTAAGAACAATGACGGATTGATCAATTTCACCTTCAGCTACATGGGCTACCAGTTCGCCGTGCGGGCCGAAGTCGAACCCGGGCATACCCGCATGCGCATCCATGCGGTGCTGGGCCATCTTCCCTATACGGCCGAGGCGCCGGACCTGCGCAGCAACATGCGGGCCGTGGTCCACGAGGCGGGGCGGGCGCTTGGCGGGCGTATCAGCATCACACGGGAACAGCGCATCCTGTTCCTCGACGAATTCAATTTCGATGAAACCCTGACGCCCCAGTCGCTGCTGACCAAGACGGTCGCGTTCCTTCTGTCGGCCAAGCCGTATCTGGAACTGCTGGCGCTGATCGCGGGGGCAAGCAAGGCGGTCTATGCCCTGCTGCCGGCGCCGGAGGCCCAGTCTCCGGCCGAATAGACGCCGGCCGGCGTCAGTTTGCCGGCTTGGGAACCTGGAAAACCTGACCCGGATAGATCAGATCGGGATCGCCGATCTGCTGTTTGTTGGCGCGGTAGATGATCGTGTACTGCACGCCTTCGCCGTAAACCCGCCGTGCGATCCGCCACAGTGAATTGCCCGGCTGCACCACGACGACCTGCCCGGCCGCCAGGTTGGGCATGATTTCCTCCTGACGGAAGGGAATGGACACTCGGCCCAGAACCTTGCCCGCGGGGCCGATGCGTTCCGCCTTCAGCTTGTGGACGCCGGGCGACACCTTGTCCTTCAGGGTCAGGGACCATCGGTTCTGGGCGTCGGCCTGTGCCGTGCCCAGGGGGGCGTCGTCCATGTAAAGAGCGACGCCGTCACCGGCCGGTGCGCGGCCGCTGACGATGACCCGGCCGGCGGGGGTGTAGTCGACGGCGCTGATGTCGAATTCGATCTTCTGCGGCCCGTCGCCCTGGATCAGGCTGCTCGGCCCTTCGCCTTCGCGGGGCATCCGGATGGCGAGCGGTTCCGTGGTGCGTTCCTCGGCCACCAGGGGGCCGGTGTCCGTGCGTTCCGGCACGGCCAGCACGACGACGTCCGGCGAGGTCAGAATCTTGCCGTCCGGGCCGACGGTTTCCAGGGACAGGTAGCGGTTGCCCGGCGGCAGCGGGTCGCTCGGCAGATAGACCCATTCGCCCTTGTCGTCGGCGGTGATGCGGCCGATCTCGGTCTGTCCGTCCTTGATGATGACCGTGGCGCCGGGGGCGGCGCGGCCGGCGATGACCGTGTCGCCCGTCGAGCTGACGCGGACCACGTCGAAGGTCGGCAGGTTCGGGTCGCCGGTCCGGGCGGCGCGGTCCGGCGCCGGGACGGACGCGTCCTTGCCGGGGGTGGTCAGGGCCTGCGCGGGCGGGCGGGCGGCATCGTCGTCCTTGCCGTCGTCGGGCGACGACAGATTGACGACGATGGCGAAAGCCACCACGACCAGTCCGACACCAACGATGAACAGTGGATTACGCCACATCGCGTTCACAAATGCCGCAACGAGGCGGCATTCTCCTGTTTTCCCCCAAATTCTATCCTTCACAATTAGTCGCCCGAAGGCGGCAACGCAATCGGCATCTAGCGGAACCTTGCCAGCGGCGCTGTCAGGGGCCATTTTTCCCGAAACGGTAGAGGAGATAGGCTCTTGGTACCAAATGAGGCAGGACGCGCCGCCGGTCGGACGGACGCATCCGGCGTTCGCGTGTGGGATCTGCCCGTTCGGCTGTTCCATTGGACCCTGCTGGCCGCCGTCGTCACGTCGGTCGCGACCGGGCTTACCGGCGGCCTGTGGCAGATGGACCTGCATGTGGTCTCGGGCTGCGTGGTCCTGGGGCTGGTGGTGTTCCGTGTGCTGTGGGGGCTGGTCGGCGGGCGTCATGCACGCTTCGCCGCCTTCGTCAAAGGCCCGGCGACCGTGCTGCGCTACGCGGTGGATTTCCTGAAGGGCCGCGCCGCCCATACGGCGGGCCATAATCCGCTCGGCGGCTGGTCCGTGGTGCTGATCCTGTCGGCGCTGGCGGTGCAGGCGGGGACGGGCCTGTTCGCCAACGACGACATCTTCCTGGAAGGGCCGCTCGCGAAATACGCGGGCAAGGCGCTCAGCGACCGCCTGACCGGCATCCATCATCTGATGAGTACCGTGATCTACGTGCTGGTGGCGGCCCATGTGGCGGCCGTCGCCCTGCATTGGTGGAAAGGCGACAATCTGGTCAGGCCGATGATCACGGGGGTCAAGCCGGGGGCCGATGCGGCGGCGGCGGACGGGCCGACGCCCTGGGCATGGTTGGCGGTGGCGGTCATCGTGGCGGCCGCGCCCGTGGCTTGGATTTTGTCGATTTGGTAAGGCGCGCCGGGACGGTGTCCGTCCCGGCGGCTTGAGCCTTCGTCCTTAGTCCTTTTTCTTGTAGCTGTCGTGGCAGGCTTTGCAGGCGTTCTTGCCGAGGGCGCCCACGGCGGCGCCGAGGGCCTTGGGATCACCCGATTCGGCGGCCGTCACCAGGTTTTGCGCGTGATCGACGAAGGCCATGCTGACCTTTTTGAAATCCGCCGGGTCGTCCCAGATTTTCGCAAGCGCGTCCGTTTCGCCGCCCATGGCGTCGGATCCTTTGGGGAATACGTTCTGGGAAATCTTGGCAAGCGACAGCATGCCCTTGGCCAACGCGGCCATGTCGGCCTTGTTGGCGGTCTCGCCCTTGACGATGCCGACCAGGGCGTTCATGTGCCCACCGACGGCCTTCATGACCGCCTTGCGGTACTTGATCTCGCCGCCGTCGCTGGCCTGCGCCGTGCCCGCCGCGGCAACGGTCGCGACGACCGCCGCCGCCAGGATGCCACGGGTCATTGCCTTGAATTTCTGCATTTTTCGCCGATCCTTCTGAAACAAAAGAGTATCACCAATCGGACCTGGTCTGGCATATACTGCCCCGGGCCAGCCTGGACCTTGAGCAGACTGTAATCACTCAGGCGCCGCCTGTGAACGGCCAGCTTCCCTGGTCACGAAAAGTTCAACGGAATCAAAACGCTTTCATGTCCGATATTTCCGCCATCTGCGTCTTTTGCGGCTCGCGAACGGGCAGCGACCCGGCCTATGAAAACGCCGCGCGGGTCCTCGGCCGGATGATGGCCGAACGGGGCATCCGCCTAGTCTACGGTGGTGGGCACGTCGGTCTGATGGGGGTGGTCGCCGACGCGGTGCTGGACGCCGGCGGCCAGGCCATCGGCGTGATCCCGGACTTCCTCAAGCGCCGCGAAGTCGGGCGCGACGACCTGACCGACCTGATCGTCACGGACAGCATGCACAGCCGCAAGCAGCGCATGTTCGAATTGGCCGATGCCTTCGTCGCCCTGCCGGGCGGGCTCGGCACCCTGGACGAAACCATCGAGGTCGCGACCTGGAAGCAGCTCGGCTTGCATGCCAAGCCCATCGTGATCCTGGATGCCGCCGGCTATTGGGGGGCGCTGTCGGCGCTGCTCGCTTCGGTGGTCAAGGGCGGCTTCGCCTACGGTGACATCCAGACTCTGTGGTCGGTGGTCGAGACCCCCGAACAGGTGTTCGACGCCATCGACGCCGCCGCCCGGCCCGGCCCAAAGGCAGCGTCCGCCCGTCTCTGACCCCCGGTTCCCGCCGCACATTTCGCCGCGCCTGCGTCTTGCAGGGAAAGAGGGCAGGATATAATGTGCGCCGCAACTTCAATCGCAGGACAACCGGAGCACCGTACCGATGGCGAAAATTCAGGTCAAAACCCCGATCGTGGAGCTGGACGGCGACGAGATGACGCGGATCATCTGGGCCTTCATCAAGGACAAGCTGATCCTTCCCTACCTCGACGTCGATCTTAAATATTACGATCTGTCCGTGCAAAAGCGCGACGAGACCGACGACCAGATCACCATCGATTCCGCGAACGCCATCAAACAGTACGGCGTCGGCGTCAAATGCGCGACCATCACGCCGGACGAAGGCCGGGTCGAGGAATTCGGCCTGAAGCAGATGTGGCGCTCGCCCAACGGCACCATCCGCAACATCCTGGGCGGCACCATTTTCCGCCAGCCCATCGTGTGCAAGAATGTGCCGCGCCTGGTTCCCGGTTGGACCAAGCCGATCGTCATCGGCCGCCATGCCTATGGCGACCAGTACCGCGCCACCGACTTCCTGTTCCCGGGACCCGGCACGCTGACCATGAAGTTCGTGCCCGACGACGGCGGCGAAGTGATCGAACGCGAAGTGTTCAAGGCGCCGGAAGCCGGCATCGCCCTGGCCATGTACAACCTGGATGAAAGCATCCGCGGTTTCGCCCGCGCGTCCATGAACTACGCGCTCGGCCTGGGCTGGCCCTGCTACCTGTCGACCAAGAACACGATCCTCAAGAAATACGACGGCCGCTTCATGGACATCTTCCAGGAAGTCTTCGACGCCGAATTCAAGGACAAGTTCAAGGCCGCCGGCATCACCTACGAACACCGCCTGATCGACGACATGGTCGCCTGCGCTATGAAGTGGGAAGGCGGCTTCGTCTGGGCCTGCAAGAACTACGACGGCGACGTGCAGTCCGACACCGTGGCCCAGGGCTTCGGCTCGCTGGGTCTCATGACCTCGGTGCTGATGACGCCGGACGGCAAGACGGTCGAGGCCGAGGCCGCCCACGGCACGGTCACCCGCCACTATCGCCTGCACCAGCAGGGCAAGGAAACCTCGACCAACCCGATCGCCTCGATCTTCGCCTGGACTCAGGGCCTGAAGTACCGCGGCGAATTCGACGGCACGCCCGAGGTGGTGAAATTCGCCGACGCCCTGGAAAAGGTCTGCATCGATACGGTGGAAAGCGGCTCCATGACCAAGGACCTCGCGATCCTCGTCGGCCCCGATCAGGGGTGGTGCACGACCCAGCAGTTCCTGGACGTGCTGGACGGCAACCTGAAGGCCGAAATGGCGAAATGGTAAGCGAGACTGCTTGAGGCAATCTCAAGCGGCTTGGGGTTGGCCGGGTCGGCCAAGCCGCGCCCCCAGGCCCCACGAAGAATGATTACGGAAAACCCGGGCTTCGGCCCGGGTTTTTCATGTCCGATGAAGGAGGTCCGGCGTCATCGTTCCCGCGCCGCGATGCGGATGGGGGTCGGGCCGAGGTGCCGTATCAGCGCTTCCGCCGTTTCCTCGCAGGGCACGGGGCTGTCTTCCGACTCGCTGATCACGATGCTGCGGATGCTGATGTGCTTTTCGCGCAACGCCAGGGCCGCGGTCAGGGTGTGTGAGATCGTTCCCAGGTAGCTGCCGGTCACCAGGACCACGGGCAGGCTCAGGGCGGCCATCCAGTCCAGGACCGTCTTGTCGTCCGTCAAGGGCACCATGACCCCGCCCACGCCTTCGATCAGCAGCGTGCCGTTTTCTCCCAGGCCCTCGGCGGCATGGCGGCAAAATCCGACCACGCGCTTGAAATCGATGGCCGTGCCTTCGCGGGCCGCCGCCATGTCCGGCGAAAGCGGTGCCTTGAACCGATAGGGAGAGCAGGCGTCGATGTTCTCGGGGCTGAGGTCGAGGCCCTGGGCCGCCAGCAGGATGCCGGTGTCCGAGGCCGCGATGGCGGCCGGGTTATCGTCCCAGCCCGAGATCACGGGTTTCACGGCGCGCACGGCCTTGCCTTGGGCCTTCAGGGCCCGGATCATGTCCGCCGCGACGTGCGTCTTGCCGATGCCCGTGCCGGTCGAAGTTATGAAGAGGCCCTGAATGGTTCGTCTCCTGCTAACACCTTGTCGGCGATCAGATCGGCAAGGCGGTCGATGTCCGCGTCCGCATGCTGGGCGGTGAAGGTCAGGCGCAGCCGCGCCGTGCCTTCCGGCACCGTCGGCGGGCGGATGCCGATGACCAGATAGCCCGCGTCCTCCAGCGTCTTCTGCGCCGCCATGGTGCGCGCACTGTCGCCCAGAAGAATGGGCACGATGGGGCTTTCGGCGGCGGGCAGGCCCAGGCGCTGGGTGAAGCGCCGGGCCTTCTTCACCGGTCGGGCGGCGTATTCCGGATCGCCCTCGATGATGTCGAGCGCCGCGATGGCGGCGGCCACGGTCGCGGGCGGCAGGCCCGTGGAATAGATCAGCGTGCGGCAGCGCGTCTTCATCAAATCAATGACTGGCTTGGAGGCGCAGAGATAGCCGCCGTAGCCGCCGACGGCCTTGGACAACGTGCCCATCTGTAAATCGACCGCCGCCTTGGTGCCGCCGGCGAAGGTCGAGCCGCGCCCGCCGGCCCCGACCACGCCGATGCCGTGGGCGTCGTCGGTCATCAGCCAAGCGTCGAATTCCTGGGCCAGATCGGCCATTTCATGCACGGGGGCCAAATCACCGTCCATGGAGAACACACCGTCGGTGACGATCAGGCAGCGGTTGTGGCTTGCCCGGTGTTCTTCCAAAAGGGCCCGCAGGTGGGCCATGTCGTTGTGGCGGAACAGGTGTTGTGCTGCCCGCGACAACCGCCCGCCGACGATGATGCAGGCATGGCTCCATTCGTCGGCGAGGACCAGATCGCCCTCGGTCATCAGGGTCGGGATCACGCCCGTGTTGGTCAGGAAGCCGGAGCCCATGACGCAGCAGTCCTCGGTCCCCTTGAGGCGGGCGAGGCGGGCCTCCAGCTCCGGCAGCAGGGGATGGTCGCCGGTCACCAGCCGCGACGCGCCCGAGCCGACGCCGAGCCGGTCGACGGCATCCTTGGCGGCCTGTTTCAGGGCCGGGTGCTGCGACAGGTTCAGATAGTCGTTGCAGGAGAACGAGATCAGCCGCCGGCCGCCGCGCATCACCTCGATGGCGCCCGTGCGCTCCGTCACCGTGAGGCGGCGGCGCAGGCCCTTGGCCTCCAGCGCATCCAGCTTTTCCTGGGCGAAATCGTCGAGGGTGCGGGACATGATCCTAGGTCTTCTTGAACCGGGCCGACCATTCGGCAACCACGGACACTATAACATCACAGAGCCGGGCCAGGTCATCCGCCGGAATGTTGTAGGCCGGGGTCAGGTAGACGATGTCGGAAAACGGGCGAATGAACACGCCTTCCTCAACGAAGCGGCCGCGCAGCCAGGTCAGTTCCTCGAACCCGCCGACGTCCAGTTCGACCACGCCGATGGCGCCTTGGCCGCGCACGTCCTTGACCCCGGGAATGTCGCGGCAGGGGGCCAGGGCGGGCACCAGAAGCTTTTCCAGGGCCTGGACCTGGGCCAATCGGCCTTCCGCCTCGAACAGATCCAGGGACGCGTTGGCGGCGGCGCAAGCCAGCGCGTTGCCGGTGAAGGTCGGCCCGTGCATCAGGCAGTGTTCCAGCTTGTCCGACTGGAAGGCCTGGAACACCGTGTCCGACGCCAGGGTGGCCGACAACGGCATCGTGCCGCCGGTCAGGGTCTTGGACAGGGTGAGGATGTCCGGTGTCACCCCGGCCAGTTGCCCTGCCAGCATGGCACCCAGGCGGCCCAGGCCGGAAAATATCTCGTCGAACACCAGCAGCACGCCATGGGCGTCGCACAGGCGGCGCAGGCGGGTGAGTACTTCCGGCGCATGGAACTTCATGCCGCCGGCCCCCTGCACGACGGGCTCGACGACGACGGCGGCGATGGTGCCTGCCTCGGCGGTCAGAAGGGCGTCCAGCGCCGCCTCCGACGCGTCGTCGCGGGGCAGGTCGGCGATCAACTGGCCCGGCACCACGCCCTTAAAGGCGGCGTGGAAGCCGTCCACGGGATCGCACAGCGCCATGGTCGCGAAGGTGTCGCCGTGATAGCCGCCGCGGAAACTGAGGAATTTCTTGCGCCCCGTTTCGCCCCTGTTGTGCCAGTACTGGGCCGCGATCTTCAGCGCGACCTCGACCGCGACGGATCCCGATTCTGAAAAGAACGCGCGGTAGCCGGGCAGGTCCAGAAGGCCCGGCAGGCGCGCCGCCAGGGTGAACGCGGGCTCGTTGGCCAGCCCCGCCAACATGACGTGCGGCATTTGCGATGCCTGACTGCGGATGGCATCGACGATATGGGGGTGGTTGTAGCCGTGACAGGCCGCCCACCAGCTGGCGACGCCGTCGATCAGCTCCCGCCCGTCCGCCAGACGGATGCGCGATCCCTGTGTCGCCACGGCGGCCTGGGGCAGGGGGGCCGTCTGCATCTGGGTGTAAGGCATCCAGATACTGCCGTAACCCGCCTGAAGCCAGCCGGGGGCGGTACCGTCAGAGGTCATAGGGTGTCGGTCGAAACCGGACCGATGTCCTCGCCGTGAATGCCGAGGCGTCGGAACAGAGCCGCGTCCCGGTCCTGTTCCGGATTGGCCGTGGTCAGCAGCTTGGGCCCGACGAAGATGGACCCGGCGCCGGCCAGGAAGCACAGCGCCTGCAATTCGTCCGACATTTCTTCCCGCCCGGCGGACAGGCGCACGGTGGAGGACGGCATCATGATCTTGGCAACGGCGATGGTGCGCACGAAATCCAGCGGATCCAGCGCCTCGCGGCCCTCCAGCGGCGTGCCCTCGACCTGGACCAGCATGTTGATGGGCACGCTTTCCGGGTGGGGCCGCAGATTGGCGAGGGTCACCAGCATGTCGGCCCGGTCCCGGGCCGCCTCACCCATGCCGAGAATGCCGCCGCAGCACACCTTGATCCCCGCGTCGCGCACGGCCTGAAGCGTGTTCAGGCGGTCGGCGTAGGTACGGGTGGAAATGATCTCGGAATAGAAGCTTTCCGAGGTGTCCAGGTTGTGATTGTAGAAATCGAGGCCGGAATCGGACAGCCGCCGGGCCTGTTCCGGTGACAGCATGCCGAGCGTGGCACAGGCTTCCATGCCCATACCGCGCACGCCTTCGATCATCTTGCAGACGGCGTCCAGGTCCTTGTCCTTCGGACTTCTCCAGGCCGCCCCCATGCAATAGCGCGTGGCGCCCGCGTCCTTGGCCCGTTTTGCCTCGGCCAGAACCGTGTCCACATCCATCAGCTTGGCGGCGTCGACGCCCGTGTCGTACTGGGCCGCCTGCGGGCAATAGGCGCAATCTTCCGGGCAGCCGCCGGTCTTGACCGACAACAGCGACGCCATCTGCACGGTGTTGGGGTCGAAATAGCGGCGGTGCAGGGTCTGCGCCCGGTGAATCAGGTCGGCGAAGGGCAGGGCGAACAGGGCCAGGGCCTGTTCCGCCGTCCAATCGAAGCGGACGGCCGGATCGTCGTTGAGGGGGGCGTTCATTTCGTTCATGGTGGGGTTCAGGGCCTTCCTGGGCGTTCGGACCGATTGGGCGCGGGGGTCGGGCCGAGATATGCCGACCGAAACGCCCGGTCAAGGAATTTAGCACAAAGCGTCTTGCTTTGGTTGACGGGGCGCGGCGATTGCCTTAAAAAGCCGCCTCCGACGCGGACTCCGGCCCGCATCCAACGGTTTATTTACCAGCGAAAGCTGATCATAGGAACGTAGAAGTCATGTCCAGAGTTTGCGATCTGACGGGCAAAGGTGTCATCACCGGGAACAACGTGTCCCACGCCCACAACAAGACCCGCCGCCGGTTTTTGCCGAACCTGCAGGAAACCAGCCTGTGGAGCGATTCGCTCGGCCGCATGGTGCGTCTGAAGGTGTCGGTCAGCGCGATCCGCACCGTTGAACACAAGGGCGGTCTGGACGCCTTCCTGCTGGACGCTTCCGATGCTGACCTGGCACCCGCCATGGTCAAAATCAAGAAGCTCGTAAAGAAAGCGCAGGTCAAAGCGGCGTAGCCCAGCCATACAAATTTGCCAGACGGCAAAGGCCCGCGCCCTACAAAGGCGCGGGCCTTTTTCTTTTCCGATTTGCCGTATCCAACCCCGGTCAAGGTAGAGGAGACCCAGACAATGACCGACATGTCCGTGACCCAGATTTTATTCCGTGATGCCGAACAGGCCGACGCGCGCGAGATCGCCGCACTCTACCGCCTGGCCGCCGGCGGGGTCGCAGACGTCATCTGGGACGCCTTGAAAGAACCGGGCGAGGACGTTATCGACGCGGGGGCCCGGCGCTATGCCCGGGAAGACGCGGATTTTTCCTATCAGAACTGCGCCATCGCCGAATCCCGGGGCCGCCCGGTCGGCCTGTTGCATGCCTATCCCATGCATGCCGATCCGGAAATCGATCCGGCCTCGGTCGATCCGGTGCTGCGCCCCTATGCGGAACTGGAAGAAGACGACAGCTATTACATCGCCGGCATCGCCCTGAAGGCCGATTATCGGCGGCGCGGCATGGGGACCAAGATGCTGCGCCTCGCCGAACTGCGCGCCATGACGCGGGGGCTCGCCAAGATGTCCCTGATCGCGTTCGAGGAAAACACGGATTCGGTCCGCCTTTACGAACGCCTGGGCTATCGCGTGAAGGACAGCCGCGACATCGTGCCGCATCCGCTGATCCAGCATGACGGGCGGGCGCTGCTGATGGTGAAAAACCTGGGCTGAGCCTGCCCAAGGCGCATGCCCGGCCTCGAAACCAGGGCCGCATTCTGCGACAATGCGGCCCTGTTCATGCCGCCCCCATGGGACGGGTAAAGAGGCCGGGATGTTCCGCGCAAAATCAATCCGACCGATCATTGCGTTTCTGTCCGCAGGGACCCTGGCGGCGGGCCTGACGCTTGCGCCGGCGGCGGCGCAGGCGCAAAGCGACCAGGATCGCTGGCAGGCCGCAATGGATCCGGCGGACCACGCCCATATGCTGGGCAATCTCGCCGAGGCCGAGGACCACTATCTGGAGGCCCTGAAACTGGCGGAACGGTTTGACCGCACGGGCGGCTACCTGGAACGCGCCATGGCGGGGCTGGGCGGGCTTTACGTTTCTCAGGAACGCTTCGCCGAGGCGGCGTCGCTGTATCGTCAGGCCCTGACCATCGCCGAGGCGTTGTATGACACGGGCCATGCCCGGCACGGCGTGATCGCGATTTACCGGACGGCCCTGGCCGGGGCGGAGGCGGGCAACGCCCGCCAGGAGGCCGCGACGCGCCGCGCCCAGGAAGCCGCCGCCACCGGGGTGAAGAGCCCGCCGCCCCCGCGCCCGATCGAGCCGAATGCGGCGCCAGCACCGGCCTCGCCCCCCGCGCCGGTTCCCGCCCCTATCCAGTCCGCGGCAGCCCCCGTGCCCGTTCCGCCGCCGCCCGTGCCGTCGGTGCCGGTGCTGACCCATTACCGGCTTGCCGGTGCGGTGGTGCCCCCGCCGCCCCCGGCCGAGGTCCTGGCGCCAATTCCAGCCCCGCCGCCCCCGACCGCCGCCGCCAAGCTGCCGCCGGCCGTCGCGGCGGTCGAAGTCAGCGCGCCCGAGGCGGCCTTGTCGATGGCCGTATCGCCGCCTGAACCGGCTGTTTCGGCCGTGCGGCCGGCGCCAAATGCGCGGAGCTTTGTGCCCCTGCGGGGAACGCCCATGTCACCGTCGCCGGCGCCGTCCGCGCTGCCGCCGGCGGTCGAGGTGGCTGACGCCGCCGTTCCAGAGGCTGCAATGATGGCCGCAGCGCCGCCGCCCGATGTCCCGCGGGCATTGGCCGCCGTCCGTCCGCCGGAAGCCGAGGGCCTGCCCCTGCGAGGTACGCCGCCACCCATCACCCAATCAAAGGCCGTCGCGCCGGAAGACATCGCGGCGATTTCCGCCCCGCCGGCAAGCGACGCGAGAACGGTGTCGCCGGTCGAGGCCGGGACCGCGCCCGCCCAGGTCCGGTCCTGGGACGCCCGGCCGGTCGAGATCGCGGGGCAGCCGGTTGATGCGGGGGCCATCCGCGCCCTTGCCGCCGATCCGGCGGCCCCGCCGGAGGTTATGCGCCGTGCCGTTGCGGAGGAAACGCCCGCGCAGATCGCCCAGCGCAAGGCCCTGGAGGAACGCCATCCCGTTCTCGGCGTGCGGTTGGGGGCGGCCAAGCGAAACATGGGGCCGATCTATCCGGACACACCGCGTCTGGCCGATACGGAACAGGCCTATGTGGCGGAGCTGGAGGCCTTGGAACGCTCGCTTGGGCCCGATCATCCCGACGTCGCCGCCGTGCTCTACAAGCTCGCGCGGCTGTATCAGCGGCAAAGCCGGTACGAGCCGGCGGGCAGGACCTATGAACGCTGCCTGGCCTTGCGTGAAAAGATCCTGCCCAAAGGCCATCCCGACATCATTGAAACCCTGGTGAACTATGCCCGTCTGCTGCGGGCCAGCGGATTTTCCGACCTGGCGGCGGAGATGCGCAAGCGCGCCGAGGCCCAGAAAGCCCCTGCGAACTGACGCGCCAGGGGGCTGTTAAACGTCTTCTTTGATTGTCCGGTGACAATACTTCCATTGCACGTGGCCGGCCGCCGCCGCTAGCCTTCGTCTGGGTATCAGGTTCGGAGGCAAAGCCATGGACGGCCAGGAAACCTTCATCGACAGATTGGACGATCAGGTGCGCGCCATCGCCGATGCCTGCACGGCCTGCGGCGCCTGCGTGCGAGCCTGCCCGACGCCGGGTATCCTGGGTTTGGCCGCCGGCGACGGCAAGGCCGTCGCGGACGGGGTTCGGGACATTCTGCGGGGCGGCCAGGGTGATGTGGTTTCGGCGGCCTGGGCCGGTGCCTGCTGCGGCACGGGCAATTGTCTCAGCGTCTGTGAGGAAGGAATCAACCCGCGCGTCATGTTGGCCATGGCGCGCCGCCGAATGGCCGAGACGGCGTCCGAGAGCGAACGCAAGGATGCGGGCAAGGCCGCCTTCAAGGCGATGAGCCGGGGCGTGCGCGTGCTGTCGCGCCTGCAACTGCCGCCGGACCTCATGAACCGGCTGAGCCCGGCATCCCATCCTGAACGGGACACGCCGCCCGACATCGTGTTCTATACCGGCTGCAACATGCTGAAGACGCCGCATATCGGGTTGTTGTGCCTGGACGTTCTGGACCGCCTGGACGTGTCCTACGAAGTGTTCGGCGGGCCCGCCAACTGCTGCGGCATTCTACAGTTCCGCCCCGGCGACACGGCCAACTCGGGCCGCCAGATCGGCAGCACCATGGACCGCTTCGCCCGCACGGGGGCGGCCCAGGTGGTGTCCTGGTGTCCGACCTGCCAGATGCAGATGTCGGAGGTCATGACCGCCGTCCCGGCCCAGCCCAAGCCCTTCGACAATCTCATGCTGCCCGTGTTTCTGGCGTCCCGTCTGGACACGTTGCGTCCGCTGATGACGACGCCGGTGAACAAGCGCGTGGCGCTTCATGAATATCCGGGGTCGCCCGGCGTGGTCGACGCGGTGAAGGCGCTGCTGACTGCGATCCCGGGGCTGGAGCTTGTCGATCTGGATCATCCCGGCGTCGGTTATCAGATGTCGTCTCTCGACGCCTTGCCGGACCTGCAGAAACGCCATATCGCCGGCACCTTCCGCCAGGCGGAGGCCAAGGGCGTCCAGGTCCTGGCCGGGGTGTTCCACGCCGACCACCGGGAGTTGGTCAGTCATCAGAACGAATGGCCGTTCGAGATCGTCAATTATATGGAACTGATCGGCGAAAGCCTGGGCCTGCGCCATCCCGACCTGTTCAAGCGCATGAAGCTGATGCAGGACGCCGACGACATCCTGGCCGATGCAAAAGACATGATCGCGCTCCACGACCTGGACGCGGACGAGGTCCGGGCGGTGATCCTCGCCGACATCCTGGGCGAACAGCGGCTGCCGCCGGATCGGGCCCTGCACCCGGCGGTGTGATCACCCGGCCTGCAGGGCCGGCATTTCGGGCATGAACGGCGGCCGCGCCCGCCGGGTCCAGGTCGCCGGCCCCTTGCCGGGAAAGATCAATTTCTCACCGGCATAGAAGGCGCGGTATCCCGTGACGGGGTCAGCGTGCTTGAAATGATCGGGCATGGCCTGGGGTGGTGGCGTCCAGCCGCCGTCCGGCAGGGGCGGGTCAGCGGGCAGGGCTTCGAGGACCTGCTGGCTCGCATGCTCACGGTCCCGGCGAAAGGTATATTCCTCGAACAGCAGGCGCCCGAAGTCGTACAGCCAGCGCCACTGCGCAAGATTGTCCCCGGCCCACAGGACGCTGGGATGCTTCGGATGGGTCGGCCGATAGGGGGCGTCGAGCCCGTGGCGGCGCAGCGCCGTGCACAGGATCTGCACGGTTTCCAGCGGCATCTTCCAGACATGCTGGTCGCAGTGATAGCGGACGGCCGTCGCGGGATCGGGGTCGAGATAGAAGATGTTCATGCCCCCTATACGGCGGCACGGCCCCGCCGGTTCACTTCACAGGCGGCCGGCCGCAGGAACGGGAAACCCGTGACGGCCCTCCGTCAGTCCATCAGTTCGAACATCATCAGCAGCGTCCGCTGCGGGCTGAAGCGATTGAAATTGTTGTCTGAAATCAGAAAGATCAAGGTCTCGCCCCTGGGACCCTTGATGGCTTCGATGCCTTCGAAATTGTCGACCGTCAGGGGGGCTCGAATATCGGCCAGCAATTCGCCGGATATTTCGGCGCCGGCGCGGATACCGTCGGCCTTGATGCGGCGGATGCGGGACCGCGCCCCTTCGCGGGGGGTGAAATAGCGTTCGACCACCACCACATCGCCATCGGGCAGGGTCGCCGCGCCGGTCGGGCGGTAGCTGTCCTCGGACTTGTAGATCAGCACGCTCCATCCCTTCGGATTGCTGACCCAGGCCAGAAAGGTCCCGCCGCGGCCCTTGCCCTCCGCGATCGCGAACAGGCTGCCGTCGTTCAGCAGGGTCAGGGCCTCGATGCCGTTGTTGTCGGGGGCGTTCTTCATCTCGGCGGGCAGGGGCAGGGGGCTGGGCTCGGTCCGGTTCGGCGGATAGGCCCATAGCCGGTGGATGCGTTCGAAGGCGACGATGATTTCGCCGTCCACGCCGGGCGCCATGGATTCCGCGTCAGCCATGGACTTGTCGATCAGGGGGATGCCGCCCGGGCCGGTCAGGGTGAAGATTTCCGTGTCCGTCAGGCCGGTCAGGTTACCGTCGGCGCCGTAGACGGGACGGGCGTCCAGGCGGTTGCCCTCGTCCGTGAGGGAAACCAGGCGTTTGCCGTCGGCGCTGAGACCCAGGGCGGAGAACCCGCCGAAGCGGTCGGATTGGCTGAGAAGTTCCACCCCGCCCCGGAATTTCAGCTTGCCGACGGTCGTCTGGTCCGGCTTCTCGGCATTCAGGGGCACGGCGACCGACCGTACCTCGACCGTGTCGGCCACTGCCGGGGCATGACCTGCGAGCAAGACAAGGGCGGCCCCGGTCAGGACACGGGAAATGATGCGGGCGATGCGGCGGTGCATGGCGGCGGGGCCTTTCCCATGGAACGGTTGCCTCCAAAATGGGGGGACGGGCGGCCGTTGTCCAGAGCGGTCGGGGGCCGCGGATCAGAACCCGGTGTCCGCCTCGGGCGTTGCCTGGGCGCGCATGTGGGCCGGCACGCGGTTTGCCTCTCCGGGGCCCAGTTCGCGGCAGCTGCTGCCCGTCACCGTGACCGGCGTGCGGACGGTATCCTGCTTGGGCCCCTTCGGCAGGCTGTACATGGGCTGTTCGGTAAATTTCGCCTGGGCGAAGGTGCAGTAGGATTCACGGGAAAACCACATCTCGACCTGAACCGTGCCCTCGACCTGCGGCACGGCGAGCAACAGGGTCAGCAGCCAGCCCATGGCGGCCTTCCGGTGCAGGGGATTGGGCGGAATCGGACAGGGCGGGGCGTCAGGCTCATGGGCCTGATCTTACGGGGGCTCTGTGAAATCTTGATGACCCCGAAGGCCGGTGCGGCTTACGGTTTCCGGCGAAGCTTTTCCCGGCCCTTGCGGATCGTCGCGTAATAATCCTCGAACAGGGCGATGATGTCCGCCATGGCGAAATGGCCGGAATCCCATTGCCGCATCAGGTCGGGACGGAGATGGCGGACGTAGCGGCGGAAATCGTGGCACACGCGGCGGTCCGTGGTCTTGCGGAAGGAAACCATTTCCTGGGTGTCCTGGGGCATGCCGGCGTCGGTGATGTACAGCTGTTGCCACAGGCGGGCCTCGCACTCCAGGTCGATGGGCCGGTCGTGGCCGAAGCGGTTCTTGAGACGTTGCAGGCCATGGCCGATCAGTTCATGCACCAGCACCGCCGCCAGTTCGTCCATCGGCCAGTTGGCGCCGAAGCGGCTGACGATCACCGTGAAGTCGCGCTTGCCGTCCTGGGGCTGGAACTCGCCGACCAGAAAGGCGGCGATGATGACCCTGGACAGCGAGCGTTCGGGAAAGGCCGCGTCGTAGATGATGCGGATCTGCCCGGCCTTTGACAGGGCGTCGAGGCCCTCTGCGGCAACGGGGGACATCTGAAGCACACGGTCGACCGCCGCCTTGATCTTGGCCACGGTGGCGGCGGGATCGGCCAGAGGAATGTCGAAATCGGACTTGGGCGGCAACTGCATGCCGACCAGGTCGATGCCCCGGTGTTCCTCGCGCAGGGCGGCCAGGGTCATGGGCCGGAGACGCCAGACCGTATCGACGAGGTTCTGCGCCTGGAGGGCGCCCGGGGGGATCAGGACGAACAGGATGGCGGCAAGAGCGGCCAGAAGGGGAAACCGTCCGGAAGACGGGAACGGCGGTCCGCGGCGGCGGGCCGAAGCGGTCATCCCGCCCGGCGGCGGCCGCGGACGGCACCCGCGTTGGAGGCCGGAGTGTCCTCGTCGAACAGTTCGGCGAGATTGGCCATCATGGTACCGCCCAGTTCCTCGGCATCGACGATGGTCACGGCGCGGCGGTAATAGCGGGTGACGTCGTGGCCGATGCCGATGGCGGTCAGTTCCACATCGGATTTGTTTTCGATGAAGCTGATGACGTCGCGCAGGTGCTTTTCCAGATAGTTGCCCGGGTTGGCGGACAGCGTCGCGTCATCGACCGGCGCACCGTCGGAAATCACCATCAGGATGCGCCGCTGTTCCGGGCGGGCCAGCAGACGGTTGTGGGCCCACATCAGGGCCTCGCCGTCGATGTTTTCCTTGAGCAGCCCCTCGCGCAGCATCAGGCCCAGGTTGCGCCGCGCGCGGCGCCAGGGCATGTCGGCGGCCTTGTAGACGATGTGGCGCAGATCGTTGAGGCGGCCTGGGTTCTTAGGCTTGCCTTTTTCGACCCAGTCTTCGCGCGACTGCCCACCCTTCCACGACCGCGTGGTGAAGCCCATGATCTCGACCTTGACGCCGCAGCGTTCCAGCGTGCGGGCCAGGATGTCGGCGCTCATGGCGGCGACGGTGATCGGCCGCCCGCGCATGGATCCGGAATTGTCGATCAACAGGCCGACGACCGTATCGCGGAAATCCGTGTCCTGTTCCTGCTTGAAGGACAGGGGATGCAGGGGGTCGGTCACGACCCTGGACAGGCGCGCGGCGTCCAGGACGCCTTCCTCCAGGTCGAAGTCCCAGGACCGGGTCTGCTTGGCCATCAGTTTGCGTTGCAGGCGGTTGGCCAGGCGCGAGACCACGCCTTGCAGGTGCGACAGTTGTTGGTCCAACTGGGCGCGCAGGCGGGTCAGTTCCTCGGAATCGCAAAGCTCTTCCGCCTCGACGACCTCGTCATAGGCCTGGGTGAAGGCCTTGTAGAGCGTCAGATCGTCGGGTGCGTTGCGCGGCCAGCGGTCGTCCCAGTCGGTCGGCCCGGCGGGTTCTTCCTCGCCGTCGCCGGACATCACGTCGTCGTCGAAGCCTTCGGTCGAAAACTCCATGTCGTCGGACATTTCCGCCTCGCCGGATTCGCTGGACAGCGATCCGTCGGTGTCCATGTCGGCATCCGGGTTCTGGTTCTGGTCCTGGCCCTGCTCGGCATCGTCATCCGCGGAATCCTGCTGATTCTCGGGTTCCGACGGGGCCGGTGCGTCGGTCATCATGTCGAGGGCGACAATCATCTCGCGCACCAGGTTGCCGTAGGCTTCCTGGTCCAGGGCGTTCTTTTCGAGTTCGGCAAGCTGCGGGCCGACCTTACGGGTCAACTCGTCGCGCCACAGATCGACGATATGCTTGGCTTCCTTGGGCAGGTTCTGGCCGGGCAGGCGTTCGCGGGCGAGCAGACCGAGAACCTCGGGCAGCATGGCTTCCTCGCGTTCGGTCACGCCGCCATAGCCCTTGGCGCGGCATTTTTCGGCCAACAGGAAATCCAGGTTGTTGGCGACACCGCACATGCGCTGGGCGCCCAGGCTTTCGCAGCGCGCCTGTTCCAGGGCCTCGAACACGGCATGCCCGTCGGGGCCCGTGGGGGCCATGCGGCGGTGCACGTCGGCGTCGTGATAGCGCAACCGCAACGCCAAGGCGTCGGCGACGCCGCGCAGCTTGGTGATGCCTTCGGCGCTGGGCGGGCCCGACGGGGCGGGCAGGTTGACGGCTTCCTCGGTGGCCGAAGCGCCGGAGGCCTGAAAATGAACCTCCAACTCCGGGCGATTGGACATCGCCTTGACCGCGGCCGCCGTGACGCGTTTCAGAAGATCTGCCGGGCGTTCCGAATTGTTCATGTCCTATGGCCCCGATTCCCGTCCGGACAAGGCCCGGATGGGCGTGGGTGTCCTATTGCAGCACCGCGCGCATGGCGGAATCGGGAAGTTCCTCGCCCATGCAGCGCTGATAGTACTCTGCCACGACCGGGCGTTCGATTTCGTCGCACTTGTTGAGGAACGTCAGCCGGAAGGCGTAGCCGGCGTCGTTGAAGATGCGGGAGTTTTCGGCCCAGGTGATGACCGTGCGCGGCGACATGACGGTCGAAATGTCACCGTTCATGAAGCCGGAGCGGGTCAGATCGGCCAGTTCGACCATGGCGCTGATCTGTTCCTTGCCGGCCTTGGAGGCATACTCCGGCACCTTGGCGCAGACGATTTCCACTTCCTCGTCATGGGGCAGGTAGTTCAGGGTCGCGACGATGCTCCAGCGGTCCATCTGGCCCTGGTTGATCTGCTGGGTGCCGTGATACAGGCCCGTGGTGTCGCCCAGGCCGACCGTGTTGGCGGTCGAGAACAGGCGGAAGTACGGATGCGGCTTGATGACCTGGTTCTGGTCCAGAAGCGTCAGCTTGCCGTCGACTTCCAGCACGCGCTGGATCACGAACATCACGTCCGGGCGGCCGGCGTCGTATTCGTCGAATACCAGGGCGGTCGGGTTGCGCAGCGCCCAGGGCAGGATGCCTTCGCGGAATTCGGTGACCTGCTTGCCGTCGCGCAGCACGATGGCGTCCTTGCCGACCAGATCGATACGGGAAATGTGGCTGTCCAGGTTGACCCGGACGCAGGGCCAGTTGAGGCGCGACGCGACCTGTTCGATATGGGTCGACTTGCCGGTGCCGTGATAGCCCTGGATCATGACGCGCCGGTTGTAGGCGAAGCCGGCCAGGATCGCCAGCGTCGTTTCGCGGTCGAAGCGGTAGGCTTCGTCGCGCTCGGGGACATGTTCCTCGGCCTGGGAAAAGGCGGGGACTTCCATGTCGCTGTCGATGCCGAAGGTCTGGCGCACGGAGACGGTAACGTCGGGCACCTGATGGGCCGCATCGATCCCGGGAGTGGCGGTCGATTCCAGAGTTGTCATGCAAATGTTCCAGTTTCTGAGGCCGCCCCGACGGACGCGGGGCTAAGATCGGTCATGTTTGGCAAACGTCGTAGGGGTTAAGCGGCGGGCCGTCAAGGGCCGAGAAAGTCCAATAACGCCTCATAGGCCTCGGTGACTTTCTTGAATTCTTCCTCCGCCGCCTTGGTGCCGCCGTTGGCGTCCGGGTGATGGCGTTTCACCAGTTCCTTGTATCTGGACTTCACGTCGTCAATGGTCACCGGGGTTTCAAGGCCAAAGACGGAAAGGGCCCGCGCGGTCTTCGGGTCCGTCTTGCGGGCTTCGGCCGCGCGTGGGTCCGCCCGAAAGGGCTGCGCCCGCGCATCGGCGTCACGGATCGCGTCATCGATGCCGAAGGGATTGAAAATGCGCGCGCGGGTGAACTTGGCGGCGTCGCCCGCGCCCAGTTTCCAGGTCGGCCGCTGCCATACCGTATCGTTGCGCACGTCCGCCTCGACCTGATTTTCGTCCATGCCCTTGTAATAGTTCCAGTTGCGATTGTACTCCCGGACATGGGCCAGGCAGAACCAACGGTATTCGTTCAAGGCATCGCGTGACCGCGGGGCCTTGAATTCGGCATTGCCGTCGCAGCCAGGCCATTCACAGACCGACTCCGCCTGGCGGGATTCGTGATTTTTAAGCAGTTCACCCATGACGACACTATGCGCGCGCCCTTTGTTCCAGACAAGACATGTGGACGTTACGAAGGCGAAAATGCCCCCGGATTCCGTCATGATCCAAAGGGTTGAAAAACAGACATATAACCTTCGTCTAACTTGAATTCCCTTGCGTTATCTCTAATTCTGAAGGCAGTGGGCGGATGATTCCGCCCTAACGTCGGTAATTCGGCGCCCTCATGTGGCGTCTGTGAACCGGTGGGGGAAAGTTTTGGAGGCGGCAGCACGATTTGTTCTGCTGGGGTGACAGGCGTAATGCGAGTATAATAATCGCCACATACAATAAAAGAGGGTGTTAGTCGGACTATGCAAAGCAAACTTATAAGCCGAAACGTGACCGTCAACGGCCGCAGAACCAGTCTGCGGCTTGAAAACGCAACGTGGGATGCTTTGGACCAAATCTGTGAATGCGAAAAGACGACCGTTCATGAGCTCTGCTCGATGATCGAAAGCGTTCGCTTCGGCTCGTCCCGCACATCAACGGTACGGGCCTTCATCGTGACCTATTTCCGTCTGGCGGCGAACCGCACCAGCATCGAAGTTGGAATTGCCGACAAGGCACTGACGGCCTTCAAGACCACCTGACGTTCCGGCCGGGTCAGCCGGCCTTCTTTCCTTCGGTCCCGGCGGGGCCATCACCTTCTTCCTCATAGAATTCGGGCCAACGGACCTTAACCACGGGGCCGGTGCTGCGAAACGCGTAGCAGGTGTCGATCAAGGGTGATTTCTTGCCGGGGCCGGGTTCGCCCCGCTTCTTGCGGGCGGGAAAGATGGTCTGGAACGCGGTCACCGCCATGGGCCCCATCACGAGGTCGCGCAGATGGGTGCAGCCGTGCACGCCCCCCATGGCTTCGGCCACGGCCCGGCGCCAGCCAGGCCCGACCTTCAGTCCGACCAGTTGAGAAAAGGCCTGGGTGACGTCGCCGCACATGGAAAACGGGCTCGATTCCGTCGATGCCTCGGCGGCCGTGACCACCATGTCGCCGGTCAGGGTCAGGCGGATGAGCATGTCGTGAATGGGCTCGCCCGCCGCGATCCCGCCGCGGTCGTGGTTTTCGAAACTGTAGGTCTTGGTGTCGGTCAGGCGGCCCTCGATGTCCCACAGGCCGTCATCGCGCTCAAAGCCGAGACATTTGATGTCACGGGTGTGGATATGCTTGCGGGAGGCGGGTCTGCTGAGGGGCATGGGCGGATTCCTGTCGGGCGAATTGGGCACCGCCGCCCGGAAGCGGGCGGGGCATATCGTCCGGCAACTTTATCGGTTGCCGGCCACGGGCGGCAAGAGATGCTGCGCGCAGTCGGCGCAGGCCCGTAAAAAAATATTTATTTCAATGTATTAGGCGCTGTATCGGTCGCCGAAGACGAAGGCTTCCGTCTCGCGAATGTTCTCTTCCAGGCCTTCCTTGACCGCCTGGTAAAGATCGCGGATCGACACCATGGCGACGCATTTGCCGTCCTCGCCCACGACGGGAAGGTGGCGGTAGCGTCGGGTCAGCATCAACTCGAGTGCGTCCGAGGCCCGGTCGTTCGGCGCCAGGGTATCCGGATTGGCGGTCATGATGTCGCCGACCTTGATGTCGCTGGGGCGCTTGTTCGCCGCCACCACGCGGCGGGACATGTCACGTTCCGTCAGAATACCGATCAGCACACCATCCGCGTCCAGAACGACGACCGCCGCGACATTGGCCGCCGCCATGTCCTTGGCGGCCTGTTCCGACGTGGCGTCGATGGTGGTCGCGGTCAGTTCCGTGCGCTGAACGATGTCCGGAATAATCTTGCGCTGCATCGGACGTTTCCTCTCGTTGACCATGTCGCCCGGACGTTTGCCGGGCTTTGCCACGGTGCGACAATTGATGCGTCATTGTACGGGAATTGTGCCGACGGGTTAAGAATTAACGGATGCTCATGTTAACCGTTAACCGGCTGGTGCATCGGGCGACGGGGTCAGTCGGTGACTTCGCCGGGCTTGGGCGGCGTTACGCGCAGGCGGGTGATCTGATGGCGGTGACGGGCCACGATGTCGATGCGGAATCCGAACAGACGGAACGACTGACCGACCTCGGGGATGCGCCGGGCTTCGTGCAGAACAAGACCCGCGACGGTCGCGGCCTCCTCGTCGGGCAGGTGCCATTCATACTGGCGGTTGAGATCCCGGATCGTCACCGTGCCGTCGACCAGGTAGGATCCGTCGGCCTGCGGCTCGACACCGGCGACCTTCAGGTCATGCTCGTCGTCGATCTCGCCGACGATCTCCTCGATGATGTCCTCCAGGGTTACGATGCCCTGTAGGCTGCCGTATTCATCGACGACCAGGGCGAAATGTTCGCGCCGTTCGCGGAACGCCTGAAGCTGGTCCAACAGCGGCGTCGTATCCGGAATGAACCAGGGTTCGGCGGCGAAGGATTTGACGTCCAGCGCCGCCAAATCGCCCTTGGCGCCGTGTACGGCGCGGAACAGGGCCTTGGCATGGAGCACGCTGACGATGTTGTCCGGCTCGCCCCGCCACAGGGGGATGCGGGTGTGGGGGCTTTCCAGGACGCCCGCGATGATCGCCTCGGCCGACAGGTCGGCGTTCAGCGTGTTCACGCTGGATCGGTGAATCATGATTTCCCCGACCTGGACATCGGCCAGGTCGAGCACGCTGCGCAGCATCACCCGTTCCAGGCCCGTTTCCTCGTCGCCCGTGTGAAGCTCGATGGCGCCGCGTAGTTCCTGTTCGGATTCGTGCTCGTTGCCGCCGGATGCGCGGATATCGACGCCGACCATGTAGAACAGGCCGCGCACCAGCAATTCCACGGTATGGGTGATGGGGGCCAGAAGGGCGACCAGAATCCTCACCGGCGGCCCCACGAAAAGGGCCATGGTGTTGGCGTTTTTGATTGCGTAGGTCTTGGGCATGACCTCGGCGAAGATAAGCACCAGAAGGGTCATGACCAGGGTCGCGTAGGCCACGCCGGCCTCGCCGAAATAGGTGATGAGCAGGCTGGTCGCCAAAGAGGACGCCAGGATGTTGACCAGATTGTTGCCGAGCAGAATGGCGCCGATCAGGCGCTCCTTCTGATCGTAGAGGCGGTTGACCACCGCGGCCCGCTTGTCGCCGGCCAGTTCCAGGCGATGCATGAGCGGTTGGGAACTGGCGGTCAGCGCCGTTTCCGAGCCGGAAAAGAACGCCGACATCAAAAGCAGGAAAAAGATGGTGATCAGGCTTGTTTCGTCTTCCATGTTATCCGCTCATTCAATGTGCCGGGCGCCGTCTTGGGCGCACCGGCGGGTCGGCCCGGGTCAACGCCGGGCGCTGAGGAATTCGTTGAGGACATCGGCGACCAGCCCGGTCGGCACATCACGTTCGATGAACGCCTCGCCGATCGCCCGGGCCAGGATGAAGGTCAGCTTGCCGCCTTCGGTCTTCTTGTCCTTCATCATGTGCGCCAGCAGGCGGTCCACCGTCCAGCCGCCGGTGTCGAGCCGCACGAGGTCGCCCGGCAGGCCCGTGGCGTCGAGATGGGCCCGAAGCCGCGCCGCGTCGTTGCCTTTGCAATGACCCAGACGGTTCGCCAGGGTCAGCGCCATGACCATGCCGATGGCCACGGCCTCGCCGTGCAGCAGGCCGCCGCCGTAGCCGGTTTCGGCCTCCAGCGCGTGGCCGAAGGTATGCCCCAGGTTCAACAGCGCGCGCTGCCCCTGTTCCGTTTCGTCGGCGCTGACGATGCGCGCCTTGGCGTTGCAGCAGGTCAGGATGGCGTGGCGGCGGGCGGCGGCGTCCCCGGCCAGCAAGGAAGGGCCGTTGCCTTCCAGCCAATCGAAGAAATCGGGCATGTCGATGACGCCGTATTTAACGACCTCGGCATAGCCGGCCCGCAGTTCGCGGGGCGGCAGGGTGTCGAGCACGCCCGTATCGGCGAGCACCAGACGCGGCTGGTAAAACGCGCCCACCAGGTTCTTGCCCTGGGCCGTGTTGATGGCGGTCTTGCCGCCGACCGATGAATCGACCTGGGCCAGCAAGGTCGTCGGCACCTGTACGAAATCGATGCCGCGCAGGGTCAGTGCCGCGCAGACGCCGGTCAGGTCGCCGATGACCCCGCCGCCAAGCGCGATCAGCGTCGTCTTGCGATCGACGCCGCCGGCCAGAAGATCGCCGATGACCTGTTCCAGATGGGCGAAGTCCTTGGTCTGCTCGCCGGGTTCCAGAACGATCGTGCGGCTGGCGATGCCGGCGGCGGCCAGCGCCGTTTCCAGGGTCGCCAGATGTCCCGCGCCGGCGACGTTGCGGTCGGTGATCACCACAACCTGTTTAGAGCGCAGCACGGGCGCGATCAGCCGCCCCGCGTCGGGCAGCAGGCCATCGCCGATCAGGATATCGTAGCTGCGCTCGCCCAGGTCGACGCCCAGGCGCTCGATTGTGATCTCGTCGCTCGTCATGCCGTGCCGTCCGTCAGTTTCTCGATGATCTTGTCGGCGGTCTTTTCCGGGGTTTCATCGACGCTTTCAATGATGATATCCGCCTGTTCGTACACGGGATAACGCTCATTTATCAATTGCTTCAGTTTCTCCGACGGATCCGTGCCCTTGAGCAGCGGACGCCCGGCGGCCCGTCGTTTGGTGCGGCGTTCCAGAATCTCCAGATCGGCGCGCAGCCAGACGCTGGTCGCCGTCTCGGCGATGCGCGCGCGGGTGCGCGGGTTCATGAAGGCGCCGCCGCCGGACGACAGAACCATGGGCGGCCCGTTCAGCAGGCGGTCGATGACCCGTTCCTCCACGTCGCGGAACGCCGGTTCGCCGTAGATTTCGAAGATATCCTCGATGCTACAGCCGGCGGCCGTTTCCACCTCGTCGTCGGAATCGATGAACGGCAAGCCCAGCTTCGTGGCCAGGATCCGGCCGACGGAACTTTTCCCGGCGCCCATCAGGCCGACGAGGACGATGGTTTTTTCTTGTTTTTGAATGAGTTGGGAAGACATGGACCTGTAACTTGCGGGCTGCGGGTGGCGCCGGGCGGGCGGCGTTGAAAGCGGGAGGGCGAGCCGATAAACTCCGGCCTGCCCGCCGCCGCCGGAAAAATGCCATAGTCACAGTCTAGCAGAAAGCCCGAAGACTGTGGCAAACGCCGATCCGACGGCCACCAAGATCACCCGCGAAGACGAATAGGCCCGCCCTCCCGATGAAAAGCATTTCCAAGATCATCCTCATCCTCGCCCTGGCCTTGGTGCTGGGCGGCGGGACGTTCCTGGTTACCTGGGATTTCCCCGCGCCGTCCAAGGACGTGACGAAAGTTCTGCCTGATGACCGGTTCCCGCGCTAAGCGCCCGGTTTCGGCATTGCGGCTGGCTACCCTCGCGGTGGCGCCGCTGCTGTTGACCGCCCCGTTAAGCCAGCCGCGGGCCCAGACCCCCTCGGCGGATGCGCCTGCGACCTCGCTGCCGTCGATGCCGCCGTCCGCGGCCCAACCTGTGGCCCTGCAACCGCCGGCCGCGTTGGCGCCGCCGCGGGCCCTGAAACCTCATGCGCCCGCGGCACCCGTTCAGCCGTCGATGGACCAGGGGTCGATCCGGCCGGTGTCGGGCTCGGCCTCGGGTGGGGAGCCCGGGGTTCAGGTCGATACCCTGGAAAAGGTCGATCCGGAAACGGCGGGCGTCATCGGCCCCGACGAAGGCGGTTTGGGCTTTGATCTCTGGCAGGGTGCCGACCGCGCCTATGTCGCGGCCTTGATGGCGAACCTGCCCGTGCGCGCCCCCTCGCCGGTGATGCGCGCTCTGATGCGCCGGCTGTTGTTGACGGCGGCCCAGCCCCCCGCCGCGGCCAAACCGATTGAAGGCGACGACGCGGATGCGGCCAAGACCAAGCCGGTCAGCCTGATTACCCTGCGTGTGCAACAGCTTGCCGCCATGGGCGACGTCGCCGGGGTTGGCGACCTTCTGGCGGCGATCCCCGGCAGCATCACCGATCCGGCCCTGCTGCAGGTCGAAGCCAACGCCCGTTTCCTGGCCAACGACAATGCCCGCGCCTGCGGCATCACGGCGCATCAGATTCAGGCCGGCGGCGGACCTTATTGGCAGAAGGCGATGATTTTCTGCCAGATCCTGGCCGGGGAGCCGGAAAAGGCGGAAATCGGCATTTCCATGCTCAACGAACTGGGCGCCCGGGACCCGGCGTTCTACGCCCTGAGCGACCGCCTGTTGGGCGGCACGACCGGGGAACTGACGACGGTGAGCGAAGCCGATGGTTTGCTGCTGGCCATGGCGCGGGCGGCCAAAACGCCGTTGCCGGCCGACGCCACCCGGTCCGACCGTCCGGGCGTGCTGCGCGCCATCGCGGTCAATCCCAACGTGGGGCCCGATATCCGCCTGGAGGCCGCCGAGCGCGCCGAGGCCGCCGGCGCCCTCGATACGGAGGCCCTGCGCCAGCTTTATTCCAGCGTCACCTTCGATCCGGGCGATCTCAAGCGCTCGTTGTCGCGGGCCGAGGAAATCGGCGGTCCCGTGGCGCGCGCGCTGCTCTACCATTCGGCCCTGTCGCAAACGGTGCCGACGGCTCAGGCGGAAATTATCGACAAGGCCCTGAAGATCGCCGTCGGCGAAGGCCGTTATGGTGCCGCCGCGCGGGTGTTCCATCCGCTGGTTTCCAAGATTCCGCCGTCGGCGGACCTGTTGTGGTTCGCCCCCGGCGCGGTGCGTCTGATGCTGTCGACGGACGACCCCACGGGCGCCGAGGCTTGGTTCAAGCTGCTACAGGCGAGCGCTTTGTTCCAGGACGATAGCCGCGATCTTTTGATCCGCATGACGCCGCTGGTCCGGCTGGTCGGCACCATGGGGCTGGAGAACGAGCCCCGCGACCTAAGCGTCTGGTGGCGTTCGATGGCGGGCGAGAAAGACGCGGCCCGCCGGGCGGCGCTGCTCTATGCGCTGCTGGACGGTCTGGGCGAGGATGTACCGCTCGATGCTTGGCGGGCGATGGGGCCGGTGATCGGCCATGCCACGGCGGAAACGGTCCATCCGGCGCTGTGGTTCCGCCTGCTGTCCGTGACCGACAAGGTGGCCGCATGGAACGCCGCGCGCGAAGCACGCGAAACGGCTGCGGTCTCTACGGCGGCGCTTGACGCGTCGCAGGTGCCGCCGGCGGGTGAGGCTGCGCGCGAGGCGCAACTCGGCACGACCGACGTGCTGCCGGCACCCGCGGTGGCCGAGGAAACGGTTCTGCCGCCCCATCGCGGCGAGATCATCCTGATGGTGCTGGCCGCCATCGGCGATGGCGGCACGGCGCGGTCCGAAGCCCAGGTTCTGCGTCAGGCGGTGATCAGCCTGCGCGCCATCGGCCTTGATCAGGAAGCCCACGACCTGGCGCTGGAGGCGGCGCTCGCGGCGGGCCTGTAAGCCCGGCGGCAACTCGCGAAGGGAGGCAACTCCTGTCTCGTTACATCAGCCTGTTTCTCGACATGTTGGCCGCCGAAAGAGGGGCCGCCCGCAATACGATTGAATCCTACGGCCGGGATCTGGACGATTTCGCGTCGTTCTGCGCCCGGCGCAAGACGGCCGCCGACGCGGCGGCCCCGGATGACGTCACGGCCTATATGAAGCGCCTGTCGGGTGCCGGCATGGCGGCCAGCACCCAGGCCCGGCGGCTGTCGGCCCTGCGCCAGTTCTTTCGCTTCCTCCAGGCGGAACGTGTCCGCGACGACGATCCGACCCAGGCCGTCGATGCGCCGCGTCAGGCGCGGTCCCTGCCCAAATACCTGAGCGAGGAAGAGGTCGAACGCCTGCTGACCGCGGCCCGCGAACGGCCGGGTGCCGACGGCCTGCGCACGACGGCCTTGCTGGAGGTGCTTTATGCCACCGGGCTGCGCGTGTCGGAACTGGTCGGCCTGCCCATGGCCGCGGTTGCCCGCGACGGGCGGGTGCTGATCGTGCGCGGTAAGGGCGGCAAGGAGCGCATGGTGCCGATCGGCGGGCCGGCGCGGGATGCCCTCGGAGAGTACCTTGCCGTGCGCGACGGATTTCTCGGCAAGGACAGGGACGCGCGGGCGGCCTTCCTGTTTCCGTCCCGCGCGCAACAGGGGCATCTGACGCGCGCCCGTTTCGGGCAAATTCTCAAGGAACTGGCGATTGCCGCCGACATTCCGCCGAAACGGGTGTCGCCGCACGTTCTACGTCATTCCTTCGCCAGCCACCTTTTGGCTCATGGCGCCGATCTGCGTTCTCTGCAACAGATGCTGGGCCATGCGGACATCTCGACCACGCAGATCTACACCCATGTTCTGGAAGAGCGTCTGAAGGCACTGGTTGACCAGGCCCATCCGCTGGCCAGAGCACCGCTGGATTAGGCGGAAAGGGGCATCTATCCCTTAGGGCAGCGCGACCGCGCGGCGGTAGAGATGCCAGGTGGCGTGTCCCAGGACCGGCAGGACCAGGAACAGGCCGATCAATCCGGACAGCAGGGCGAGGGCGATCATCGTGGCGATGGTGGCGCACCAGATCGCCATCACCCGCGGGTTCAGCGCAACGAACCGGACACTGGTCAGCATGGCCGTGATGAAATCGACGTCGCGGTGGAACAGCATCGGGATGGAGATGACGGAATAAGAAAACACAGCGAAGGCGATGAGGGCGCCGGCTGCGTTGCCGACGACCAGGAACAACCAGCCTGACGGCGTCGTGAAGATGTCGTTGATCAGTTCGCGGAATCCGAAGAACTGGAATCCCATGAAACCGAAGGACAACAGGGCGGCGATGTCCATCCAGAAGAACAGGGAAAACCCGGTGACCAGCGCCATCCAGCCCAATTCATGGCTGAACATGGACTTGACGGTTCCCAGCACGATCCCCCAGCTGAGCACCGCGCCGCCGTCTGGGGCGGGGGCCTCCAGGCGTCGGCTGATCACGTAGAAGCCGCTGGCGATGAAGGGCGCGATCAGCGCAAATCCCGCGGCCAAAGGATAAACCAGGTAAGGAAGGTCGAAGGCGAAAAGCATCAGGATCAAGACCCAGCCGCCGACCGCGTAAATCCCCGCGAAAAAAAGGTCGTAGGCGGGCGCCGCCCGGAAATCCCGCAGGCCCAGGGCCAGAACGTCGATCAGGTCATTGACCCCAACCCGGTTCACCTGCGGCGGCGGCGGGCGAGTGCCCCGGCGGGTGGCCGGCGTGGCATCGACGCTGGGGGCGGTCATGCGCTTGTCCTTTCCAGGCTCGCATCCATTGAGTCGCGCCAATAACCATATGAAAACTGTGGATTGCTGTCGATGACGATTGCGGGCGACGACCCGCGCCAACGAAACATTTCGGATCGATGTGGGGCGGTGCGCGGAGAGAGGTATGGGAACGCGCGTTCCCGTCAGCCTTCCGCCGCCACCTTTTCGACCAGCCAGCGCGCCGTGCGCAGCAGGCGCCCGTCATCGTTTCGCGCGCTGACCAACTGAACGCCGATGGGCATCCCGTTGGCGCCCAGCATCAAGGGAACGGTCACCGCCGGTACACCCAGATAGGACCATGTCGAGCAGAACACCGGGTCGCCCGTCGCATCCAGGCCCTTGGGGGCTTCGCCGCAGGTCGCCGGGGTCAGGATGGCGTCGAATTCCTCGCCCAGGCTTTTCACCCAGCCGGCCAGATGAACCCGCATGTCGACGCATTCATTGAAATCCACGGCCGTCACCGACTTGCCTTCCTCGATCATGGCGCGCAGCACATCGCTCAGCTTGTCTTCGCCGCGGGCCACGTATCCGGATAGGTAGCGCACCAGATCGGCGCACATGATCTTGCGCAGGTTGTCGACGGCGCCATTGAAGGGATCGGGCAGGGTGACTTCTTCGCATTGATCGCCAAGGAACTCACGCAGTTCTTCGAACGCTTCCTGGGCATCCGGGTCCGCGCGGTCCCACACGGGGGATTTGACGAAGGCGAACCGGGGTTCGATGGGGGGCTCTTGGCGGGTGATCTCCGACAGGCGCGGGGCGGCGGCCGGCTTGGTGTCCGGGTCGGCCGGATCGTGGCCGATCAGGCAGTCGCTGATCAGGGCGGCGTCTTCCAGGGTTCGGGCGAACACGCCGACATGGTCGAGGGTTCGCGACAGGGCCAACGCGCCGGCGCGGGAAATCCGCCCGTGCGTCGGCTTGAAGCCGACGACACCGCAGAACGACGCCGGGCGAATGACGGACCCGTTGGTCTGCGAGCCGATCGCCAAGGGCACCATGCCCGCCGCGACGGCGGCGGCGGAACCGCTGGACGACCCGCCCGGGGTGCGTTCCGGGTCGTGCGGGTTGCGGGTCTTGCCCGGGGAATAGACGGCCAGTTCCGTGGTCACGGTCTTGCCCATGATCACGGCGCCGGCGGCCCGCAACAGGCGGACGGCGGCGCTGTCGTCGTCGGGAAGGCGGCCCTTGGACAGCACGGTGCCGTTTTCCGTGGGCAGGTCGGCCGTGTCGAAGATGTCCTTGATGCCGACGGGAATGCCGTGCAGCGGTCCGGTCGGAGCACCACTGGCATGCACATCGTCGCAATGGGCCGCCTGGCGGCGGGCGAAATCCGGGTCGAGATGCGCCCAGGCGCCGACGGCGTCTTCTTTTGCCTCGATCCGTGCGAGGCAGGCCTCAACCAGTTCCGTGGAGGTGATCTCGCCCCGTTCGATCATCCCAACCAATTGGGATGCGCCCAAATCCGCCAAATCCATGGTGCCGGTTCCTAAAGGTATGCCAAACCCGCGATGGTTCAGTCTGATGTGGTCTTCTTCAAGGTGGAGTCCCAAAGGTCGTAAAGGACCAGGGCCAGGACGCCGAGGCTGATGATCCAGAACGGCAGCCCGCCCCAGAACCCGGCGAAGCCGTGGGAGATGCCCCAGGCGAGGCCGAGGACGAAGGCCGCCACCATTGCGGTGCCGAGGATGCCGCAAAATTGTTCGAATACCCTTGATCTCATGATCGGTTCACTCCTGAAATCCTGGCTTGGATCGTCCTTGTTTTGGTTTCGCTCATGCCGGCGTTACGGGATGTACTTGCCGAAGAAGTAATCAGGCAGGAACAGCGCGATTCCCGGGTACTGATACATCAAAACCATGACGGCAATGACGATGGCCAGGTACGGCATGATGCCTCTGAAAATTTCCATCAATTCGACGGCCTTGCCCATCACCCCTTTTAGATAATAGGCGGACATCGCCATGGGTGGGGTGAGGAACGACGTCTGCAAGTTGAGGGCAACCAGCATGGCGAAGAAGTAAGGATTGACGTCGAAGGTCTTCAGCATGGGCAGGAAAATCGGCACGAAGATGATCAGGATTTCCGACCATTCCAGGGGCCAGCCCAACAGGAAGATGATCACCTGGACCAGAATCAGGAACTGCCAGGGCTCCAGGTTGAAGCCGAGGATGAAGTGTTCGATGATTTCGTGCCCACCGAGGTAGGAGAACACCGAGGCGAAGGTCCAGGACCCGACGAACAACCAGCAGACCATGGCCGTTGCCTTGGCGGTCAGGTAGACGGATTCCTTGAGCATCTGCCACGTTAGGGAGCGATATATGCCCGCCAGGACAATGCCGCCGAAGGCCCCCATGGCGGCGGCTTCCGCCGGTGTCGCCAAGCCGCCCAGGATCGATCCGAGGACCAGCAGGATCAGCGCCGTCAGCGGCACGAAGGACGTCAAAAGCTGCCAATAGACGACATGCCGGGGCGGCACGTCTTCGGCCCGCGGTTTCGGCGCGATGGACGGATTGATCATCACGCGGATGATGACATAGAGAATGTAGGATCCCGCGAGCAGGAAGCCGGGGAAAATCGCCGCGGCGTAGAGACGCAGCGGCGACAGTTCGGCGATCGCCGCATAGACGATCAGCATGATCGACGGCGGGATCAAAATCCCCAGCGTGCCGCCGGCGCAGATCACGCCGGATGCGAAGCTCTTGTCATAATTCGCCTTGGCCATGGCCGGAAACGCCAGCAGCCCCATCAGGGTCACGACGGCGCCGACAATCCCACTGGCCGTTGAGAACACGGCGCAGGTGATCAGGGCCGCGATGGCCATGGAGCCCGGCAGGTTCCGCGCCGCCATCTGTAGCGCGTAGAACAGCTTGTTGACGATGTTGGCGCGTTCGACCACGTAGCCCATGAACAGGAACAGCGGGATGGCGACCAGCGTGTCGTTCTCCATCACCGAATAGGTGTTCTGGTTCAAAAGGTAGAAGATCTTGTTGTTGAAGATGTCGCTGAAGGTCGTGATGCTGCCAGCTTCGTAGTAGGCGAAATAACCAAAGCCGACGCCCATGGCGAGCAAGGTGAAGGCCACCGGGAATCCGAGCAGGACCATCACGATGAACAGCGACAACATCAAAATCGCTACTTCGGGGTTCGTCATTCTATAACGTGCTCCGTCTCACCAAAACGTCGGTGTGTAATTATGAGAATCAGGCTTGTGCCTTGGCGGCCGCGGCCTGCTGTTGCAGCAAGATGTCTTCGGTTTCCTGGGCGTCCTTGAGACGCGGCAGCCAACGGCCCGACTTGATCGCAAGATAACAGCGCATGCATTCGGCGATGCCCTGAATGATGAACAGGCCGGCGGCCAGCGGGATCAGGGTCTTGAAGAAATAGATTTGAATGCGGGCCGGGCTGTTCCAGCTGACTTCCTTGTAACGCCATGAATCGGCGGCGATTTCCGCGCCGTACCAGGCCAGGGCCAGCATGCCCGGGAAAAAGAAGCAAAAGTACAAAATCAAATCGATGCGCGCCTGCCAGCGGACCGAAAGCAGGCGATAGACCACATCCGCCCGCACATGGGTGTCCTGGGCAAGGGCATATGGCCCGGCCATCAGGAACAGGGCGCCGTACATCTGCACCATCATGTCGAAGGCCCAGACGGTCGGGGCATTCAGGACATAACGGACGAAGACTTCGTAGGCGACGGACAGGGTGAGGATCAGGATGCACCAACCGAAGGTGCGCCCGACCCAGATGCTCAGTTCTTCAATGGCATGGATGGTCTTTATCACGGCTTGGTTTCCCGCCCTTGATGGCTCAGATATGTGAGGGACAGCCGGTTAAGGCTGCCCCTCAATACCGAATTTTTCCGGATTGATCCTGGAAAAAAGGATCAGATCAACCGAAGTGGTGCTTGTAGGCCAGCTCGTAATCGGGCTGGTTCAGCAGCAGATAGCCCATGACCTTCTTGGCATAGGTCTTCTGCGAGGCAACGACCTTGGCGAAGAACGGATCTTCGTCGGAGATCTGCTTCACGATCACATCCCAGGCCTTCAATTGTTCGGCCATGATGGATTCGGGCGTCCGGTAGACATTGACGCCGTGCTTTTCCTTCAGCGCGATCAGGTCATCGGCGTAACGGAGCGTGTTGTTCCAGTAGAAGTTGGAGTTTTCCGCTTCCGAAGCATATTCCAGGATCGCCTGAAGTTCCTTCGACAGGGCATCGAACTTCTTCTTGTTGAAGGTGATTTCGAAGCATTCCTGCGACTGGTGGAAGCTGGCCAGATGGTAGTGCTTGGAAACGTCCTGCATCCCGAAGTCTTTGTCCGAGGTCGGGTTGTTGAACTCGGCCGCGTCGATCAGGCCGCTCTTCATGGCGGGCTGAATTTCGCCGCCCGGCAACTGAACGACCGACATGCCCATTTCCTGCAAGACGTTGGCCGCCAGGCCGACGGTGCGGTACTTGAGGCCCTTCATCTGGGAGGCGTCTTTCATTTCCTCCTTGAACCAACCGAAGGGCTGTGCGGGCATCGGGCTGTTGAAGAAGCTGACCAGGTTCAGGCCGAGGCTCTTCATCAGTTCCTCGAACAGGGCCTTACCGCCGCCGTAGTGGATCCAGCCGAGCATTTCCTGCGCCGACCAGCCGAAGCAGGGGCCGGTGCCGAACAGCGACGCCGCTTTCGATTTGGAATACCAGTAGGCCGGCACGTAGTGGGCGCCGTCGAGAACGCCACGATGGACGGCGTCCTGCATCTGGCTGGTCTTCACGACCGAGTTGACGGACAGCAGGTCGAGCTTCAGGCCCTTGCCGGCCATCGCGTTGACGCGTTCGACATAGCTTTTGGCGTTTTCAAGGAAGATGCCACCGCCCCAGGCGGCCTGAATTTTCAGAACCGTGGGGGCCGCCGTCGCGATGTTCGGCATGGCAAGAGTAGCAGCAGTCGCTCCGGCGGCAACGGCGCCGCCTTTAAGGAACTTACGCCGGTTCACTTTCGTGGTCGTCATGTGTTTCCTCCCAATTAATAATCAGCGGACAACCACCATCCGCCGATGGGTATAATTTGCGCGATGTTCGCGCGTTTAATGAACAGCCCAAGTCGTCGTGTTGATTTTTTTTGCAATCCCCCGGGCCCGGTTACAACCGCTCCCGAACCATTAGTGGTGGGGAACCGTTATATCCTGTCGGGAATCTTCCCAATACGCAACGCGAAGGCAAGGCTTTTTCCCTGTAGGACTTTTCCTGCGGACAACGCGACCCGGATTCGTAGAGGGGGCGTTACAGGGGGGAGGGATCAAGATTCCGGGCCGCGTACGGCGGGAATTCGTGGTCCAGAACGGCCAGCCCGACCGCCGTCGCCGCGCTTGCCGGGCCGCGGGTGTTTTTCACGATACGGAATACCGTGCTGATTACAGTGTCTCAGGCGACCCGGTCGCCGGGGGCGCGGCCGGCGAAATAGGCGTCGAGATTATCGAGTGCGCGGAACCCCATGGCGTCACGGGTTTCCCGATTGGCGCTGCCGATGTGCGGCAAAAGGAACGTGTTGTCGAGGGCGATCAGCCGCTTATCGACGTTGGGTTCGTTGTTGTAGGCATCGATTCCCGCCGCGAACAGCTTGCCCGATTTCAGGGCGTCGATCAGCGCGTCGTCGTCGATCACCGCCCCCCGGGCCGCGTTGGCCAGCACCGCGCCGTCGGGCAGCAGGGCAAAGCGGGCGGCGTTCATGATGCCGCGGGTTTCCGCTGTCACGTTGCAGTGGAGCGTGAGGAAATCGCAATGCGGCAGCATGGAGTCCAGGCTGTCGTGCCAAACCGCGCCCTTCTCCTTGTCCGGGGTGAGGCGCGAGCGGTTGTGGTAATGGATTTCCATGCGGAAGGCGCGCGCCAGATCGGCGACCGCCTGGCCGACCCGGCCCATGCCGAGAATGCCCAGCCGCTTGCCGGTGACGCCCAGGCCGACCATGAAGGCCGGCGACCAGTCCTTCCAACCGCCGGACCGCACCAACCGTTCGCCCTCGCTGGCGCGCCGCGCCGCGCCGAGCATGAGCAGGATGGTCGTTTCCGCCGTGGCGTCGGACAGAACCTCGGGCGTGTTGGTGACGATGACGCCGTGTTTCTTCGCCGCCTCGACATCGACATGGTCATAGCCGACGGAGAAATTGGCGATGATCTTCATGCGCTCGGGCAGCTTGGCGAAGACCTCTTCCGTGAAGTGTTCCGTATGGCAGGGCAGGATGGCGTCCACGTCCTGGGCTGCTTCGATCAGTGCGTCTTTTGTATAAAGCTTGTCTTCCGGGTTCAGGCGCGCGTCGTAATCGCGCGACAGCCGCGCGTGCACTGCGTCCGGCAGTTTGCGGGTGACGAGTACGGTCGGTTTGGCGGCCATGGTTTCCTCCCATCAGGTTGTCGGCTTTGGGGGTACACCACGGCGTCTAGCCTTGTCGAGGGGGTGCCTCCACGGCGGGCTGATAGATGTCCAGGTCGCGCACGGGATCGGACACCATCACTTGGCCCAGAAGTTCGTCGCGCATGTCGGTCAGGGTGACGTAGGCCTGGGCTTCGGCCTTTTTCTTCTCGCCGCTGCGCAACGCCCGCAGCGCGCCCTCGACCCCGGCGCGCAGGCGGGGAATGATGACGTCGTCGGACCATAGTAGAGAGACGATGCGTTCCGACCAGTCGAGCATGGGCGCCAGGGCATCCGCCGCGCGCCGGTTGCCGGTGATGCCCAGCACCGCCAGGCGGAACCGGCGGTCGGCCTCGAACATGGCGGGGCGGGAGCGGTTGACCTCGGGCTTGGCCGCGTCGCGGGCGATGGCGTCCAGCGTTCGAAGGTCGTCGGCGGTGATCATCTCCGCCGCCATGCCCGCGGCCGCCAGCTCGATCAACAGGCGAAAGTCGAACACTTCCTGGATGTCGCGGACGGTGACGCGGGACACGGTGTAGCCCTTGCGCGGGGCGGCCAGGATCAGGCCGTCGTGGGCAAGGCGGATCAGGGCGACCCGCACGGTGGCCAGCGTCGCGTCGTAACGCCGGCAGAACTCCTGTTCCGTCAGGTCCAGCCCGGGTGGCAGGGCGCCTTGGATGATGTCGAAGCGGATGCGGCCGTAGACCAGATCGCTGAGCTTGGGTTTTTCCATGGAGAATTTGATAGCATCAGATTCATCTTTTAACAATGTCAGATGTGCAGTATAGACATATCAATTGATCCAACACCTTCAAGCACAGGACCCACCCCCATGACCCAAGACCGTTTCGGCAATGATTTCGCGCCCGGCCTGTCTTATGCGCGCGGCGATATCCTATCCTCGACCGCCGACGATCTGGCCAAGCTGCGGGCCGCCTGGGAACACATCCGGGCGCGCGAGGCCAAGGGCCAGGACACGGTCAACGCCTCGGGCCTGGAACGCTGCTTGTCGGTGGAACCCGGTGAGGAGCGTTTGCTCGACGACGAGTTGGCGGCGGCGCTGCTGACCGACGAATTGCGTGACTTGGGATTGAAGATGTTCGGCGGCGACGGCGACCGCCACGACATCATGATGACCAACCGGCTGACCGCCGGTTTGCTGATCGCGGCCGACGTGGTCGTGCCCGAAGGATCGCACGTCATCGGGTATTCCCCGACCTACAGCCACCCGGCGGTGCAGCGCGCGGTCAAGCACGCGCGGGCGACCTTCACCGACCTGACGGATATCAAGGACGTCGAGGCCGCGTTGACCGCGGACCCCAAGCCGGGGGCCCTGTTCCTGACGCGCCTTGCGGTCAGCTACCAGATTCTGGACGAGGCCGACCTGCGCCGGGCGGCGGACATCGCCCATGGCCGGGGCATTCCGGTGATCGTCGATGATGCCGGCGGCGCCCGCGTCGGCCCGGCCTGTTTCGGCCAGTCGCGCACCCTGGAACTGCCCGTCACGGTCGCCTGCACGGGCCTGGACAAGTACGGCACCCTGGGCCCGCGCCTGGGCTTGATCGGCGGCGAGGCGTCCGTCATCGCGGCCATGCGGGCCCGCGCCTATGAAATGGGGATCGAGGCCCGCGCCATGCTGTATCCACAGGTCGTGCGGTCGCTGAAATACTACAGCGACGACAAGGTCCGGGACCTGGTCGCCTGCACCATGACCGTGCGCGACGCGGTGGTGGCAGCCCTGGGTGCCGACCGCGTGCACGTCACGCCGGTGACGGCGCAATTGAAGGCCGAGGACATTCTTGAAATGGCCATGGCGCGGTCCGGCATCAACGAGGCACCCTGCGTGCCTTACGAGGCGACGGCGGCGCTCGCCATGCTGCTGCTCCGCGATTACGGCATCCTGACCGTGCATTTCGCGGGCATTCCGCCGGGAACCTCGGCGCTGATGCTGAAATTCATCTCGCCCCAGGTGCTGGCGGCGGTCGGCGGGGCGGACGCCTTCGCCCGGGCCATCGACGCGTCGATCGGCAAGCTCGGCGAGATCATCGGCGACACGGACGCCCTGGCCCGGCTGCTGAAGGGGGCGGAGGCGTCGGTGCCTCGCGTCGCCGCCGAATAGGCTCCGCAAGGACAAGGCCATGTTTTCCGCATTGCGGTAAGCCTTCCATTCCCGGCTGATTTGCCCTTGCGGCAGATGGGGGGGCTGGCTATGTTGCGCCCGCGAAATAACAATTCATAAGCGGCGGTGCCGACCGGCTTCCACATAATCAAGGAGGCGCCGCCCATTCGGACGCAGGAGATTCAGATGAGCTTTCATATCGTCGAGCAGGCGCCGGGGCGCCTGAACCGCAGTGAACTGGCCGTTCCCGGCTCCAACCCCACGTTCATGGAGAAGGCCGCCAAAAGCAACGCCGACGTGGTGTTTCTGGACCTGGAAGACGCCGTCGCGCCGGACGACAAGGCCCCTGCGCGCAAGAACATCATCGCCGCCCTGAACGATCTGGATTGGTCGGGCAAGCAGGTTTCCATGCGCATCAACGGCCTGGACACCCATTACATGTACCGCGATCTGGTCGAGATTCTTGAAGGGGCGCCCGGCAAGCTGGACCTGATCATGATCCCCAAGGTCGGCACGGCATCGGACGTCTATGCCATCGACATGATGGTGACCCAGATTGAGGACGCGACCAAGGCGTCCAAGCGCATCGGCTTCGAGCTGATCATCGAAACGGCGCTCGGCATGCAGAACCTGGCGGAAATCGCCCAGGCGTCCAAGCGTAACGAATCCCTGCATTTCGGCGTCGCCGACTACGCGGCCTCGACCAAGGCGCGGACCACGGTCATCGGTGGTCCGAACCGGGATTACGCTGTCCTCACCGATCCCGACGACGCCGGAAACCGCGACGTTCACTGGGGCGACATGTGGCATTACCCGATCGCCAAGATGGTCGTCGTCGCGCGCGCCAACGGCCTGCGCCCGATCGACGGCCCGTTCGGCGATTTCTCCGATCCCGACGGCTACAAGGCCCAGGCCATGCGCGCCTCGACCCTCGGCTGCGAAGGCAAGTGGGCGATCCATCCGTCGCAGATCGATCTGGCCAACGACCTGTTCAGCCCGTCGGAAAAGGAAGTGACCCAGGCCCAGCGCATCCTCGACGCCATGGAACAGGCGCAGAAGGAAGGCAAGGGGGCGGTGTCCCTCGATGGTCGCCTGATCGATCTCGCCTCCATCCGCCAGGCCAAGGTGCTGGTGGAAAAGGCGGCGCAGATCAAAGGTTCCTGATCTGCCTGTTCGGCGTTTTCGAACAACAAACGGCGGGTTCCCAGGATTTGGGACCCGCCGTTTTCGTTTCTGTCCCCAGGACGCCGAACTTATGGCGAAAGTAGGGATGTTCATCGTCCGCATAAGATTCCTATAATGCCCGCAAAACACCAGGGCAGGGATGGACATGGCGGAAACGTCCGCGCAAGAAGAGCAGGGAGCGCGCCGGTATTCGGATCGGGAGCGGTTCATTGCGTTCTCCTTCTGCTGGGCCGAAGCCATCATCGAGCTGGACAGCGACCGCACCATCACCTTCGCCGGCGGCATCCTGCCGCTTTTAACGGGCAAGGACCCGCGTACGCTCAAGGGCATGCCCATCCTCGACATCATCGCCGACGAGGATCGCCCGCTCGCCGAACAGATGCTCGACGCCATCGCCCGCACCGGCCGGTTCGACAACATCCATCTGCGCTTCAAGGGGGGCAACGGCAATTCCCAACCCTTGGTGACCTGCGGCTACCGCAATCCGGAACTGGAGAACCGTTTTTTCCTGGCGTTCCATATCGCCGGGGGCCTGACCTCGGACAGGTCCTTGAAGAAGTCCGGCAAGGAGGGACTCTACGACGCCGACAGCTTCGGCAAGATGGCGTCCAAGATGCTCGCCGAAGGCGTCGACGGGGCCGACAAGATGACCCTGGTCGAACTCGACGGCTTGGCCGAAGCCCAGGAAGACATGGACGAGGCCCAACGCGAGAACCTGATGGGCGCGGTGGGCTCTGTGCTCAAGATGTCGTCGATCAACGGCGACGCGGCGGCCAAGCTGGGAGACGGCAAGTACGGCGTTGTCCATGGGCAGGGCCTCGACGTCGATGCCATGAAGGCGCGCATCACGTCCCTGATCCAGAACATCGCGCCCGATGCCGAGGGCATCTCCGTCGGTTCGGCGACCATCGACACCGGCGACGCGGCGGGGTTGACCGAAGAAAACCTGACCAAGGGCGTGATCCACGCGCTCAACGAATTTTCCAAGTCCAAGGGCGGGGCGGTGTCGCTCGAGGCCCTGTCGGGCAGTATGGACGACCTGGTCAAGGACGCCATGGAAACGGCGGAAACCTTCAACCGGGTGGTCAATAAATCCGATTTCCGCATGGCCATGCACCCGATCATCGGCATCAAGGACGGGGTCATCCACCATTACGAGGCGCTGGCCCGGTTCCAGGGCAAGCACGGCGAAAGCCCTTACAAGTACATCACCTTTGCCGAGGAAACCGGCCTGATCGGCGCCTTCGACCTGTCGGTCATCGACAAGGTCATGGCCTGGATCGACGAGAACAAGGATGCCCCCATGTTCGCCTCGGTGGCGGTCAACATCTCGGGCAATTCGATCGTCGACAAGCGCTACATCGACGGCCTGCAGGACCGCCTCAAGGCCAATCCCTGGACCCAGGGCAAGCTGATCTTCGAACTGACTGAATCGTCGCGTGTCGAGGATCTGGAAACCGCCAACGAATTCATCCAGAACCTGCGCGGCATGGGCTATCCCGTGTGCCTGGACGATTTCGGCGCCGGGGCGGCCAGCTTCCAATATCTGTCCGCGATCGATGTCGACGTGGTGAAGATCGACGGCCCCGTGGTCAAGAACGCGGAAGCGATCGAGCGCGGCCGGGCGTTTCTCACGGCGCTGGCGTCGTTCTGCCGCGAACTGAAGGTCGAGACCATCGCCGAAATGGTCGATACGCCGGAAACGGTGTCGTTCTGCCACGCCTGCGGCATCGATTTCGTGCAGGGCTTCCTGTTCGGCCCGCCCAAGTTCGATCTGGCCGAGTTCAGCGATTTCCGCGAAAAACTGGCGGCCTCGACCGCGCCGGGGGCCAAGGCCACGGGGCCGCTGACCTCAAGCCATGCATCGTCGTCCGCGTCCGCCGCACCGGCGGCCCCGGCCGCGGCGCCGGCACCGGAACCCGCTTCTTCATAGGCCTCATGTCGTAAGGTTCCGGCCATGGATATCTATCACATCTGGTGCACGCTGAAGGACGGCGTCGGCGATCTGGAATTCGCCGGTCATGTCGGCAAATATCTCGGCCATCTGAAGGATCAGGGCCAGATCGCGGAATGGCGGTTGACCCGGCGCAAGCTGGGCCTGGGGCCGCAAGACCTGCCCGAATTCCACATCATGGTCGAGGTCACGGGACTGGCGCAGTTGGACGAAGCCTTCGGCCATGTGGCGACGCGGGCCGAGCCGGTGGAGGGCCTGCATCATTGCGTTAACCGGCTGGTTTCACAGGTGAAATTCGCCCTGTACCGGGATTTTCCCGACGCCGTGCGGAAAACGGGTGCGGAGCGGTTTTAGCGGCGAATTCGGCGATTTTCCACGTCGCCAAGGCCCGCGACCCTGTGCTAGAAAACGCACATGCACAATTACCTGGATTTCGAAAAGCCCATCGCCGAGCTTGAGGGCAAGATCGAGGAGCTTCGGCACCTCTCGTCCGACGGCCAGATGAACATCGCCGACGAGGTCGGCAAGATGCAGGCCAAGGTCGACAAGCTTCTGGTCACGACCTACCAGAAGCTGACGCCCTGGCAGAAAACGCAGGTGGCGCGCCATCACGACCGCCCCCATGCCATGGACTACATCAATTCCCTGATCGACGACTTCACGCCCCTGGCGGGCGACCGGCAGTTCGCCGAAGACCCGGCCGTGGTCGGCGGCATGGGCCGGTTCCGCGGCCAGTCGGTGGTGGTCATCGGCAATGAAAAGGGCTCCGACACGGTCGCCCGCGTGCGCCACAACTTCGGCATGGCCAAGCCCGAGGGCTACCGCAAGGCGCAGCGCCTGATGAAGCTGGCCGACCGCTTCAACCTGCCGGTCATCACCCTGGTCGATACGCCCGGCGCCTATCCGGGGGTCGAGGCCGAGGCCCGCGGTCAGGCGGAAGCCATCGCCCGGTCGATCGAAGTCTGCTTCGGCATCAAGGTTCCCTTCGTCTCCGTCGTGATCGGCGAGGGTGGGTCCGGCGGCGCCATCGCGCTCGCCGCCGCCAACGTGGTGGTGATGATGGAACATTCGGTCTATTCCGTGATTTCGCCCGAAGGCTGTGCGTCGATCCTGTGGCGCGACGGCGACATGGCCGAAACGGCGGCCGGCGCGCTCAAGCTGACGGCCCAGGATCTGGCCGACCTCGGCGTGATCGACGCCATCGTGGCGGAACCGCTGGGCGGCGCGCACCGGGAACGGGACCAGGCGATTCAGAGCGTCGGCAGGGAAATAGACAAGCAGCTCGCCGAACTGGCGGCCCTGCCCGGTGACGCCCTGCGCAGCGCGCGGCGCGAGAAATTCCTGAAAATGGGCGCCAACGGTCTGGCCTAAAGGGTACCAATGACCGACGTTCAAAAACGCACCGTCTTGCTGAGCCTATTCGGTGCCGTGGGGCTTGCGGCCGTCCTCTGGGGATTATTGATCTTGCTCGACGGCTATCCCGGCCCCATGCCGGACCCGGGCGAGCGCATCGGTCTGGCCCTGAAGCTCTCCGTCCTGCCGGCAGGGTTCCTTCTGGTGGTGGTGCAGGCGGTGGCCCTGACGCGGCTGGTGACCGGCGCCATCGATCCCCTGACCGACGTGCCGTCAAACTGGCGGCGGGTCGACATGCGGGTGCTTGCCAACACGGTCGAGCAGACGTTGATTTTCCTGCCGCTACTGTTGGCCACGGCAATGGTCATCGAAGCCGATGAAAGTGCCTGGCTGACGGCGCTACCGGTCGTCTTCGTGCTGGCCCGCATCGTGTTCTGGGTCGGCTACCGCATCAGCCCCATGGGCCGCGCGCCGGGCATGGCGGCTGGGTTCTTCATCAATCTCGGAATGCTGGGCTTCGTGATCGCGCGGTTTTTCGGCTGACCGCCGGTCAGCCGGTGCCTTTGATTTCACACACGACAACCGTCGCGGACTGATGTCCGCTCGGGTTTTGGACTAAACCTTGCCGTGGCAGTGCTTGTACTTGTTGCCCGATCCACAGGGGCAGGGGGCGTTGCGCGGCACCTTGCCCCAGGTCGCGGGATCGTTGGGATCGACCTCGGGGGCGGCCTGGCGGTTGACCACGGTCATGGTCGCGGTTCCTTCGGGGCTCTCGTCCTCGCCGCCCAGGTATCCGGGGCTGTCGTGATGGGCCTCGCCCTCGCTGCCGGCGCGGGCCGCCAGGTATTCCTCTTCCGAGAAGTCCATGCTGAGTTCCACATGGGCCAGCATCATGGTCGTGCGCTCACGCAGACCGACCAGCATTTCCTCGAACAGGGCGAAGGCTTCCTGCTTGTACTCGTTCAAGGGGTCGCGCTGTCCATAGGCGCGCAGCCCGATGCCGTGGCGCAGATGGTCCAGGGTCAGCAGATGGTCCTTCCACAACTGATCGAGCAATTGCAGCAACACGGCCTTTTCCACGGAGCGGAAGACTTCCGGTCCGGCGTTGGCGGCCTTGGCGGCGATCTGCCCGTCCACGGCCTGGACCAGGCGGTCGCGGATTTCGGCGTCGGCGATGCCTTCTTCCTTGGCCCATTCCTGAACCGGCAGATCGATCCCGAACACCCGCAGGACTTCCTCGTGCAGGGTGTCCATGGCCCATTGTTCGGCATAGGCCTTTTCCGGCATGGTCAGGGCGACCATGTCGTCGATCACCTGATGACGCATGTCGGCGACGTCCTCGGACACGTCCTCGGCCGCCATCAGTTCCTTGCGCTGTTCGTAGATGACCTTGCGCTGGTCGTTCATCACGTCGTCGAATTTCAGCAGGTTCTTGCGGATTTCGAAGTTCCGCTCTTCCACCTTCTGCTGCGCCTTTTCCAGGGCCTTGTTGACCCAGGGGTGGACGATGGCCTCGCCTTCCTGCAGGCCCAGCTTCTGGAGCATGCTGTCGATGCGCTCGGACCCGAAGATGCGCATCAGGTCGTCTTCCAAGGACAGGAAGAAGCTTGATGCGCCGGGGTCGCCCTGACGGCCGGAACGGCCGCGCAGCTGGTTGTCGATGCGCCGGCTTTCGTGGCGCTCCGTGGCGATGACGTAGAGCCCGCCGGCCTGCTTGACGATCTCGCGGTCGGCCGCGATCTCGTCGGCGATCTGCTTGTAATGGGCCTCGTATTCCGGGCTGCCCGGCTCGGCCTTGATCTCGTTGAGGGCCCGCATGTCGACGTTGCCGCCCAACTGGATGTCGGTGCCGCGGCCGGCCATGTTGGTGGCGATGGTGACGCCGCCCGGGCGCCCGGCCTGGGCGATGATCTGGGCTTCCTGGTCGTGGAAGCGGGCGTTCAGCACGTTGTGTTCGATCTTGCGCTTCTTCAGGCGGGCCGACAGGTCCTCGGACTTCTCGATGGACACGGTGCCGACCAGGACCGGCTGCTTCTTCTTATGGCAGTCCTCGATCAGGTCCAGGATGGCCTCGAACTTCTCGTTGCCCGTGCGGAACACGATGTCGTCCTCGTCCTTGCGGATGCAGGGCACGTTGGTCGGAATTTCGATCACTTCGAGGCCGTAGATCTGATGGAATTCGCCGGCTTCCGTCATCGCCGTGCCGGTCATGCCGGCCAGCTTCGGATACAGGCGGAAATAGTTCTGGAAGGTGATCGAGGCCAAGGTCTGGTTCTCGTTCTGGATTTCCACGCCTTCCTTGGCCTCCAGCGCCTGATGCAGGCCTTCGGAATAGCGCCGGCCTTCCATCATGCGGCCGGTGAATTCGTCGATGATGACGACCTTGCCGTCCTTCACGATGTAATCCGTGTCGCGCTGGAACAGGACGTGCGCGCGCAGCGCCGAATTGGCGTGATGGACCAGCGCGATGTTGTTGATGTCGTAGAGCGATCCGTCGTCGAGCAGGCCCTGCTCGCGCATCATCTCTTCCAGCTTTTCCATGCCGGCTTCGGTGAAGGTGACGGAGCGCGCCTTTTCATCCTTTTCGAAGTCGTCGGGGGTGACGTTCTTCAACAGCTTGTCGACGGCGACGTAAAGGTCCGAATTGTCCTCGGTCGCGCCCGAGATGATCAGCGGCGTGCGCGCCTCGTCGATCAGGATGCTGTCGACTTCATCGACGATGGCGTAGTTGAAGGGCCGCTGCACCATGTCGTCGAGCGAGAACTTCATGTTGTCGCGCAGATAATCGAAGCCCAGTTCGTTGTTGGTCGCGTAGGTGATGTCGCAGCCGTAGGCGGCGCGCCGTTCGTCGTCGTCCAACCCGTGCTTGATGACGCCGACGGTGAGGCCCAGGAAATCGTAGACCGGCCGCATCCAGTCCGCGTCGCGCGACGCCAGGTAATCGTTGACCGTGACGACATGGACGCCACCGCCGGACAGGGCGTTGAGGTAGACCGCCAGGGTCGAGACCAGGGTCTTGCCTTCGCCGGTCTTCATTTCGGCGATCTGGCCCCGATGCAGGACGATGCCGCCCAGCATCTGCACGTCGAAATGGCGCAGGCCCAGGGTGCGTTTGGAGGCTTCGCGCACGGTGGCGAAGGCTTCGACCATGATGTCATCGACGCTTTCCCCCGCCTCAAGCCGCTGACGGAAGGCGGTGGTGCGGGCCTTGATCTCGTCGTCGGAGAGTTTCTCGAGTTCAGGCTCAAGGCCGTTGATGGCATCGACGTCCTTTTGCAGGCCGTTCAGGTACCTGTCATTGGCGGAACCGAACAGGCTCTTGGCGATGGCGCTGAACATTCGGGGGGTCGTCCTTGAATGGGTAAATGAATATGACAAGTATGAAGCGATTGTGGCGGTTCCTGGGCGGAATCGCTGGGGAAGAGATAGAGGTGCTCCCCGGTCCTGTCAATGCGGGCCGCCCCTTGAGGTTCTTGAAATTCACCTCATATTCAAATGATTGTCACGGCGGCCGGTCGGCGGGTAGGGTGGGGCCCAATTCAGCGGTCGAAGGTTCGGCCGTCTTTCAGCGAAAAGGATCTGTTTATGACGTTTCAAAACGCCCTGCGCGCAGGTGGTGTCGCGGTCTTGATGGGTCTGGCGCCCCTAAGCCTTGCATCGGCGCCGGTTCTGGCCGCCGGCGACACCGTGGCCGCCACGGTGGACGGCGCCAAGATCATGCGCTCCGAGGTCACCGAGGCCTACAGCCGCCTGCCGGCCGAATACCAGCAGGTGCCGCTGGAGCAGATCTATCCGGCGTTGCTGAACAGCCTGATCGACACCAAGCTGGCGGCGATCAAGGCGCGCAAGGAAAAGATCCATGAAACGGCCGAGTTCAAGGAGGAACTGGCGGCGTTTACCGAACGCCTGCTGGGCTCGACCCTGATTCAGCGGGCGGTCGAGGCCAAGGTCACGGATGAAGCCGTCGCCGCGCGCTATGCCGAGGTCACCAAGGACATGGGCGGTCAGGTCGAGGTCCATGCCCGCCATATCCTTGTGAAAACCGAGGACGAGGCCAAGGCGGTGATCAAGGAACTGGCCGGCGGCGCCGATTTCGCCGAGACGGCGAAGAAAAAATCGACCGGACCGTCCGGCCCCAACGGCGGCGACCTGGGCTATTTCGGCAAGGGCCAGATGGTGCCCGAGTTCGAAAAGGCGGCCTTCGCCCTCGACAAGGGCGCGATGACCAAGGCTCCGGTGAAGACCCAATTCGGCTGGCATGTCATCAAGGTCGAGGACAAGCGTTCCCAGCCCGCCCCCTCGCTTGAGGAAATGGGGCCGCAGATTCGCGAGAGCCTGAGCCGGGAGATCGGCGCCGACGTGACCAAGGGCCTGCGTGAGACGGCGAAAATCGAACGCTTCAATTTGGACGGTACTCCGGCTAAGTAGGAGGCGTCTCAAGGCCTTCCTCGGTTGGGGAAGGCCCTTTCAACTCCTTGCAGACGCGAGTCCGACCATGGCCAAGACCAAGCCCAAAGTCTCCCCCCTGGCGCCCGAAGCCTTCCCGACCATTCCGCCGATCGGCGGCGTGCGCGTGGCCACCCGCGCCTGCGGCGTGCGCTACAAGGGGCGTACGGACGTTCTGCTGGTCGAACTGGCGGACGAGACCCAGGCGGCGGGGGTGTTCACCAAGTCGTTGACCGCCTCGGCCCCCGTCGATTGGTGCCGTAAGTCCCTTCCCGGCGGCATCGCCAACGGTCTGGTCGTCAATTCCGGCAACGCCAATGCCTTCACCGGGCGGCTGGGCGAGGATGCGGTGGAACAGGTGGTCGAGGCCGTAGCCGATCGCCTGGCCTGCCGGCCGTCGCGGGTATTCGCGGCGTCCACGGGCGTGATCGGGGAGCCGCTCAACTTCACAGCCATCACCGACAACCTGGACGCCCTGGCCGCCGATCTTGCCCCTGGCAAGTGGGACGAGGCGGCCAAGGCGATCATGACCACGGACACCTTCCCCAAGGGCGCGGTGAAGGAAGCCCAGATCAACGGCACCAAGGTCACCATCGCCGGCATCGCCAAGGGGTCCGGCATGATCGCGCCCGACATGGCGACCATGCTGGCCTATGTGTTCACGGACGCCAAGATCCCGGCCCCCGTGCTGCAAGGCATCCTGGCCCCGATCTGCGGGCGCACGTTCAATTCGATCACCGTGGACAGCGACACCTCGACCAGCGATTCCCTGATGCTGTTCGCCACGGGGGCGGCCGGCAACGCCGATCGGTTCTCCGGCCCCGACGACCCGGCCCTGGCCGATTTCCGGGCCAAGGCGGAGGCTGTCATGCTCGACCTCGCCCATCAGATCGTGCGCGACGGCGAGGGGGCTTCCAAGTTCATCGAAATCACCGTCACGGGGGCGGACAGCGACGCCGCCGCCAAGCGCATCGGCCTGTCGATCGCCAATTCGCCCCTGGTCAAGACCGCCATCGCCGGCGAGGACGCCAACTGGGGCCGCATCGTCATGGCCGTCGGCAAGGCGGGTGAGAAGGCCGAACGCGACCGCCTGAACATCGCCATCGGCGGCATCACCATCGCCGCCAACGGCCTGGCCGTGGACGGTTACGACGAAGCCCCGGTGACGGCCCATATGCAAAGCCCGGAAATCAACATCGCCGTCGATGTCGGCGTGGGCAACGGGCGGGCCACCGTGTGGACCTGCGACCTGACCCACGGCTACATCGATATCAACGCCGATTACCGTTCCTGATCATGTCTGACGGCTTGCCCGAAGGCGGCTGCTGGGACGCGGAATTCCGCAAATCCCAGGGCGACGTGCGGACGGTCATCGTGGTCGCCGCCGTGCTGGTCGATATCGACGGGCGGGTGCTGGTCGCGCAAAGGCCCGAAGGCAAGGCCATGGCCGGCCTGTGGGAGTTTCCCGGCGGCAAGCTGGAGCCGGGGGAACTGCCGGAAACCGCCCTGGTCCGCGAACTGAAGGAAGAACTGGGCATCGATCTGACGGAAAGCTGCCTGGCGCCGCTGACCTTCGCCAGCCACCTGTATGACGATTTTCACCTGTTGATGCCGGTCTATGTCGCGCGCCAATGGAAGGGCGAGCCCCGGGGGCTCGACGGCCAGGCCCTTAAATGGGTGCAGCCGGTGAAACTGCGCGAACTGGCCATGCCGCCGGCGGACGAACCCCTGGTCGCCCTGATCCGCGATTTCCTGGGCTAGGCGAAATACCAGAGGTCCACGACGAAATGGACCAGGATGACCAGCGCCAGGCTGCGGCCTCGCCGGAAGAGATACATCAGCAGCAGACCCCAGACGATGGCGATGGCCGTATCGGCCAGGCCCTGGGGCAGGTGCAGCAGACCGAACACCAGAGATGATCCGGCATACAACCCGGTGACGCCGCCGCCCCGGGCATTCCACCAATCGGCCCACAGGCGGCGGAACACCAGTTCCTCCGACACCGCGACCAGGACGAGGCCGAAGGTCAGGTCCACGGCCTGCCAGACCTCGTTTTCCAGGGGCGGGAAGGAGACTTCGGGAAACAGCGCCGTGTCGAAGGCCGCGCGCAGGTCCTGGCCGCCGGTCCAGGTATCCACCGCGATGATCGCGGCGGCCCCGCCCAGGGCCAAAAGCCAGACCCGGTCGGTGATCGGCGGCAGGGGGCGGCGGAAGCTGTCCGTCAGCGCCGCCCAGCCGAGGGCGATGATCAGCGCGCGCTGGGCGTAGTCGATCAGATAGACGTCGGTGTCGCCGGCGGCGAACTTGATCCAGCCGGCATAGAACAGGACGACGAGAAGGCTAAGCCGGACCCCCGGGCGGGCCGCCGCGGCCATCACTTCATGCCGTCGATCAGCTTGCAGGTCTTGTACATTTCGCTGATCGAACAGTCATAGAACCTATCCATGCGCTTGCGCAGGTCGCCCGACAGGGTCAGCAGCTTGGAGCGCGCGTCCTTGGGATTGTCCTGTTCGATCAGAAGGCCCTTTTTCAGGGCGACGTCCAGGTATTTGCCCGCCGTATGGGCGCTTTTGATGCTGGTCATGAACTTGAGCGCGTCCGTCTTGCGCACGGGCGTGCGGGCGCGCCACATGTTGTTGAACAGGTCCCAATAGGCGGCATCGTAGAAATCCGTGTCGCCCTCGAACACCTGAACCCATTCGCGGCCAAGGGTGTCGTTGAACTCCATATAGGCGCGGTGCTGGTCGTTGGTGAAGGTCAGCGTCATTGTCTGTTTTCCCCGGCATTTTAATTGCGGCGTCCCGGCCCCCCAAGGCCGCCGTATTCCCCGCGTTCCTTATATCGCATCGCAAACTATATGCAAAAATGAAATTAGTTATTGACATCAAAATTACATGCAAATATACATATGGTGTTTCATCAATCCGCCGACGGGGGACGTACCGGTTCCGGCGGACCATTGAAGGAGGATGTTATGAACACGACCAAAATGCAGACGACTGAACAGGCCGGTCCCGCCGGCGCCCGCCGGACGGTTCGGCGCGCGGCCCGCGGGCCCGTGTTCGCCGCCGTCGCCGCCCTGATGGGCGTGGTGATGCTGGGCGGCTGTGTCACCAACGGCACAGGGTCAACCGGCATGAAGCAGGGGGCCGGCACGTTGCTCGGCGCCGGGCTGGGTGGCCTGGTCGGCTCTAAATTCGGCGGCGGCCGCGGCCAGTTGGCGGCGGTTGCGGCGGGTGCCTTGCTCGGCGGCTTCATGGGCAACGAGGTCGGGGCCTCTCTCGACCGCGCCGACCAGATGTACCAGCAGCGCGCCCAGAACACGGCCCTGCACAATGCCGACTGGCAGCCCGTCACCTGGTCCAACCCGGAAAGCGGCAATTCCGGCACCGTCACGCCGGTCCGCACCATCCAGAACACCAACACCGGCCAGCTGTGCCGCGAATACCAGACCTCGGTGACCATCGGCGGCCGGGTCGAACAAGGCTACGGCACCGCCTGCCGCACCGCCGACGGCGACTGGCGCCTGACCAACAGCTAACACGCGGACGCCCCCCGACAGGGACGGTTCGACCTCCTTCCCTGTCCCTGTCCAAGCCCGGACCGCCCCGCTTTTCAGCGGGGCGGTCTTTTTTCAGGGCCGTTGCCTTGGAGGCGCCGTTCGGGCTACCTACATGCCGCCGCCTCGGAGGACACATGAACGAACCCAAGACCGTCACCGCCTGCCTGATCATCATCGGAAACGAGATTTTGTCGGGCCGCACCCGCGACGCCAATCTGCAATTCCTGGGCGAAAACCTGAACGCGCTGGGCATCCGCCTGATGGAAGGCCGGGTCATCCCCGATGTCGAGGCCACCATCATCGCCAACGTGAACGACGCACGGGCCCGCTTCGACTACGTGTTCACCACGGGCGGCATCGGGCCGACCCATGACGACATCACCTCCGCCTGCGTCGCCAAGGCCTTCGGGCGCAGGCTGATCCGCCATCCCGACGCGGAAAAGCTGCTGCTCGCCCATTACAAGCCCGAGGACGTGACCGAGGCGCGCATGAAGATGGCCGACGTGCCCGAGGGCTCGATCCTGCTCGACAATCCGGTCAGCCGCGCCCCCGGGTTCCAGGTCGACAACGTGTTCGTGCTGCCGGGCGTGCCCCGGATCATGCAGGCCATGTTCGACCTGTTCAAACACCGGCTCACGGGCGGGGCGGAAATGCTGTCCAAATCCATCGCGTCCTACACGCCCGAGGGCAAGATCGCGGCCCGCCTGACGGCGTTGCAGGACGCCTATCCAGCGCTTGAGATCGGCAGCTATCCGTTTTCCCGCGACGGCAAACACGGCTCGACCATCGTCATCCGCGGCACGGACGCGGCCGCCATCGCGGAGGCGGCGGAAAAGCTCCGCACGATCATGCGCGACCTCGGCAACGAGCCCCAGGAAGTGGATCTGTAGATCAGCGCTTGAGAATGAATTCGGACACGTCGGCCCGGTCCTGCCAGCCGGCGCGCACCAGTTCCGGCTCCAGGTGCTCTTCCTCGGGCAGGCCCAGGCACAGATAGGCGACCAGGTGCCAGTCCTCGGGCACGTCGAGGATTGATGCGACCCTCCCCGGATGGATGATCGACACCCAGCCGACGCCGACCCCCGCCGCCCGCGCCGCCAGCCACAGGGTATTGACCGCCGCGACCACGGAATAAGGCAGCATTTCCGGCATGGTGTTCTGGCCGAGCCCGTGGCCGCGCTCCGTCGCCCGGTCGGCGAACACGGCCAACTGCACGGGCGCCTTGTCCAGCCCCGCCAGCTTCAGCCCCGCATAGGTTTGGGCGCGCTCCCCGGAATAGCCCTTGAGGGCGTCCTGGTTGGCCTGCTCGAAATCGTCGCGCACCGCCTTGCGGCGGCCCGCGTCCTCGACGATGACGAACCGCCAGGGCTGGGAATTGCCGACGCTGGGCGCCAGCGCCGCCTGGGCCAGCAGGCCCTCCAGCAGGCCGCCGGGCAGGGGGGTGGCCAGGAACCGCCGCACGTCGCGCCGCCACAGGAACAGGTCGCGCAGCTTGTCGCGGAACGCGGCGTCGAAATCGGGCGGCGTCGGCGCGCCGTTTGCTGAAGGGCGGTCGCTCATGGGGTCGAGGTGTAGCCCCTGGCGCGGGGGCGGGCAACCGTCCTTGGCCCTTGCGGTCGAATGCCCGTAGGATTACCAGAGGCAGGCCGCAACGGCGGCCGCGCGCGGGCGTGGTGAAATTGGTAAACACAAGGGACTTAAAATCCCTCGGCCTTACGGCCTTGTCGGTTCAAGTCCGACCGCCCGCACCACCCGCCTTCGCTGGCGCGACGGCGCGAATGAGCCCCCCGGCACGAAGTCGCCACCTCGCCGCCATAAGATCGCCCCGTTGTCCCCTAGGATGCCGTACTGTCGGCGCCGCCGGCGTTCATCGGCTTAACGAGGGGATCCCATCCATGACCGCGACTCCGACCGCCCACTTTCACGAACAACTGGGCGGCGACGCCCTGCTGTCGGTTCTGACGGAAGCGCAGAACACGGTGCGCAGCTACGACAACAAGGCCCAGATCATGGCCGTCGGCTATGTGCTGGCCTTGCAGGTGGTCCTGCGCAGCGGCGCCCAGGTGCCGGTGCCCATCGACTATGCGGGGCTGTATGTGTTCGCGGGCTGGGCCATCCTGGTGCTGCCGGTCATCATGTTCGCCCTGGTGCTCTATCCGTCCCACGCCGACAAGGTGTCGCGGAAACGCGATTTCGGGGCCTGCGCGGGGGCCATGTATTTCGAGCCGCGCCACGTCGCCGATGTCGACAGCTATGTGCGCGCCGTGCGCGGCGCCGACTGGGTGCGCGAGACGGCCTGCGAGATCATCAAGGTCTCGGACATCCGCGAGAAGAAGCGCAGGCGCTTCCTGCGCGCGCTGTACTGGACCGGCGGGTCGATCGGCATGTTGTTCCTGGCCCAGATGGCGCGCGCGCTCGGCGTGATCGGGGCGTAGCCCCGGGCCGTTCTAGGCCGACGTCATCTTCAAGCCCACGATGCCCGCCGCGATCAGGCCGATGCAGGCGAGGCGCATGAGGGTCGCGGGCTCATGGAACAGGAAGATGCCGAAGGCGGCGGCCCCCAGGGTGCCGATCCCGGTCCACACCGCATAGGCGGTGCCGAGCGGCAGGTCGCGCACCGCCAGGCCCAGCAGGAGCATGCTGGCGATCAGCGCCGCCGCCGTGGCGAGGCTGGGCAGGGGGCGGGTGAAGCCGTCGGTGTATTTCAGGCCGATGACCCAGGCGATTTCGAACAGGCCCGCGACAAACAGGTAGATCCAGGACATGGCCGCGCTTTCATGATGGTTTTGGATGGCGATTGGACATGACGGTCCAGGCATGACGGCCCGGCCCCGATGACCTGGAGGAGCCGCCGCCCGGACGGGCATTCATGAATGCGGGATGCGGCGCCGTCAACCGGCGCTGTCGATCGGCGCCGTCAATTGAGCGAGGGATAGGTCTCGGTCAGATTGTCCAAATAGTATTCGAGCTTCTTGCGGAAGCCGTCGTTCAGGGTCACCAACTGCGTGCGGGAATCGTTTTCCTTCTGCCGCTTGTCGATCACGTTGTCCGTGGCCAATTGCGCGATCAGCTTCAGGGTCGTCGATTTGGACGCCGTCACGGACACGCAGATGTCGGAAACGTTGAGGTTCTGTCCGGCGTACTGGGCCTCGGCGATCAGGAAGAGAACATCCCAGGTCAGGTTCTGGGTCCCCGCATTACGATACAGGGCGTTCTGGGTCGCGCGGGATTTTTGCACCCAGCGGACCTTTTCGAGGTATTTCGTATACTCCGCTCTTGCTTGAGTTCGAGCGTTCACCATGCTGACCCCCTCCCCCGAAGGTTTTGCTTTTAATGCACTGGATTCCTTGCGGAACACCACCCGTATATTCTTTTACAATCGTAAGCGTGAGCAAAAAAAGGTCTAGAAATTAGAAGGAGTTCCCGTTTCACGATAGTGCGCGCAGATTAATCCTCCGCGAAAATTTTACGCCGCGCCCGTATGGCAGCCTTTTATACCGAATTTGTCCAGGGGCTTGCGCCTAATAATCATACACGGCATCTTATCGATAATTCTCGCTCGTTGGAACAACCGGCGGCACGCTTTGAGGGGGTGCGATTGGAGTGTGGCGTCGTCTACAGGGGACGACGTGCAAATCGGCACTTGGGGACTCAACCAACATGGAAACGAACCTTGCGGGGAAAACCTACGAGGTCCAGACCGAATCCGACGGTAAGTGGACTTTTTTCGCATCCCATAACGTAAAATCGCAGGCCATTCAGCAGGCGCAGGCGCTGTTGGATTCCCATAAATATTCAGGCGTCAAGGTGATCGCCGAAAGCGACCGCAAGGGCGACGAAATCATCTTCAACGAACGGGCCGAGGTCACGGACAAGGGCCTGACCGTCGTGCCCATCGATTCCTCGCCGGTTTGCGAGACCCTGGCCGATTGCTATCAGCTGGAGGCCCGCCGCACGATCGGGCGTCTGTTGCGCCAGTACCTGGACGACGTCGGCATGACGGCCATGGAACTGGCCTTCGATTTCGGCCGCCTGAAGATGCTGGAGCGCGACGACAAGCTCTACATCGGCGCCCTGTCGCGTCTGGCCACTTTGCAGATCGACAAGGATAGCGGCGAAAAGCCCATCGACCGTCAGAACAAGCTGGAACGCCTGTACAACCAGCTCATGGCCAACGCGCAGAAGATGATGCGGCGCGAGGACCTGAACGAGGCTCTCCAGGCGGGCGGGTTGCAGGCCCTGATCGACAAGGTCAACGCCGAGGCCCCGGCCGAAGACCGCCACATGCTGATTCTGGCCGGCCTCGCCGCCTATATGGGCGAGCAGGGCGATTGGAGCGGCAAGATCGAATCCCTGGCTAGGCTGCTCGACGGGCAGGCGGGCGTCGTCGTCCAGGCCTATGTCGACGAGGCGCTGGCGGAAATCCTCGACGGCACCGCCGCCATCACGGAACTATTGGGCGGCGTCGCCGACGCGGCATCCGCCCACCGCATGCTGGTTCAGCTGTGCCAAGGGCGCCTGCCGGAGGTGAAGAATCCGCTCAGCTGCATCAACGAGCTGAACACGATCATGGCGGCCTACGAGTTGGAGAACGCGCGGGACGCCATTCTGGGCCGGGTCGCCCGCGGCATCGGCGGGGTCAAGCCGATGACCCGCGAAGGCAAGGAAGGCGAGCGCACGGCCCTGGTCACCCTGATCCGCAATCTCGAAGGCTATGCCGGGCTGCTCGGCGGCCCGCAGATGGCCGAGGCCCTGACCCTGCGCGCCAAGATGGCCCTGGGCCGCGAGGACGGGGATCTCAGCGCCGAGGATGCCGTCGCCAGCATCCTCGCCTATCTGCCGTCCCTGCCGTCGCGGGCGGGCTTCGTGCTCGACCTGTCGGCCACGGATACGGGCGCCAAGCAGCAGGCCGCCGTGGTCCGCAATCTGGCCCAGGCCATGCGGGGGCTGAGCGGCATCGACGCCCTGACCGGCGGCGGTCAGGACGCGGCGATGGCCAAACGGGTGGCGGGCGTGTTGAAGGAAAAGATCGCCGCCGCCGGCCTGCCCGAGGAACTGAAACGCACGGCCGCCGCGACCCTGGACAAGGCCCTCGCCAATGCGCCGGCGAATGCGGCCGCGGCGAACGGCGCGGCGCCCCAGGAAAAGCGTTGGGACGACGGCGCCCAGAAACCGGCGCAGCCGGCACCGGCCGCCGCCAAACCCGCCCCGGCGCCGGCGCCGGCACCGGCGGCAACCCCGACCAACGGCGGCGGCAAGGGGCCGGAACAGCGCAAGCTGGTCAAGGGTCAGATCCTGTTCGAGGAAGGCGACGCCGGGACCGAGGCGTTCCTGATTTCCTCGGGCGCCATCGAAATCTACCGGCGCGGCGCCATCGAGCAGAGCCTGGCCACGCTCGGCCCGGGGGAATTGCTGGGGGAACTGTCGCTGATCGACGATCAACCGCGCGCCGCCTCGGCCCGCGCCGCCGACAATTCGGTGCTGATCGTGCTGTCCAAGGAATCGCTCAAGACCCGCCTGCAACGCCTGGAACAGACCGACAAGGTCCTGCACCGGCTGATGGGCGTGCTGGTCAACCGCCTGCGCGGCATGGCCCGTTCGGCGGAATAGGGCCGCTCAGCCCCAGGGAAACGCCGACCGGGGCGGCAGGGCGGCGGAGCCGAGGGCGTCGGCGACGCGCAGGCCCTCGTTCCATTTCACCATGCGTTCCGAACGGGTGAACGATCCCACCTTCAACTGCTTGGCGCCCCAGCCGACGGCCAGATGGACGATGGTCACGTCCTCGGTCTCGCCCGAGCGGGCGGATACGATGGCGCCGATTCCGGCATCCCGCGCGGCGTCGAAGGCGGCCTTGGTTTCCGTCACCGTGCCGGCCTGGTTCGGCTTGATCAGGGCGCAGTTGAGCGCCCCGTCGCGGGCCGCCGCCTGGACCCGGCCGGCGTTGGTCACCAGGAAGTCGTCGCCGACGATCTGAAGGGTCTTGGGCGCGGCCTTGGCGAAGGCCAGGAAGCCGTCCGCGTCGTCCTCGGACATGGGGTCCTCGACCGACACGATGGGATAGCGGCCGACCCAGCCGAGCAGCATGTCCGCGAGTTCGCCGCTGTCCATTTCCCGGTCCTCGCGGGCCAGGCGATAGCGCCCGTTCTTCCCGAATTCCGACGCCGCGATGTCGAGCGAGATGGAGACCTGCTCGCCCGGCCTCAACCCCGCCTTCTCGATGGCCTGGACCAGGGTTTCGGCGGCGTCCTCGTTGGCGTCGAAGGCGGGCCAGAAGCCGCCCTCGTCGGCGACGCCCTGCAACAGGCCGCGCTCGGCCATGATCTTGCCGGCGGCGATATAGACCTCGGCGGTCCAGGCCAGGGCCTGTTCGTAGTCGTCCGCCCCGGTGGCGATGACCATGAAATCCTGCACGTCGATGCGCCGCCCGGCATGGGCGCCGCCGCCGAAAATCTGGATTTCCGGCAGGGGCAGAACCGGCGTGCCGGAATGACCGCCCCGGTCCCATAGGTATTTCCACAGGGGCTGCCCTGCCTGTGCGGCGGCGGCGTGCAGCACCGCCATGGACACGGCGATGGTCGCGTTGCCGCCCAGGTTGGCCTTGTTGGGTGTGCCGTCCAGGGCGATCAGGGCCTGGTCCACGGCGGCCTGGTCGCCGGCATCCATGCCGACGATTGCCTGGGCGATGGCGCCGTTGGTCTGACGCAGGGCCTCGGTCACGTCCCAGCCGCCGAACCGGGGACCGCCGTCACGCAGGTCGATGGCCTCATTGCTGCCGCGCGACGCCCCCGCCGGTGCGATGGCCCGGCCGAGCGCGCCGCCGGCCAGGGTCACGTCGGCCTCGACCGTCGGGCGGCCCCGGGAATCCCAGACGCGGCGGGCCTTGACGGCGGTGATGGTGGTGGCGGTGGCGGAGGAGGCCGTCATCGGCGGAGTTCCCTTTCCCAGGCTTGGCGGACGCCGGACAGGGTCGGCGGCGGCGACATGATCAATGGTCGGGCCGTGCGCCGCACGCGGTCGCGGTCGGCGTCGGCGGTGATGTATTCGACGGGAGACTTACCGTCCACGCGGGCCAGGAACAAGGCCGGAAGCAGCGCGGCGGCCCGGGCCTCGACGTCGGGCGCGGCGGCGTATCCGGCGGCCAGGGCGTCGAAGCAGGCGAGGAACCCGTCCGTCGCGGCGGGCGTCCACAGGCATTTCAGCAACAGATGGTTGAGGCAGAACGCCAGGTCGAAGGCCGGGTCGCCGTACCACGCGCATTCGGCGTCGAGGAACACGGGATCGGCGCCGTCGACCAGGATGTTCTTGGGGCTGACGTCGCCGTGGACCAGGGCCTCGCGGTGCGCCGCCGTGGTCTTGGCCAGAGCCTCCATGCGGGGGGCGAGGTCGGCATGGGCGCGGCCGGTGGCGATCAGATAGGGCTCCAGGCGGATGGAATAGAACGTTTCGTCGGTCCTGAACCGCTGCGCCATGCCGTCGTCGCCCGCCGTCCCGGCGTGAACCCGTTTCAGGCATTCGCCGACCCTGCGCGCGAAGGCGGGGTCGGCCCGCCCGGCATGCAGTTCGTCCTTCCAGGTCGGATGGCCGGCCGGGTCCAGATAGGCCATGGCGAACACGCCCTGATCCGCGTCATGGGCCAGCACCCGGGGGGCGATGCCGGGTTGCAGGCCGTTGGCGGTTTCCATCCAGGCGACCTCGAAGGCGTTGCGTTCCACCGGCGCGAACCAGTCGGCCTTGACCTTCAGCTTGGCCAGGGCGCGCTTGACGCAGACCGGCCCGCGCGCCAGGTCCGCGCGCCAGATATCCGACGACACGCCGCCGGCCAGGGCCGTGTAGACGGGGGTTTCGTCCGGGGCGGCCAGGCCGTTTTGGCGCAGGAAGCCCGTCAGGAAGTCGTCCGCGTCGATGGTGTTCATGGTGTTACTTCCCCGCCGCCGCCTGGGCGATGAACTTGGGCAGGTCGCCCAGCGGCAGGACCGCATGGCAGTCCCCGGCGGCGGCCACGGCCCCCGGCATGCCCCAGACGACGCTGCTGGCCTTGTCCTGGACGACGACGGTACCGCCGCCGTCGGCGACGGCCTTGGCCCCCGCCTTGCCGTCCGATCCCATGCCGGTCAGCACGATGAACAGGATGTTTTCCGCGCCATAGGCGGCGATCAGGCCGCGCATCATGGGTTCCGCCGAGGGTTTGCAGAAGCTTTCCTCGGGGCCGTCGTCGATCTTGATCGTCACGCCGTTTCCGCTCTGCCGTGGGATCATGTGGAACCCGCCGGGCGCCATATAGACCTGCCCGTTCTTGACCTGCTCGCCGTCCTTGCCCTCGGCGCAGGGCCATCCCGTGCGCCGGGTGATGTGATCGGCCAGGGCCGTGGTGAACCCGGGCGGCATGTGCTGGGTCAGGAAGATCGGCTGGGTCACGTCACGGGGCAGGGCCGTGAACAGGGTGAACAGAGCCTGCGGGCCGCCGGTCGAACTGGCGATGGCGATCGCCTTCGGGATGTGGGGGCGGCGTTGGCGAAGCTCCTTGGGGGACGGATGTTCGAAGCGGTTGGCGGCCGGCGGCGGGGCGAACACGCGGGTGCCCTTGTCGCGGCGCGCCCGGCCCAGGCCCAGGGTCAGATCGGCGATCTGGCGGATGAACTCGGGTTCGGCGATATGCGGCGTGTGGCGGGCCGGTGCCTGGACGAATTCGGCGGCGCCGGCGACCAGGCCGGCCATGGCGTTCTTCACGTTGGCGAAGGTCAGGGTGGCGACCAGCACGATCTGGGCGTCGCGGTCGACCTTCAGCAGACGCGACAGGTCCGTGGTCAGTTTGACCTTGGGGTCGCCGATGTCGATGAAGATCACGTCGATGGCCCGGCGACGCAGGTGGCTGACGGCGTCGACGCCGTCCGTGGCCTCGGCGACGAGGTCAACCCCGCCCAGACGGCGCAGCACGGCCTTGACGCGCTCGGCGACGACGTCCGACGCGCCGACGACCATGGCCTGAATCGGGCTGGGAGAGGCGCCTGAAGCGCTGGTGATGCTGTCCGCCATTGCGGCTATGCTCGTTTCCTCGTTTTTTTCGACCATAGTCGTTGGGCTTGGCCGAGACAATGCCGCGCGGCGGCCAAACTCTGCCTCCCGTGCGGTGGTGATTGACCGGAACCGGGCAACGGGCGTATACCCGCCGTGGGCCAGGTCCCCCCAACGGGATCGGACCCTTCTGGAAGCGAAGGGAGTAAAATTCGATGCCAGTTCCTCAGAAGCCGAGCACCCGCCCGGCCAATCCGTGCTTTTCCTCCGGCCCCTGCGCCAAGCGCCCCGGATGGTCCTTCGATAATCTCAAAGACGCCTTTCTCGGCCGTTCCCACCGCCATGCCACGGGCAAGGCGAAGCTGAACGAGGTCATCACCCGTTCCCGCAAGATCCTGGGTATTCCCGACGACTATTACGTCGGCATCCTGCCCGGTTCCGACACCGGCGCCTTCGAGGCCGCCATGTGGAACCTGCTGGGCGCGCGCGGCGTCGATATCCTGTCCTGGGAAAACTTCGGCAACGAATGGACCAAGGACGGCGTGCAGGAATTGAAGCTGGACAACCTGCGCACCTTCACCGCACCCTTCGGTGAACTGCCGGACATTACCCAGATCGATTTCGACAACGACGTGGTGTTCACCTGGAACGGCACGTCCTCGGGCGTCATGGTGCCGGACCGCGGGTCCTGGATTCCCGCCGACCGTGGTGGCCTGACATTGGTCGACGCGACGTCGTGCATCTTCGGCGTCGACCTGCCGTGGGACAAGCTGGATGCCGTGTCCTGGTCCTGGCAGAAGGTCATGGGCGGCGAGGCCGCGCACGGCATGCTCGCGCTCAGCCCCCGCGCGGTGGAGCGGCTTAACACCTTTCACCCGGACCGGGCGATCCCCAAGGTCTTCCGCCTGAAGAAAAACGGCAAGATCAATCCCGAGCCGTTCGAGGGCGCGACCCTCAACACGCCGTCCTTGCTGTGTGTCGAGGACGCGCTGGACGGTCTGCGCTGGGCCGAGGACATCGGCGGCCTGCCGACCCTTCTGGGCCGCGTGCAGTCGAACTTCGAGGCCCTGTCGCGCTGGGTGGAGCGTACCCCCTGGGTCGACTTCCTGGCGTCCGATCCGAAGGTGCGGTCGTGCACCTCGGTGACCCTGAAGATCGTCGATCCGGCCTTCGCGAACCTCAACGAGGACGATCTGCGCAAGACGCTGCGCCGCATCCCCAAGATGTGCGAAGCCGAAGGTGCGGGTTACGACTTCTCGGAACATCGGTCGGCCCCCCCGGGCTTCCGCATCTGGTGCGGCGCCACGGTGGAGACCTCGGACCTGGAGGCCTTGTTCCCCTGGATCGAGTGGTCGTTCCACCAGATCCGCGCCGAGCTTGCCGGTGAAGCCGCCTAAGGGCGGGAACCGTCATGCCGAAAGTGCTGATTTCCGACAAGATGTCGGGCCTCGCGGCTGAGGTCTTCCAACGCCGCGGGATCGAGGTGGACGTGAAGACGGGCCTCACGCCCGAGGACCTGTCCGCGATCATCGGGGACTATGACGGCCTGGCCGTGCGCTCGTCGACCAAGGTGCGCGGCCCCATCATCGAAGCGGCGAAGAACCTGAAGGTCATCGGCCGGGCCGGGATCGGCGTGGACAACGTCGACCTGAGCGCCGCCACGGCCAAGGGCATCGTGGTGATGAACACGCCGTTCGGCAATTCCATCACCACGGCCGAACACGCCATCGCCATGTTGATGGCCCTGGCCCGCGACATCCCCGCGGCCAACGCCTCGACCCATGCCGGAAAGTGGGAGAAATCCCGCTTCATGGGGGTCGAGATCACGGGCAAGGTGCTGGGCATCGTCGGCTGCGGCAACATCGGATCGGTTGTCGCCGACCGGGCCCAAGGCTTGAAGATGCGGGTTATCGCCTTCGACCCCTACCTGGGCGAGGAGCGGGCCAAGGAACTGGGGGTCGAGAAGGTTTCCCTCGACGACCTTCTGGCCCGCGCCGATTTCATCAGCCTGCACACGCCGCTGACGGATGCCACGCGGCATATCATCGATGCCGATGCCCTGGCCAAGACGCGCCCGGGCGTGCGTCTGGTGAACTGCGCCCGCGGCGGGCTGGTCGACGAGGTCGCGCTCAAGGCGGCGCTCGACAGCGGCCATGTGGCGGGGGCGGCGATCGACGTGTTCGAGGAAGAACCGGCGACGGAAAGTCCCCTGTTCGGCATGGAGAACGTCGTCGCGACGCCGCACCTGGGGGCGGCCACCACCGAGGCCCAGGAAAAGGTTGCGGTACAGATCGCCGAACAGATGGCCGACTACCTTTTGGACGGGGCGGTGTCCAACGCGCTCAACATGCCGTCGGTGACGGCGGAGGAAGCGCCCCGTCTGAAACCCTATATGGCGCTCGCCCAGCAGCTCGGCAGCTTTGCCGGGCAGGCGACGCGCTCGGCCATCCGCGAGGTCACGATCTCCTACGAAGGGGTGTGCGGCGAGCTGAACTGCAAGCCGCTGACCGCCGTCGTCCTGCAGGGGCTTTTGGGGCCGTCCATGGAAGGCATCAACATGGTCAACGCGCCGACCATCGCCAAGGATCGCGACATCATCGTGCGCGAGGTGCGGTCCGACGACGCGGGAGCGTTCCATTCCCGCATCGAGGTGACGGTAACGACCGCGAACCAGACCCGCTCGCTGGCCGGCACCTTGTTCCACGACCGGCCGCGCCTGGTCGAAATCAAGGGCATCCCTATCGACGCGACGCTCGGCCGGAACATGCTCTACATCACCAACTACGACAAACCGGGCCTGATCGGGGCCTTGGGGTCGTTGCTGGGCGATGCGGGCATCAACATCGCGACCTTCAACCTGGGCCGCGCCCAGGCCGGCGGCGACGCCATCGCGCTGCTGGAAATCGACGAAGCGCCGCCATCCGAGCTTTTGGCGAAAATCCAGGGGTTGGAGCACGTCGTCGTTGCCCAGGCGATGAAGTTCTAAGCGGGTCGGCTCAATCCGCCCTTTGTCATTTAGGCTTAATGTTCAGCCGATATCCTCTGTTCTGTATGCTGGCCGGAACGCCTGCGTTGCGGGCTGCCTGCGTTGGTTCGAGAGGAAGAAATGCTTCGGTTCTGCGGTTTGGCCGTCGTGGCGCTGCTGCTTGCCTGTCCGGCACAGGCGGAAACCATCCGTCTGGTCTATGAGCCTGTCGAAAACCCACCGCGTTATTACGGCACCACGGCCAAGGTTCCGAAAGACAGGCCCGGGGTCACCATCGAGGTCTTCCGCGAGGTTGCGCGCCGCCTGAATGTCTCGCTCGATTTCGAACGTGTGCCCTGGAACAGGGGGCTGTTCATGGTCGAAACCGGCGAAGTCGATGGTATTTTCCACGCCAGCTACAAGCCGGAAAGAGCGGAATTCGGCGTCTATCCGACGCTTGCCGACGGCAGGACGCCGGACGAGTCCCGGGCCGTCTTCTTTCAATCCTATTCCTTTTATGTGCGCCGCGAGGCCGGCGTATCCTTTGACGGGCGCAGGCTGCGCGGCACGCAAGGCCGCGCGGTGGCGGTGACGCGGGGGTATTCCGTCATCACCGAACTTAAAGCCCTTGGTATTCCTTTCGAGGAAGAACGCACGCAAACATTGAATCTTGCGAAATTGGACAACGGGCGCGTTGCGGCCTACGCGGAACTTGATAACATGATCGCGCCTTATCTGGCGGACAATGGCGGGCCCTTCACCGGAATCGCCATGTTGCGGCCCGCGATTTCGGAGAAGGCCTACTACCTTCTGTTTTCAAAGCCCTTCCATAAGAACAACACAAAACTCGCTGATGCCTTCTGGAACGAAATCCGCAACATCAACCGCTCGCCCCTTATCGGCGAGATCATTGGAAGATACCGTTAGGACCAGCGGTACGCCGAACTTGGGCCGCCGCACCCTTGCCGGGCGCCTGTTTTCATCGATCTTCCTGGCGTTTCTGGGCATCGGTGTTTTGATCACCGCCGTTTTGATCTGGGATGTCCTGCGCCGCGCGGACGAAGAGATCGAGCGCGAAATCCGCATCGTCAAAAGCGCCTTCCATGATCCCATCGCGGATCAGCTTTGGGCCTATGACGAGAAGGAACTGGGGGCGGTGCTGACGGCCCTGGTGCGGCTGTCCGTGGCCCAGGGGGTGATTGTCGAAGATCCGTTCAGCGGCCGCCGCCTAGGGGCCCACGGCATCATCAGCAGCGGTGACGGTTCGGGCATGGCGGTTCACTCGTTCGATATTCACTATGTCGCCCAGGGGGCGGACAAGGCCCGGCATCTCGGGCGTGTCAGTCTGCTGGTGCCGGCGAACCTGGCGCTTACCCGATCGTGGCTGTCGATCATGTTGATTCTCAGCGCCGCCATGGTGAAGCTTTTGCTTATCTGGATTCTGTTCAGCTATTTCGCCCAACGCCAATTGGTGCGCCCGCTGTCCCGTCTGTCCGACGCGGTCGACCGCATCGATCCGGGCTTCCGTCCCTACTCGGACATTCAGGCGGTGGGGCCGAATGACGGCGAGCTCAAGCACTTGCAGGATGCCTTCAACCGTCTTCTCAACCGCCTGGAATCCGCCCATGCGCAACGCGCCGCCTATGAGGAGGAATTGATCGGCGCGCGCGCGCAGCTTGAAGACGCGGTGGCCGAGCGGACCCGGCAGTTGGACGGGGCGCGGCGCCGCGCCGAAGAGGCCAGCATCGCTAAATCGCGCTTTCTCGCCATGATGAGCCACGAATTGCGCACGCCGCTGAATTCGATCCTCGGGTTTTCGCAGTTCATGGTCGATGAAATCATGGGCCGTATGGGCAATGCCCAGTATCTTGAATATGCTGGTGATATTCAGCATTCGGCGCGCCATCTATTGGACGTGATCAACGATATCCTGGACATCTCCAAGGTCGAGGCCGGTGAAGCCAAGCTGGAAGAAGAGGATTTGGACCTGCGCGACCTTGCTGCCGCGGTTCGGCGCCTGATGTCGCCGCGCATCAGCGCGAAAAGTCAGGTTCTGTCCATCAATATTCCCGACAACATGCCCAAACTGCGGGGCGATGGCCGTATCATCCGCCAGGTCCTGATGAACCTGTTTGCCAACGCCAACAAGTTCACGCCCGAAGGCGGCGCCCTGACGATGTCGACCGGCGTCGATTACCGGGGCGGCATCAGGATCGAGGTCGCGGACACGGGCATCGGCATCGCCGCCGAGGATATTCCCCTGGTCCTCGAAGCGTTCGGTCAGGTCCGCACCAGCCATACCGTCACCCACGAAGGCACGGGGCTGGGTCTGACCCTGTCCAAGCAGCTCGTTGAATTGCACGGCGGCGACCTTGCCATTCAAAGCGAGGTCGGCAAGGGAACGACGGTGATCCTCAGATTTCCGGCGGAACGTACGCTGTCTTGAGAGGGCTCCCCGGCAAAAGCCGGAGGTAGGTTTCGCAGGCGCCGGGATTGGGCAGGGGCGGAAATCCGCTCCGGCCGGGCCGTGCGGAATACAAGGGGCCGGCCGGGCCGGACAAGGGCTTGGACGACGTCAGCCGTTGCGGATGCTGGTCAAGAAACTATCGACTTCTTCCCGCAACATCTGCGCCTTCTCGGATACGGTCGTCGAAACCGTTCGAATCTGGCTTGCGGCTTCGCCGGTCCGCTTCGCCGCTTCCGCCACGGTGGTGATGTTTTGTGTCACCTCGTTGGTGCCGGATGCAGCCTGTTCGACATTGCGGGCAATCTCCTGCGTCGCTGCACCTTGTTGTTCGACCGCGGCGGCGATGCCGGATGCGATTTCACTGATGCGGCGGATCGTTTTTGATATCTCTTCATTGGCGGTGACGGCGTTTCCTGTCGCCGCCTGAATGTCGCCGATCTGCTTGCTGATTTCCTCGGTCGCCTTGGCGGTCTGATTGGCCAGGTTCTTGACTTCGGACGCCACGACGGCAAAGCCTTTGCCGGCATCTCCGGCGCGCGCGGCTTCAATCGTCGCATTTAGCGCCAATAGGTTCGTCTGCTCGGCAATGTCGGTAATCAGCGACACGACCTCGCCGATGCTTTGGGCGGCGGTCGCCAGGTTTTGGATCATGGCGTTAGTATTCTCCGCTTCTTGCACAGCGCTTGAGGCGATCCGGGCCGATTCCGAAACCTGGCGACTAATCTCGGACACGGAGCTTGAGAGTTCTTCACTTGCGGCGGCTACGGTCTGCACGTTTTTCGACGCGATGCTGGACGCATTGGCGACATTGCTGGACTGTTGATCGGTTTCGTCGGCGGCGGCGGTCATCAGGTCGGCGGAGCTTGTCATTTCGTCCGCAGCGACGGAAAGTCCGTTGACCACTTCGCCGACGCTTCGTTCGAAGGTGTTCGCGAGTTCCGCCATAGACGACCGTTTTTCTTCCGACGCCCGGCGTTCCATCTCGTCACGCTCAAGCTTCATGCGTTCCATTTCGGTGCTCTTTTCCTTGAACACCTGGATGCACTTGGCGAGCGCCCCCACCTCGTCGTTCCGTTCCTGTGACGGCACGTCGATGCCCAGGTCGCCTGCCACAAGCCTGGTGGTGACGCGGGTAATGGTTTGGAGTGGCACCGAAACCTGACGATTGATGATGAACAGCAACAGCCCGACAAGAATCACAAGCGTCACGACGGCGACGGTCATGCCCGTCGTCGTCGCTTTTGTGATGGATGCCGCCTCGCGGTCGGTGCTCCAGGCGATGGCCAGGGTTCCTACCCGGTCGTTGTTCTTTCCCGAAAGCACGGGGGTGGCGACAACGAAGTTTTTGTCGCCTTCCCAGGTGACGGTTTTTCCTTCTTTCAAGGCGTCTCCGCCTTTTGCGATTGCGTCGTTCAGATCCGCCTTGGCGAAACGCTCCGACTGGAAAGAAGACAGGGCTTGATCCTTTTTGTCGAATGCAACCAACGTGGCAAGATCTGAATCCGCGCTGCTCGCCAGTTGCTGGTATGCCTGGTCGACGGCCTCTTTCTTGCTCCACCGCAATCCGCCCGAAACCTGAGACGCCAACAGTTCGGTAACTTGGCGGTTTTTCACATGGGCCAAATCGATCAGGGCATTTTTTAGGCTCAGGGATTGAAGAATCAATATTGCGGCCAAGCCGACGAGGACGGCGGCCGCGAGGATCAGGCTGATGCGGCGGCCGAGCGAGCCGGATTTAGATTTCTCCGGCGCGGCCGAATCCTGGGCCACTTCGGTATGAGCGGACCCAATTTCCGTGTTTGACACAGACATTGTTCTCCTCCGTGAAATTCCTACCTGCAACGGAGTGTCCCTCGAAATACGCCAAGCGGTCTCCGGAAGGTCGGGTTTCGATCTTCCGGAGACGCCTGGGTAGGGACACGCTGCGTATGCTGTCCAAAGGGAAGCGTTAAATTCCCAATGCTTCCAAATCGACACCGATGGTTATCGCGCCGATATTCTTGCCGGTCGCAGGATCGGTGATGGGAAGACTAAGTTGTGACTGGAATTTCTGCGTCGATTCATCCTGCGCGACCTTGCCGATATGGACGGCGCCGGGGCCGACGGGGTAGGTTTTTTGCCACTTGGCCTCATCGCCCTGCCAATAATCCGACGTGATGTCGCTTTGCCCGACGTTCAGGCCCTTGGCATCCATGACGAAGATTTCCGTGTAAAGCCCGCCGCCGTCCGCTTTGACCTTTTTCAGGAACGCGGACAGCGCATTGTTCAGAACCTTGTCGACAAGGGGGCCGGAGCCGGCTTTGGTTTCGGCACGCCATTGCTTGTCCAATTTGAGGATGGCGTCTTCGGTCAAGGCGGCGTTGGCGGTGTTTTGCGCCTTGATTGCCCCGATAATCGCAGGGTCCGAAATCCAGGCTTTCACTTTCGTGGCAGCGAGTTCCTTCATCGGGGCCTCGTGGGGGGTGTCCGCTTGAATCGGGTGCGAGACGGCCAGCAAGGTAAACACGGCGAGCACGGCCATGACGTGTTTCAGGATACTTGACATGATTTCCTCCAGGAGAATATTTCGGCATTAATTCCGCCAATGAATACATTATCACTCATTAACGGGTGGCATCAGCTAGACGATCGTCATAGGCATAAGACTTACCCTCAAGCCGGGCGTTCTTGATCGTTGCATGGTGGAAATTTAAATGGATCGGCCGTGGGTTCTTCGCGGCGGTTCGGGCGGGGAATGACGGTTCAGCGCCCGGGCGACATCCCATACCGAAGAATGCCGAACGCATACTTCCGTGTAATTTCTCGCGCTCCCGACAAAGGTTACAAGCACAGTGGCCGCAAAAAATGAGGTGACGGTGATGAGCGACGATATCAACGACCTGCACAAGCAAATCAAATCCCTGCTGCATGAAACCGTTGGCGGCAAGGGCAGCGGTGCGGACAAGAACGGCGCCCCACGCATGGCGGCCTCGGAACGCAAGATGCTGGCCAAGGCGCGCCAGGCCTGCGGTCCCCATGCCGGCAGCGAATGGCGCAAGGCGGCAATCTGAACCCGCCGAGGATCCCGTGCCGGTTTTCCGGTGTGTCGGAAGCGCCTTGACGGAGACCGGGGTGGCCAATGCTGAGTTTGGCGATTGTCCGGTTGCGCGGTGGTTCCATCGAGGGATACCTTAAGTCAGTTCAGGGGAAGGCTTCGACGTTCAAAGCCTTCCCGGATTTCTTGTGTGGGGGGAGCAGCTAAAGGACCAAGCCATATGGCGGCCGACCGTGCCATCCGCCCGCCTGCTGTCGCCGTATTCGGCATCGCCCTGACGGCGGTGGTGGCGGCGTCTGCGGGCATATTTCAGCATATCGACAACAAGAACACCGCTCACGAGCGGTTTTCCGCGCTCACGCGGGAGTTCACGACGCTCGTCGAGGAACGCTTTCAGCTGTATCAGTATGGCCTGCGCGGGACGCGCGGCGCGATCATCGCCGGTGGCCGGATAAACATCCCTCGAAACACCTTCGAGGAATACTTCTCGTCGCGTGAACGGTTTCAGGAGTTTCCCGGCGCACGTGGTTTCGGGTTCATCGTCAAGATATCGAACGAACAAACGGCGCGGTTCATCGAGGCGGCGCGTGTGGACGAATTTCCTTCGTTCAACCTGCGCGAACTTGCCCCGAACGCGGGCGAGCGTTTCATCATCAAGTACATCTATCCCCTCAAGGGTAACGAAGGGGCGACGGGCCTTGATATTGCGTCGGAAAGCAACCGGCGCACCGCGGCGCTGAATGCGGCGCGAAGCGGTGAAACCCGGCTGACCGCGCCGATCACACTGGTTCAGGCGTCGGGTGAAACGAACCACGGGTTTCTTATTCTGATGCCGATCTACTGGCGGGCCGATGTGCCGGACGACCCGGAAGAACGTGTGAAGCAAACGGTGGGGTGGAGCTATTCGCCCCTTGTCGTCAGCGAGGTCCTGAAGGACCTGGGCCCGCGCCGGGAAGAAATCGCCTTTTCGATTACAGACGTCAGTGACGAGATCGAGTTCTATCGTTCGCCGGGGTTTGATCCCAGGATCGAGGCGGTCATCGGCGACGAGGTGGAGGTGTTCGGACGCCGTTGGCGCCTAAGCTTCCATCCGCGCCCCGCATTTGCCAAGCAATATGCCGGAATCACCCCGGGCATTCTCAGTCTAACCCTTGTCTTGTTGGGAATTCTCGGCACCGCGACCGCGTACAATTTCTCGCGAAACCGGGCACAAGCCCAGCAGGCCCGGTGGGAAGAAGAGGAATTGGCCTACAAGATCATCGACGCGACGCCCCAGGCGCTGCTCGTCGTCAATCAGGCCGGGATCATCATTCGCGCGAATGCCTATTGCGAACGTGTTTTCGGCTGGTCCATGTCCGACCTGCTTGGAAAACCCGTCGACGATCTGGTGCCGCCCAACGTGCGGGACGCGCACAAGGAACTTCGCGAAAATTACGATTATCAGCCCCGCAATATGGGCAGCGGCCAGGACCTGGAGGCGGTGAGGGCCGACGGAACGCGGTTTCCCATTACCGCGCGCCTCGCCCCCTTGTCGATCGGCGACAGGAAACTGGTCGTCGCGGGCGTCACCGATATCTCGGCAGAACGCGAAGCCGTCAAGGTCATGGCGGCCAGCGAACAACGCTGGCAAGAGGTGGCCAACTCCCTGCCGCAGCTTGTCTGGACCTGCGACGCCAACGGTGTCTGCGACTTTCTCAGTCAGCAATGGGCCGACTACACCGGCGCGTCCTCTCGGCCGCTGTTGGGCGACGGCTGGCTGGACTGGGTCCATCCGGACGACCAGGAACATCTGATGGCCGTCTGGCGGAAATCGGTTGAAACCAAGGTGCCGTTCTCGACCGAATTCCGCATCAGAGGGCATGACGGGACGTACCGGCTGTTTTTCGCGCGGGCGGATCCGGTCATGGATGCGGACGGAAATGTCCTGCGGTGGCTCGGCTCCAACACGGATATCGAAGACCGGCACCAGGCGGAACTGCAGGTTCGCGCCTTGTTGCGGGAGATGGAAGACCGTGTCGCCACGCGCACGGTGGAACTGAACACGGCCTTGCGCGACCTGAGGAACGTATTGGACAGCGTGCCGTCGATGATCGCCTATTGGGACAGCGATCAGCACAACCGTTTCGCCAACAAGGCCTATGAGGAATGGTTCGGTGTGACGCCGGAATGGCTGGCCGGCCGGCACATCAAGGAACTTATGGGCGAGGATCTATATCAAAAGAGCCTTGTGTATATCGAGGGAGCCCTGCGGGGGGAGCCGCAGGCGTTCGAACGAGAACTTGTCGATGCCGAAGGTGTCCCGCGGTTCACCCAAGCGCAATACCTGCCGGACGTTTCCGGCGAAAAGGTTCAGGGGTTTTATGTCTTCGTCTTCGACGTCACGGCGATCAAGGCATCGGAAATTGCGCAAAAGCAGGCGCGGGAGGCCGCCGAGGCGGCGACCCGCGCGAAATCGGCGTTTCTGACCTCGATGAGCCATGAATTGCGCACGCCCATGAACTCGATCCTTGGGTTCACCGATATCCTGATCTCGCAGCATTTCGGCACGCTCAACGACAAGCAGCTTGAACATGCGAGCCTGATTAAAAGAAGCGGCCAACATCTTTTGAGCCTGATGGACAGCGTGCTGGAGTTGAGCAAGATCGAGGCCGGCCGCATCACGATATCGATCGAGCCCGTCAATGTCGTCGCGATCGTGAAATCCGTCATGGCGACTCTTGAACCGCTGGCGGAAAAATTCGGGGTTGAAATGCGCGCGCCGAACCTGGGCAGGGACGACAGTTTCGTGACGGCGGACGTGACGCGCCTGACGCAGGTTATGATCAATCTCGGGTCCAACGCCATCAAGTACAATCGCGCGGGCGGTTGGGTGGAATTCTCCTGCGAGGCGCTTTCCCGGGAAACGTTTCGCATCACCGTGACCGACAACGGCCGCGGCATTCCGGCGGACCGGCAAAGCGGCGTTTTTCAGCCGTTCAACCGCCTTGGCGCCGAACAGGGAAAGATCGAAGGCAGCGGCATCGGCCTTGCCTTGGTCAGGAACTATGTCGAGCTGATGGGTGGGCGCATCGACTTCGAAAGCGTCGAGGGCGAGGGCAGCCGGTTCTGGGTCGATCTGCATTCGGCGGATGTCGAGAACGTCAATAACCATCAGGAGTCGGCGGACGCGGACGCTCCCAAAACGCAGCGTATCGCCGGCCACATGAAGGTTCTCTATGTCGAGGACAATGACATAAACCGGGCATTGTTCGAAAACTTCATGGAGATGCTCGACGATGTCGAATACCTGGAAGCGGAGGACGGCGCCACGGGGCTCGCCATCGCCCGGGACGTTCATCCGGACGTCATTTTCCTGGATATCGACCTGCCGGACATGAACGGATACGACGTCCTCGCCGAGATCAGATCTGACCCAGAACTAAGGTATACGCCGGTTATCGCATTGACCGCCAATGCCATGAGCGGCGATGCCGAACGCGGCCTGGACGCGGGCTTCGACAGATATCTGCCGAAGCCCTTCAAGCTTGAGGAAATCCTTACGGCCGTGACCGAGCAGCGGGACGTCATCGAGCGAAGAAAGCGTCCGAGGACGAAAAATTAGGCAGCCAGAATAGGGCCGGTATGGGGCGTGCTCAGCCCTTCTTGAAGTGCAGGATACCCCAGGCGAGATACCCCTTGTCGGCGCCGTTGACCCAATGATCCAGCCCGCGCAGCATGTTGTCGACGTAGGTCTTTCCCGACAGGCGGACGATCTCGTCATACCGGCGTTTCAGGTCCTCGCCGACGCGGAAGTAATGGGTCCGCAACTGGTTCAGCATGGGCGACAACCGCACTTCTGAAAAACCGCGCTTGGCGAATTCGTCCCGATAAAAGGCGAAAGAGCCCAGGGTCGTCAGATGAATGCGGTCCAGGATGGGTTGCAACACGCCGTCGGGCACGTCGTCGGCCTGCATCGGGTCGGTGAAGATGACATGCCCGCCCGGGGCCAGGACCCGGGAAATTTCATCCAGCACGCGGGGACGATCCCCGGAATGGAGGATGGCGTCCTGCGACCACACAAGGTCGACGGAGGCGTCCTCGGCCGGGATGTCCTCGAACGAGCCGTGCACGACATCGATCAGGGCGTCCAGATCGGTTTCCGCGTTCTTATCCCGGTTCAGGTCGTTCTGGGTCTCGCTCAGGTTCAGGCAGGTCACGCGGCAGCCGTAGGTGCCCGCAAGATGGCGGGCGGAGCCGCCGTATCCGGCCCCCAGGTCGATGACGCGGGTCTTCCTGCCCAGTCCCGGGATCTGCAAGGCCATGGTTTCCACGGTCCGTCGGCTGGCCTGGGCGATGTCTTCGTCGGGGGTGTTGTAGATGCCGATGTGGATGTCCTCGCCACCCCAGACGTTCTTGTAGAAGGCATCGGCTTCCGACGAGTCGTAATATTCCTCGGCCTTGCGGACTGCCTGCGAGCGCCTACTCATGATAATTTTTCTCCGCGACGTGGATGTAAAAGTCCGGGTCGTTGTCCTGGTAGGTTTCCTGGAAATCGCCGTAGGTCTTGATCTTCTGAAACCCGACGTCGCTTAGAAGCTTGCGCGTATAGGACTTGCGCAGGGGGAACATGTTCAGGTGGAACTGGGATCCGTCGGGGAACGAGTAGCAGAACCGGGCCAGGCCATCGTCGATATGTTCCGGTTCGGCCGTCACCTGATCGCCGCAGTAGTAGTATTTATGCTTCGACGAAAAGCCGTGATCGAGCATGCCGTCGTAGTTGCGCTGATCCAGGATCAGGATGCCGTCCCATTTGAGGGCGGCGTAGAATTCGGCCAGCGCGCGGCGCCGGTCGTTCTCGTCGAACAGGTGGGTGAACGAATTGCCCAGGCAGATGATGGCGTCGAATTTGCCGTGCACATCCTTGTTCAGCCAGCGCCAGTCGGCATGAGCCGTGTGCAGCACGAGGTTGCGTTCGCGCGCGTTCTCGAATGCCTTGGTCAGCATTTCCGCGTTGCCGTCGGCGCTGGTCACGTCGAACCCGGCCTTCAGCAGTTGCACGGAATGGAAGCCCGTGCCCGTGGCGACGTCGAGCACGCGGTGCTTGTCGCGGGCCTTCAGCATGTCGATGAAGAACTGGCCTTCGCTTTCCGCGCGGGCGTCCCAGTCGATGAGTTCATCCCATTTCTCCACGAACGACTGGACGTATTCCCGCTGGTAGTGGTCGGTTTTTCGGGTCTCCAGCGGATTGTCGCCGAAATCCTGTCGTTCTTGATTGATGTCGTCCATTGCGGCCCTCCAAGGCGTCGTGATTGATCCCCGGCCGCCGGAAAATCGGCGGCACACGGCAACGAGCGGGCCCAGGACGGGCTCGCTCGGATGGTCGACGGCACGGCGCAACTCGGGGCGACAAGGCCCGGACGTGCCGAAGCGATCTGGTTTTATTTGGCGGTTAAAAGGACCCAGAACCCGGTTCGCGTGATTGCGACGGGTGATCCGAAAGACGCGTTTTCCTAATTGTCATTACCCACCCCGAAGGGGTAGCGGGACCAGTACGATCCCGACGCGTCCACCGCCCGGACAGCAGGTTTTCATGCCCAAACCGACCTTCGCGTTCTTAGGCAAAAGCCAGCGTGCCGCCCACGGGCAATGACCCAAGGGTAACAGCCGGGGTGGGGCAGATCAACCGGACCCCCCGGAAAATACGGGCGGGGCAAGGGGCGGATAGGCGGCTGGGCCCGGATTACCTGGCCTTGCGCGGGAATGTGAACGTTTTATGCCGCCGCCTGGTCGGCGGTTCCGCCGACGTTCATGGCCGGATTGCGGGTGCCGATGGCGGCCTTGCCGCGGGTCAGGCGGGCGGCGTCCCGGCGTTCCAGGGCGTACATGGCGGTCGCCGCCAGGAACGGCAGGCTTTGCACCAGCAAGGTTCCCGCGAACAGGTAAAGTTCGACGATCCCCGTTGTGTTGACCGCGAACAGGGCGGCCGAGCTGGTCATCAATGCCAGGCCGATGCGGGTCTCCGTGCGCACGGGCGACGCCGGGGCGGCCTTGACCGCCGGGGCATTGGTCTTTTCGGCCTTGCCCTTCTGGGTGACCTGGAACGGCAGGTTGGGAACCTTGATGCCGTCATAGATGGCGCGCGCCACGGTCCATTGCAGGCTGGCGGCGGCCAGGGCGGCGCCGGCGATGCGCGCCGGGCCGATCTTGACCCGCGCCGCGTACAGAAGCACGCAGTGCAGCAGCCCGGCCGCGAAGGCGGCCAGGATCGGCAAGGTGAAGGGGATCGGCGGCAGCATCACGCCGACGAACAGAATGAACGGCACCCAGGCCAGGTTGACCACGGCGGCAAGCGCGCCCACGGAATCCGACAGCCAGTGCAGCCAGCCGGTCACGTAATGAACTTTCTGCGCGCGGGTCAGGGTCTTGGCGCCCGGCAGCATGTGGCGCCAGTGCTTGAAAAAAATCTGCACGGCGCCATAGGCCCAACGGTGGCGCTGTGTCTTGAACGCGCGGTAGGTGTCCGGCAGCAGGCCCCAGCCGTAGCGCCGGCGCGTGTAATGGGCGTGGTATCCAGCCTCGAACAGGCGCAGGCCCAGTTCCGTGTCCTCGGTGATGGTGTCCGGCGACCAGCCGCCGACGGCGTCGAAGGCGGCGCGGCGGACCAGCAGCATGGTGCCGTGGGCGATGATCGCGTCGGCCTCGTTGCGCTGAACCATGCCGATGTCGAAGAAGCCCGTGTATTCGGCGTTCATGCAGCGCGCCAGCAGCGAGCGTTCGCCGTCGCGGTGATCCTGGGGGGCCTGCACCATGGCCACCTTGGGGTCGGCGAACGCGGGCACGAGATCCTTGAGCCAGTTCGGATCGACCACGTAGTCGGCGTCGATGAGGGCAAGGACGGCCGCGTCCTCGGCGACATGGGCCATGGCGGCGGTCAGCGCGCCCGCCTTGAACCCGTCGATCTTCGGGAAGTTGAGGAACTTGAAGCGTGGGCCCAGTTTCACGCAATGGGCCTGTACCGGCCGCCACAGGCTTTCGTCAGCCGTGTTGTTGATGATGACCACGACCTCGAAGTCCGGATAGTCGAGGGCCGCGCAGGAATTCAGGGTCTCGATCAGCATCTCCGGGTTCTCCCGGTAGGCGGGGATCTGGATCGACACCTTGGGCAGGGGGGCATCCGCCGGGGCGTTTTCGGTTCGCCACAGGCGCTTGGGCCGAGGGCCCAGGGTGACTTCGGCGACCTCATCCAGCTTGCCCAGGGTCACCAGGGTCAGCGGCAGCATCAACACCATGCCCAGGCTCCAGGCGATGGCCGACCCCACGTTCAGATAGTTCTCGAAGGGATAGAGCAGCGCCACCGCAACGGCGGCGGCAAGCGCATTGGCGGCGATCGCCATGGCCAGGGCATGGCCGAAGGTCGGCCGCCGCGTCATCAGCCACAGCACGGTCATCACCAGTCCCAGGATCAGGGCCAGGATGCCGCGCCGCCATTGTTCGGGCTGTTCGACCGCGCCGGCCAGGGAGAACTTGGCGTTGCCGTCATGGTCGAACACGCCCCAATAGGGGCCGACGCTTCCTTCCATGGTCTTCCACGGCTGGTCGAAGGCTTCCATCAGGTTGTAGCCGATGCCGTGGCGCGACGCCTCGGACACGAACTTGCGGATGATGGTGGCCTGGGTCATGGGATCGGGGCCGGCATCGCGGTTGCGGTAGCCGCGTGACGGCCAGCCGAATTCGGCGATGATCGCGTCCTTCCCGGGGAACGTGTCGAGCACCTCGCGGTAGCGTTCGAACGCATAGGAAACGGCGTTCTGTGCGCCGACGGCTTCCCAGTAAGGCAGCACGTGGATCGACATGAAATCGACCTCGTCGACCAGATCGGGATGGGAAAGCCAGCGGTCCCAGGTTTCCCCGGTGGTCACCGGCACGGGCACGCGGGTGCGCACCTCGCGGATGATGGCGATCAACTCTTCCAGCGTCAGGTCTTCGCGCAGCAGCGTTTCGTTGCCGACGAACACGGCGCGGATGTTGGAATACTTGCGCACCAGGGCGACCGCGGTCTCGATCTCCCGCCGGTTGGAGGCGTCGTCGCGGCCCAGCCAGATGCCCAGCATGACCTCGATCCCGCGTTCCTTGGCAAGTGCGGGCACCTGGGCCTGGATGCCGCTGACCGTATAGGTGCGCACGGACCGGGACACGGGTTTGATGACGTCCAAGGCGTTGGCCAGTTCGCGCAGGGTCGCCGACCGCCCGAACCAGACTTCGCGAGGGGCGCCGATGTTGAAGGACATGGAATGCACCTTGCCCGTCACGTCGGGCAGTGCCGCCGTTTCCAGGGTCGTGGCCCAGGCTAATCCATGCAGGACGGCGGCGACCAGGGCCGCCGCGAGAACGTTCTTCATCTTATTTCAGATACCCAAGAGCGGTAACGTGACCAAGCCTCAACACGCGACACAACCCGGCCGCACGGGTAGGAAAACGCGTAATTGGCGCATAAATAAGGCGCACGACCCTCGCGCAAGAGCGATATGGCCGCACTGCCTATTGGGTCACCACGGAGCAGAGATTGCGCTAGTTTTTCCACCCTAACAAGGGGCAGGTTTCATAAATTCGTCATGGCTGGGCAGACCTGGGTGCAGACCTCAGGAGCCGGGGTCCATCAAGGCGACCAGGGCGGAGATTTTTTCCTCGCCCTCAAGTGACATCAGACCGTCGAACAGCGGGCGCAGTCGGTCCGCCGGCAGGGCCCGACCGGCGCAATCTTCGAATTTTTCCCACAATTCGTCCCGGGTCATGGTGTTGTCGCCGCTGCGTCCGATAAGGTTCGACACCGTTTCCGCGAGCTTGCGCCCGTCCTTCAGGGTGACGATCACTTCCGCCCCCCAATTGTCCTTGTCATCGCCGTCCAGGTCGGGATGCGGCCGCGCGGTGGTGACCGCGAGCAGGCGCCTGACGGCATCCTCGCGGAAGGCGTCGCCTTCGAAATCCTTCAGCCGCACCGTGCCGTCCAACAGCGTGCGGGCGACCGCGTATTGGACCGAGAATTTGGCCTCCAGTTCGCTGTCGGGCAGAGGTGTGTTGGTGTGCCTGAGGCGCCGCTGGTGCGGCATGATCTCGATACCCGCCACGGCCTCGGCCGGAATCTCGTGCTTGCCGGCCAGGCGCTGCATGGCGGTGATGCACTGATGGGTCGATCCGCAACAGGGGAACTGCTTGATCGCCAGGTCCTCGGCCTCGATTTCCCAGGGGCCGTCGTCCCAGCCATCCAACAGGCGCTCGGCGGCGTAGGTCCCCGCGCCGTTGAACACCGCGAAGAAGCCCTGATGATGTTCCATGGCCCCCGGATTGGCGTCATGGCCCTGTTCGGCCAGCAGCACGGCCAACACGCCGGATCGCGCGGAATGGCCGACATGCAGCGGCTTGGTCATGGTCCCGAAGTTGGCCTTCAGGCCGCTGGCCATGGAGGCCGCCATGGCCAGCGCCATGGCGGTCTGCTCGGCGGACAGGCCGATCAGCCGCGCCGACCCCGCGACGGTGCCGAAAATGCCGAGCGTCGCGGTCGGATGCCAGCCCTTGTCGTAATGATGCGGGTGAACGGCGCGGGCAAGGCGCATTTCCGCCTCCAGCCCCACGGCGTAGGCGGTGATCAGGTTCTGTCCCGAAAGTCCCCGGTCCTCGGCCAGCGCGAACAGGGGGGCGACCAGCGGCACCGACTGATGGCCGCCGAACACGGACGAAAAGTCGTCGAAATCAAGGGCATGCGACGCGATGCCGTTGATGAAGGCGGCGTCGAGGGCGCTGGTCCGCCGCGCCGTGCCGAACACCAACGCCGATCCGGGCGCCGTGGCGACGCCGGGCGTGCGCAGGGCGATCTGCGTGCAGTCCTCGGGCAGGCCCGCCAGGGTCACGCCGACGGTGTCGGTGATGCCCAGCTTGGCCAGCCACAGGCCCCTTTCGGAAATCACCTTGGGGTCGTAGCCGACGATGCGCTCCGCCAGGCGCGTCAAAAGAGCGCGCTGATCCGTTGCGGAAATATTGTTCATGGTTGCCTCATCCCTTTGCCGCCGGGTTTTAGGCCCGTGCGTCTTCCTTGATTGTATACAATATCAAGGAGAGGGCGGCGTCAATCCTCGCCGATCCTGTGCGGATCGAACGGCGTCGACTGGTAGACCATGTTGATCCAGTTGCCGAACAGGATATGGGCATAGGCGCGCCAGCGGTTGACCGGCGTCTTGGCCGGATCGTTGCCGGGGTAGTAGTTGGCGGGCACCTGGATGTCGGCACCTTTTTCGGCATCGCGGCGGTATTCGGCGTCCAGGGTGTCGGAATCGTATTCCAGATGATTGAACATGTGGACGTGGTTAAGCTTGTGGTCGTGGACCAGGGCGATCCCCGTCGCGGCCCCCTCCATGAGGATTTCCAATTGCGGGAAGGGCCTGAGGTCCTCGGCGTGGTTCTCCGTATGGCGCGACACGGGAATGTTCAGGGTGTCGTTGAGCCCCCGGCACAATTCCGACGCGGTGTTGAGCACCTGGTGTTCGAACACGCCGAAGGCCTTGTGCGGCAGCTGGTACTTGGGAATGCCGTAGAAATGATGGAGCGCCGCCTGAGCCCCCCAGCACAGATTGAACAGGCTGTGCACGTTGCCCCGCGACCAGTCGAAGATCTGGCACAGTTCATCCCAATAGGTGACGGCTTCGAACGGCAGTTGTTCGATGGGGGCACCCGTGACGATCAGGCCGTCGAACTTCTGGTCCGTGACCTGGGTCCACGGATGGTAGAAATCGATCATGTGCTGTTCGTCGACGGTCTTCGGCTTGTGCGTCGTCAGCGCCAGCAGATGCATCTCGATCTGTAGCGGCGTGGCGCCCAACACGCGGGCCAACTGGGTTTCCGTCTTTTGTTTCAGCGGCATCAGGTTCAGCACCGCGATGCGCAGCGGGCGAATGTCCTGAAGTATTGCTTGATCGTCGCCGATAATCGGCACGCCTTCCTTTTCCAGGACGGCGCGGGCGGGAAGGTCTGACGGAATCTTGATGGGCATGGCGGCCTGTCCGGCGTTGGTTTCAGGTTTTGATGGTCATGGGCCTCATGGCGGTGCCGCGGACGCGGCGGAGGAACCTTTAGAAATCCAGCGCCCGGCGTTCGGCCCGGGCGAGGCATGCGTTCACATAGTGCGTGGCATTGGCCGCGGCAACCTCGTTGTCGGCGGATTGGGCGCGCATGGTTTCCAGCACCCGCCACAAGATCTTGTCGGCGTCGGGCACGAACTGGCCCTGGGGCGGGTCGGCGAACAGGTCGGCGACGTCGATGGTGAAGCCGTATTTTTCCGCCATCCGGGCATAGCGCGGCTTGCGGTCCTGGACCAGGGCGGGGAACAGGGCGCGGGCGAAATCCTTGGGGCCCACACCCCGGCCGTCGTCGGGCTGTCCGGCCAGGTGCTTCTCGATGAAGGACGGGAAATAGAACAGGGGTTTGGGATCGCTCTCGGCGCGTTCCTTCAGCGCGTCCTCGTCGGTTTTGCCGGCGCGGATGTAGAGGATCAGGGTATCGGCGCGAAGTGCGGTGATCACCGGGTCGTTCGGGTCGTCCAGATCGACGATTTCGCACAGGCTGCCCGACGCGTCGTTGATGAAATCCTTGCAGCGGTAGATTTCCCAGGCCTTGGCGATGAAGTGGCCGGTATCCTTCATGGCTTCCTGCTCGCCCCAGCGATAGAGCCCCTGGCGCTTCAGGAAGGTCGCCTTGTCCAGGCCGCCCTCGGCCGGGTCGCCGTACATGCCCAGGAACGTCGATACCGGGTCCAGGTTGTCGACGCTGATGTTGTGGTTGATATAGATCGAATCCGAGCGCAGCAGGTTGGCCACGAAGGTGTCCTGCATGTGCATGATCTTGTACTTGATGTTGTCCAGGATGTGTTCGGCCAGATAGCGCGTGCCGATGCGGTAGTCGGCCGAATAATGGTACCAGTCGGCGCGGCGGCGCAGGCTGGTGGACAGCATGGTCTTGCCCACGCCGGACATGCCCAACAGCGTGATCGCGTGGGGCAGGCGGCGGAACGCCTCGAAATCGTTGAGATAGGCTTCACTGCTCATGCCCTTGGTTTGGCGTGCGTCGTTTCGCTTGTAAAGAGCTTTGATTCACCTCCGGCCGACAAAAATTCATTCCAAGCCCTCCGGGATCGGGTGCTAAACTTGAATTCATCGATAAACGGCGCCCGGCACCGCGAAAACGCGGGAAAACGACCGGGACGTCCCCACCAGCAAACACCGAACGGGAGGATTTCATGCTGAAAGCCTTGAATATCGACCCAGGCAAATGCACGGGCTGCCTACAGTGCGAGCTTGCCTGCTCTTTCGAGAACGAGGGCGTGTTCAATCCGTCCAAGTCCCGAATCAAAGTCTTCAACTTCCACGACCAGGGCCGCTTCGTTCCCTATACCTGCACGCAATGCGACGAGGCCTGGTGCATGCATGCCTGTCCGGTCGACGCCATATCCCTGAACAAGCTGACCGGGGCGAAAGAGGTCAACGACAACCTCTGTGTCGGATGCAAGGTCTGCACCATCGCCTGTCCCTTCGGCACGGTGAATTACAATTCCGCCACCGGCAAGGTCATCAAGTGCGACCTGTGCGGCGGCGACCCTGAATGCGCCAAGGCCTGTCCGACGGACGCCATCACCTACGTGGACGCCAACTGGACCGGCCTGGACAAGATGCGCCAATGGGCGGCGAAGACCGACGCCGGCCAGCAAGCGACGCAGTGACGGGGAGGACGATGTCATGGCATGGGCACGACGGATTTTGCGGGTCAACCTGACCAAGGGCACCTGCACGCATGAACCCCTCAACATGGATTGGGCCAAGCGCTACCTCGGGCAGCGCGGTCTGGCGACCAAATACCTGACGGAAGAGATCGACCCCAAGGTCGATCCTCTTGCGCCTGAAAACAAGCTGATCATGGCGACCGGGCCGCTGACCGGCACCTGCGCGTCCACCGCCGGGCGCTATTCCGTGATCACCAAGGGGGCGCTCACGGGCGCCATCGCGTGTTCCAACTCGGGCGGCTTCTTCGGCAACGAGATGAAGAACGCCGGACTGGACATGATCATTTTCGAAGGCCGGGCCAAGGCGCCGGTCTATCTGTACATCGACAACGACGACTGCCGGCTTCTCGACGCCTCGGTCTATTGGGGCACCTCCGTCTGGGACACCGAAGAAGGCATCAAGGAAGCGCACGGCGATCCCCAGATCCGCGTCGCCTCGATCGGCGTGGCGGGCGAGAAGGGCGTGAAGTTCGCTTGTGTCGTCAACGACATGCACCGCGCCGCCGGGCGTTCCGGCGTCGGCACGGTGATGGGATCGAAAAACCTGAAGGCCGTCGCCATCCGCGGCACCAAGGGGGTTTCCGTCGACGACATGCCGGCCTTCCTCAAGGCCGCCGCCGCCGGCAAGAAGGTGCTGGCGGAAAATGCGGTGACCGGGCAGGGGCTGCCGGCCTACGGCACCCAGGTTCTGATGAACGTGATCAACGAAACCGGTGCCCTGCCGACCCGCAATCACCGCGACATCCAGTTCGAGGGCGCGTCGAAGATTTCCGCCGAGGCCATGGCCGAACCCCGGGAATCCGACGGCAAACCCAACCTGGTGCGCAATGCCGCCTGTTTCGGCTGCACCATCGCCTGCGGGCGCGTGTCGACCATCGACCGCACCCATTACACGGTGGTCGACCGGCCGCAGTATCAGAAGGCGTCGGGCGGGCTCGAATATGAGGCCGCCTGGGCGCTCGGCGCCGCGACCGGGGTCGACGACCTGGACGCCCTGACCTTCGCCAACTTCGTGTGCAACGAACAGGGGATCGACCCCATCTCGTTCGGCGCCACGGTGGGCGCGGCGATGGAGATGTTCGAGGACGGCGTCATCACGACCAAGGAAACCGGCGGCATCGAGGTCAAGTTCGGATCGGCCAAGGCGCTGACGGATCTGGCCGAACTGTGCGGCCGGGGCGAGGGCTTCGGGGCGGAGATCGGCCTGGGCTCCAAGCTGCTGTGCGAAAAATACGGCAAGCCGGAACTGTCCATGTCCGTGAAGGGCCAGGAATTCCCGGCCTACGACAGCCGCGGTATCCAGGGCATGGGGCTGACCTATGCCACGTCCAACCGGGGTGCATGCCACCTGCGCAGCTATACCGTGGCCTCGGAAATCCTGGGCATTCCGGAAAAGACCGATCCGCTCGTCACGGAAGGCAAGGCGGGCCTGGTCAAGGCGTTTCAGGATGCGACGGCGGCGGTCGACAGCGCCGGCATCTGCGTGTTCACGACCTTCGCCTGGACGCTGGAGGACATCGCCCCCCAGATCGACGCCGCCTGCGAGGGCGAGTGGTCGGTCGATAGCCTGCTGGAACTGGGAGAACGGGTGTGGAACCTGGAACGCCGGTTCAATCTGGCCGCCGGTTTCACGGGCAAGGACGACAACCTGCCCAAGCGCCTGACCAAGGACGCGGCCAAGACCGGCCCGGCCAAGGGGCTGACCAACGGCTTGGACAAGATGCTGCCCGAATATTACGACCTGCGCGGCTGGTCCAAGGACGGCGTGCCGACCAACGAGACCGTCAGCAGGCTGGGGCTGTAGAGCGATGACCTACGTCATCATCGGCGCCGGCCCGGCGGGGGTCGTCGCGGCGGAAACGCTCGCCAAGACGGACCCGGGGTCTGACATCGTTCTGCTGGGCGGGGAAGCCGATCCGCCCTATTCCCGCATGGCCATTCCCTATGTCCTGACCGGCATCATCGACCACGGCGGCACGCATCTGCGCAAGGCGGCCGGGCATTACGAAAAGCTCGGCATCACCTATCGCCAGGGACGCGCCGCCGGGATCGACGCCAAGGGCCGGAAGGTCCTGCTGGAAGGTGGCGGCGAGCAGCCTTACGACAAGCTTCTGATCGCCACGGGGGCCAGCCCGATCAAGCCGCCTGTCCCCGGTCTGGACCGGCCCGGCGTGCATCACTGCTGGACCCTCGACGATTGCCGCGAGATCGAAAAACTGGCGCAAAAGGGATCAGAGGTCGTCCTCATGGGGGCCGGGTTCATCGGTTGCATCATCCTGGAGGCCCTGGTTGAACGGGGCGTCAACCTGACGGTGGTCGAGGCGCTGGACCGCATGGTGCCGCGCATGATGAACGAGACGGCGGGCACCCTGATCAAGGATTGGTGTCAGGCGAAGGGCATCACCGTCCATACCTCGACCAAGGTGACCGAGGTCGGCGAAAAGGACGGCCGCCTGGCCGTCGCCATGGACAATGGCGAGACGGCGCCCGCCGATCTGGTCGTGGTCGCCGCCGGGGTGAAGTCCAACATCGGCTTTATCGACGGCACCGGCATGAAGGCCGAACAGGGCATCCTGGTCGATGAATTCCTGCGCACCTCCGTCGACGGCATTTATGCCGCAGGCGACTGCGCCCAGGGCCCCGACTTCGGCGGCGGTTTCAACGTCCACGCCATTCAGCCGACCTCGACCGAGCATGGCCGCATCGCCGCCCTGAACATGGCCGGCAAGGTCACGCCCTACAAAGGCTCGTTACAGATGAACGTACTGGATACGGCGGGGCTGATCTCGACCTCGTTCGGCGACTGGGAAGGAGGCGAGGGCACGCAGAGTGCCGAAGCCCTGGACCGCGCGCGTTTCAAGTACCTGCGCCTCAACTTTAAGGACGACGTGCTGGTCGGCGCCCTGTCACTGGGGCGCACGGACCACATGGGCGTGCTGCGCGGCCTGATCCAGAACCGCACGCCCCTGGGGCCCTGGAAGGCCAAGCTGATGGACGATCCGCACCGCATCATGGAAGCCTATGTCGCCCATGCCTATGCCTGACGGGCGGGGCCGTCGATGAGGGTCCGGATCAAGCTGTACGCCACGCTCGCCGATTACCTGCCGGCGGGCACCAAGGGCAACGAAGCCGATCTGGACGTGGCCGAGGACGCGACCCCGGCCACGGTCATCGCCCAACTCGGCCTGCCGGAAAAGATGTGCCATCTGGTGCTGCTGAACGGCGTCTATGTGGAACCCTCGGCGCGGGCGGCCACGACCTTTCGCGACGGCGACGCGCTGGCCATGTGGCCGCCGGTGGCCGGGGGATAGAGGCCTTGGCGGAGGCCGTCGTCATCACCAAGGAAATGGCCCTGACGCGGGCGGGCTTCTTTCGCGGCATCGCCAAGGCGCTCGGCACGGACGGTTTTGTGGCAACGGCGGACGGCGTCGTTCTCGACCGGGACGGCCGGCGGCTGGAGATCACCCTGGGCCCGGAACGCCGCCGCCGGATCGCCCTCATGGAGATCGAGACCATGGACGTGACCCTGATTTTTTCGGGATACTCCAAGGAGGAACGGGCGGCGGCGCTCGCGGCATTCGACAGGGCATTTCAACGGGGCGGGGGGTAAGCAACCCATTAAATTAGAAACATTCTAACTTTGAGCGTTGATCCGGCTGGTGTATCCACTATCTTTATAGTCCACAAACAAGCTGTATTAAGGAGTTCCCATGTCGAGCGAAGGTTTCCACGAACCCCTGGAGAAATTGTCCGAAGAGACCATGGACCGCCACCGCGCGATCGTCTCCCTGATGGAGGAGCTGGAGGCCGTCGACTGGTACCAGCAGCGCGTTGATGCGACCAAGGATCCGGAACTGAAGGCCATTCTGGCCCATAACCGGGACGAGGAAATCGAACACGCGGCCATGGTCCTGGAATGGCTGCGCCGCAGCATGCCGCAGTTCGACAAGGAACTCCGCGAAACCCTGTTCAAGGACGGCCCCATTACCGGCCATCACGGCGACGATCACTAGGCCGGTCTTCCCTGAAAACTTCGATGCCTTTAGGCCCCGCGCGTCATCGGCGCGCGGGGTTTTCCGTGTCCGCAATTGACCTAGGTCATGGCGGGGCATCGCCCCTTAAATCATCTTTCCCGCATATACCGGGCCATCGCGTGAGGAAGGAGGATACCGATGAGCACTACACAACAATCCACACCGGAAAAAAAGGTGGAGGCAAAGCGCGCCGAGGGTGGCGAAGTTTCCGTCAAGCAGGATGCCACGACACCGGCGGAGGCGTGGCGTACCGACATGGAACGTCTGATGAGCGATTGGTTCAGCGCCTGGAGCGGGCTTGGCCGCCTGCAGCCGTTCGGAGGCTTGCCCTCTGGGGCGGTGCCTCCAGCGGCCGGCCTTGAGGAATGGCGGGCCCAGGCGGACCGTTATTTCGAGGACATGAACCGGCGCTGGGCCGATCTGGCCCGCCTCAGCCCGCTTGAGATGTTCGGCGTTCCGGCCGGGGTCGCCCTCAATCCCGAGGTCGACGTCAGTGACGGCGACGGCAAGTTCGTGTTGAAGGCCGATCTGCCCGGGCTGTCGGAAGGCGATGTCGAGGTCGCAGTCGACGGCGACGTGCTGACCATTTCCGGTCACAAGTCGGAAACGTCCGAGGACAAGGAAAATGACTATTGCCGGCGTGAGCGCCGGTTCGGCTCGTTCCGCCGGTCGTTCAAACTGCCGGAAGGGGTTGTCGGCGACAAGGCCAAGGCATCGTTCGACAAGGGTGTCCTGACGGTGACGGTGCCGAAGCAGAACAAACCGCAGAAATCCAAAGGCAAGAAGGTCCCGCTGAACGATTGAACGGTGGCGTTATTTCCTATCCGCGTAAGGGTTGTCACCCTTGCGGTAGATCAGGCGGATCGGCACGCCGTCCAGCCCGAAATGGTCGCGTAGCCCGTTGACCAGAAAGCGGGTGTAGCTGTCCGGCAGTTCGGTCGCCCGCGTGCAGAACACGATGAACGTGGGCGGGCGGGCCTTGGCCTGGGTCGCGTAGCGCAGGCGAATGCGCTTGCCGCCCTTGCCCATGGGGGCGGGGTGGGCTTCCTGCATGTCGGTCAGCCAGCGGTTCAGGTCGCCCGTGCCGATGCGCGTGTTCCACAGGTCGTAGGTCGCGGTGACCGTGGGCAGAAGCTTGTCCAGCCCCTGGCCGGTCAGGGCCGAGCAGGTGATGACGGGAATGCCCCGGACCTGCGGCAGGCTGGTCTGCAAACGGTCGCTGAGGCGTTGGATCGTCTCGCCCCGGTCCTTGGCGGCGTCCCACTTGTTGACCGCGATGATCAGCGCCCGGCCTTCCTCGATGACCTGACGGGCGATGGTCAGGTCCTGCTTTTCCAGGACCGCGTCGGCGTCCAGCACCAGCACCACGACATGGGCGAAGCGCACCGCGCGCAGGGTGTCGCGGGTGCTGAGGGATTCCAGCTTGTCCGTGATCCGCGCCTTGCGGCGCAGGCCGGCGGTGTCGATCAGCCGGTAGTCGCGCCCGCCGTGGTGCCAGGAAATGGAGATTGCGTCGCGGGTGATCCCGGCCTCGGGCCCGGTCAACATGCGGTCCTCGCCGAGCAGGCGGTTGATCATGGTCGACTTGCCGACGTTGGGCCGGCCGACGATGGCAAGTTGCAGGGCCTTGGGCTCCGCCGCGTCATCGCCGTCGCCTTCGTCGTTGAATTCCTCAAGGTCGGCGAATTCGTCTTCATTGTCATAGGCTTGCGTGCCCTCGGCGGCGGCGGCCTCGGCAAAGGGGACAAGCCGGTCGTACAGGTCCGACAGACCAAGCCCATGTTCCGCCGAAAAGGCGACGGGCTCGTTCAGGCCCAGGGAATAGGCGTCGAACAGCCCGGACTCGCCAGCCCGGCCCTCGCACTTGTTGGCGACCAGGATCGACGGCGTGCCGCGCGCCCGCAGCCAGGACACGAAATGCTGATCCATGGGCGTCACCCCGGCCCGCGCGTCGATCACCATCAGCGCCACGTCGGCTTCGTCGAGGGCGTGTTCGGTCTGGCGCCGCATGCGGGCTTCCAGGCTGTCGTCGGTGACGTCCTCAAGCCCGGCGGTGTCGATCAGCCGGAATTTCAGATCGGCCAGCTTGCCTTCGCCTTCGCGGCGGTCGCGGGTCACCCCCGGCGTATCGTCGACGATGGCCAGCTTGCGCCCAACCAGACGGTTGAACAGGGTCGATTTGCCGACGTTGGGGCGGCCGATGATGGCGATGGTGAAGGGCATGACATTGGCCGGACGCGTGTCCGATCCTGATTACCTAAACTGGGTTACGGGTACTGGGTTACTGATAAACGATCAATTCCGCGTCGTCGGACAGGAAGATGACCCGGCCGTCGGCGACGATGGGCGGCACGGAAATGCCGTCGGGCATTTCGACCTCGCCGATGAACTTACCCGAATAGGGCGACAAAGCCCAGGCCACACCATGCGATCCGGCCACGATCAGGCGGTCGGAGGCCAGAATGGGGCCCGTCCAGACGACGGGATCGCGTTGTTTTTCCGGGTTTTCGAAGCGGGGCAGGGGGCGGACCCAATAGACGCCGCCGGTATCGCGGCTGACCGCGGCGACTTCGGCGTCGTTGGTCAGCACGAAGATGTAATCACCGGCGATCCAGGGGCTTTCAATGCCGCCGATATCCCGTTCCCAGATGCGCCGGCCCGTGCGCAGGTCATAGGCCGCCATGATCCCGGAATGGCTGATCGCGATAACCCGGCCTCGGTCGATGATCGGGCGGCCCCGGATATGCGACAGGGCGGAGACGATGTCCGAACGCTTCAGGGACGCCAGGGAATCCGACCACAGCAGGCGGCCGTTCTCGGCCCTGAGCGCCACCAGTTCGCCGGACGAATAGGGGACGACGACCACGCCCTGATCGACGGCCGGACTGCCGCTGCCGAGAAGAGAGGCGGACTCGGTGATGCCCGAATGATCCCAAAGCTGCTGGCCCGTGTTGGCGTCCAGGGCGAAGGTGCGGTTGTCCAGGGTGACGACGAAGACCCGCCCGCCGCGCACCGTGGGGGCGGCGTGCATGGGGCCGCTCAGCACCGTGCGCCAAATTTCCTTGCCCGTCGCGGCGTCCAGGGCGATGACATGACCGAACCCGGTCGCGGCATAGACGCGCCCGCCGTCGGTGGTGACGCCGCCGGACAACAGGCCGTCGTCGGCCTCGGAATCGGGCGCCAGCTCGACGTCCCAGATGGTGTCGCCGGACTTCATGTCGACGGCATAGACCTCGGACTCGGAATCCATGGTGAAGATGCGCCCGCCCGCGGCGACGGGGGAGCCGAGAATGCGCAACTCGTCATCGACGCCCTTGCCGACGTTCGTGCTCCAGGCCTTGGTGATGTTCTCCGGCACCAGGATGTGATGCATGGCGTGGTTCGGGTAGCCGCCCGGCTGCGGCCATTCCGGATTGGGCGAGGGGGCCGGCAGCAGGATCTGATGATCCTTCAATTCGGCGTCGGCCGCCAAGGTCCGCTGATTGGTCAGGATCGCGATGCGGGTTCCCGGCAGGGGCACCTCTTCCTTGGAGAACAGGTCGGTGAAATAAGTGCAGCCGCCGACGCTCAGGGGCGCCGCCAGGGCGATGGCGATGGACAGGGCCATGCCTCGGGCTGTGCCGCGCGGACAGGCCCACAGGCCCCGTTCCCGGCGATTTCCGCTATTCGGCGCAGCCATACCGATTGTTCCCCTGTTCCCCGTGACCCGTCCTGATTAATTCAGGGGTCCTTCTAACGCAATATCGTTAACAATTCCGTTGCGCGTTGGCGCATGCGGGCCGGCGTTTCCGCGTCCTTGGACAGGGTGCCGTAAATTTCCATTGCCTTGGCCTTGTCCCCGGCGCGAAGCGCCAGCGCCGCCGCCAGTTCCTGGGCGCTGAACCGCCACGGATTGCCGGCCGCCATGAGCGGCGCCAGGCGGTCCTGAACCTTTTTGGGGTCGGTGCCGGGGTCGTTTACTTCCAGTCCCGCGGCCAGGATCACGGCCAAGTCCTGATACAGTTTCCCGGCACCCGTGTCGGCCGCGATGGCATTATAGGCTGCGATGGCTCCGGCCGTATCGCCGTTCTTGGCGAGAAGCCCCGCTTCCTGAATGCGGGCAAGCAGGCCGTAACCGCCGCCTTCGCCCGACAGGTTCTTGAACGCACCGACTGCCGCGTCCGTGCTGCCGGTTTCGGCCAGTTTCTGGGCGGCGGCGAACCGATCACCCAGGGCCTGGCGGGTTTCCAGGTCGTATTTGACCCAGAACTGGTACCCGGCGGCGGCGGCCACGCACAGCCCCGCCGCGACGAGAATGAGCTTGCCGTAGCGGCTCCAGACCTTGTGGAACTGTTCCTGGCGCAGCTCGTCGTCGATTTCACGGATCAGGCTGTCTTCGGTATGATCGGCCACTTTTGGCTCCCGTCGGTAACGGTTGGAATTGGCGGGGAAAATAGTGGCCTTTTCCCGCGATAGCAACTGGCGGTGGCGGCGGACGGTTATGAAAGGATTTACGGCTCCTTAACGATGATGAGCGACAATGCACGGTGGTGGCGGTCTAATGCGCCGTAACCTGTATCGAAGGGCGACCCAAGGGAATGAAACGACTTCTTGCGATTTTCACCGTCTGTCTGCTGATGACCGGCTGCGTCGGCATTGTCGGCGCCGAGGGTGTATCCGTCATGGCGACGGACAAGACGGTCGTCGATCATGTCATCTCGCTGTCGAGCGGCAAGAACTGTTCGACCATCCGCAAGGATCTGGGCATGACCTATTGCGAGGAAGACGAGAAGGTCCCGCAGATGAACGTGTTCTGCTACCGCACGCTGGGCGAGATCACCTGCTACGACCGGCCGGTGTACGACGGCAAGCAGGAGCAGGTCCGCCAGGGTGGCGAAAAACCCCGCTGATCCGCGTAACGGACGCTTGTCCTCAGGGGCCTGCCGTCGTTCAATGGCCGCTCCATGCGATTCCTTGCCTATACACTGTTGCTGACCACGCTTCTGGGTTCCGGCTGGGCCGCCTGGTTCTTTTTCGGCGCGCCCGCCCAGGACGACGATCCCGCGTTGACCGCGTTGAAGCAGCGCGTGGCGCGGCTTGAGCAATCCGTGCAGAAGGGCGACTTGAACGCCCGGATCGACCTGGGATGGATTCTGATCCGCGAGGAGTCCCGCCTGCCCGATCCGGAGCGCGCCGTCGCCCTGTTCCGCGAGGCCGCCGGCAAGGGAGCCGCCCGGGCGCAATACGCCCTCGGTTGGGCCTATGCCCAGGGGCGCGGCGTGCCCGTCGATTATGCCCAGGCGGCGGAATGGTATCGTGTGGCGGCGACGGCGGGCGGCGACGCCGATGCCCAGTTCGCGCTGGGCGAGCTTTATTTTCGCGGCCTTGGCGTGGCCAACGACTATGGCCGGGCGATCGACCTGTACCGCGCCGCCGCGATGCGCGGCCATCCGGTCGCCCAGTACCTGATGGGGGTCATGTACCAGGAAGGCTGGGGCGTGAAACGCGATCTGGTCGAAGCCTACAAGTGGCTGACCCTGGCCGCTCCCCAGGCGGCGCGCATCCAGGCCCATAACCCCCAATTCGATCCCCGCGGCCAGCGCGAGCACCTGATGGTCAAGCTGAACCGGACCCAGATCAATCTGGCCGAGCGCATGGCCCGTGAGATGACGGCAGGCAAATGAGGAACAGGACATGAGGGGGGTGAGATGACCGCGCCGAAGCTTCGCATTCTCATCATCGAAGGCAACACGGCGGCGGGCAACGCGGCCATGGCGGCCGCGGGCGTGGGCACCAACGCGGACCAGTACGCGGCTGCCGTGCGGCGGACCCAACCCGATGCGGATATCCGTTTCGCTCATCCCGCCGACCGGACCGACGCCCTGCCGCCGGGAGCGGCCTTGAGTGATTTCGACGGCGCGATCCTGGGGGGCTCGGGCCTGTTCGTGCGTGCCCAGGGCAATGCCCCCGAGGTTCAACGTCAAGTCGATCTGGTGCGGGCCCTGTTCGGTGCCGGCGTGCCGATGCTGGGAAGTTGCTGGGGGCTACAGGTCGCGGCGGTCGCGGCCGGGGGCGACGTGGCGCCGAGCCCCAACGGCCGCGAGGTCGGTATCTGCCGCGCCATCACGCTGAGCGACGCGGGGGTCGGGTTTCCCATGTTCGCGGGCAAGCCCCGGACGTTCGACTCTCTCGCCATTCATTACGATGAGGTCACCCGCCTGCCGACCGGCGCCGCCGTGCTTGCCGCCAACGGCCACAGCCCGATCCAGGCGGCGGCGTTCACCTTCGAAAAAGGGGTGTTCTGGGGCGTCCAGTACCACCCCGAATTCTCGTTTCCTCACATGGCGCGGCTGATCCGGCGCTACGGCGCCGACATGGTGACGCAGGGCATCTATCCCGACCAAGCGGCCATGGACCGGGAGACCGAGGCCATGCTGCGCCTGGACACCCGTGTCGAGGGAGACAAGGCGCATGCCGCGATGCCGTCAGCGGACCCGGGATTTAGTGAAACGGTGACGGATGCGGCGATGCGGTGCCGGGAAATCGATAATTGGTTGCAGTTTTGTCGAAGTGAAAAATCAGGTTGAATGCAATACGAGAGGGTGGTTGTTCAGTTTTTGCTGTATGCAATATAATAATTTTATTATTTAAAACAAATATATAAATTATTTTTATCAATAATTTAATATTGAAAATTATTTCATAATAAAATTAACCATATTTGATATTTGTATATTTAATTAATATTTGTGATTGTAAAAAATACTGTATATTTGATGTCTAGTACTTTTGTATAGCTAGAAATCCTTGAGGATTGATGGCTATCATTCAATCATGATGGGAACTGGGGGGCTGTTTTCATGTCATTGGGCACACGGTCTTGCCGCACCTGCGGCAGCACTTGGGGATTTGCGTTGCGATTGCCGCCTTCGATTTGGGAGGTGTCAATTTTGAATGGGACCCAGGCGATAGCCGGGGCATGGGTGAGGTGTTCCTGACGGCTATTCGGTCGAATAGGGAGTAAGTCCGTTTCGAAACTGACGAAATTAGAATTTTCGCATAGGATGCGTGGCCCTTGAGGGGGAGAGCTACCCGTACCTGCAGGAAACAATGTGGGACGGATGATTAAATAACCAAGAAAAGGGTTTGGGACGATGAATGACCAAGAAAAGCCCGTCGTCGAGGATGCGGTGGAGGCCCCTTACGTGGATGAAGAGGGACCGGAGGTTGCGTCTAAGATGACGGAAGTTGAGGATCACGTGGCTGTCGGTGACGAGCCGACGCCGGATCACATGGAAGACCAAACACCCCCCGAAGACCGGGCCGCACCCCAGTCGGGCAGAATGGCGCGTGGCGGAATGGGCATCGGCGGGCGGCTGCTGTTGTCCGTACTGGCGATTTTCGCGACGACCGCCGTCGCCATCGTCATCGGTTGGGTGTCGATGACCTCGTCATCGAATACCTTGGGCGAGATCACGCATGTGAAGTCGCCGGCCGTGGCGGATGCGCTTCGCCTGTCGGAAACCGTCGCGCGGATCACATCCCTGGCGCCGGCCTTGGTGGCCGCCAAGACGAATGTTGAGCGCGAGGATATCGCGGCACGGGTGCAGACTATCTTCGGGCAGTTCGCAAAGATCGTCGCCGGCGCGAAGATCGACGCCAAAGTCATGACCGACTTGCAGTCCGGCGCCGATCAACTGAAGGCGTTGCTTGGTGAGATCGAGGCAAAGGTTACCGAACGCAACAGGCTGGCCGGCATCCGCATCACGGCAATGGAGCAATTGCGGGCGCTGCACAAGGAACTCGCCGTCGGCGCCGCCGGGATCATTGACGACGTGACCTTCAATCTTTCCCTCGGTGTCGAGGCTGTTGATGTGACCCAACCGGGCGCGTTGCTGGAATTCGTCGAGTCCGGGATCGAACCCCTGTCGGCGGCCATGAACGTGAAGGCGGAAGCCAATCAGATCGTTGGACTTCTGGGCAATGCGGCGACGGAAACCCAAAGTGAAAGCCTGCAGCCGCTGCGTGAGCGGTTCATCGCATCGAAGGCGCAATTCCTGGACGCCATGTCGCTGATCAGCGAGTCCGACGCAGCCCAGAAGTTGGCCGAACAGGGCGGCAAGCTGCTTGCCTTTGGTGCCGCCGAAGGCAATGTCTTCGACAACCGCATCGCCGAACTGAAGACGCAGGACGACATCGAGGGCCTGATGGCGAAAAGCCGTGAGCTTTCGGCGAAGTTCAGCGACGACATCGCGGGCGTGGTCGATGTGGCGGAAACGCAGATGGCCGAAGAGGCCGCGGCCGCGGAAGCGTCTGCTGCGGCGAACAAGAAGGTTCTCATGTTCCTCGCCGTGTTCTCGTTGCTGATCGCTGCGGGGGTGTACCTGATGTACGTCCGCCGACTGGTGGCCCGTCTGGTGACCCTGTCGGACACCATGGTGGCGCTTGCTGACGGCGATCTGAATGTCGCGGTCGACACCCATGGTGCGGACGAGGTCGCCGCCATGGCCGGGACGGTCCAGGTGTTCAAGGAAAACGCCGAGGAAGTGAACCGCATGGCGGCGGAGCGCGAGACCGAGGACCGGCGCAACCGGCGGCGGTTGCGCAGTCAGGTCCTGGCGCTCAATGCCGCGTTGGAGGAAGAAGTCGCCAAGGCCGTCGATCTGGTCAAGGACCGGGTCAGCACGGTCGAGAATTCGGCCCGGGCGGCGGCCGACCTGTCGCAGGCGGCCCATACCCAGGCCTCGACCGTGGCCAGTGCCGCCGAA